>WGMG01000006.1:1339925-2009888 GCA_016125185.1 Armatimonadota bacterium | reverse complement strand
TGCACTCGTGGCTAAGCAAAGAGACGCGGCCTTTAAAGCCTACGCCGAAAGAATCCAGGCTCATGGGCACAAATCCAAAAAGACCGTCATCGTCGCATGCGCAAGGAAACTCGCACACGTCGTCTGGGCAATCCTAACGAATGACGAAGACTACAGCCAAGAGATATTCATGAAACAGGCAAGGCTCACTTGACAAGACAGCATCTAAGGTCTGCGACCTCTCCGAGGTCGTTCTTGGACGCTAGAAGGCACTGGATGCGCAGAGCGAGTGCCGTCGGGACCCTCCCCAGGGAGTAACGCAGTCATTCGCAATTCGAAGTCGGCCCGACTAACCAAGATGCCCCTTGGGGAAGGGGCCGGTGAATGCAATGAACCGGGGGATAGGTGAGGGCATCCCCACCGCTTCACAGCGTTCAGTCACCATGTCATGAATCGGTTATTACGAGGGTTTGTCGTCTATCCCTCGTCCCGATGTCGCTTCGCTGCATTTCCCAAGGCGGGATCTAAGGAGTTCGATTCTCTCACCGATCCCTTCGCCAAGGGATAGCCTCGTTTTACGAAGGCTTACGGCTTACGGCTTACGGCTTACCGCTTGCGGCTTGCGGCTTACGGCAACTACCCGCAGACCCTAGCGCGAAGTGGAAACCTTCGTTTGGGGTGCCGGAATCTGTTCCGGGTTGTTTTGGAAGTACCAAATGGCCCAGATCACCAGCACGAGCATGAGGCTCAGCCCCGCCGTCACGACGCTCACGCGATGCCGCTCGTCGCGAGATTGAATCTCGGCAATGCGCCCGGACAGTTCGTCGAGTTCCATGCTTCTATGGTATCAGCAGTTGGACGTTTTCGTCGCCCCATTCGCTCGGAAGCGAGTCGCGAAGCGTTTCGGAGAAGATCCAGCGGTGGCCGCCGATGTCGCGGACGACGTATTGGCGTTCGCCGTAGGGGTAGTCGGTTGGCTCGCTGAGGACCTCGCCGCCGCAGTCCAGGACGTGCTGGTGGTGGGCGTTGACGTCGGGCACGCGGACCATGATCTGGTGGCAGGCGTACTTCGCGCCGCGCTGGGGGCGCTGGTCTCGGTCGATGTACTCGGCGACGATGATCGCGCCGTCTCCGGCGTTCATCTGCGAGCGGTGCTCGGCGATGCGAAGCCGCTCGGCAAAGCCGAACACGCGGGTCAGCCATTCCACGGCTTCGCGGACATCGGGGTAGGGAAGAACCGGCACGACGGTGCTACCCGGCACCGAGTGGTTTTTCGGCAATTCGTTCGGCGCGTAGAACTTCATGGCCGTAGATTACCGGCGCAACACCAAATTCGCAAATGTGCCTAGTTCTGCATGAATCCGAACCACGCGCAGACGACCACGAGGAGGAAGATGCAGATGCCGAAAACGATGGCCCGGTCTCGCCGCAACTCCTGATCGTTGTCGAAATCCAGCGGGTCGTTATTGGCCATCCAGTTGCGGTACCGCTCCCAGTCGGGGTCGGACTTCAGCTTCGGTGGACGCACTACCGGCCCGACCGGCGGCTGAAGAAATGGCGGAGTCGAAACCGGTTTTCGCTCGACGGCCGATAGCCGCTTCTCGTAGCCGTCCATCCGGTCGTGCAGCCGCTCGAACTCGCTCGGACCGCGAATATCGCTCAGGATTCGGGCGATGACGAGGGGAGAGATATCGGTGAGCTCGGCGACGTCGCGGATGGTCGAGACCGGCTGTTTGAACATCTCCTCGGTGGCGGCCAAGCGCTCCAGCAGTTCCGACAGCTCGTCGTCCTTGATCTCCGCCGATAGGAGCGATTCCGGGTCTAGCTCGTGCTCTTGGATCGTTCTTCTCCGCAATTCATCTTACTGCGACTCGGCCTTTGGGGATTCAAGCTTCCAGTGGCTTGCCTTTCGTTTCGGGGGCGAAGATGAGGGCGATGAGCATGAGGAAGTAGATGCTCGCCACAGTGCCAATAGCCGCGGCGACACCGGCGGTCTTGGCTGTCACGCCGATCCAGATCGGGATTGGCGCGCTGAGAATTCGCGCGCTATTGTACGAAATCCCCGAGCCGGTCGCGCGGAAGCGATGGGCAAAAAGCTCGGTGAAGTACAGCCCAAACCCAGCCGTGAGACCGAGGGCGAAGAACGAGGTCAGCGGAGCGAGGATGAAGATGAGGGGCAGAGTCTTGGCCGTTGTGGCGGTCAAGAAAAGCAGGATGCCGGAAAGCGCCCCGAAGATGGCAAACATGGGCCGACGCCCGAAGCGGTCGGTGAGCGGAGGAAAGACCAGCACGCCTGCGAAGGTGCCAATGTGCAGGGCGATCATCGACGTGTTTCGCCAGAAAGGAAGCGCCTCGGCGGAGACGATCGGCTTCACCAGGTTCGGGAGCCAAAATGGCAGAATGCCGCCGCCGGTGATGCCAACGACGCCGATGATCACCGCCAGCAAGAGGTTCTTGTTGTACGGAAAGGTTTGGATAAGCTCCACAAACGGGTTGCTTCGCTTTTCTTGGGTGGTCGGCTCGTCCGGCTCCAGTTTCAGGCGGGCGATGAGGCAAACGATGGCGGGCAGGATACCAGCCAGGTAGACCAGCCTCCAATTGAGATTCCCGACCGACATCGTCACGAAGACGCCGATGATCGAGCCAATGGCGGCGGCAGTCTGCAGGAAAGCGGCGGCGCGCGCGCGGAAGTCGTTGGGCACGCTTTCGGCGATCAACGCGGCACCAGCCGCCCATTCTCCGCCGATGCCAAGACCGGTCAGGCCACGAGCGATCACCACTTGCAAAGGAGTCTGGCAAAGGGCGGTGAGGCCGGTAAAGAGGCAGTAAAGACCGATGGTGAGGACGAGGGTTCGCGAGCGACCCCATTTGTCGGCGACGACGCCAAAAATGAGCCCTCCCAGCGACCAGCCGAGGAGCATTCCGGTATGGCCCCAGCCCTCCCAATAAGGTCCGATCTTATCGTAACCGGCCTTGCCGAGCATCTCCACCAGCATCTGCTGTTTGGTGAGGCCGAACAGGCTGGCCTCCATGACGTCGAAAACCCAACCGAGCCAAGCGATGATCAGGACGTAGCGTTGGTACTTGGTGAGGCCGGCCAGCATTTACTTTTCCTGCAATCCCAAAATCTTGCGGAGCTTGGCGACTTCTACCTGGCTGAGCAGTTTGCATTCGCCAGGGCGGAGTCCACGCACAAAATAAGGTCCGATGCGGATGCGCGTGAGTTGCATCACCGGGTGCCCGATGGCGTCGCACATGAGCCTGACCTGCCGCTTACGCCCTTCGTGAATGGTGATGCGAAGGGAAGTCGAGTTCTTGCGGTCGTCGGCAAAGACGATTTCGACCTTGGCGGGAGCCGTCTTGCCACCGTCGATGAAGACACCAGCCCGAAGCTTGTCCAGGGCTTTTTCGGTGGGAACACCTTCGACGATGGCCTGATACTCCTTTTCCAGACCGTACCGAGGGTGAGTCATTCGCAGGGCGATGTCGCCGTCGTTGGTGACGAACAAAAGGCCGTCGGTTTCCTTATCCAGCCGTCCGACCGGCTTGAGTTGCACGCCGTAGCTGGGCAGATATTGCACGATCGTCGGTCGGCCCTGCGGGTCGTGCATGGTCGTCACCACGCCCACCGGCTTGTTCAGGATCAGGACGTATTTTTTGGCCACCGAAAGGGTCTTGCCATCGACCTGAACCTCGTCGTCGGCCGTGACCTTCACGCCAAGCTCGGTCACGCTTTGACCGTTGACGACGACGCGCCCCTCGAGAATCAGCTTTTCGGCGGCGCGACGGCTGCACAGCCCGGAGTGGGCGATGCGCACATGCAGACGCTCAGATTCTTGACTGGGCACGGATGATTCCACGATAGATGATAGTACCGGCGGCGAGGGTGCCGATAACCGCGAAAAGGGTCAAACCCATGGTTCCACCGGGAGAAATCGCGGCGGCGGCGGCATAAGCGCCGTCCGGCTGGTCCTCGGTGGCATAGACGGGAATGTGCTGGGTGTAGCCGTCGCCGTCGGTCACGTCGAGGGTGCCGACGACATCTCCCTTCTTGAAGGTATGGGAACCGGTTGCGGGAACGAAGAGACTTTCCACCCGGTCGCGGTTCTTGTTCACGCAGGCGTAAACGTCGTCGCGAAGCTCGGCGGCGACCTTCAGATTGGGAAACTTGATCGGTCCAGCGTTTTGGATGAGCTTCGTTTCGTAGTTGTCGAAGGCCCAAGTGAGCATTTTCTGGTGGTCGTCCATCCAGTGCGGGGCGTTCATCAGGCTGTCGATGAACTCGGTGCCGTTGCGGGTCGCGCTCCCGACATAGGTGTGGCCGGCGGGGATGGTCCACCCGGTCTTGATGCCATCGGCGGAGGGGTCCTTCCAAAGATATTTGTTGCGGCTGACCATCAGCCTATCCTTTGTGTTGATGCTCCGGTCGATGATCTTCTTCTCGGTCTTGACGACCTCGCGGAAGTCGGGCCGCTTCATGGCCTCGCGGGCGATGAGGCAGAGATCGTAGGGCGAAATCGTGTGGTTTTTGTCGTTGAGGCCGTTCGGATTGTCGAAGTGGGTGTGCTCGCACCCGATCTCCTTCGCTCGGTTATTCATCCGTTCGGCGAACTTTTTGACCGAGCCGTCCATCTGCATGGCGATAGCGTAGCATCCGTCGTTGGCGCTGCGGAGCATCAGCGCGTAGGCCATGTTCTTGACTCGGACCCGCTCGAAAGGCTTCAGGTTCATGCTGGATTCGCGAACCTTGTCCACGTCCTTCGGCGCTGTGATGATGTCCTCGGGACCATAGTTCTCCAGCATCAGCAGGCACGTCATGATCTTGGTCGTGCTGGCCGGATAGCGGGGCGTGTCCTTATCGCGCGACCACACCACTTTGCCGGTCTTGGCTTCGATGATGCACCCGGCGACCATCGAGGTATCGCGTAGCGGGTGCGGAGCTTCGGCAAAGCTCGTCACCGCGAGTTTGAAGATGAGGGGCAGAATCAGGCTCATTCGTCGGCCTCCGAAGACTCGGCGGGCAACGCCGGGATGGCGTCGACATCGAGCTGCGGAAGCTGGTTGAGCCCTTCGAGATTAAACTGATGCAGGAATTGTTGGGTGGTTCCGAAAAGGATGGGGCGGCCGGGAGTCTGCTTTCGTCCGACCTCGCAGATGAGGTTTCGCTCCTGGAGGACCCGCAGCCCGTAGTCGCTCTGGACGCCGCGAACGACTTCGATTTCTCCGGCGGTAATCGGCTGTTTGTAAGCGACAATGGCTAGGACTTCCATAATGCTCCGACTCAGACGCTGCTTTTGGGGCTTCATGTAGGCACCCACCAATTCCGAGAATTCGGCTTTGGTGGCGAGCTGGTATCCCCCGGCGATCTTTACTAATTTTAGCGCACCTGACGCCTCAAGATGTTCCGCAAGGATCTCCAATCCCTGTTCGACCTGCCCTTCGGTAATGCCGAGCGTCCGGGCCAGGTCACCCAACTTGGCTGGGGCTTCGCTGACGAACAAGAGGGCCTCTAGTTGATCGACAAGGGTCATTTTTTGGCGAAGAGAACCTCCTCGCCGTTTAGTTTAACCAATGCCTGCTTCAAGCGGATGAGTTCCAGCAGGGCCAGGAACCAGTAGACGGCATCGCTTCGCGTGTACGAGCCGACGAACAGGGACGTGATGGGGCGGAACTCCTTGTTCAGCGCCAGCAGAACGACCCGCATCTGCTCGTTGAGCGATTTTCGCGGCTTGCCCAAAAGCTCGACCTGACCGGGCTGGGCCCGGCGGATCAGCGATTCGAACGCGCGGGCGAGATCGCCGATGGTGACCTCGCCGACGGAGTAGGGAATTTCGTAAAGCGAAGGGTCGGGGCCGTTGGTGCGGAAAAACAGCTTTGACCGCTCGTCGTGGCCGGTCAGCAGAAGCTGGATGACGTCTGAGTACTCGTAGGCGGTGGGGTCGGGAAGCGCGGTCGGCTCCTCGAATTCAGGTTCTTCGTCTTCTTCGACCGGCAACAACTGCCACGCCTTGCGCTCCAGCAGGTAGGCCAGCACGGTCAGGGCGGCGGCGGCTTCGTCCAGGTTGGTGTCTGGTGAGGCCATCAGGTAGTCGAGGTACGCCTCGCAGATGGGTTCCAGCGGGACCTCCATGAGGTCGACCTTATGGTCGCGAACGCATCGGAAAAGGGCGGCGAGAGTGCCCTCGAAGGCGGGCGTCTGCACCAGGATCGGGGGCGGAGAAACCACACCGATCGGCGTGATCGCGTGGGCGGATTCAACGGCGCGGGTCCCCATGACTGGATAGTAAAGACGATTCGCGGTCCGCAAACGAACCGACTGTGGAAAAGTCGGCGGCTAGTCGCGTTCCTTCTCGTCGAGTCGGATCGACCATGCCCTCGCGGTGCTTTCTCCACTATTATCGTTCACACTCGGCTGGTCTATAGGGTAGGAGGTCGTCGTGATGTAGCGAACGTAGCCGGTCTTGCGGTTGAGGCGCACGGCCCCGGTGAAGAAGTTGGGATAGGTGCCGGTATGGTCCTTCAGCTTCAGGCTGAACTTGTAGGCGGCCTCGCCCTGGCTCTCGTCCGTGTTCGCGTTGAGATTTTCGCGGTAGGTGATGAAGTAGTTTCGCGGACCGTCCTTGGCGAGAGGGTATTCGTGGCGCAGTTCGGGGCCGTTGAAGCATTGCTGGACCATCGCCAAGGCAAGGGCCATCGACTCCAGAATCTGCGCCGAAGAGGAGTCCGTGGTGGAGTTGTAATCGACGACGGTGGCCTTGGTTCGATCGAACGTGTACAACTCGGTGACGTAGGCGAACTCGCCATCCTGATAAGTTGAGTTGTCCCGGTCGCCTTCCTTGACCTTGTCGAAACCAGTGGTGAAGGCCTCCAGCAGTTTGTTCTGGTTGCGTTTGAGTTTGAGCTTCAGACGGACGAGGTCGAGGTTGTCGGGAAGCTTCTTGACTATCGCGAACGAAAGCTCCCCGGTGAGCGAGAAGTTATCGATGGTGCCAACCGGCGAGCTGGCTCGGCCCTTAGCGCCCATTTGGAACTTCCAGGTTTGGTCAACTGGAGCCGCTGGCGATGCCGTTTGAAGGGTAAACAGGGCCAAAAGCGCACTCGTCATAACCGCATCATATCACAGAAACTACAATTGTAGTCAGTCATTTTTGACGAAAGTGGCGAGGTGGAAGATGAGGAAGAGTTGGAGGTGCCGGGCGGATTCGAACCGCCGAATAACGGTTTTGCAGACCGACCCCTTAGGCCACTTGGGCACGGCACCCCAAAGAGGAATATTTATTATGTCACGCTTTCGGCGTCGGAATGGGGCAACTGCGTGTTCCGAACCACTTATAACGGTATTTCGCCACCACGCCATAGACCCATTTGAAGAATCGACGCGCCAGGCTAACTTTCCGCAACTTGTAAATCCAGCGTCCCCACCAGGGCGCGACCTTCATGGATTCCAGCCAGCCGTCGTAGCCGACATGGGGTTGGCCGTCAATTTCCAGCACCAAGCCCTCCAGCGTGTAGCCCTTCGCCAGGGCTTCGTTGGACTGAAGCACATCGACGTGAAGCGGTTGCCCTGCCTTCTCGGCCCACTTCTCGATTCGAAGCTGGCTCGTATGGCAGAGGTTGCATCCTCCATCGTAGTAGAGTGTCCACTGGGCCATCATCTCTATTCTACGTCGCTCGGGGGCCGATCGGCACGGTTATCCTGCCGGATTGCCGACCTTCGTTATCGAGGGATCGTAGGAATAAGAGAACCCGCCGTCAGCGGGGCATACTATTGAGCAAATGGCGCGCTTTCAAACCTTCACTCCGGCGCGCGCACTCAGTTTTCTGAAAAACCCCGAGTCGAAGTTCTATCGGGTCTTTCGCTATCGCGATTTCCGCCTCCTCTGGATCGGCGCTTTTCTTTCTTTCGTCGGCTCTTGGGTGCAGAACGTCGGCCAAGGCGTTTTGGTGTACGACCTGACCGGCAGTAAGGAGCGTCTGGCCCTGATTTCGCTGTGTTCGATGATCCCGGTGACCTTACTCGGCCCCTTCGCGGGGAGCTACGTGGACAAAATGAACAAGCGCGCGCTCCTGGCGTGGAGTCAGGTTCTTCTGGCTATGACTGCGCTCTTGGTGGCCTATCTGACCTGGACCAAGACCGTTCGGGTGGAGCATCTTTTTGTCATCGCCTTCCTCAATGGCATCGTGTCGTGCTTTGAGATGCCGGCGCGCCAGGCGACCGTGAGTTCAGTCGTGCCCAAGGAAGATCTTGCCATCGCCATCCCCTTTCAGGGTCTGACCTTCAATCTGGCCCGCGTGTTTGGGCCAGCCCTGGCGGCTCTGCTCTTGGTGCGGTTTGGGGTCGATTCGTGCTATCTGATCAATGGAATCTCCTTCATCGCCCTCATCTTCGCCGCATTGGCGATCAAAGCGGACCTGAGCGCCAAAGCCGACCGCACCTCGGCAATGTTCGACCTCATCGTCGAAGGCTTTCGGTACACCTGGCGCGAGAAGCGTCTGCGGATGCTCTTTTTGCTGGAAACCGGTCTGTCGTTCCTCGCCCTTTTCTATCTGGTTCAGATGCCAGCCATCGCCAAGGACATGCTTCACATGGGCGACGAGGGCGTCGGCATCGTGACCACCGGCGTTGGGATTGGGGCGATCTTGGCGCTGATCATTGTGGCCAAGACGGCCGACGACGACATCAAAGGCTTGCTGATCCGAGGCAGTGTGACCCTCGTGACGATCGGCTTGTTGCTGCTCTCTTTCGCCACGACCATTTGGGTAGCGATGCCAGTACTGATTTTGCTGGGCCTCAGCAACGTCACGATTTTTAATACCTGCAACTCTTTGTTTCAGCAAATTGCGCCCGAGCACTTGCGCGGAAGGGTCATTTCGATGCACATTTGGGCTCTCAGCGGCATCGGACCGATCGGCGTTTACCCGTTCGGATGGATCGCGGAACACAAGGGTTTGCCGTTCGCCTTACAGCTTTCTGCTGGACTCATGGTGTTGTTAACCATCTGGGCTTGGACAAGTAAGCTCTCTTTAGAGGCAAAATAAGAGAAGATGTCTCGACGAGACCGTGACGAATTCTTTTGGCAGGGCGTATCCGATCTGAGCAAGCTCAGCGGTGAGCTTTCGAGCGCGCGCCCGCGGCTGGCGACCAAGAAGAGTTGGGAGCCCTTGGTCGACCTTACCGAAGAGACCGAGCGGCTGGTGCTGAAGGCCGAACTGGCAGGCGTGAAAGGCGACTCGGTCGACCTGCTGTACATTCCTGAGCAACACGCGATTCTTCTTCGGGGAATGCGGCACGAGGATGTTGAGTCAGAACAGGAGCGCGTCGGCGTATTTCAATTAGAGATACTTTATGGCGAATTCGAGCGTGAGGTTGCTCTGCCGCCCGACGTTTCCGTCGACATCAACGATATCCGAGCGATCTTCCGAAACGGAATGCTCATTGTCCTGATTCCTAAGAAGCCGTCCGCACCCCAGCAAGTTGTCATCGAAACAGAATAAATGGCTGATCTAAAACTACCCATCGAAGACCAAACGACCGATTCCGAACCGGAACGGCCACCTATCGTGCATGATGTGATGCCCGATGAGGAGGAGCGCAAGCCCGTCGTTCCCGAGGAGATCAGCATTCTGCCGCTGCGAGACAGCGTGATCTACCCGATGCTGATCGCGCCGCTGAGCATCACGCGCGAGGGCGGCGTGAAGCTCATCGACGATGCGGTGAGCGGCAATAACCGTGTGATCGGCGTGGTGGCCCAGCGCGACCCGCAGCTAGACGAGCCTGGTTTCGACGGCGTTTTCGACTACGGATGCGCGGTGATCGTGCGGACGCTGGTGAAGCTGCCCGACTCTGTTCGGCTGATCGTCCAGGGCATCCAGCGCTTTAAGATCGTGGAGCGAATCACCGAGGCGCCGTACATGCGGGCGCGAATCGAAGCCATCGACGAACCGGAGATGCCGGCCGAAGGGGCCGAGGAGATCGAGGCCCTGCGCCGAACCGTCGCCTCGATGTTCGAGCAGGCGATTCGCCTTTCGCCGGGTCTGCCGGACGAACTGCGGTCGCTGACGCAGGCGGTCAACGAGACCAACGTGATGGCCGACTTAGTGGCCGCGCACATGCACTTCAACGTCGAGGATAAGCAAAAGATTTTGGAAACGTCCGATCTTGAGGATCGGTTGAAGAAGCTCCTTGAGATGCTGGTGAAGGAAGTTCGGGTTTTGGAGCTGACCTCGAAAGTCCAGACCGAAGTCAACGCCGAGCTGAGCAAAAACCAACGCGAGTATTATTTGCGCGAGCAACTAAAGGCGATTCAGCGAGAACTGGGTGAAGGCGACGACCGAGGCGATGAACTGGATGATCTTCGATTGAAGATCGACCAAGCCAAGCTGCCTGCCGAGGCGCTGAAGGAAGCGAATCGCGAATACGACCGGCTGAAGCGGTTGAATCCTGGTTCACCCGAGTACTCGGTGGCGAGAACCTACATCGAGACCCTGACGGCTCTGCCCTGGAACGAATCGACGGTCGATAACTTGGACTTGAAGCACGCCCTCGAGGTGCTAAACGAGGACCACTACGGCCTGGACAAGATCAAGGATCGAATCGTTGAGTTTCTTGCCGTGCGCAAGGTGAAGACGGACGGCGTGATCCGCCAGCCGATCCTTTGCTTTGTCGGACCTCCCGGCGTGGGTAAGACCTCGCTCGGCCGATCCATCGCCGACGCAATGGGCCGCAAGTACGCCCGAATGTCGCTGGGCGGCATGCGAGACGAGGCCGAGATTCGCGGCCACCGCCGAACCTACATCGGGGCCTTGCCCGGACAATTGATCCAGACGATTCGCCGGGTTGGCACCAATAATCCCGTGATGGTCCTGGACGAAATCGATAAGCTCGGCAACGACTTCCGCGGCGATCCCTCTTCGGCGTTGCTAGAGGTTCTGGACCCGGAGCAGAATTCGACGTTCCGTGATCACTATTTGGATACGCCGTTCGATCTTTCCAAGGTGTTCTTCGTAGCAACCGCTAATAGGTTGGACACAATTCCACCTGCCCTCCGAGACCGAATGGAAGTCATCGAGCTTGGCGGCTATACCGAGGAAGAAAAGGTCCAAATCGCCATTCGGCACCTAGTGCCGAAGCAGGTGAAGGAGCACGGACTGCGCCCTTCGCAGATTGCCTTCAAGCCAGAAGCGATTCAGAAGCTCGTTCGCCACTACACGCGGGAGGCGGGCGTTCGAAACCTGGAGCGCGAGATCGGAAGCGTGGTGCGAAAGGTCACTCGCCAGTTCGCCGAAGGGCGAACCGCCAAGCTGACGGTCACCGAAAAGTTTGTTGAGACCGCTTTGGGTGCGCCGCGCTACCTTCACGATCTTATCAATGAACGAGAAATGATCCCCGGCGTGGCGGTTGGCCTCGCCTGGACTCCCGTCGGCGGCGATGTGCTCTTTATCGAGTCCACCGAAATGCCGGGAACGAAGGGGCTGATCGTGACCGGTCAGCTTGGCGACGTGATGCGCGAGTCGGTTACTGCCGCCCTTAGCTACATTCGATCGCACGCGAAGGAACTGAAGATCAACTCAGAGCAGTTCGAGAAGAACGAAATCCACGTCCACGTTCCGGCGGGGGCAGTGCCCAAGGACGGTCCCAGTGCGGGCGTGACGATGCTGACGGCGTTGGTCTCGTTGTTTACCAAACGTAAGGTGAAACATCGCCTGGCGATGACGGGCGAAATCACCCTCAGCGGTCAGGTTTTGCCGGTCGGAGGCATCAAGGAGAAGGTGCTGGCCGCGCAACGGGCCGGAGTGCAGACGTTAATCTTGCCCGACCAAAACAAGAAAGACTATTATGAGGATGTTCCCGCCGCTATCCGCGCCTTGCTGAGTGTGCATTTTGTGGATCGGGCGGAGCAGGTTTTGCGGTACGCCCTGGAGAAATAGATGCTGGAGACGCCCACGCGTGGACGATTTCTGAAGGAAGAGCGCTTTTTGGTGTTCGAGCCGGATCGGCTCTACATGGGCCTCGTTTATGCGTGCATCGGCGGCGGCGCTTTGATGATGGTGTACGGCGTCGTCACCTTCAACACGTGGTTCCTCAGCGTCGGACTCATGGTCTTTCTCGCTGGAATCTGGGCGAATCTATCGCTGGTTCGAATTCGATTTGACCTCAAAAATCGCACGTACCGGCGGAGGCAAGGCCCAGGCTTTGTGCCCCGCTTGTGGCAGGGCACCCTCGATGAAATCGACGCGCTGGTTGTGGTGGCGTCACCTTCGCTGATGGCCCCCGGAGCGGCGAACTATCACCTGGTGCTCCACTGGAAGCAGGGCCGGGCTCCGCTGATGGTTCTCGAAACCGAGACCCGACTTCCGGCCGGCTCAATCCAGATGGGCGGACAACCGACGGTTGCCCGCGCGGCCAAGTTTGCGAGCGCGATGCGCATCCCGATCTACGACAACACCCAACAGATGAGCGCCCACCCGGTGACGATCTGGTCCTAGAACGACTTGCCGAAGGCGGTCATCACGCGGTGGGCGACCTCAAAGTAGATGATCAACCCGGTCGCATCGACGAACGTCGAGATGAACGGCGCGCTCATGACCGCCGGGTCGATGCCAAACCGCTTCGCCGCGATGGGTAACACCGAACCCACCGTCGCCGCCCACAAGATGATGCACGGGAGCGATAGGGCGACGGTCAGGGAGAAGTAGAGCGGTTGTGACCAGCCGATAACCGGTAGCGCAACCCTGGCAAACCCGATCAGGCCCAGCGTCGCGCCGATGATCAGCGCAACCGAAAACTCCCGCCGAATGACGCGGAACCAGTCACGAGATCGGACGTCGCCAAGGGCCAAAGCCCGCGTGATCGTCGTGGTGACCTGCGAACCGGCGTTACCGCCTGCGCCGATCAGGAGCGGCACAAAGAGCTGAAGCTTGGCGATGATCGCAAGTGAAGCGGAAGGGTCGTCGTCGGCATCCTTGCCCAGGTAGTGCCGCAATACGCTGCCGGTTAGGAACTCGGCGACGAACAGAACGACGAGCCAAGGTAACCGGCGCTTGACCAATTCCACGATCGACAGCGCGAGGTAGTTTTCCGCATCGCCCGTGACGCCACCCAGCATGAGGACGTCTTCGGTCTGTGCCTCTTCCAGAATCTCCTGGGCGTCGTCAGCCGTGATGATGCCGAGCATTCGCCCTCGATCATCGAGGACGGGAACCGCCGAGAATCCGTAGCGAGCAAGCACGCGCGCAACCTCTTCTTCGGGCATGGTGGCGTTGACGGTGATGATGTCAGCCGACATTACGTCGCGGGCGAGGGCGTTCGGTTGGGCCCGGATAACCCGCTTCAGCGTGAGCAATCCGAGGAGGTGCCGATCCTCGCTGAGGACGTAAATGTAGTTGACCGTCTCGAATTCTTCATCGTTCGTATTCCGAATTAAATTCAAGACATCGCTCATCGTATCCGTCGGAGCAACCTCGACGTAGTCTTCGGTCATCAACTGACCCGCCGAGTTTTCGGGGTAGCTCAGAAGGCGACGAATTTCTTGGGCGTCTTGGTCAGGAATGACGTGAAGAAGCGCCTCGAATCGTTCGGTAGACAAACTATCTCGAAGATCGAGCGCGTCGTCCATCGGAAGGATGTCGAGGTAGTGGGCGACGGTGGTATCGGGCAGCTCGGCGATGATCGAGCGCGAGGTGTCGTCGGGGAGTTCGACCAACACGTAAGCGGCCGTCTCCGCGTCGAGCTTGCGCAAAATCGCCAGCCCAATTTCAAAATCGCTGCGTTGAATGGCGTCCGCTAAATCTTCTGGACGCACGTTTTCGAGTTGCTCTCGAACTTTGTACTTGTCCTCTTCCTGCGCAAGGTTAGGAAGGCGGTCTACTAAGGCCTGCTCATCGGTTCTCATGACGGTTCTCCTGTTTTTGGTAACGGACCGCCACGAATGCGAGCGATCCTAGTTGGTACTGCTTGGTTCCATGTTGTTATCCCCACTTCTTGGAATTGGAATGGGTCTCCAATAATATTGGCACGCAATCAAAAGCAAAAGATAGTTGAAGACGAAAGTTCCGAATTTATTCGATTTCGGCCCGGATGGCCTTCCACAGGCTCGGATTAATGGCCTTAGGAACGATTTCTAGGATTCGTTTCGTCTGCCGAACATATCGCTCATGCTTATCGCCCGTGCGCGTGATCTTGGATTGACGAACATTGGCGAGCCGATCCGCGAGCTTGACCGACTGAGCGTCTGAACTCATTTTCTCAATTTCGGAGAGGAGCATGTTCGCACGCAGTTGCCACACATCTTTCTTGGACATTCCTTCGATTTCTGCCGCAGTCGGCTCGGTTCGAGTTAGCTCAACCACAAGTTCTTTAATTCGTAATCCGAACAAAGAGTCGATCTCCTCGGCTTCGGTTGCCGTTTCTTCGAGAACATCGTGCAGGGCGGCGGCGCACAGCAAGTCCTCGTCGACCACTCCGCCAACGTACCGAAGGAGGGTGCAAACCTCGACCGGATGGGTGATGTACGGCAGGCCATGATCACCCTCTCGATAGTCGTCAGCGTGCTTTTCGGTGGCGTAGCGAATTGCTTTCGTCAAAAGGCTATATGGCATGTCTGATTATGCAACCATTAATTGTCAATGGTTCGAACCTACGCCGCGGCGGATATCGGAAGCAATACGGCCCACTTATTGGTGGCCGCAACGGACGGAGAACTGGTCATGCGTGTCGACAACCTGAACGAGTGGATCCCCCTCGGTGAGGTGGTGACGCGGCATGGCGAGATTCCGAAAGATGTTACGGAAATGTTAATACTCGCCATGAAAGAGTTCAAAAGAGTGGCGACGAGCAAAAAAGTGTCCGGGTTCTACGTCTTTGCTACAGAAGGAACCCGAATGGCGCGCAATCATCGGAGCGTTCTTGACAAGATTCAGAAGGAAACCGGGGTTAAGGTCGAAGTGATCAGTCCGGAAACCGAGGCTCAATTGAGCTTCCGCGGGGTGTTGCTCGATACGCGGAACATCGGCGCAGAAATCCTTTTTGAAGTGGGCGGAGGAAGCGCGCAGATCGCCCTCATCGACGATGATAAGATTTTGGAGCAGGTTTCATTACCCATGGGTACGGGGCGGGTCATGGCAGAAACCGGTCTCGCGAACCCTTGTCCAGCCTATGCGATGAAGGCGGCGCAGACCTACATCAATCGCCGCTTGAAGGATTGCCCATTGGAACACCAGTCGAAAGTCGCGGTGATTTCTGGTGGCGTAGGGCGGGGTTTGTGGCGGGCCCTGCATCCGGACGGAGAGAAAGTTCTGCATCGATTTGAACTTGAATATCTGCTCCGCGTGGTCGAGAGCCTCTCGACCGATCGCATCTCCTCCCGCTTTGCAGTGAAGCCCAAGCGCGCGGGAACGCTGTTGCCCGGCTGCCTGGTCTACCTTGCGCTCATGGAGCGCTTTGGTGTAGAAGAATGTGTGGTCAGCGAATTTGGGGTGCGCGAAGGCGCGATTCTGGAGATGGCAGCGGGCAGGATTAGCGCGTGAGTAAGGAAGGACGAAAGAAGGCGCAGGCCGACCCGGATTCTCGCTTTCTCAATCGCGAATTATCTTGGCTGAACTTCAATGAGCGAGTGCTATGCGAAGCCACCAACCCGTCGAACCCCCTGCTGGAGCGTCTGAAATTCCTTTCGATTTTCGACTCTAACTTCGACGAGTTTTACATGGTCCGTGTCTCCGGCCTCATTGAGCAGGTCGGGTCGGGAATCGAAACCCTCTCACCCGATGGCCTGACGCCGCGCGAACAGTTGGAAGCTATCGCCGAGCGCGCCATTCCATTGCGCCAAAAAGCGGCGAGGATCTTTGTTGAGGACATCCTGCCTCAACTCGACAAGGCGGCCATCCACCTTCGAAATCTGCGGAGCATTCGTGCGGAGAAACTGCACGAACTCGACGACTTTTTCACGCGCGAAGTCTTCCCGCTCTGCACCCCGCTGGTTCTGTATCCGGCCGTGTCGGTGCCGTTCATCTCCAATCGCTCTCTCAACATCGTGGTGGAAATCGGCAAGCCGGGCGAGGAGCCGCGACTAGCCCGGCTCAAGGTGCCGACGGTTATTCAGCGGGCGATCCGGCTGACGCCGAAGCGGTACGACTACGTTTTTCTGGAAGACCTGATCATTCGCAATATTCAGAGCTTCTTTCCGGGACTGACGATTCGCGGCGCCTACCTTTTCCGCGTCGTCCGCGACGCGGATATCGAGATTCGAGAATTGGAGGCGGGCGACCTCATTTCGATGATCGAGGAGACGATTCGGCTCCGCCGGTTCGGCGATCCGGTCCTGCTTCAGGTGCAGGAGAATATGCCGAAGCATATTCGCGAGCTGCTGATGAGCCTGCTGAACCTCGATCCCCAGGACATGATGGTGATCGATGGTCCGCTGGGCATGGAAGTCTTTTGGGAGCTGGCGAAGATCGACAAGCCAAGCCTGAAGTACGAGCCGCATCTCCCTTATTTGTCCGAGCAACTATCAACCCATAAATCCATCTTCGAACAGGTGTCGCAAAAAGACGTTTTGCTCCACCATCCGTACGATTCCTTCAAGCCGGTGGAAGAGTTCATTGGTTCGGTCGCCAAAGATCCGAGGGCCTTCGGGATCAAAATTTCCCTCTACCGGGTGGGTAGCGAATCGCGAATCGTCGAAAGCCTGCTCGATGCCGCCGAAGAAGGCAAGCAGGTGGCGGCAATGGTCGAACTCAAGGCTCGATTCGACGAAAGCAATAACCTTGTTTGGGCGAGAGCGCTGGAGCGGGCCGGTGTCCACGTCACGTACGGCTTTTCCGAGATGAAGACGCACGCCAAGCTGTGCCTGATCGTTCGCCGCGAGGCCGACGGCTCGCGGTCCTACGCGCACATCGGGACGGGCAACTACAACCCGGTGACTTCGCGCCTTTACTCCGATTTGGCCCTCTTCACCTGCAACGAAGAGATCACGCAAGACATCGCCGAATTGTTCAATTACCTCACGGGCTTCAGTCAACAATCGCAATATCGCCGTTTGCTGGTTGCCCCCGTGAACCTTCGAGAGGGAATTCTGGAACGGATTCATCGCGAAATCCAGAATAAGAAGAGCGGAAAGCCCGCTCGCATCATCTGGAAGGTCAATGCCCTGGTCGATCCCGAGGTCATCGAGGCGCTGTACGAAGCCTCGGCGGCGGGTGTGAAAGTCGACCTGGTCGTCCGCGGCGCATGTTGTTTGCGACCGGGAGTGAAGGGGCTCAGCGAGAATATTTCGATCACGTCGATCATCGGTCGATTCCTCGAACATAGTCGCATCTACTACTTTGAAAATGATCGGTCTTCGGAAATCCTGATGGGCAGCGCCGACGTCATGCGTCGCAACCTCGATCGCCGAGTCGAGGTACTGGCTCCGGTGCTCGACGAGCAGTTGAAGAAGCACATTCGAACGCAGATTCTCGATATCTGTCTGGCCGACAACGTCAAGGCTTGGCGACTGGGAAGCAATGGCGAGTACTCGAAAGATCGACGCAAGACCGAGCCCGAGATGAACTCGCAAGAGTGGTTTATGCAACACCCCACCAGCCGGTAGACGTCCCAAAGACGTAGACTATGGCAGTGCTTGGCTTGCTTTTCCTGCTTCAGACGAACCCGAGCTTCGATTTTGAGGTTCAGCCCAATCAAGGGTTAACCGTGACGGCAAAGGGGATCCCGATCATCCGGGGTTCCGGTTTTCAGTACTACGCTCCGGGCTGGAAAAAGGGTTATTACAGTTCCAATTGGCAAGGTCAATCGGTGCGAAAGATCGACGACGACACCGTTCAAGCCACCTTTCGGAACGGAAGCGCCTCGGGCCAAGTGACGTACAAGCGAAGTGGCGACAAGCTGTTGGTCGATTACACCTTCAACTGGGACAGCGACGAGCAGGCCGAAATCGAGCTGAACGAGGGCCTGGTTTGGGTTCCCCCATTCCAGGATGGGAGCATCACCCTAGATGGTGCCGCCCGCACACTGCCCCAACTCGCCCCGCGTGGCGGGCTGGATAAGCGACTCCTCGGCAAGCCCGCGCTCTCTACCACCTTAACCGGGATGGTCGCGAAGGTAACCCTGACGTCGAGCGAAAGCATGTCGACCTTCGACGGAAGGAAGTACGACCAGGATTGGGCGCAGAGAGCGCCGGTCTACTGGCAGGGAATTCTCGACCTGCCGATGAAGAAGGGCGAGCCGAAGCGGGTGCACGCCGAATACACGTTCGACGTCAAGGATTCGGTCAAGGGAACGCCGAAGGTGCTGATGATCCCGCCTATGCCGCTCGCCGACGCTGTTCTACCCGACGAATCGATTCCGCCCCTCATCCCCAACCCCAAGATGTCCATCTTGGACTACGGAAACACGCTCACCCTCACTAATCTGTGGCGACTGCCAGCGGGGCGACCGAAGTTCTTTGACCTGTTCCGAGACGAGCTGGATCGTCATTTCGAGATGCCTGCGCCCGGCACGTTGCCGGATCGCGTGTCGTTCGACGGTGGAATGTCCGAGTTCAAAAAGCCGCCCGGGACCTACCACCTCAAGATCACCAAGGACTCCATTTCGGTCTACGGGCAAGAGGCGGCGGGCCTGCGCAACGGCATCTATCGCCTGATCCAATTGGCGTTCGTGAAGGACGGAAAGGTCTGCCTGCCGACGGGCGTCATCGAGGATGAGCCGCGTTCAGATTTTCGCGGGGTCCACCTGTTCGTCGGACCCAAGGCCCTGGAATTTCATCAGAAGCTGTGGGCCAATGTTCTGCGCCCGCTCGGATTCAACAAGGTTGTGCTCCAGTGCGAGCGGACCGACTGGAAGGCCCTGCCTGGTGTACACACCAACATCACGATGAGCCAGACGGACCTCGTCAAATTGTTCAACTGGTACCGGTCACAAGATGTCGAGCCGATCCCGCTCATCCAGAGCTTCGGGCACATGGAATGGCTCTTCGCCAATGGCAAGAACCGCGACCTGGCCGTCAATCCCGACAATCCATACGCCATCGACCCTCGTAAGCCGGAGGCTCGGGAACTCGTCGGCAAGATTTGGGACGAAGCCATCGCCGCGCTCCACCCCAAGACGATCCACGTTGGGCTCGACGAAGTCGATATGATCGGCTTCCCCAAGAAGGACCCGGCGCTCGTCACCGACATGTGGAAGACACTTCTGCCTTTCCTAGGGGACGTGGCCAAGCGCAACCAGGTCGATCTGATGCTGTGGGGCGACGAAGGGCTCGCACCCGGTGAAGCCGTCGACGCAACCAACGGAACCGACGAGGAGAACGCGCTGGAGCGGCGCAAGGCGATCCCGAAGGGCTCCTTCATCGCCGATTGGCACTACAAAGCGGATGAGGACCACGCTCCGTTCTTGAAGTCGCTTCAGACTTGGAAGCTGATGGACCTAGTGCCGATCGCCACGACTTGGTATCGGCCGGAGAATATTCGTGGGTTCGATGTTGCCGCCGATGTCGAGGGGACAGGAACGCTTCAGACCACGTGGAACGGGTACGAAAGCAACGAGGACAACATGCTCCGCGACCTGGACCAGTACTCGGCGATGGTGCTCGCCGCCGACTACGGCTGGAGCGCGCGCCTCGATAAGATCAATGAGCTTCCTTACGACCCGATGGCGGTGTTCGCCAAGATGTACAACGTTCACCAGACGCCGCTGACCGCCCAGCCGGGCCTGGCTATCGGACGAGGGGACATCTTCACCTGCGGGAACATCAAGTTCTCCAAGCTGACCGAGTCCTCGCTGACGGGCATCCTGCCCAGCGACGCCAACTCGCCCGATACGTTTGAGATCAAGCTTGCCGGCAAGGCCCAAGAGGTCGCGGTTGCTCTCGCCTGCGATATCGAATCGCCCAACGCCGAGACCATCGGCGAGGCGACGCTGACCTACCAGGATGGCACGACCGAAAAGACCGAGCTGAGGTACGGCCTGCACGTCCGAGCCGATAGTGACGACAAGGCGACGTTCTATGGGGTGCGAGACAAAGGCCGAACCTGCCTGCGCATCCCGGCTCAGGCGAAGGACCTGCGCAGTATCACCTTCACCGCCGCCAACCGCTATTCGGGTCTGCGGGTCGATGGCGTGACGCTGGTTCCGATCAAAGGTAAGTAGCGTCGTCGATCATGGCGACCAGCTCTTTGACGCGCTGAGCGTCGTGGGCTGGCGCCAATAGAACGGCGTCGCCGGTCTGAACCATGATGACGTTCTTCATCCCGACCGCGGCCAAAACCCGGTCCGACGAGTCGTTGTAGAGAACGCATCCGTTACAGTCTTTGGCCGAAACATTGCCGATAACGACATTGCCGTCGAGGTCCACCGGCATGGTGCGGAACAAGGAATCGAACGCGCCGACATCGTCCCACGGGAACTGGGCTTGCACGACGTAAACGTCCTTTGCCTTCTCCATCAGCGCGTAGTCGATGCTGAGGTTGGGGATCATTCGGAAGTGGTCGGTGGCGGCTCCGTGGTCCTCGCTCGTGAGCGATCCCGCGACCAAATGCAGAGCGTCGTGAGCGCTGGGCTCGGCGTTGGAAAGCTCAGAGAGGAACGCTTTCTGGGTCCAAAAGAACATGCCGCTGTTCCAAAAGAAGTTGCCGCTTTCGACGAACGACTTTGCTGTCTCGAGGTCTGGCTTCTCGCGGAATCGAACCACTTTTCGCGCTCCCTTTCCGACTTCTTCGCCTCCCTCGATGTAGCCGTAGCCGGTCTCGGGCCGGGTCGGCGTAATGCCCATCGTCACAAGTCCACCGGTCGATTCGGCCAGCGAAAGCGCCTGATCGACGGTCGCGCGAAAACGCTCGGGCTCTTCGATCTTGTGATCGGCGGTGAGGATCGCGATCGAAATCTCGTCGTGTCCACGGGCGAGAAAGTTGGCCGAAACCCAAGCCAGACAGCCAAGCGTGTTGCGCTTATCCGGCTCGGCAAAAACGTTGTTGACGGGCACGATGCCCGCGCTGTGGATCGGCTCGGCCAGATGCGGCGCGGTGGCGATATACACGTTCTCGGCCCCGACCAGCGGCGCGATTCGGTCCACGGCTTCGTGGAGCATTGTTTTTTCGGGATCGGTCAGCCTTAGCAATTGCTTGGGTCGTCGTTTTCGCGAGAGGGGCCAGAACCTCTCGCCGGAACCTCCGGCCATGATCACCGCTACACGCATATCGTCTATGATTATTGGCCCATCGGACGCAGAATCATCCGAAAATGCCGATAATCCTTAATAGTGAAGGTCCAAAGTCGTCCCATAATGGCAGTCATGGTGCTTGCGTTCCTCCTCGGCTGCTCCAACTCGACTTCGACGGCGGCGGCCACGATTCCCCAGACGACCGGCCCCTCAGTTGGCGACGCGGCCAGGGTCTTAGTCGTGATGAACGAGTCGGATAACGACAGCATTCGGATCGCGGGTTACTACCTGAAGAAGCGGGGAATTTCGAGGGATCAACTCGTGGGGATCAAGACCAGCACGACGGACAATATTTCGCCCGACCGATACAAGAGTGAGATCGAAACGCCGATCCGCGCCGCCCTGGCCAAGAATCCCAAGATCGATTTTATCGTGCTGACTAAAGGAATTCCGCTCCGCCTGGTCGATGAGGGCGGCTACTCGGTAGACGCCACCCTCGCGAGCATGGAGCTGAACTTCGCCCCGATCGGACAAACGCCGGGCAAGTTCGGCATCACCGAGGCGAACGCCGAAGACGCGATCAAGCGCTGCCGAAACCCCTACTTCGCCGCGAAGGAGCCGTTTAGCCACAAGCGCTACGGCATGTATTTGGTGACGCGCCTAATTGGCTACTCTGTCGAAGACTGCCTGAAGCTGGTGGATAACTCGGTGGCGGCGAAGCCCAGCGAGGCCCCGATCCTGCTCGACTCTCAGCCGAAGTTCCAGCCCGGCTCGGGCTACTGGCCGTTGGAAGAGAGCATGCTCCACGCCAACGAAGTGCTCTCGGTCAAGAACATCGCCGTCGATTACGACAAGACCGAAACCTTTAGCGACGATGGCGGCACTCCGCTGGCCGGGTACGCCAGTTGGGGGAGCAACGACAAGAACTACGACCCGGTCGCCTACCATAACCTGAAGTTCGTTCCCGGAGCCATCGCCGAAACGTTCGTTTCGACCAGCGCGCGGACGTTTACGCCCACCAAGGGCGGGCAAAGCCTCATCGCCGACCTCGTCCAGCAGGGCGTCACCGGAGTCAAAGGCTACGTCAGCGAGCCGTTCACCTTCGCCCTCTGCCGCACGGAAATCCTTTTCGACCGGTATGAGAGCGGTTTCAATTTGGCCGAAAGCTTCTATGCCGCAAGCCCAATCGTGAAGTGGAAAGACATTGTCGTGGGCGACCCGCTCTGCCGACCGTACAAAAAATAAGCTATAAATAGCTTCAGTGTTAATCGCGCTCGCCGTTTTGGCTTTCCTGCTTGGGTCGATCCCGTTCGGCGTCATCATTTGTAAGGCCAAGGGTGTTGATATATTCAAGGTTGGGAGCGGAAACATCGGCGCAACGAATGTTGTCCGTGCGGTAGGACCCACGCTTGGCGGCCTCGTTTTCCTGCTCGATGTGGCCAAAGGGTTTGTGCCCGGCATCCTCGCCCACTTCCTGATTCAGGGTGAGCCGCTTGGTCTGAATATCCAAGTGTGGTCGTTCATCTTCGGCGCGGTCGCGATGCTGGGCCACATGTTCAGCCCTTGGATCGGCTTCAAAGGAGGCAAGGGCGTGGCGACCGGTCTTGGTGCGGTGCTGGCCTCGATCCCTCAGACCGGTTTGCTGGCGATGGTGGTCATGATCATCGTCACCGTGCCGACCCGATACGTCTCGCTGGGGAGCATCGTCGCCGCTCTTTCGGTGATCCCAATTTCCGCTCTCGTGGTGCACGATTCGCCGCAGATGCGGCCGTTCTTGGTGATTTTGGCGGTGTTCGTGGTCTACCGGCATCGTTCCAACATCAAGCGGCTCCTCAACGGAACGGAAAACAAGTTCAATTTCCGCAAGAATGAGGATAATGAAAAGAAGGGCGAGGAACGTCGAAACGACGAAGATGGCCGTCCTTAGCTAGTTAATATGCTTCCTCTAGCCGACTTACATGCGCCCATGGGATCGTTTTTCCCATGCCTCATGTTCCTGGTCCTGCCGCCCTTTTTCATCTATCTGATGAATCGGTCGATCATGGGCGAAATCGGCTGCGCGACCGCACTCTTGATGACGGGAACGTCGGTCTATCTCTTCGGGATCATCTGTCTCATCGATGACCCGTACCTGCACTACGCGGCAATTGCAGGAATCATTAGCCTCCTGATAGGGTTACCAGTATTAACCGCAATAACCGAGAAATGGGACGACCGCCAAATGGAGTCGGAACAGATCAAGATTTGCTACCAACAAATCCGTATGAATCCGCAGAACGCCATGGCCGCCTTCCGACTCGCGCAGATTCTTCATAAGAAGGGTGAGAAGCACGTCGCGATCGCCATTGCGGATGGGTGCATCCCCCACATGGCCCCACACCTTTTTCGGGAGGAGCATAAGCAATACGTCTATTGGAAAAACACCGCCGACCCGACTGCACCGACGGAGGTGCAGTGTGCAGGATGCCGAAAAATGGCTCCGGCCGGCGCTCTGATCTGCCCGCATTGCCTGGGTTCGCTCCACCTCGACCGCGCGCAGAAGTTCAATGTTGCCACCAATAAGAAATCCCAAAAAATCTTCGCGGTTTGGGTCACGATCTTGGTCGTGCTGTTCGCGATTCCCCTGCTTCGCGGGGTTACTCCGGCCATCGCCGTTCCCAGCGTGCTTGTCCTTTTAGGGCTTGGCATCGGCGCGGTGATCTCGGCGTTTGACCTAGGATTTCACAAGAAGTGAAGCGACTCGACCGGTACGTGTTTCGCGAAATGCTTCCCCCATTTTTGATGGGCGTCCTCATCGTCGTGGTCATGTTCCAGGCCAACTACTACATGGCGCTGGGCAAAAACGACCTCACTCGCCATGTGCCGCCGATGGCGATCATCAAGATCATCTTTCTCGAAACTCCGGGCTTCCTCAGCCAGACGCTGCCGATCGCGGTCTCTTTGGCGGCCTCGTTGGCCCTTTCGCGCATCGCTCGCGAGTCCGAACTGACCGCGATTCGAAGTGCGGGTGTGCGAGTTATGCGCGTCCTCGTGCCCGTGGCGCTGTTTGGCCTGCTGGTCGGGGTCGGGGACTACTTGGTGGTGGACAAGGTCACGCCGCGCGCTTCGCGGGCGAGCTACGAGCTTCAAACCAACGTCAATATTCTCGCCAGCGTCGGCGACTTCATTACGAACGTTCAGCTGAAGCTCCAAACGTACACGGCCAACATCGGCTCGGTGACCAAAGAAAAGGGCGACAACGACGGCCTGAAGCTGAAGGACATCATGCTGATCGAGCGGCCCGAGCCGGGCGAGATGACCGCGATCATCGCGCCCGAGGGTTCTTATCGGCAGGGCCTATGGACCTTCAACGACGCCCGCACCTACCGGTTCCACTCCAAGACCAACGCCCTCGACATGCTGGTCTCCAAGGTCTTCCGCATCAACCAAAAGGTGGCGGTGCGCGACCTGATCATGGCACCCGGACCCAAGGAGATGGGGATCTCCGAACTGCGCCAGAAGATCCAGGACCTCAAGAAGCTCCAGCAGTACACGCGGAACCTGGAGATCGAGTACCACATCAAGTTCAGCACTCCGGCGATGTGCTTCATCTTCGCGCTGGTCTCACCGATTTTTTCGATCCGATTTGCCAAGCAAGGCGGATTCATCGGCGTGCTGGTGAGCATGGTGATCGTGCTCTTGTACTTTAACGCCTGGGTCATTTCGACGCAGATCATCGGCAAGAATCCGTCGGTCAATCCGGCGGTGGCGGCCTGGCTCCCCAACGTGCTGTTTCTCATCGCGGGCCTCATCGGCCTCAGGAGTTTGGAGTGAAATATGTTGCGCTTGGGCTCGTTCTCGTCCTTGGCCAAGCCGGCCAAGCCCAAGTCTCTGCTTTCGGGAGCCTGACCAAAGCTCTGCAAGAAAAAGGCGTCATCAAGTTTAAGCAATCCCTACCTTTCGGCGAGGTGAAGCCTGGACCCCAGGTCTCCAAGCTTCCGGCATCCGACGACGAAAATGGCGTGCTCAAGATCGTTGACTACGGAGACATTAACTCGAACGGTGACGAGATCGAACTGACCAACGGAGCCGAGATTGTGGACCGTGGCTTTCGGTGCCTGGCCAATCGGATCGTTGGCAACAAGGTCACCGAAATATTCACGTGCTCGGGCGACGTCCGTATCATCGGCCAGGACGAGACCATCGTCGGCGAATCGATCACAGTCAACTTTAAGAACAAAACGTTCTCCGCCACGTACGGTAAAGCTCAGATCAAGCCGAATGCGCTGAAGAACCAGGTCCTCGACGACATCTTTCTGTCCGGCAAGCAGGCGTACGGCAGCGAGAAGAAAATTTACGGCGTCGATTCGGTCTTTACGACCTGTGATCTCGACAAGCCCCACTTTCATTTTGATGCCGATAGCAGCACGATCGACCCTAACAAAGAGGCGATCCTTCACCACGTAAGGATCAACATTCTGGGCCGAAACGTGATCACATTGCCGCTGCTGTGGATTCCGCTCGGCGACCGAAGCTTCAAATACCTGCCGCAGTTTGGGCACTCGACCGACGAAGGCTACTACGTCAAGAACACGTACGGATTCCCGATGCACGGCGACGACCGAGGCGCGATCCGCACCGACTACATGTCGAAGTTGGGCTACGGTCTGGGGGCCAATTACTTCTACCGCAACGCCAACATGAACGGCATCGCCCGCATCTACGGCGTGTTCGGTGACTCCAAGACGGTGACGATCAGCAACCAGCACGAACAGCGAATCGGCTCTGCCACCCTCCTCATCGACAACGACATCCAACGCAATAACTACCTGACTGCACCGGGCTCGACCCTCATCAACACCCGAGCTCAACTGAAGCTCCCCAAGTTCACCAGCTTCTCGTTCAGCCAACAGCAACAGAGCGCGTCGTCGTACAGCAGCTACAACCAAACCATCAGCATGGCCGACACTCGGCAATGGGGCAAGACGAACACCGCCTTCAACCTCACGTTCAATAACACTGGCGGAACCTCGAGCTCGCGCCAGACCGCCGATGTGCGGTTTAACGGAAGCAAAGACGTCGGCAAGGGGTCGTTCTCGCTGGAATATCAGCGGACGATTCCGATCGGTGAGGTCACCAACTTTTTTCCAAGTTCCGACAAGACTCCCGTTCTCTCCTTCAAGTCCGATTCGTCCAAGCTATTTGGCCAAGACTTCATGAAAACGCTTCCGTTTCGAACCGAACTGAGCGTCGGCGAGTACCTCGACCCAATCCTGAAGCAGCGGGTGAGTCGTGGTTTGTTCGACATGCTTTTTAATCGGGCGACGCGCGACAAAGGCAACTGGAAGTGGGACTTCAATGGCGAATATCGGCAGACGCTTTACTCCGACGACACCGCTCTCTACCGCCTGAACATGGGCCAGGGCGTCTCGTACGCCATCGGCAAGAAACTGTCCGTCAACCTGCGCTACAGCTACCTCCGCTCGTTCGGCTATAGCCCTTTGGCCATCGACCGGTCGGGCCTAACCAACGTCGCGACCCTCGATGTTTCGTTCATGAAGAACTCCAAGTCGAGCTTTGGCGTGCAGACCGGATACGACTTCATCCGAACATCGACCGGCCTGGTTCCGTGGCAACAGGTGGGCATTCGCTCTGAATACAAGCTGGGCAACAACTACAGCCTGCGAACGCTGACGAATTACGACACTTACAACATGAAGTGGAGCAACTTCCGCATCGACAGCACTTGGCAAACGCCGACGATGTCGGCTTCGATCGGCGCTCGATATGACGGGATTAACCACTCCTGGTCGACGATCAGCGCCTACCTCGACGGCGTGGAATATGGCAAGACGAAGCTCGGAACCGTGCTGAACTTCAACGGCTACACCGGACGGTTGGACACTCAGCAGTACAACCTCGTGTACGACCTGCACTGCGCCGAGGCGATCTTGACCGTCTCCGACTACGGCACCGGCTTCCGGGCCGGACGAGAGATTGGTTTCTTCATCCGCCTAAAGGCGATCCCGTTCGACTCCAGCTTTGGCACTAACCGACGTGGATCGGCGGTCGGATCGGGAACCGGCTTCGGCTTCTAAGAACTCGCGCTGGAATAGTGGCGCATCGAGTAGCGCCACCACAGGCGGCTGAGCAAGAAGAACGCCGCCGAAATGAGAACACCCTCGATCGTCACCATCGGGTTTGCGCCGTTGACGAGTTGGAGCGAAGGGAAGTAGGAGAAGAACGCGACCGGGAGCACAAACGACAGGAGGAACCGCAGGCCGTTCGGATAGATGTCCATCGGGTACCGGCCGAGGCCGGTGATGGTTTCTCCCAGCACCCAAAGGTTGTCGATGCGGATGAAGTAGATGCCCGTCGTCATCAGCAGCAATTGAAAGCCATATAGGTTCACCGCCGCGCAGATGACGCCGATGACGTACAGCAGGAACTGGTAGGCGGAGGGAAACGGGTGGAAGCCGATCAGCGAGATCACGACCAGTGTGACGCCGCCCAGAAGCGACCCGATTTCGGCGAAATTGAACTTGCGCATGCTGATCCAGAACTGGGAATCGACCGGCTTGGTGATGATGAAATCGAGGGTGCCATTGCGAACATGGTCGGGGATTTCCAGCACCGAATACGTCAGCAGATTGCTAAACGACCCCACGATATAGAGCGTGGCTCCGAGAATCTGCGCTCCGCGTTGGTCCCATCCCGCCACCGTCTTCACTTGGCCGTAAACCACGAAGAGGATGACCAGAAAGAAGCCGAACCAAGTCATGTTCTGCAGAATCTTGGCGATGAAGTTGGCGCGGAACTGGAGCTCGCGGGCGAACGAGGTTTTGAAGAACGTGCTGTAAATCTTCCAGTAGCGGCGCACCATTTTGAATCATACTTGGATTCGTGGAGCTTTTGAAGTTCTTGTTCGCCGGGCTGATCGCGTTGCTGTCGGTCGAGCTTGGCGGTACGATCCTGCGTCGTTTGAACTTCCAGGGAGGCTCCCTGCTGTACTACAGCCTGGGCGGCCTCATCGGCATGGGCTTGACCGGCACGCTCTACGGCTTCCTTTTCCTCATTCCTGGTGGGGTTTCGCACTGGACCATCGTTGTGGTATCTGCCCTGCTTTTCGTCCTCACGCTGAAGGGCATTTGGGGCCTCAAAAAGCGGGAGCCGATGACGGGTGAGAGCAGTAAGTTTCTGCCGCTCGCCGCGATTTTGCTTCTCGTGGTTGCGCTGGTGGGCGTGCTGACGCCGTCCACGTCCCTCGACTGGGACTCGCTGGCGTACCACCTCGCGGTGCCGAAGATTTGGATTGGCAACCACCAAGCCGGGCCGATCAGCTTCATCCACCACAGCAACTTCCCGGCTGCGGTCGATTCCTGGTTCGTGGTGGGTGAGCTCATCGGCGGTCAAACGGTGGCGAAGTCCTTTGTTTGGTACTTCACATTGTCCGGCGTGGGGGCCATCGCGGGCTTTCTCGGCGAGAAGTTTTCGCCCAAGGTTGGCTGGCTGTGCGCCCTGGCGTTCGTCGGAATTCCGATGGTGATGTGGGAGTCCGGCACGGCCTACATCGACGTCGCCAACGGGCTCTTTGCCGGTTTTGGGTTCGTCTACGCCGCTCAGTACATCGATAAGAAGGAGAAGGGCGACCTTTGGCTCGCGGCCATCCTGCTGTCGCTGGCGGCGGGTTCAAAGTACACCGGACTTCAGAGCATCCTCGTCGCGAGCTTCGTTGCGTTGGTCTTCGCCTCGAACAAAGTCGACGCAATCAAGATGGGCAGTTTTGCCGGCCTCATGGCCCTGCCGTGGTACCTCAAGAACTGGTTGCTGGTCGGCAACCCGGTCTACCCCTTCTTCTACTCGGTTCTGGGTGGCAAGAATTGGGATGTGTTCCAAGGCCAAATCTATTCGGAAGAGCAACATACGTTCGGCTACCACGGGGTGACGAACCTGGGCCAAGGCATCCTTGGGCTGGTGACGTCGCCCGGGCGATTCACCAACCCTCAGCCGCTGTTGGGCGGAGGTTTTGCGTTCGTTTCCCTGGGGTTTGCCGTCTTCGCCGGGGCCGTTCTTGGCGCGGTCAAAGGGCTGGTGTCCAAGTTCGACCGGGGTCTGGCGGCCATGATCCTGCTTCAACTTTTGGCTTGGTTCTTCCTGAGCCAGCAGAGCCGCTACATTCTGACGCTGATCGTCCCGATGCTGTACTTCCTGGCGCGCGCCCTCTGCTGGAAGCCGGTGGGCAAGCTCGTGGTTGGGGCCGTGGTGATTCAGGCGATCGCCGCGCTTTGGGTGTACAAGGAGAACATCGTGACCGAGCGACTTCCGGTGCTGGTGGGTGGACTAACCAAGGACGAATTCCTCGGCGGATACAGCCTCGAAGATGGAACCCATGTGCCCGGCAAGGTCGATACCTATCAGCTTTCAAAGTTCATCGATAACGATCCTACTGTCCAGAAGGTTGGCCTCTTTGATGAGGTTTTTGGCTATTACCTGAACAAACCGTACTTCTGGGCGACGCCGGGCCACACCACCGAATTGGGCTACGCCGACATGCAAACCGCCGATCAACTGGTGGACGCGCTAAAGAAGCAGGGCATCACTCACGCCTACCTCAACAACGTTTTTCTGCGAGCGAACCCGGACGAATATGAACTGTGGAATCGCGCCGCGGGCATCGATGGCGAGCCGGTTCCGTACACCAGCGAACAGCGGCAGGAGAGAATGAAGGATGAACGAACGAAGTGGCGGGTGCTGTTTGCCGAGGCGATCGTTTCCAAAAAGCTAACCCTCGTCAATCGCTTTTCCCAAAACCGATTCCTCTTCAATGTCGAATAGGCGTTCGTTACCAGGTTCGCGGGAAATCGCAGAAAAGGTATCCTCGTAGAGGTCTCAATGCCGAGCAAAAACACACAGGGATGAATCCGCAATCCGTCTCCACGAGCTCGTTTTCTCAAAGTCAAATCGCCGAAACTGATTTCGAAAAGCGCCGTGGCATTAGCCATGTCGAATTTCGAACAGGACTCACGCAGGTCCATGTCCTCGATCTGCCCACCCCAGTTTCCAAAAGCCGAGTCGAAACCCTTCGCGCCGTCGCAAAAGCCGGTATCAGCCTCGATTTCCTCAAACTGACGCCGACGGGCATGTCGTTCATCGTCCCCGCCGACAAAACCCAGACGATTAGTGAAACCCTGGGTCATGAGAACATTAAGAATCAGCTCGATACTGGTCGGGCTATCGTCCTCGTCCACGCCGTCAATATGCGGGACGAAGAGGGCCTGATCGCCAGCATTCTGCGCCGCGTGATCGACTTGGGAATCATCATCGACCACGCCTCGGACATGCACGATCGCATCCTCATCGTGGCCGACGAATCGCAGACGGAAAAGTTTAAGACGATCTTTGCGGAAGGTGAGCAGAATGGCTGAGCGAATCCACGTCATGAAGTTTGGTGGCACCAGCGTCGCCACGCCCGAGGCGCGCATGACTGCGGCGATGCGGGTCATCAGCGCCAAGGAGAAGGGTATCAATCCGGTCGTGGTCGTCAGCGCCATCGGTCGAAAGGGAATGCCTTACGCCACCGATACCTTCATCAACCTGCTCAAGGAGGTTGATCCGAGTGTTGAACCCGATCCGCGTGAACTCGATCTTCTGATCGCTTGCGGCGAAATCCTCAGTTCGGTCATCTTTGCCCACACGCTGAAGACCCTCGGACACGCAGCCAGCGCGTATCGTGGCGGCCAGGCGGGTATCCGCACCGACGGCGTCTACGGCAACGCCCGTATCGTCTCCATCAACCCGACGGCGCTGTTCCGCTGTCTCGATGAAGGCTCGATCCCGGTCGTGTGCGGCTTCCAAGGCGTCTACTCGCCGGATCGCTCCCTACCTGGCGGCGAACTCACCACGCTTGGCCGTGGCGGCTCGGACACGACCGCCTCCGCGCTTGGCGCGGCGATGAAAGCCGACGCGGTGGAAATCTACACCGATGTCGATGGCGTAAAAACCGCCGACCCGGACGCGGTGAAAGAGGCTCCGACGCTCCGCCAAGTCACCTACGACGAGGTTGCAGAGATTGCGCACCTTGGCGCGAAGGTGGTCCACCCCCGCGCGGCGGAGATCGCGATGAACTACGACATTCCGCTGTGGGTGAAGAACACCTTCAGCGACGACATCGGAACCGAGATCGTGAGCCGCGACAAGTTTCCCGGTCGCCGCGTCACCGGTGTGACCCACACCGGCAAGCTGGTGTACATGCAGTTCGACCTGGTGACCACCGAGAAGAGCCATCGCGCGGCTCTGGAATCCAGCATTTACGCCACGATGGAGCGGTACGGCGTCCAGCTTTTCATGTTGAACGTCAGCCCTGAATCGACCGGCTTTGCCGTCCCTCGCGATCAATATTCGATCGTCGAAGACGTGCTGGACGGGCTCGTGATTCCGGTCGGCGAAGGTGACTCGCGCATCGTTTACGTGTTCCAACTCGGCAGTCCCACGCCCGAGGTCGAGACGCAGGTCCAACTGCTTCAAAGCCTGGGCGAAGTGCGCAAGATCGTCGCGGTTCTGACCGAAGGTTGCACGATGGTGTCGCTCGTCGGCCACGAATACATGCAACAACCTGGCGTGTTCTTGCGGGCACTCGAAGTGCTGGAAGAAGATCGAATCAGCGTGTTGCAGACCTCCGACTCGGACTTCTCGCTCAGCGTTTTGGTGCCGGAATCCGAAGCGATGCGAACGGTCAAGCTCTTGCACGAGCGCTTCGGCCTGGCCGAAGTCGTATAAGTAGCCAAATCGGTCAAGCGTCTCCTGCCCGCGGTGTAGGATCATGAAAAGCGATGAGAACGGAGACGCGACAGGAATACCAGGAACGCATCGAAGCGGCGATCAAGTTCGTGTTGAGCCGCCTGGATAATCCGCCTTCACCGGTCGAGATTGCCGACTACGCCGGATTTTCCCGGTTCCATTTCGGGCGAGTTTTCTCGATGGCCGTTGGCGAGCCCTTGGCCGAATTCGTGCGTCGCTTGCGCCTCGAAAGGGCGGCTTGGCAGTTGGAGAACTCGGACGTCTCGATCACAGAGATCGCATTCGAGGCGGGCTACGAGTCGGTCGAAGGCTTCGGCCGGGCCTTTCGGGACCTCTTCCACGTCGCTCCGTCCGACTTTCGCCAACAGCCGGCCCGTCACGAGATTCAATCCTCGTGCGAAGTGCATTGGTGCCCGCAGGGGCGGAGGTCCATTCCGAATCTCGTCATCAGCGGTGAATGCAGTATGGAAGCAAGAATTGAGAAAATTGACGACATGACCATCGTGGCTCTGCGCCACATCGGCCCCTATTATCTGATCGGCGAGAAGTTTCAGAAGCTCGCCCAATGGGCGATGCGGCACGGCGTTCCGATCACCAAGGCGATCGGCGTTTGGCACGACAACCCCGACGAGAAGCCGGTGCACGAGCTTCGGTCCGACGCCTGCTTGGTCGTCCCCGACGGATTCTCGCTACCCGAGACGGACGGCCTCGACTTGCGAGTCGACAAAATCCAGGGCGGGAGCTACGCCGTTGGAACCCACAAGGGTTCGTACGAAGGGCTGGGCGACGCCTGGGCTCGGTTCTGCGGTCAGGCACTTCCGAAGCTGGGTCGCCAAACCGGCGACGCTCCCCCGTTCGAGTTGTATCTGAACGACTGCATGTCGGTTCCGGTCGAGGAATTGCTGACCGATCTCTACGTTTCGCTTCGCGACTAAGAAGATTCTTGAACCTAGGTTCTCCCGTTCGACGTATGCTGTAGAGAGGCAAATGTCGAACGGCGAACCGGGAGAATCCGATCAATGAACCCCTACCGTGCCCAAATATGGTTTTGGCTCCAGCAGAATTGGTCTTGGTGTCGCTGGTTGGTTTGGGGTCTTGCCGGAGCGTGGATTCTGACTCGATGCGAGTTCGAACTTATCCCCGGCTTAGCCTTGTTCATGGTGTGGGATAACTCGCTGGCCGACTTCCAAAAGCACCTACGCGACCGAAGTCTCCCACCCGACAACAATCAGGCCCTGCTATGGCAACACGCGATGATCAAGGCTCACCTGTACGTCTACGGCACGCTGCTGGTCCTCTGCCTAGCGGGTTGGATCGGCTATCGCATTTGGAAGGCTCGGCAGTGGATTCCCTTCAATAACGGCTACGACTGGAGCAATTACGGCAACGGCGGACCGATGTAACTTCGTATCGCTAGGAAGGGCCCGAGATGTTTTCGCAACTGAAGTTTGTCAATAAGCTAAGCAATGCCTACATTTTCGTGTCGTACCTGATCAGCCTCCAGGTCTTCGCCACTCTGCTTGGGCTCTATTTCGCGATACCCGTCTTCGACGACCTTCATCGACGCATTCCAACCGTCCAGCGCGACGCGATGATGAAGGACGCGATGATCCGCGCTCATATCGATGTGTACGTCATCGGCATCCTTGGCTTCTTTGCCTACGGCTTGCTCTACAAGCTGTGGGAGCAACGGCGATGGGTTAACATGGAGATGCCGGACGACGACGGCTGGCGCTTATGACATTCGATGAATTGGTGGCGATCGGTCTAGAATTCGACGGGGTCGAAGAAAGCACTTCGTGGCGCACGCCGAGCCTGAAACGCAAAGGCAAATTCATGCTCCGCCTGAAAGAGGAAGGCGACACCGTCGCCGTCAAGCTGGATTGGGAGAACCACGACCGGCTCTTGGCCGCTCATCCCGATCAGATTTTCAAGACGTCGCATTATGAAGGTTATCCGGCGTTCTTGGTCCGCCTGGATGGACTCTCGCCGAGCCTCGCGCGGGAGGTCGTCGAACTCTCGTGGACCGACGCCCCGAAGGCGGCAAAAAGCCTTCCCCCGACCAGCGCATGACCTACGACGACTTTGTGAAATTGGCTCTCGAACTTCCCGACACTACCGAGGTGGTCGGAAAGGGCGGTCCCGGCGTCAACCGGGGCGAAAGGGGCATGTTCTGGCTGAAGAAATGGGAACTGCTGTGCATCCACGTCGACTGGGATAGCTATGACCGGCTGATGGCCACGCACCCCGATGTGGTCTATACGACACCGCATTTCAACGGCTACCCGGCGGTTCACGCCCACCTAGAAATCCTCTCGCCGGACCTGGCCAGGGAGCTGATCCAGATTTCCTGGAACGTCGCGCCGAACAAGATCAAGTATCGTCGTCAGCCTAAATCTTGATCCGACCCGACTTCATATCCTGACTGACTGACATGGTTCGCATTCTCGCCGCAAAGGCGCGAAAGACGGCCCAATAGTCGCTGTCTCGCTCCAGGCCGTCCCAAAACGGCTCGCAATCGGCGATGAGGAGTACGTAGTAGCCGAACATGTAGTGGGCGACCTCGGGTCGAACAAGGCCGGAGTTGACCATGAGGGCGATCTCTTCCAGGAATCCGACGAGGTTGCGCCGCTCCTGCCGGGTGACGTCCTTCAGCTTGGAGCAGTCGCGGTGGATGTGGGTGAGGATGGTTTGGAAAGACTTTTCCTCAAGGAATCGACGCCGAAGATCGATGAACTGAGCGGCTCGAATCGCGTGGTTTTGGCGGGCGTATTGAACCAAGCCCTGCCAGAGAGTGAGGAAGGCGATGGCCCCGCCGATGATGATCGAAACGTCCTTAACCGTTTCTAGTAACACTTGGTTATTTTGACATCGCGCGGAGGCCATCGATTGACGATTGTCGCGACTTCGGCGAGTCCAAACTAAAGCTGCGGAAATCGCCTAATTCTTCGCGAATGAAAGCCTCGGTTCGCTTAATTTCTGCTTCCAATTCGCCGTTCATGGGCACGAAAAGCGCATAGACCAGCGAGGTCGACGAAACTTCGTATTCCCACAGCCCGACGATGCGCCCACGGTCGATGATCGCCTGATTGTAAAGGTCTTGGGCTTTCAGCAGGCTTCCCGCCCCCTTCTCCAACGGCACCTGACGTTCGAGGTCGGTGGCATCGAGGAATCCGTGAATCTCTCGGCGATGGAGAAAGAGCCCGTCCAACGTCGAAATGAGTCGGTAGATTGGCTGGCTAGGCGCTTCGAAATTCCGATAGTCGTCGAGATCGTGCTCGCGGATCAGCAGGTCGGTATCTTCGAAGGGAACCAGCCCAAGGTTCTTCGTAGCTTCCTTGGAGACTCCCACTCCAAGCCCGCTGAACCATTGAAAATGAGCCAGCGACGCCATGCCGACCCAACTCCAATACAACTCGGCCAAGTCGCGGTACGCCTCGTCCTTCGGGTACGAATCACCGACATGAGGACCGTCCTCGAAAAGCTGATAAGCATAGGTTTGGGCCTCCAAACGCCAATCGATCGGTACGCGTCGGATGCGACCCTCGGCCTGTAGGCTCAGCAATCCGAGCGAAAGGCTCGTGGTTTGCCCAACCTTCTTTCCCACTTCGCCAAAGTTCATGACGAGATCGCCGAGTGCCTTCTTGAGGCCGTTCGTGTCGAGCGCGCCACCCTTCAGAGCGCCCAGAATCCCGGCCTTGAGGTCGGCCAGGTTTTCGTCTGTAAATCCGAGCTTGTTCTTCGCCGTCCGAATCGCCGAAGCGTCGTTAAACCCTTGCCCAGCCTTGATGCCCACCTGAAAATGATCGCGAGGAAGGAAATAGGTACACCCCCGAGCACTGGCAAACTCGTAAATCTCCATCGCCTTGGCGTCCGCCTCGGCTTGGGCTTTGTTCGACCCGTTGCGGGCAAACAGCGTGAGGTAAATGTTGTGTCCGCCCACGCTTCGCGCCCAGCCGGTGCGTGCGAGAACTTCGCGATTCGTCTCTTTCGTGAACCCGAGCAGGCCCTGTCGATGGGAGAGGTACGCGCGCAGTTTGGCGAGATCGGCCATCAGTGCCCTACCTTTCGCAGTTCGATTCTGCCGCCGTATTCAAGAGTTGGACAGCGTTTGGCGATCTCGACCGCCTCGTCCCAACCTTCGGCCTGGTAGATGAAATAGCCGGTGATGTGGTCGGGGTCACCGGCAAAATCGACGACTTCTTCTTGAATCTCCCCGTTCTCGACCGAGAGATAGCGTCCGACCGAGTTGATGGGATCAGCCTTCACGATTCGGTCGTCGAAGGACTTTGCGAACTCGCGATACTTCTGAATCCACTGCCCTTGCTCTTCCTCGGAGAAGGTCTGCCAAATGTCGTCGTCGAGCATCAGCAACACGAAAATCGTCATGCGATGATGATAGCAAATCGGAGGCCGGAAGTCTTCTTCGATCTTGCTATTCGGAACCGTAAATCTTTTTGGTCTTCTCGCGCCACCGCTCGAAGCCAAAGCCGATCGCGCCGAGAAGGCACAAGGCCAACGCACCCAGCTTGGCCAACCCGAGATACCGGGGAACGGAGATGTACTTTGACGCCTCCGAGTGAATATCGACGAACTTCGCGCCGTCTGTCCCAGTGCCCTTCACAAACGTCGTTCCGGGGGGCAAAACGGTTCGCATGGGAGTCGAAACCACATCCTCTTTGTCCACAAATTGAACCAGCGGAAGCGTTCCTTCGAACGCGGTCAGGCTCACAAAGAGCATCGCTCCGAAGAAAATGACAAAAATACCCAACCACTTCACTTTTTAAGTCTAAATACTAGAAATTTGTTTACAACGGGAGCAGTTTTAACCTTAATCATAGTAAGATTAAGCATCGCGACGATGCGATAGCGTTCCGGCGACGAGGCTTGGGAAATGAGGATTGTCGTCAATGAGTCTCAAAAAGGTTCTTCCTAGTTTATTACCTTTCGTCCTTGCGACAGCGGCGCACGCACAAGATGCCGCGCCAAAAGTCGATTCAGCTAACAGTGCGTGGATGATCGTCGCCACCGCGATGGTCTTGTTCATGACCCCTGCTCTCGCCCTCTTCTACGGCGGCATGGTGCAAAAGAAGAACGTTTTGAACACCATGCTCCTTAGCCTAGCGATGATGGGCGTCATCAGCCTCATTTGGGTGCTGGTTGGCTACACGTTCGCCTTTGGCAAAACAACCAACGGCTTCATTGGTGGCTTCGACTACATCCTTGGCCGTAACATTTCCATTGACACGCCATACGGAACGCAGACCATCCCCGCCGCGCTCTTCATGCTCTTCCAGATGAAGTTTGCGATCATCACTCCGGCTCTCATCTCCGGTGCGATCGCCGAGCGCGTGCGCTTCAAGGCTTATCTCACGTTCATGATCATTTGGTCCATCGTGATCTACACGCCGATCGCTTGTTGGGTCTGGAACCCAGATGGCTGGCTGTGCAAGATGGGCGCCCTCGACTTTGCCGGCGGCACCGTCGTCCACCTCGCCAGCGGTGTTTCGGCTCTGGCTCTGGCCGCCTTCATCGGGCCTCGAACTTCGGTTGAGACGAAGCCGAACAACATCACGTTGGTTCTGCTCGGCGCGGGCATGCTCTGGTTTGGTTGGTTTGGCTTCAACGCCGGATCGGCATTGGCTATCGATAAGGTCGCCGTCAACGCGTTCCTCACGACTCACCTCGCCGCCGCGGCGGGAATGCTCGCTTGGATGATCATGGAAATGATCCGAAGTCCGAAGGGCAAAGCCACCGCGATTGGCGGCGCGAGCGGCCTCGTGGCTGGCCTGGTCGCCATCACTCCGGCGGCTGGTTTCGTTAGCCTCTCGTCTTCCATCCTCATCGGCCTTGCCGCTGGCGTCGTCTGTAATTTCGCCATCGAGCTCAAGCACAAGATGAAGATCGACGACGCACTCGACGTGGTCGGCGTACACGGCATCGGCGGAACCCTCGGCGCGATCCTCACCGGCGTCTTTGCCACTGCGACGGTCAACTCGGCCGTCGAGGGTTCGCTCCAGGGCGGACGCGGCCACCTGATCCTCGTCCAGTGCATCGCCATCGTGGCGACCATCGTCTTTGCGGGCGGCGGTTCGTACCTGCTGGCGGTCATCGTCAACAAGTTCACGCGACTGCGAAGCAGCGAGAAGTCCGAGATCAAGGGCCTCGACCTTGCCTACCACGGAGAGCTTGGCTACGTCATCCCCACGCCGAAGGATCCGCTGGTTGCTCCGGCCGCTTCCGAAGTTCAGACCGGTATCGACAGCCTCGAACCGGCAGTTCTGCACTAACTCCATAGCCACATAAAAAAGACCCGGTCCGAATGGGCCGGGTTCTTTTTTTGTCTGAGCGGTGAGAAGGATTTACCAGACTCGGTAGTCCGAAGTTCCGAACTCTCGGATCACCATTCGACCGTGCTCTTCCTGGAGGTAGATCGAGTGGTAAACGCGCTGGCGGTTGCCCCACTGGTCGGTGTACTCATGCACGGCCGAGATTCGAGCCGAGTCGCGTGAGGTGCGCGTCTCGAGGATGCGATACCGGTCGGTATCGGCATTGCTCGAAAGGTCGTGGATCAGGTCGTCGAAGTCATCGGCGCTGATCGAGTAGTCGTATCGGCCATCTCGGAAGATCGCTACGCGGCCATCGTCAGGGATCACTCTCTCTAGAGCCCTGAAGTCGCGCTTCTCGAAGCCATCTTGAAGGTCGTCGAGTGCGTAATCCAGATCCTGATTTCGCTGATAGTAACTGCTGTGGCTGTCGTTGATGTAGACGAATCCGACGTTCCAACCCCAATACCCACGATAGTTCGAAACGATGATGTGGTCGCATGTCAGATAGCCCGGCAGGAACGAGTAGGAGTACCACGGTGAGATCACGAAGTCAACGCCAAAGAATGGGGTCGAGCAGTAGTGCGGGTACCAGAAGTAGTTGTCGTTCCAGTGCTGGTTGTAGTGGTAATAACCGGTTCGCCAGCCGTTGTAGTACAGGCCGTTATACTGGCGCGGGAAATCTTGGCGAAGAGCCTTGAATTCCATCGAATTCGGGTTGATCACGCCGCGATAGTTCGGTGATCGATGCGAACTGCGACTATCGACGTTGACCGTGATATTCGTATTCGAGTGGTAGTTCACCGAGCCGCTTCGGGAAGACTGATTGGGTTCGCGTCGTCCGGCGTCCGAGCCGTTGCCGCCACGTGAACGTCCGGTTCCTGGGTCGGAAGATCGACGGTCGTTGCCCCAAGGATTGCCATCTCGGCTATTGCCTCGGTCTCGGCTGCCGCCGCTGCTTCGGCTGTCGCCACTACTTCGGCTATCGCCTGAGTTGCCGCGGTCTCGCGACGGACCATTGGAGTTGCCGCCTCCCTGGTTTCGGTCGCGACCGCGCCCGAGTCCGCCGTCTTGGTTGCCATTGTCTCGCGACGGGCCATTGTCTCGGCTGTCGCCGCGATCACGCGACGGTCCGTTGTCTCGCGTCGGCGGATTGCTTCGATCTCGGCTTGGTCCCTGATCCCGCGACGGTCCGTTGTCCCGCGTCGGCGGATTGCTTCGATCTCGGCTTGGTCCCTGATCTCGCGATGGGCCATTGTCTCTCGTCGGAGGATTGCTTCGATCTCGGCTTGGTCCCTGATCCCGCGATGGGCCGTTGTCTCTCGTCGGAGGATTGCTCCGGTCGCGAGATGGGCCCTGGTCTTTGGACGGACCATTGTCTCGGGTGGGGGGATTGCCGCGATCGCGACTTGGTCCTTGGTCACGCGAGCGGCCAGGATCGGAGCTTCGTCCAGGGTCGGAACTGCGCCCACGATCACGCGAACCACCGTTATCGCTTGGAGGTGACGAACGATCTTGGCTTCGGGAAGGTGGGGAGGAATCTCGAGAGTGACCGGGGCCCCTATCGCGTCCGCCGCCGCCACCCTGGCCTCTACCAAGGCCAGAATCTTGAGCCATTGCAAATACTGCGCACAAGGCAAGGGCTCCAATTGTAAGGTAGCGAAGGCTTTTCATTTGCTTTCACTAACTACGACGGACGACTGATCCCAAAATTTCAAAACCAATGGGACTTTAGAATCTCATCACCTGAGTGGGTAGTTCATAGATTGAAAAATACGATCCATGGACGACTTCTCGGTAGGTTGGGTCATCGATTTTTGGGAGGGGCTCGAGGTCGGAAGAAACGATGATCGCATAGAATTGGACGGGAGGATGTTCTTGACGGAAGACTTGCTGAACTCGGGTGCCAGCGTCATTCAGCAATGACCAAATACCTTCCGGCGTGGCTCGTCCATCGTGTCGACCAACGTAATCGAAAGCGCGCCCGATGTCGCCAAACGTGATGGTCATCATCGACGGTTCTTGGAAAATAGTGTTGACGTAGGCCGTTCGATCTATGGGGGCGTAGTTAGCGACCGAATAGGGCATGGGCTTCCATTGGCTGGGTTGCCACTGGCTATGTTCGCCGATGGTGGAGACGATCAGCGCCGGGGTACCGGGCAGATTCTTCATGGCGATTCGCGCCTCTTCCAGACGCTCATTGGCGACCAAGAAGCCTTTGCCAACGTAGCCGGATCGGAACAGGGCAAGGGTCACCAGGGCTGCGGCCACGAGCGAGAAATCCTTCTTGGACTTGATCTGCGGTGTGAGGACGGCGAAGGCGAGGCAGAGCCCAAAGAGCACGAAACGGTAGTCAAAATTCTCTGCGAGACCGAGCTTGATCGGCGCTACGGCGAAAGCGAGGAAGGGAATGACGAGGAGCGCGATGGCCAGCCGGTTGAGTGCGAACGTTTTTCGGACCAGAAGAACGACCACGACGATAGAGACCAGGCCGACAAAGAGGTAATCAAGTCGAAGTGACCCGGTCAGAAAGGCTTCGGAAAGGTTGTGGGCTTTTGCCTCGATGCCGCCGAACTCGATCGATTGGGACGTGCCGCCAAACTTTGCCAGCTTGAAATAGACGAGGTTCAAAACGAGCAGCAATCCGATCTGGATGCCTTGAGCCCGTCGGCTTTGCTTCGTGCCTTCTGAATCGAAGAGGAAGCAAAAGGCTCCCATGATGAAGAGGAGAAGCGCCAACTGGTGCGAGGCGAAAATCAGGAGGGGGAACAGGATCAGGAAGGGCAGGGACTTGACCAGTGGCCCCTTCTTTGAAAAGGCGATCAGGTACCACGGAACCAGCGCCATGCCGGCCAGATACGGCAAGAAGCCCTGGATCGTGACCATGTTGTACGTCAACAGCACCGGAAGACATCCGGCGATTCCCGATCCGCCTCTCGACTTGGCCAGACGAAACAGGCCAAAGTTCCATAGGGTCAGCGCCAATAGGTAGAAGACCTTGCCGGTGAGATCGAAGCTGAGCACGTGGGCCAGTAGCCAGGCGGGCACATCAAACCCGAGGTACGGACGAAAATAGAAGTTCGTATGGTACATCGACGGGAAGAGCGGTGACTGCCTGTCCCGAAGCAAAATGGCGATCCGCGACAAGTGGTCGGAATAATCCGAAAAGGGGAGGTTCTTGACGATTAGGATCGGGACCATCGCAATGAGATGCATGATCCAAAACAGAGCGCCGCTCTGCTTACTAAATTCGTTTGGTTTGCCGTCAGCCGATTCCATGTTCCCTACAAAGGGTGTTCGGCAACGGCGCCGAACTTGATCTTAGCGCTTAGAAATAACTTCGCGTCGCCAGCTCGTTGCTACGATGATACCGATGTTAGCAACCAGCGATGCGCCGAAGAGGTTCCTCAATCTCGGATCACCGACCTGAACCACACCAGCCGTGACCCACATCGCGAGGACGATGAACGGCAGGTTGATGGCAAGGAAGTAGAGAAAGTCTTTGACCTGGTTAGCTCCTTTGCTTCGCTTCCGCTTTGGGATCACCATTTGCTGAGCGTAAAAGGCGATAACTACAGCCGGAATCGATGCGAACGGCACCAGCGTCGGCGCGTAGGGGAAGGTCCCCGTCGCCATAAAGGCCAGCTTCATGACGGTCCAAATGAGGATGGTGGTGAGAACGGTTGCAGCCACGATCATTGTCATGTCGACCAGAATCTTCGTGGGCAGGAACTTTCCGATTTTTCGGTCGAGGATCTGAAGTCCAAAGTCGATTGCGGCAATGTGGCTCAGCTTGCTCTCGCCGTGCTCGCGCTCGCCGAAGACGATCGGCACTTCGGCCACCCGCAAGCTATCCGGGCTTACGAGTAGGATGTCGAACAACAGCTTCTGACCGCGGCCGCAAAGGTTCGGGGCGGCGGCTTCGATGACCGGTCGTTTGAGCATGAAGAAGTTGCCCATCGAGTCCTTCAGCGGCACTTGAAACCACTTTTGGGCCATGACGTTGCTCCACAGACTCAGCTTCGTTCGGAAATTGGTAAACGAGGTGAGGTCGGCGCCTTCGGCAAATCGGCTTCCGACGACGACGTCAGCTTGATCCGAATCGAGGATTCGGAACATTTCCATCAGCTTCGTTTCGTCGTGCTGACCGTCGGCGTCCATGACGGCGATGATCGGCGAAGCCGCCGTCATCATGCCTTCGGCGCACGCGGTCGAGAGTCCGCTTCGTCCGAACCGGCGAATAAAGCGAAAGTTGTCGTGGCGGTTGGCCATATCGACCATCAGCGCCGGTGAATCATCCTTCGAATTATCATCGACGATGACGAGTTCCCACTTGAGGCCGGTTAGCACTCGCTCCAGCGATGCGTAAAGGATCGGTATGTTTTTGGCTTCGTTGAGCGTTGGGACGACAATCGTGAGATCGAACCGCGTCGTTGAGTGATTCTCGATTCTCGGTTCTTCCAACTTAACTTCGACAAGTCTCATTTCTTAAAGAACCTCATAAATATTATGCGGATGAAAGGTGCAGATTTCATGCCACCGACTTGAACTTCGTGACTTTCGACGTCAGGTTCAAACGAAACTTTTAACGAACCAATACTTATCCCCGGTAATTTTGCCAATATTAATCAGTAATGAGCAAACGAAAGATTGCGGTTATCCCTGGCGATGGAATCGGGCCGGAGATCACTCGGACGACGATTTCCATCCTCGAATCTGTAGGGTTCGAAGCCGAATGGGTTTACCTGGAAGGCGGTCTTGGTGCGGTCGAAAAAGGCAAAGATGCCATGCCGCAGGAGACCATCGAAACCATCCGCGAACTGGGAATTGCGCTCAAAGGGCCGACCACCACGCCGGTGGGCACCGGCCATAAATCTGCGAACGTGATCCTTCGTCAGGCCCTCGATCTCTTTGCGAACGTTCGACCGACGAAGACGATGCCAGGCGTCCACGGTCCGTTCGAAGGTAAGCATATCGACCTCATTATCGTTCGAGAGAACACGGAAGACCTCTATGCGGGCATCGAATATAAGGCCCATCCGGACGTCGCTCAATCGATTAAGGTCATCACTCGGCCAGGATGTCAGCGCTTGTTCAAATACGCGTTCGACATGACTCGCAAACAGGGTCGAAAGCGCATCACGGCTGTCCACAAGGCCAACATCATGAAGCTCACGGATGGCATGTTCCTCGAAGAGTTCTATAAGACGGCGCAGGAATATCCCGATCTGAAGGCCGACGACATCATCGTCGACAACTGCTGTATGCAGTTGGTCATCAACCCCGAGCAGTTTGATGTGATCGTCACCGAGAACCTTTATGGCGACATCGTTTCCGACCTTTGCGCCGGTCTCGTCGGCGGTCTCGGGCTTGCGGCTTCGGCCAATATCGGCGCGAAATGCGCGGTGTTTGAGGCGGTGCACGGTTCGGCGCCGGACATCGCAGGCAAGGGCGTCGCCAACCCAACAGCGCTCCTTCTGTCGGCTCTGATGATGCTTCGCCACCTGGGCGAGAACGAGAAGGCAGATCGAATCCTCAACGCGGTTCTCCAGGTCTGCGATGAAGGGCAATGCCTGACCATCGACCTTGGCGGCAAGGCGACGACTGAAGAATACAAGCGCGAGGTCATCAAGACCGCGGGCGAACTCGTAGCGAAGTAAGGTATTTCGGTAGGTTCTTCTGGCGAAGGACCTACACTTTGTAATTGCCGAATAGGCGTACGCGTTTCATAATCAGAAGATATGAAACGTCATAGCACTGCAAAACTCTTCGGCGTCACCGCGTTCCTCTTGGGAGCGGTTGCAGCCAATGCCCAGTCCGACATCGTTATGACGGTGAAAGATTCGGCTGGCCGAGCTATTACCGGTGCCGCCATTGTCCTTATCGGTCCGGAGAAGTCGCCGTTCTTTGTCAATGCCGCGGTCACTAACCGTGACGGCAATGCGGTTGTGGCGAAAGTGCGGGGTGGAAAGTATATTGTCGTTGCGACAAAGGACGACTTCGCATACCAAATGAAAGAAGTCACGTTGTCATCCAACAGGCCAACCCAGATTGATTTTCGCTTAGGCCCGAACAAGTCTGAGAAGATTCTGGTTTTCGCTCGAACGGACGATACGAACGAACCGATCCGAGGCGCTCAGGCCGAGATCACCCTTGGCAATGCGACGGTTGCGAAACGATATTTGTCGGGATCGAATGGGCTTGCCATCATCCCGATTGACAATGCGCCGAATGCACGCACTTCGGTGAGCGTTTCGGCCAACGGCTTCGAAACGTACACGGCTGGTGTGATAACCAACTTTCGACGCGATACCGTTGCGGTCTTCAACCTGAAGCGAACGACTTTGGAGCGCATGGTGATGGTGCGAACGATGGACTCGTCGGGCCGCAATCCGATTTCGCGAGCGCGGGTGACTTTTGAAGCCGATGACCGAAGCGAAAGCAAGACGGTTACGACGGATTCGAGTGGGAACGCCTCGGTTCGGTTGACCAAGAAGGCGGTCTATACGGTGACGGTCGACGGCGGCGGTCAGAGTCGCGTGACCGAGAAGCTGGACCTGCGAAATTCATCATCCAGCGTGATCGATAAGACTTATCGCCTGCGTGGCACCACCGGGAATCCCTCTGGCACCAACTTCGACATGAAGCTGAGCGGCGACATTCGAATGAAAGGCGGGAAGATCAAGATGGATGAGACGGTCTCGGCTGACATCGGAGTCTATTACACGGGTGGTCGAAACGAGACGATGCCTGCTTCGGTTTCGGTGCGAGTGCTTGGTCCGAGCGGACGGGTGGTCGCCAGCGATTCGTATCGTCTGAATCTTGAGATCAACGGGACAACCCGCAAGTCGTTGGACATTCGAACCAATGAGGCGGGCGTTTATACCATCGAGGTTACGGCGACCGGCAATGGCATGAAGGATTGGTCGGCGACGAAGAAGTTTACGGTCGACCGCGAGCGAGCCGACCTGAACGCTAAGATCGATGGAACGTACGCAGGAACCATCGACGTCGTGAACCTGGCAGGAGATAAGGTGGCGCATACCGCTTCGATCAAGCTGTCGAACTCGCGAAGCAACCTGATGGACGTCAGCGGCTACTTGGCTCCAGGGCGAAACGAAGGCTTCCACATCACGTTCAAGGGAACGTACGATCGGGCTCGACAGTCGCTTTCGGCGGTTGGCGAACTCGTGGACAAATCGAATCGCCGATGGGACATCCGGCTTACGGGCAAGGTCGATAGCGCCGGACGCCTCGACTTGAGCCTCAGCATCCGCGAGATCGGTGGCAACTACAACCGCCGCGCAGACGGTTTGCTGAAGAAGAGCTAGCACCTGGTTTTGGCACAAAATGGCACGGCCGTCGATGGCGGCCGTGCTTTTTCTTTGGATGATGAGAACGATCTAACTAATTCAGGAAATATTTTATCAAGATTGGGTGTTTCCCGTGGAATTGTGGTTGTATCGGCACCGTAACGGTTCTTTGGAGCGCCCGCCGTAAGATTGGCGAGAGAATTCTTCGACAGATTCAATGATTTGCCAAAACCTGGTAAAAATACTTGCTTTTCTGGTCGAGGCGTGATATCGTTTCAGGACACTGTGGACAGCGATAAATCGGAACGAAAATGGCATTCACGCACGTGGATTGGCCGTTCGTTCGCGGCGGTTTTGATCGTGCTCGGAGCATTGATCACCGCTTACGGCATCGCACCATGGCGGTTCCGGCCTGGGCTAACTCTCGCCCAAAGCAATTTGAGGCTGAGAGTCGGAACATCGAAGATCGCGACTGGGAAGTTTCGCATCATCAACAACACCATGACCCCCATTCGTCTTTCGAAGGCGTCGGGTTGCTCGTGTTTGGACCTTCGGTTCGACTCGGATTATCTGCTGCCTCTGGAAAGCACGGAGGGCGATCTGAGTGTCGCCACCGATTCGGTGAAGTTGGGGGTGTGGAATCTCGCGACAATCAAAGTGAATGGTCACGACGACAGTCGTCTGGACCTTCGGTTTTTAGCCTATCTCGGAGATAGATCATGAAAATCAGTCGAAAATTGCCGATGGTTGCATCGGCCTGTGGGATATTCGTCATTGCCGCGACGGTGGTCGCCGACATGCAGGGGCTATGCCTTCGAAACGACCCCGCTTGGGCCTACGTGAATCCGCCCGGCGGATGTACGGCAGACGCCCAGTGCATGCAAGAAAAGCACACGACGGGCAGTTCTTGTCAGTACGGCCCCTACGGTTGGTGCCACGACAGCTTTGTTTACGCGTTCTACTATGAGCGCGAGGGGTACTGTATATCCGATCCAGGCGGCAACTATTGTGATTTCACGAACGTCTCTTGGACAACGGTAACGGACAACCCAGACTATGCTCCTACCTGCCAAGACTTTGATAACGGTACGGGTGGGGACATCACGAACTAGGGTCGCGATGTCGCCGAGACCTGTTTTTGTGGAGTTTGTTTATGAAGCATTCCAACCCATGTAGGGTAGGACCGATCCTTTGCGCCGTCACTTTGGTGGCGGCGCATTGTGCGGCCAACCCTGGCGAGCCAGCCAATCGCATTTTGGAAAACGACCTTTTTCGGGGAGCCGAATCGAATCGATCTCAATACGAATTTGACTATGTGCGTTGGGAAGACGCTCGCCAGATTGTGCCGCCGACGCCAATGACGGACAAGATTCGAGAATCGCTGTTGAAGATGGGCAACACTCAGGCCGATTTGGACCGGGTTTGGCTCTACCGGCAGAAGATGAGCCGACGCAATGCGGGCGAGAAGTGGGAAAAGGGGACGATCGTCGTACGGCGGTTTGGCAGCATGGTGGCGGTGGAGAAGAAGGTTTTGGCTCGAAAGGTCGCCGGTGAGGACTGGCAGGCGGTCGAAGCGATCGCCGAGAATACGGCCAGGAACCTCGCGTTGAAAGGGCTAAAGATGCCGATGAGCTATAAGCAGGACGTGATCCGCGACTTTAGCAACGGCTCGTTGCTTTCCACGGTTGGCCGGTTTGGGCCGTCGGGACGGATCGATGCGGATATCGATAAGGAGGCCACTTACAGCTTTCCATCGACCATCGGCAGTGGAGTTTTGGCGATTCCTCTGGCCGGACTCCCACTCAGTAAATTCGTTCAGATCGATCGGTTTGGGCGGATCGAGGGAGGCGTTTCGTGGGCGAACCAAGAGGTCGTGCGGGAAGGCCACAAAAAGACGCAAACCTTCGAGGTCGATGCGTCTTCGGGAGATTTGGTCAACTTTACCGAGTCGGTCGCAAAGACGCCGTACTTCACGGTCGATATCGAGCATTACAACACCTATCCGAACGGATCGAGGGTGCCAACCAAGGTCGACGTGAAATTTCGAAGCGGCTCACTGGCTCACCTTAGCCAACAGGTGACTTATACGCTGAAAAGCGCGGAGTTTGGAGACAAGGTAGACGTCAAAGACATGACCTCGATGGGGCCGGTGGGAACGCAGGCGCAGGATAATCGACTGAAGGGCCCGAAAGCGGTGCCGTATGTCATCGGGGAACGGCCAAAATCCGACGCCGAGGTGCGGCAATTGGCCGGGCAGTCGTTTCAGCATGACGTTCCGCCCAACAATTCTCCGACGCAGCTTTTGTACATCGGGACAGGGGGCTTTCTCCTCTTCGGCGGGGCGGGTCTAGCTTATCGCATGAGGCGACCTAGGTCCTTATGAAAACTTAACTTGACGTCTGAACAAAACCCGACTACAATCCCTCTCGGGGGATTTGGGGTCTGTTTATCTATCTTTGATAAATCGACTCCTTGTAAAAAAAGATGTTGGGAATTGTCGGACTAGTGTGCGCGTTCGGTACGACCCTGCGGGGTCATGTGACGGTAGCGGGTAAGGACACGGGAATTCTCCGTCTCGTTCTTTTTCAGAGGACGGCGAAGCCCGAGGCAGTTGCAGAGACAATCGCGGGGGATGGAACGTACAGTCTGCACGGCAATGCGGTGCCGTCGAATTCGCTCTTTGTAACCGTCCCGGTGACGGATGCTGGTTACGTTGGCGGGCCGTGGGTAGCGGCCAAGACGTCCGACGCTCTCGACATTCATGCTTTTCGGCTTTCGGGTAAGTCGATTTTGTTGACGCCGGACGATTGTTCGAAGGTTTTGCTCAGCATGGCCGAGACGTGTGCGCTTCAACTCGACGGTCGGGCGCGAATCCCCGGCGCAGTCGTGTTGAACGGTCGGATTGCGCTGGACCGCGAGGCGACGGAGCCCGACCGGGATATTTTGACCCGTACGGTGGCGAAGGCTCACGATTCGACGGTCGATGGAGCAGACGATTGGATGCGCAAGATCGCCCGGGCCATCGAACGGGATGATGATCCCTTGCCGAACTATCGCACGCTTGAACCTGAAAAGGCGATCGAACGGCTTTCAAAACTGACGGGTGATGAGGCTTTATGCGAGGGGATGCTGGACCTCTCGTTTGCGGCAGAGGAGTTTGGCGACTGGGTTCCGGCCGCGATATGTCCGCTGTTTTCGAAGTCTGTCGGAGTCGAAGGGGAACAGCCGGGGCACGTCAGTTTTCAAATCGCCTGCGCCTCTGAGTCAGGTTCTCCGCTGTCGCCTCCACTACTTTTCCGCCGCGACGTCGGCGTGACCAAGGAGGAACTTGGAGACTGGGCGGCAAAGAGTCCGACGGCGAGGCTGTATCTCTTCCGCTTGGCCGTGAGCCTGCTGGCAAAGGATGACGTGGTGCGGGAGCGCGCGGCGACACTGCTTCGGGGCTTTCAGCCGCGATTGCGGATCTATCTCTGAACCGGTTGCGGCACGAGGTCGAGAATCTCTTGATGAAGGCCCACAAAGAATTCCTGGTGCGGCAGTTTCGCCTCGCATAGGCCGTGCTTCGTCATGAGCTCGGCAAATTTCGCGAGGGCCTCGTTGTCGCGGTGGCTGGAGAAGCGGACGCCGTGGGCCAAATAGCTTTCGACTTGGTCGTAGGTCCAGCTCGATCGGGACATAGCGGAGCGGATGACAAAGTCTCGACGATACTGCTCAGATTCTGACACCGCGCGAAGGGCATCTAGTTCGTGGGGGCGGGCCGAATCCGGTGATGTATCGATAAGGCGGTGAAGGGATGCAAAGCCGCTGGCGGCAAAGGCATATCCCAGGATGTTTGTGAGCACTTGGCTAGCAATCGGTCCAAGCCACAGGGCCCACACGAACGGCAGACCGGTCATCTCGGTCCAGGCCTGGCCGAGGTCGATGTCGACCAACCCTGTCCCGTCGGCTTCGTAGCCTCGATCGCCGATGAGAACGCAGGCGTCGTGGTCCTTCAGCATATTGGGGCCATCGGGCGGCAGGTTATCGAGGGTGGGAAAGACGCCTTGCTCGGCGAGAAGCACTTGGGCGAGCATGTTGCTGGTCATGCTGCTTTGATCGAGGGCCAGGCTTTTGATCTGGCCGACGGGCACCTTTGAGAGAAGACGGACACTTTGGACCGGACCATTGCTCATGATTCCGACGGTGCTGGCGGGCCAGAGGTCGTCGCGACGCAGAAGCTCGACACTGGAGACGAGAATGGCGTCCACCTTGCCGGATTCAAGCATCGCCGGAAGCTTCGAGGGGACGTCGTAGAGGACGTCGACGAACTCATTGGGCTGGTCGAAAACGGCCACCAGTGGGCGCGCATTTACATAGGGGACACAGCCAACTCGAAATTGAGCCATCCACCTGTAAAGGTACCTCTGGGGCGGTCGGGTTTGGAAAAATTTCTAGAAAAGGGGCTTGTCAAAAATGGAGGCGGTATGTAAACTGATGTCTACTATGATTGATGTGGCGGTTCAACGATGTTCCTGGGCGAACGGCGACCCGGTGATGGAGCGATATCACGACGAAGAGTGGGGCATTCCGGTTTACGACAGCCGGATGCTTTGGGAAACGCTGATGCTGGAGGGCTTTCAGGCGGGGTTGTCTTGGTCGGTGATTTTGAAGCGGCGGGATTCCTTTCGAGCGGCGTTCGATGGGTTCGACCCGGTAGTGGTGTCTGACTATGGGGACGAAGATGTGGAGCGGCTGATGAATGATCCGGGAATCGTTCGGTCGCGGGCCAAGATTTTGGCGACGATCGAAGTGGCTCGCAAGTTCTTGGAAATCGACGATTTCTCGAAGTTCGTTTGGAGCTTTGTGGATGGCAAGCCGATCGTCAATCGGTCCGGGGTGGTGCCAGCGGAGACGCCGCTGTCGGCGACGATTTCGACGGCGTTGAAGATCAAGGGGTTTAAGTTCTGCGGTCCGGTGATCGTATACGCGTGGATGCAGGCGGTGGGGATGGTGGACGACCATCACCCGGATTGCTTCCGGGTGAAGGGGTAGGTCATATGTCCACTTTTTGAGTCCGCCTGGTTCTTGGAGCGCGAGGTAAGTAAGATGAAGGGTGTGTCGATGAAGTTCCGAAGGCTGTTTTTCTTGTTGCTGCTCGCCTTGGTGTTTCCGGTTTCTTCGCCGGGGACGCCGGTTAAGAAGGACACGCGGCCCAATATCGTGCTGATCCTGGCGGACGATCTCGGCTTTTCGGATGTCGGCTGCTACGGCGGCGAGATTCACACCCCAAATATCGACTTTTTGGCCAAGAACGGCCTGCGGTTCCGCAAGTTTTACAACACGTCGCGATGCTGTCCGACTCGGGCGTCGCTTCTGACCGGCCTCTATAACCAGCAGGCCGGGATTGGCGAGATGACGACGGACCGAAGCAAGCCGGGTTATCGCGGTTATCTGACGGATAACACGGTGACGCTGGCCGAGGTTTTGAAGAGCGCCGGGTACCACACGGCGATGGCGGGCAAGTGGCACGTTTCGAACACCGAGGAACAGCCGACGGGGGAAGCGCAACTGAAGTGGCTGAACCATCAGGAGTCGCATCCTTTCTTCTCGCCGGTCGAGCAGTATCCGGTCAACCGCGGCTTCGAGAAGTATTACGGGAATCTTTGGGGAGTGGTCGACTACTTTGACCCCTTTGCTTTAGTGGAAGGGACGAAGCCGGTGGAGAGCGTGCCGAAGGGGTACTACCACACCGACGCGATCAACAACACGGCGGTCGAGGATATCAACGAGTTCAGCAAAGACGATAAGCCGTTTTTCCTTTATGTCGCACAAACCGCGCCGCATTGGCCGCTGATGGCTCCGAAGGAGGAGATCGCCAAGTATGAGGACACCTACAAGGTGGGTTGGGATGCGATTCGGGAGGCGCGGTACCAGCGGATGGTGAAGATGGGGTTGATCGACCCGGCGAAGGCGCCGATGTCGCCGCGAATGGGAAGCGACTTGAAATGGGAGGATAATCCAGACAAGGATTGGGACGCCAGGGCGATGGCGGTTCATGCGGCGATGGTGGACCGGATGGACCAGGGAATCGGCCGGATCATCGATGCTTTGCGGAAGAACGGAAAGCTCGACAACACGCTGATTCTGTTCCTGAGCGACAACGGGGCGAGCCCGGAGGTTTCGGCGGCGTATGGGCCGGGGTTTGACCGCCCGAGCGAAACGCGCGACGGTCGGAAGATTGCCTATCCGGTGAAGAAGAAGGTGATGCCAGGGCCGGAAACGCAGTTCGGTTCGATCGGGCCGCGATGGGCGAACGTGGCGAACACGCCTTACCAGTACGCCAAGGCGCAGTCGTATGAGGGCGGCCTGCACACGCCAATGATTGCGTTCTGGCCGAAGGGTATTCGGCATAAGGGCGGGTACACGGACCATTGGGGGCACGTGATGGACTTCATGGCGACGTTCTGCGAGATGGCGGGTGCGAAGTATCCGACGACTTACCGTGGGCATGAGATCACGCCGACGACGGGGATCAGCTTCTTGTCGACTTTGAAGGGAACAGAGTCAAAGACCCAGCACGGCCTGCTGTTCAATGAGCACTTTGGGGCGCGGTATATCCGCGACGATGTGTGGAAACTGGTGTCGCTATCGGGGAATCCGAAGTGGCATTTGTACCGGATCAATCAGGATCAGACGGAGCTGAAGGATTTGGCGGACGAGTATCCGGACGTTGTGGATCGGCTGTCGCATCGGTGGCAGATGTGGGCGGATACGCATAACGTTTTTCCGAAGCCGAAGTAGGGGCTTGGTTGGTGGTACTCCACCGTGTTTCTCCGAGACGCCTGTGCCCCGAGAGATAGGAACCCAAGGCATGGCTCCCAGATGGGCAAGATGCCCACCCTCCCAGATGCTTCGCCTCTACTGACTTTGCTATGCGAGCGAGACGCTCGCAACTCCCAGTGGGCTTTCCCTATTCGACGCAGTCCATGACTAGCCGCCGGGGATGCCGGGTTCGGTGAGGAGGGCAGGATCGAGGGCTTTGGCGAGAGTTTCTTCGTCGAGGAGACCGAGTTCGCGAACGACTTGGGGGATCGGCTTCTTCTCCTTGAGCGCTTGCTTGACGACTTCGGCGGTCTTTTTGTAGCCGAGGTAGGTGTTGAGGGCGGTTGCCAGCGACGGCGAGGTCTCGGCGTAATGGCGGCATCGCTCCTCGTCGGCGGTGATGCCTTCGACGCAGTTCGTCGTGAACGTGCGAAGCGTATTGGTTAGGATTTGGAGCGAAAACTGAGACGAAAACACCATGCCGGGCATCATGACGTTGAGTTCTAGCTGTCCGGCCTGGACACAGCCTTCGATGCTAGCGCACTGGCCCAGCACTTGGTAGAGGACGATATTGAGGTTTTCGGCCATGCTCGGGTTGATCTTGCCAGGCATGATGGAAGACCCGGGTTGGACGGCAGGCAAGACGATCTCGGCAAAGCCGGTCAGTGGTCCAGAGCAGAGGAGGCGCAGGTCGTTGGCGATGCGCGTGAGCTCCAGGCACAGGATGCGCAGACCAGCGGCGAGGCTCGCCATCGCGAAGTTGCTCTGCATGGCTTCGCGAAGGTCCTCGGCGGGGCGGAAAGGGATGCCAGTTTCTTGGGCGAGGAGTTCGATAACTCGGAAGCGGTATTGGGGATGAGTGTTGAGACCGGTTCCAGCGGCACTGCCGCCGATGCCCAATTCTTCGAGTTCGTGACCAGCCATCTCCAGCCAGCGTAGAGCTTTTCGGACGGCAGCGGCATAGGCGGCAAACTCCTGACCAAGGCGGACGGGGACGGCGTCCTGTAGGTGAGTCCGGCCGGATTTAAGGATCGGGTCGAACTCTCGTCCTTTGGCCGCAAGCGCGTCGGCCAGCTTGTGACCCGCGGCGAGCAGGTCATCGAGCATGACCCGGCTCATGATTCGCATGGCGGTGGGGAAGGTGTCGTTCGTGCTTTGTCCGAAGTTTGGATGGTCATTGGGATTGACGATTTTGTATTCGCCTAGCTGACCGCCGAGGATTTCTTCGGCCCGATTGGCGAGCACCTCATTGACGTTCATGTGGAAGCAGGTTCCGGCCCCCATGTGGAAGACATCGACGGGAAATTGGTCGCGGAATCGCCCACATAGAATCTCGTCGGCGGCTTCAACAATCGCGGCACCGATCTTGGGATCGAGGAGGCCCAGTTCGGTGTTGGCCTGGGCGCACGCCTTCTTGAGACGCGTGTAGGCATCAATGAACTGGGGGTGCTCGGTGAGGCCGCTGATGGGGAAGAGGAGGCGGCTTCTCTCGGCTTGGGAACCCCAGTAGGCTTTGGCGGGAACTTGGACCTCGCCCAGACTATCTTTTTCGATGCGGACGTTCATACCAAAAGTCTACATGCGATGGGTGGTGTTGCGCGTCAGACCACCGTATAGATGCTTATTGCGATCTTTTCGAGGGGCATTCTTCTTGAGGATCGCCGGCGGGCGGAAGGTCGAGGGATCGAGCCTCGGTTCCGTTCCGCCGGCCTCCCTCTCTAGCGCTTTCGCCGCCTCAGGATGAGGGCGAGCCCCAGTGCCAAGGCGGTTAGCGATCCCGGCTCGGGAACGGCGTGAATGACTCCGACGGCATCAAGGTCGAAGCCTCCCGACGCAAACGGTGTGCTCCAGGGGTCGTTGATTTTGTGGCCGAAGTTATCGTAGGTCGCGTAGGCATCGTCGATACTGCCGACGACATCGACCACGCGGACGTAGCGAACGGCGTTGACGTCCAGCAGGTTCGAGACTCCGCTGAGTTCGGATAGGTCGAACGGCGTACCTTCGAGTTCGGGGAACTGTCCGGCGAGGTTGTGGACCTTGGTCGGATCGAGGGAGGCGAAGGCTCCCAGTTGAGTCGTGGTTTGGGTTAGGCTCGTGCTTTGGAATCGGAAGAAGTCAGTTCCGTTCGAGCTGACCTCGACGAAGCCGAGTTCAGCGAAGACGTTTCCGCCGGTGGCGAAACCGTTTTCGAAGACGGCGAAATCGTCACCCGGACCGTCGGTGATCGGCTGATCGAAGGTGACGGTGATCGAGCCTCCATCGCCGAGGCTGACCACGCCGCTCCAGCCGCCAGGTGCGCCGAGGGCGTCGGAGGCGGAGCCATAGCTGGCAAAGCCCAAGCTGGGGTTGGCGATGTTCATCGGTCCGCGGGTCAGATTGTTAACGCCGGTGGCCCATCCGGTGAAGGATGGGTCCGAGGCTGAGATTCCGTGGGCGGCGAACTGGGCATTGGCCGATACGGTGGCGAAGAGGACGGCGAGCCCGACAAGAGCCCTCATGCTCGGCGGCTCCGACGGCGAGCGAGGCCGACCAATCCGAACGCGATGATGGCGAGGGACGCCGGTTCGGGGACGGATGAGACGTCGTCGATGGCGAAGTAGGCGGGTGTGTTCATGCCGAACGCGCCGTTATCGCTCGACGACAGCGTGAACTGGACGGAGGTCGCGGCGCCGAGGCCGGTGAGGTCGAAGTAACGCCAATCGGAGACGATGTAGTCGTTGGAGTTGTCGGAGTCGCGAAAGTCGGCGAGGAAGAAGTCGGCGGTGCCGGTGATGGTCGAGCCGATCAGGCCGGTCGCGGTGACTTTGAACCAGTCGGGGTCGTTGCCGGTGGCTCCACCGAACTTCTTTGCGAAGGCGTCGCCATCGTGCATCGAGTAGTAGGCGTAAGTCGTGTTCGTGATCCAGAGTCCGGTCAGCGACTGGCCGGTGGGAACCGTGATGGTCGGCGTGACAGGCGTGAACGAGTCCTGGAAGGCGACGCCGTAATTGGCCCCGCTGTGGGCGGCACCGGGTTTGGCCGCATACTGGTTTCCGAAGCCCGCAGTGGTGCCGTCTTGGACGCTTGAGTAGGCGAAACCGGCCCAAGAGCCAAAGGTCGGATCGTAGCTGTTATTGAAGCCAAATCCGTCGCTGGCGAAGCTGGCTGTGTTTTCGTACGAACCGGGCGCGAGGCTGAGGTCGTCAAAGGTCGCAAGGTTGGCGAAGGACGCGCCGGACAGGGCCAGCGCCGCGAGTGTGATATGCGTTTTCATTAGTTCTCCATCTAGTCGCCTTGCAGGTCGTATGCAGAATCGTCGTTCGAGAGGGCTCCGGTTTCGGGCTCGGAGGCGATGGCCCGGTAGCGGGTTTTCACCTTGCGAGCGTGTCCGTCGGCGTAGGCCACGTTTGCACCACCGAGGTGGCGAAAATGGACGGTGCCGATGCCATAGAACGGGTCGCTAGGGGCGCGAAGGTAGTTTTGTCCCTTCACGGGCCAGCCGTAGCCGCCGTCGGCGAAGACCGCCGTTCCGGCCGGATCCTGAATCCCCCCTAGCGAAGCTTCGCGGTAGGCGCCAAAGATGTCGCCGCCGATGTAGGTCGCGTTGTAGGCGTAGCCGGTGTACGGCCGCCCGTAGGCTTCGCCAAAGAACGAGGGGCAGGCGTTGATCTGCCCGTTCTTGATGTAGGGGTAGAGGAGTCCGCCGGAGGCTTTCGGGGTCGTGCCGGCCGACCAATCGAGCGTGAAATCCCATGCCACCTCGACGTCGAAGCCGTTTCGGTAGTAGTAGGAGAGGCACGCGCGGTCATCGACGTCGCTGGCATACATCAGCCAAGCAGTGACGATTTGACGCTGGTTCGAGAGGCATTGGGCCGACTTGGCCGCCGATTTGGCCTGGGCAAACACGGGGAACAGGATCGCCGCGAGGATCGCGATGATCGCGATGACGACGAGCAGTTCGATGAGGGTAAACCCGGCCTTCCGATTCTTCATTTCGCTCCTGCATTGCTTCGGAGCGGAGAGGAAGGAGATGCGATAGGACGATGGGAATCGCCCAACCATCATCCGACCCATGCTCGTGGGCGATGCGCTTTTTGTGCGAAGTGGGCATTCGGACTTTTACCGTTGCGGCACAGCGCTGGAGTTCCACCAGCTTTCCCCAATTTTCAGATCGATCAAGGCGATCGATCCTTCACACGGTAACCAGTATGGCACTGTTGCTGGGTGGGCGGGAGGGGTTGGGGGAAGAACCTAATTTTCTTAGGAATGTTGAGGTTGGTTGCTTGCTGGTTGGCGCGTTTCGAGGGATGGTGAGGTCCTTGTCACACGGCCAACTCCCATCCCGCAAGCGGGAAGTGGTCGCTGACCGTGCCACCCGTTGGAATGGGTCATTCGCCCCGCATCGTTTCCGATAGGCAACTTACAAAATGGTTACCCGCGCGATATACTTGGCTTGTTCGCACAATTGTGTGCGGAACTTTTGGGAGATATCTATGAAGAAACTCTTAGTTGGGGCAGTCGGCCTTGCCGCGCTTTCTCTTTCGTCGTTCGCTTCGGCAGACATGCTGGACTTTGAAGACATTACGGCAGACCAGTTCGGAAATCCGATTCCCTCTGAGGGATTCACTTTCAACTTCGACGCACAAGGTTGGGCTATCGCCACCGATGGTTACACCTCGTTTGATCGAGTTCAGAATGGAACTTCGACGCTGTTCTTGGCTGGCCCGCGAAACTTCACGAACGCTCAGGTCACCTTCAGCACGGACTCAGGCGCGCCATTTTCGGTCCAAGGATTTGATTCGGCCGTCTTCACTGGTCTGTTTGCTACGGGTTCGATCGAGTTCATCGGCAACTTCGTCGGTGGTGGCACCACGGTTCAGGACTTTTCAATCACCAATCAATGGCAGTCGTTCGCTTTGAATGGTACGTTTACCAACCTGCAGAGCGTTACAGTTGTCGACCTCAATACGAGCGACTTTGATTCAGGTCCTGGCTTCCAGCTCGACAATATCGCCATCAACGGCACCGTTCCGGAGCCGGCGAGCCTTGCCGTTCTCGGACTTGGCGCTTTAGCGCTCGTTCGACGACGAACCAGCAAGTAAGTATGCGACCAGGTGGATGGGGCTAAAAACTCATCCACCTCGGTATAGGGTTAGTTTGAATATGCTTCGGGATGGTAGGCGGAACTGCCTTGGTTTAGCCTCCTTCCGTGTTCCACCCAGCATATTTGCCGGGTCGACGGATTCATTTCGTTTCCCTATACTGTGATTTGTTCGCTCGATTGAGTGAGAAGACTTTGGGAATCAACATGAAAAAAATTCTACTAGTGGCAGTGGGCTCAGCTTTGCTTGTCTTTCCGGCGATCGCGTCGGCAACCGTCATCGACTTCGAGGACATCACATCCGATCAATTCGATAACCCGCTCGTGTCCGAGGGATACAACTTTAACTTTTCGGCTGGAGGTTGGGGAATCCTGACAGACAGCTACACCGGCTCGGGGCGCGTGCAAGATGGAAGCGTCACGTTGGCAGCTATTGGAGACGATAACAATGGAGCAACGGGCAGTGTGAACTTTAAGCCCATATCCGATGCACCGTTCTCGATGGAGTCTTTTGATTCGGCGGTTTTTGATGGCACCTTCGCAACCGGATCAATCACGGTCGTCGGAAACTACGAGGGCGGCGGTACCACTTCGCAGGTCTTTAACGTTACCAACCAGTGGCAGACGTTTATGCTAGACGGATCGTTTACGAATCTGGATAGCATTACGGTGATGGACAATGGCTCGGGCGGTCTCGGCACGGTCTCCGGCTTTCAACTCGACAACTTGACGATCGACTCCGTTCCAGAGCCGGCGAGCCTCGCCGTCCTCGGCATTGGCGCTTTGGCGCTCGTTAGACGACGTCGAACCAGCAAGTAATCGACCCTCTAGCCTGGGTTACCGCTTCCGCGGTGTCCAGGCTATTTTGCGCCGTTTTCGCGATGAACGGTGTAGGTGTCGTTGCCGACCTGGATTGACCAGCGGTTTTCCGGTTTCGCGTATTCAAATTCGAACACCGTACTGGTGTTGAATGTGTCGCTGTAGTTCTCGACCTCCTTTGGCCTCTGGCTTTCGGGGCTTTGGGGCGGAAGATGCGACTCATCCGGTTTGCCATCGAGGATTTTGCCGCTGAACGTGCCTTCCTTCCACTCTCTCGCGGCGAGCAACACGGCGACCTGGCGTCGCTTTTCGATCGACTTCGGTACGACTCGGCTTCGATAGACGACGAAGAAGATGTTCATGGCCATGAAGAGGGCCACGATGATGCCGATCACCTTGAGGATCAGTTTGCCGGAGACGTCCTTGCTCGGCCTATCCATTTCTTTTCCCCCGAATACTCTGCACGGCTTCGGCTATAAGGGTACTCGCCCGCTCGATTTCTTCGGCGGTGTTTCCGTACCCGAGTGAGAACCGAACGCCTTCTTTGGCCTCGGTTTCGGTGTAATCGCAGGCGAGCATGACGTGGGATGGCTCGATGCTGCCGCTGCTGCACGCGGCGCCGCTACTGGCGCTGATGCCTTCGCGGTCGAGGCGGATGAGGAGGGTTTCGGCGTCGATGCCGGGGAAGCGGACGTGGAGGTGAGTATCGAGGGTTTCGTCGGGGTTGGCGACGGTGGGGACGGCCCCGGCGGCGAGGAGCCGAGCGCGAAGCGCGTCGCGCATTGGTCTGTAGCTTTGGGTTTGGTGTCCGGCGATGGCGGCGCCGAAGCCGACGATGCCGAGCAGATTTTCGGTCCCGCCGCGCATCTCGCGCTCTTGTTCGCCACCGGTGACGAGCGGCTTGATTTTTGTTCCGTTGAGGACGGCGAGCGCCCCGACGCCTTTCGGGCCGTTGACTTTGTGAGCGGCGACGGAGACGAGATCAGCAAACTGGCAAGGGTTGGAAACGTCCTTGAGGAATCCTTGGACGTGGTCGCAGTGGAGGAGGGCTCCTCTTGTGTGAGCGATTTTTGCGGCGGCTTCGACGGGCTGAATCATGCCGGTTTCGTTGTTGGCGCTCATCAGTGAGACAAAGAGCACATCGTCCGTTACAAGCTCCTCTATGGCGTCGAGGCGGACCTTCGATTCTCGGTCCACGGGAATGAGTTCGACTTGGTAGCCGAGACGTTCCAGCAGGGGACGCGTGTGGAGGACGCAGTGGTGCTCGACGGCGCTGAGGAGAATTCGGTTTCTGCGGTAGTCGGAATTGGCGAGGGCGGCACCGACGATGGCGAGGTTGGCGGCCTCGGTTCCGCTTCCGGTGAAGACGACCTCGGCGAAGAGGCAACCGAGGGCTTGGGAGACTTTTTCGCGAGCCCAGTCGATCTCGTGCTTGGCTTCGCGACCGTGGGCATGGAGGCTGGAGGGGTTGCCAAACGAAGCCATGACCTCGGAAATCCGTGACTGAACACCCGGTAAGAGTGCGGTAGTTGCGGCGTTATCCAGGTAAATTCGCGGATTTTTGGTTGTCATTCGCTAAAATAACCCTGAAGTTGTTTACAGGGTGACTCCCTATTATTACCGTCGAAAAGGGTTTATGAGAAAAGCAATCGTCCTCGGTCTTCTTTGCCTACCGGCGTTCTCGCACGCGGACGTCTACCGATACGCCGAATTCTTTGCGAGCCAGACCGGGATTCCGGGTTCGATGACGGGCCAAATCGTGGTGAGTCCGACGCAGACGGTTGGCATTTCGTACAGCGGGAATGTCGTTGCGGAGAGTCAGATCAACAACACGGGCACCTACTACTACACCGGGTACAACGGCGGGCCGAGCTACTACACGAACGCGGTGGTCCAGAATGCGCCGAGTCGGACCGATATCATTGCCCTCTCTGGCCAGACCACGAACGTGATTACGAATACGATCACGTTTTCTGCGCCGGTGAAAAATCCGATCATGGACATTGTGAGCTTGGGGTCGCCGGCTCAGTTGTCGCACTACGACTTTTCGACGCCGTTCACGATTTTGAGCCAGGGCCCTGGCTATTGGGGTTCGGGTTCGATGTGGACCAACGATAACCTGCGGCTGTACGGCATGGAGGGGAGCGGCGTGATCATGTTCTCCGGGACGTACACCTCGATCTCGTTCACGGCGTCGCCGTTCGAGTACTGGAGCGGGTTCACCGTTGGAGTCGTGCCAGAGCCATCGTCAATGCTCGCGATTGGGCTTGGTGGAGTGCTGCTCCTTCGCCGACGAAAGCGCGCCTAAAGCAGTTTGCGGAAGACCTTTTTGCCCGCGAAAGTGGCGGCAAAGCGGAGGTAATTCTTGATTCGACCGGGCATGACGTGCATGCTGGCTCGGTAGGCGGCGCGGGCTGAGCGAGCGTCGCCGTTGAGCATTCGGACGGTGCCGAGAGCGGCCCAGCAGTGGGCGATGGCGGCTTGGACCTTCTCCTTTGGAAAGCGATCGCCGAGGTCTTCGAGGCGCGGGATCATCCAGTCGCGTAGGCGTTCGTCGTCGCGCCAAATCTTTTCGAGCTTGTGGGAGGCGTTCGCGCCGTGGACGCGGTACTGGCTCAGCTTTTCGTTGACGCATCCGACGTCGTAGCGTTCGGCGATTCGGAACCACATCTCCCAGTCTCCGGAGCCGAAGTAGAACTCGTTGAAGCCGCCGATCTCGTCGACGATACTTCGACGGAACAGGGCGGCGGAGGCGATGACCTTGTTTTCGTAGACGAGGTCGAGGAGGATATCGCCGGTTTCGAAACGGGGGAATTTGAATCCGAGAGGTTCGCCTTCCATGATGTTTCCTTCACCGTCGATGAACTCGCCTTCGGTGTGGACAAGGCCGACTTTTGGGTTGGAATCGAGGAGGGCGACTTGCTTTTCGAGCTTGGTGGGCATCCAGACGTCGTCGTCATTAAAGACGGCGATGTACTCGCCGGTGGCGTAGTCGAGGCCCTTATTGAGGGTGCCGTAAGTGCCGAGATTCTGCTCGTTGAAAACCACCCTGATTCCGGTTTGGTCGGCGAGCCATTCGCGGGTGCCGTCGGTGGAGCCATCGTCGAGGGCGATGATTTCGTAATCGGTAAAGGTCTGCGCGCGAATGCTGTCTAGGGCCACCGGAATGTACTTCTTGTGGTTGTAGCAGGTTAGCAGAATGGAGACTCGCGGCATTGTTTGACCTTATTTTGACCTACATCAGCCCGAACGCTTTCGAAAGGTTCGCCTCATCCGGTTCGCTCGCGGGCTCGCTTACCGGCTTCTCCATCCGGAGAAGCATCTTCTTTGGTTTGCCGGATGGCATTTCGCGGTATCGCGACTTAGGAGTTAATTTGACCTAGGTCAGCTCGAAGTATGCGAGAGGTTCGTCTCATCCGGTTCGCTCGCAAGCTCACTTACCGGCTTCTCTATCCAGAGAAGCATCTTGTTTTTGGCGCCACTGTAGGTTGACCCTATCCAGAGAAGTATCTCTTTGGGCATCAATCCAAGTAGACACCGTCCTGCCGGATCGCGGCCAATGGCATTGCGACTTAAGAAGTTATCTTGAGTCTTGGGTTGGCGAGAGGTTCGTCTCATCCGGTTCGCTCGCAAGCTCACTTACCGGCTTCTCTATCCAGAGAAGCATCTTTATTAGCGCTACTCTGGGTGGATCCTATCGGGAGAAGCCTCCATTCTGGTTTGCCAGATGGCGGCGACTGGCATCGCGACTTGAACCTATTTTGACCGATGGTCGGCTAATCCGTTTTCCTGCAGGAAAGCTTCGATGGCTTCGAAGTAGCGATCGGGCTCTTCCCACCGGGCTTCGGAATGGTTGCGGCCATCGAAAATGACCATAGATTTTGGCCCCGCGAGGGCGTCAAAGTTGGTTTTGGCGGCCGACGGCGGGGCGAGGGTATCGGCTCCACCGTGGAGAATCAGCGTTGGCTTGGCGATTTTGGCCAGCGCGGAGGACACGACAATGCGAAAGGGATTGACGCCGGAGAGGGGCATACCGAAAAAGGACGCGGGGTAGAGGACGTACTGGAGGGTTTTGCCGCCGATGAAGAGCCACCAGCCGGTGATCGCTTCAACGAGGCGGTCGTAGCAGGAATCTAGAATGAGGGCGTCGGCGAGATTGGGCGACTCGGCAAGGGCGAAGGCGCTAGCGGCGGCCCCCATGCTCGACCCAGCGAGGACGATCTTGGCGTTTGGGTAGCGGCGCTTGGCTTCGGCGACGGCAGATGCGACGGCGGTTCGCTCTTTGTAGCCGAACCCCGATTTTCGCCCTCGGGACGCGCCGTGGGCAGGGAGGTCGAAGAAGAGGAAGGCGATCGGCCAGTTTTGGAATCGGGGCGCGAAGGGAGCGAGTTCGGCTCGGTTCATCATGTAGCCGTGGGCGCAGACCATGACGACTTCGGGATCCTCTTTTGGCACCCACCATCCTCGGAGCAGGCGTCCGGTGCCGGAATCTTCGAATTCAATCCACTCTTGTGGAACCCCGAGGAAGCCGGGGGAAATGAAAATGGGGGTGCGGAAAGGGAAGACGAAGCAGTAGGCAACGCCCAGGAGCAGGAGTAAATACAAGATTCCTAGGACGATGACCAGCCAAACTATCATGAAATTTGCGTTTTGAGCCCCCCATCCGCAACAATTGTAGTTAATTCCGATGTTTGCTCTGAACTTCTACTCTGATCTCTACGGAGATGTCCTCAAAAACAACCGAAAGACCGTCACGATTCGCATGGGGGACAAGTCGGATAAGTATACGGAAGGGATGGTCGTTTGGGTTACGATCGGTCCGCGGTTCGGACGCCGTCAGAAACTTTACTCCGCGATTCTCGATCGAGTGGAAGTCAAACCGATCTCGGAGCTATCTCCGCGAGACATCGAGCGAGAGAACCCGGAATTTCGCACACAGGACGACGTGATCGGGCTTTTGAGTCGGGTGTATGGCGACTTGATTACGCCGACGCATACGGTTACGGTGATTTACTTCAGCCGAATTGACGAGTAGTGTGGTAATATACCCATGAGGGGTATATATTGAGCCAATTTGCGAGCGATTTCCCAATTGGCATAGGATATGCCCCTTAGGAAAACATGTTGTTTTTGCTTCAACCCATCCACCAAGATTCGGTTTACGAGGTGCTCTCGGTCAGCCGAAAGGAAACTTCTGCCTTCCGCCTTGGCAACCGAGTCGACGATACGCTCGTTGTTTCCCGTGACGGAAAGAAGTACGAAATCCACCTTTCGCCGCAACACACTCACTTTGGCGCCGTGAAGCTATACGCCGCAGGCGACAAGGTCACCATCGCGAAGAAGAATCTTCACGACGGAGACTCGGTCAGCCGAGAATCGATCCACCTCAGTAAGTAGCCTAGAAGCGAAGTCCGTAGTTCAGGATGAGCTGATACTGCTGTTCGGAGTTTCCGTTCCACGGCAGGCGACTGGCGACGGTTGCACTGAGGCCGGGATAGAAGTTCGGCGATGTGAAGCCGATCCACGTTTGGCTGTCAGACCCGGTGACATGTTCGATGGCGCCAGCCCAGCAGCAGCACGGGAAATCCACTCCGAAGACGCCGACGACCTTATCTGACCGGTAGGCAGTAGCGTGGAAGCGGAACTTCGTGAAATCCTTTCGTAACGACAGGTAGGCGTCGTTGGTGTGCGCGTCGGCGTCGTAGTTGGCGATACCAAAACTGGCGGCGAATCCTTGCTTGGGATCATCGACGAAGCGAATTTTGCCGTCGTAGACGGTATGACCCAGGAGGTCCTGCGTGATGCCGATCTCTCCCTTGTCGCAACAGCCCAATGTGACGCCGTGCGACCACGCAAAGCCTTTGTCCACGTTTTGAGCAAAGCCGGAGACTCCGATGCTGTAGGCCACCTCTCGGTGGGCCAAAATGTCGGCGATCGGAAAATTAATCAAATTGGTCGAAGCTTCTGCGTGACAGCAGAAAACTCCATACCCTGCGGCGAGCGCAAAGCCCTTCATCCATAAACGGTTCATTGTCTAACCCTGCCTAGGGCTATTGGCACTGGCGGAAAACGTTCTCAGGGGTTTGAGACGGATGTTGGTAGGATTGCTGGCGTGAATCTGGCCATATTGCCGGGTCTAGGGTAACTGCGTTGTGTTGGCGAGGATTGGCTGGAGATCAAGCCCCTCCATCCCTGCACCCTTCCTCCCAACGTGAGGAAGGGATTTTGAAAGGACCTAGGCTCTGGAGTATCGGTCGACAAGGGCGGGCCAGGTGCCGTTAGCGATGGCGTCACGGATTTCGCGCATCAGCCGGGCGTAGAAGGCGAGGTTGTGGAGCGACGCGAGGCGTGGGCCGAGAGGCTCGCCGGACTTGAAGAGGTGGCGGACATAGGCGGCCGAGTAGCGTTCGGTGGCAGGGAAGACGCTTTGTTCGTCGAACGGGCCCTTGTGCTCCTGCCACTTTTTGCCAATGCAGTTGACGCGGCCTTCGAGCGTGTAGAGGCAGTGGTGGCGGGCCATGCGGGTGGGGAGGACGCAGTCGAACATGTCGACGCCACACGCAACGGCGTGGAGAATGTCTTTCGGGTGGCCGACACCCATCAGGTAGCGGGCCTTGTCGGCGGGCAGTAGCGGGGCGGTGTGCTGGACCACGGGATATTGCATCTCGGTGGGCTCGCCGACGCTGACACCACCGATGGCGACGCCGTCGAAGGGGAGTTCGGAGATGGCTTGGGCGGACTCGGTGCGGAAATCTTCGTGAACGCCGCCTTGGACGATGCCGAAGATCGCCTGATCGCCTTGGCGAGCGGCGAGGTTGCGGTGGGCCCAGCGGTGGGTGCGGTTCATGGCTGCGGCAGCCTCGTCGCGGGTGCAAGGGTAGGGCGGACACTCGTCGAGCATCATGCTGATATCGACGCCGAGCTTGGCCTGGATTTCGATGCTTCGCTCCGGGGAAAGGAAATGGGTCGAGCCGTCGAGATGGGATTTGAATTTGACGCCGTCGTCATTGATGGAGCGCATGTCGCTGAGGGACATGACCTGGTAGCCGCCCGAGTCAGTGAGAATGGAACCTCGCCAGGACATGAACTCGTGGAGGCCGCCAAAGCTTTGAACGAGGTCGGCTCCGGGTCGGAGCGATAAGTGATAGGTATTGCTCAGGACCTGCTCAAATCCTAGAGCCTCGAGGTCTTCTGATCCAACGGTTTTAACTGAGCCTTGAGTGCCGACGGGCATGAAGAAGGGGGTTTCGACGGTGCCGTGGGGGGTATGGAGGCGTCCTCGGCGGGCCTTGGTGTGCGGGCAGATAGAGAGCAGTTCGAAATGGACGCCGGGCATGGGGACGGTTAGGTGTACCCGAATTTAGGTTTCAGGGCACAGAGCACAGAGCACAGAGCACAGGGTGCAGAGTGCAGAGTGCAGAGTGCAGAGTGCAGAGTGCAGAGTGCAGAGTGCAGAGTGCTAGCCTCTTTCGGTTGGGAGTTGGACCGATAGTCCCGGGGCGTACGCTCATCGGTATGGGGGGCGTCTTTGAGGTTAGGAGACATGGGCGGGTTCTCATGAGGAACATGAAGATGGAAGAAATGATGCTCGAACATTGTATCGAAATCTGCACCCGTTGCCAGGACGAGTGCAACGCCTGTGCCGTCGCTTGCGTGCCGCTTTCCGGCCTAGAAGCATGCGTCCACATCTGCCAAGACTGTGCCGCTGAATGCGCGAATTGTATTTTGGCCATGAGTTCGGGCTCGCTACGCGAGTGCGGTTCGTGTGCCGATGTTTGCGAACGATGCGCGATTGAGTGCGAGAAGTATCTCGAGATTACGAATTGTATCCATTGTGCCGAGATTTGCCGGGAGTGCGTGCGAGCCTGTCGCGAATCGGTGGCGATGGTCTGATTTTTCTGTCCCACAACCTGCCCGAGGGATGGAGGGCGTCGCGGTCATCGTGGTCGCCTTCCATCCTTGCCGACAGATTGTGGGCCCGGCTCTTGACCTCGTAAATCTACCAGGTATACAATGGCGAAACGGTCCAGGCTCCGGGCCGCTTTTTTGTTGGGTCCCGGTCATGATCTGAAGTGACCAATTTCGACGCCTAAATCATTACCAAATGTTCTGATTGGCTCGGATCAAAGAGAAATTCCTACGGTTTTTTAATTATTTCCTTGACCGTTAGCGATAAGTGTCTTACAATGCAGTATCTCTGCTTCATCGCGGAGGCATTGATCCATCCTAGAGGAAATACTAATGTGCGAATATCGTGCTAAGAGCCATAAGTTGGGCTTTACGCTCATCGAACTCCTCGTCGTGATTGCAATTATTGCTATTCTTGCAGCCATTCTCTTCCCCGTCTTCGCCCAGGCCAAGGCCGCAGCCAAGAAGACCACCATGATCAGCAACTTCAAGCAGATCGGCATCGCCACTGCTATGTACACGACTGACTATGATGGCAACTTCATGTTGTCGAACAGTGGAAGCATCAATGGCCCAGGTTGGGGATTCGGACCCCCCGATACCGTGCCTGGACAGCAAATGCAACCGTACGTCAAGAACACTCGGATTCACATCGATCCGATGGATCCTTGGCAATCGGAAGACCAAAGAATCAAAGACCAGCTCCAGTACATGGGCAACCCGACCACCCCGACGGCCGAGCAGAAGATGTATGCGCTGATGGTGCGAAGCAACATCGGCTACAACTACGCCTTCTTCAGCCCGTGGCGCGTCGTTCCGATGACGTCCGGCTACTATGTCGGATCGGCTTCGACGAACGAAAGCGGTGTCGGCAACCCGTCGAACACGCTGATGTACGGAACGTCGATTTGGGACCGAGCCGGCGGTTCGCCCTACGGCGGTGGCAACTGGGTCGTTGAGACTCCGTGCTGGCAGGACGCAAATGGCAACATGATGCGACCGATGAGCTCCTATGCCTGCGGCACAGGCGACTGTACGCTGGCTAGCTACCCGAACGGTTGGTCGAACAACGGCGCTTCGTGGATCGTGTACGGCGGTCTGTGGCCGTTTTACAACCAGATCTCGCTGGACAACATCTCGCCAGGTCTGAAGGACGGACACGTCATCATCGGTATGGCGGACACGAGCACCAAGTCTCGCCCGCTGAAGTCGATCACTGCCGGATGCACGGCATGGGGAACCGGCCAGTTCAAAGGAACGGTTACCGACCCCGACAAGTTCATCTGGGACCTCGATTAATGAAGCTTCTGGGACTCTTTTGTGCGCTGCTGGTCTCCGGACTGCTGGCGGTTGGATGCGGTTCTTCGGACATGAAACCCGAGGACAGCATTGGATCTGACCTGAAGAAGGCTGGCGTTTCCGATCAGCCGACGGACAGCAAGCATGCCGGAACAAAGAAGGCAGAAATGCCGGATAAGGGCGCGGCGCCTAATACGCCCCAGTAAGAAGCCCATTCTCTCTGAGCCACGTTCGATTTCGAGCGTGGCTTTTTCTATTTCAGACCGAGGAATTGTTCGGCGGTTTTGCCCTGCAGGATTTTGTCCATCTCCTGTTTGGCGAGTTTGGCCTTGAAGTCCAAGGTGTCCAGTACCTTCGCGATTTCCTTCTTATCGTTCTTTTCCAGAGCCAAGGTGAGGCCGGCGAGGACATCGATTTTGCCGTTGGTGTTTTGGAGGACCTGCTTGTGGAATTCTTCGAACTGCTTCGGCGGTTTGAGGTCGCGCATTTCCTTCATGACGTCCATTTCGCTTGTGACGGCCTTGCTGAGGCGGTCGAGGACTTCTTTGGGGAACTTGCCCGTCTTTTCGAACGATTTGATGGAGTCGAAGTCGAGGCGTTGGGCGTTGTTGGCCACCTTATCGAACTTGTCGAGTTCGGCGAGAATCTTTCGTCCGTAATCGGTGTCGGCGGGCGGGGCAGAAGCGGTGTTGGCGGCGGGACTATTGTTGGTCTCGGGGGCCGATGGCCCGCATCCGAGAACGAGCGAGAGAGCGAGCGTCACAACGATTCCGCGCATGGTGAATTTGAGTGTAACACGAATTCAGCGGCGAAGCTCTTTGCGGATGACGAGCTTGAGACCACTCCAAACGTCGGTGACGGCGCACACCTTGACGTCGACCCAGCCCATTGGGAGGCAGACATCGCGGATGATATTTTCGTCGATATCGGTAGGGACCTTCGAGCTTTTCTTGGGCCACGATACCCAGACCATGCCGTCGCGGTCGATGCGGCTGAAGAGGTCGGACAGGAGGGCGTCCATGCGAGCGCGCTCGATGACGAAAATATGGACAAAATTTGGCGCTTTGTCGCCTATTTGCTGGGCGATCTCCACGGGACTGCTGAGGAATTGCTCATAGTCGTCAGGAGCGTCGATGGAAATGGCGACCATGCCAGGCTTGAGGCCGAGCTTTTCGGCTAGTGGTTTGCCGGAGTAGCCGGGGGCGGTCATTTTTTCTTGGCCACGGCGACGATACTGCTGCCCCACGGAAGATTGGACCGGACGATGATCGCGGCTTCGGCGCGTTGGAACAGGGAGAAAATGCTTTCGACAAAGCGCGGAAGGTTGGGGAGCTTGGCGTCGGGGTCGCCTTTTTTGAACTTGCTGAGGAAGCGGGAGATGGCGACGAGGGGGAAAAGGAAAAAGATGTGATAGGTCAGCCGCTCGATTTCGAAGCCGTTGGCTTCGAGGAGCTTGCGCACTTGGGTTCGGCTGTAGCGCCGGTGGTGCATGAGGGCGACATCGTGAGGCCCCCAAAGCCATTGGTAGGCGGGAACGTTGATGAGGATGTGGCCACCAGGTTTGAGGACGCGGGCGATCTCGGCGATGGCCTTTTGATCGTCGGGAACGTGCTCGATCGTGTCGAGAGTGACAACGACGTCGAACGAATTCGATTGGAGAGGGAGGGCTTGGGCATCGGCGCGGGCAATGCGTGTAAGGCCACGCTGATGACAGAATTCGAGAGCATCTTGGCTAAAGTCAACGCCGTACACGGTTCCAAGCGAGCCAAAGGCGTCCTGACCCTTGCCGGTGCCGCAACCTACATCAAGGATGGTGGCGTTGGCAGGAGCGACTTGGGCGAGGAACTGGAGGGCAAGTTCCCGTCGAGCCACGAACCACCAATAGCGGTCTTCCAACTCGTACATGCGGGCATACTCTGCGCTTTGCAACGGAAGAGATTCTAGCTTATTTTTGGGAACTGTTCTCAGGGCTGCCGCATTCTGCAATCAACATGCTTCAAATTGCCGTCGCACAACCCGGCTGCGCCGCGCCAGGACAGCAGACGAGGTCGGACTACGAGCGTTTTCTCGCCAGTCATCTTCCTCGCCTGAATTCTCTGGCCTTCAGCTATACGCGGCCCGACCACGAACTCGCCAAGGACATTGTCCAAGAGGCCGTGATCAAGGGTTATCAAGCCTATATGAACCGCACCCTTTGCCTGGATAACCAAGCCAAGGCGTGGTTCGCGACGGTGATCCGCAACGAGTTCTTGATGCACAAGCGGAAGAACAAGCGGATCGCGGGACCGCCGGACGAACAGACCCCTGGGATCGACGGTCGGCGCGAATTTGAGAACGTCGGTCTGCGGGACGTCTTGACGCGGGCTATTGACGAATTACCCGACGACCAGCGAGAATGTGTCGTGCTGGTCGACATCCACCAATTCGATTATGAGGAAACTGCGGCGATCCTCCAAATCGCGGTGGGTACCGTTCGATCTCGTCTCTCTCGGGCAAGGATGAAACTTGCTTCCCGTCTGAACTCGTTGGAGTGCACCTTATGAAATCTCACGATGCGTTGAAACCGTGCGGCATGTTCGCCTCGACTTTGGAAAGGCTCGTCTTCGAGAACTCGAAGGGAGGACTTTTTAAGTGGTACGTGAAGAAGCACGCGGAAAAGTGCGGCAACTGTAAGGCGACCATGGACGCGCTGAAGTGCTACCAGGACGCGATTCGGCTAGCGTACGAAGAAGCGTGCGCCGAGGGCGAGGACCTGATGTCGCAAGGCGACCTGAGCGACCTTTTGAATAAGCTTGAGCCTACGACGGCTTAGGTTTGATCGATCGGCCGGGCGGGAACGCCTTCATGCGTCAGCACGACGGGGACGATGTCGTCGTTCTCGTCGAAGAACATTCGCTCGATGCACGTAACGCGGTGGTCGCGGGCGGTTTCCTCGATGGGACGCCGGTGGTAGCAGATGTACCATTCGTCAGTGTTCGGGATTTGGAGGACGGAGTGATGTCCGGCGCTGTTTCCGATGTTCGGGTCGCTTTGGAGGACTTTTCCGTGGCGGACGAACGGGCCGTAGGGCGATTTGGACTTGGCGTAGGCCACCGAGTAGGAGGCGTCGCCCCAGGAGCCTTCGGACCACATGAAATAGTAGAGGCCCTTGCGTTTGATCATGAAGGGGCCTTCGACGTAGAGCTCGGGCGTGATCTCTTGGAAGTCGCCTACGGTGGAGATCATGTCCTCGCCGAGCTGGACGACTACCGCATGCTTCCAACCGCCATAGTAGAGGTAGGCCTGACCGTCGTCATCGACGTAAGCATGGGCGTCGATTGGCTGCGCACCGTGGTGATATTCCTTGATGAGTGGGTGTCCGAGGGCGTCGACGAACGGGCCTTGGGGGTTGTCGGCGACGGCGACACCGATTCCTGCGCCATCACCGGCAGAAAAGTACATGTAGTAACGGCCGTCTTTTTCGGCGACGGACGGTGCCCAAGCGGCGCGGTTGGTGCTCCAAGGAACGTCGGCGAAATCGAGGCCTCGGCCTTCGTTGGTCCAGTTGGTTAGGTCGTCGGACGAGAAGACCTCGAAGAAGGTTTGGTCTTCGTAAAGGGCGGAGTAGGTCGGATAGATGTAGTAGCGGCCCGCGAAGAGGTGGAGTTCGGGGTCGGCGTACCAGCCAGGGAAAACCGGATTGCCGGACATTTGCACGGGGTCATTGTGGCTCATCTTGGCGGTTTGATGAAGGTGAAATGAAGGTGTTTTTCGGAGTCGGAATGCAAATGATTTCCAAACAAATCGGCGGCATTATGATGGCAACAGTTTCGACGCCGGTAGCCAAATCATCCCACCCCAACCCTCAACGGCGTCTTTACCGAGTCCCCCTTTCAAGAAGGGGGACATCTTTTTGGGGGTTCGAAGTTAGGCTGTTCTACGGCGGCGAATGAGCGCGAAGGCACCAAGGCCGAGAACTGCGAAAGAGGCAGGCTCTGGGACAACTGCCGTCGCGGTTATTCTAGTGGTAATGTCGACCGTGTTTTGCAGATGCCAAGTAGCTCCCTGATCAAAACTAAAGTCGATGGGTTTGACTCCCGGATTGGTGGTCCAACACCAGCCCGCCGAGTTTGAATCCATACTCATCTTGAGGTGGTAGTTGCCGGTCGACAAAACTGGCTGCAGCACGGATGTGACGGAGTAGATCATCGTCGTGCCCGGGTTCGTGAGAATGGAAAACGATTCAATAATGGAACCTGGGTTTCCCGCGTCGTCGGAACACAAATCGAGTTGCACAAGATCGCTGCCAAAGCCGATGAGGGCGACATCGATGGAGTCCAACGAGTAGGTGCCGTTCACGGAGAATGGCCGATCCACCACGTCGTTCGTACTAATGGTATAGCTGAGAACTTGGTCAAACCCTCCACCAGTGGAACCAAAGGTGTCGAGGATAACATCGGCCTGTGCGGTGACCGAAAAACCGATGAATAGCGAAGAAATAGCTAGAGTGCAGGCTCTAATTTTCATGATTAAACCAACGTAGGCACCGCCAAAGGTGGGGAACCCAGCATTTAGTCTAGTCACCCCACCTCGATAAATCAATCCAGCAAATCTGACAGGTTGGGCTTCTGAAATGAAAATGCCCCCTTCTTTGAGGGGGCATTCAATACGTGGATTACGGAGATTACTCGGCGGCCGGAGCTTCTTCGGTCTTCTTCGGCGCGGCCTTCTTGGCGGCGGGCTTGGAAGCTGGCTTAGCGGCCTTCTTTTCCTTCTTGGATCCACCGGCGGCTTCGGCCTTGGCGGTGCGGATCGCGTCTTTAATAATTTGTTCTTTTCGATGTCGCTTGGCGCGAATTTCTTTGTTTCTGACTCTCATGTTTGTTCCGTAACCATAAAAGATACCTTGATCGGGCGATTTGGTGTTGGAGTGGGTTCAAAACTGGTAGAGGGTTGGTTCGGGTTGATCCTTAGTTGTTGGCCGCCATAATGGCGGGGTCGTCCCGATGCTCGGGACTCCTCGGACTTTCGATGTAGCGGGTGCTATCCGGGGGTCTGCGCTCCTTCGTCGCTCCGGCACCCCGGCTAAGGTCTGCGACCACTTCGTGGTCGGTCACTTCGTTCGTCATAATGGAAGGGGATTTGGGTTTGGTCCCCGCCATCCCTGCGCCCTTCCTCCTCGAAGGAAGGAAGGGAACTTGTAACCATGCTCAGACTCGCAAGCTCGGCTGAGCATGCCACCCTATCTTCTTTGTGAACGAGACGCCCGCCCTCCAACCTTATCGGAAGACTTGGGCGATTTGCTGGAGGTCCTCGGCGGTGGGGACGGCGACGCCGATCTTGCGCACAACGCTGGCGGCGGTGTGGGTCGCCAGGCGAAGAGCTTCGGCATCAAGGGGACCGCAGGTGGCGCAGAGGGCGAGAGTGGCGATGACCGTGTCACCGGCACCAGCTTCGTCGTAGACCTCTACGCGGATAGCAGGGACGCTTTGGGCTTCGGAGTCGTTGGCGAAGACCATTCCGCTAGCGCCGAGGGTGATGACAAGCGTTTGAATCTCGAGTTCGCGGCGCAGTTGTTTAGCCGCATCGATCGCCATGTCGTCGGTGATCGGCTTGAGGTAGCCGAGGGCGGACGAGGCTTCGAAGCGGTTGAGGCTGACAACGTCGGCTCCGTGGTAGTGGTGAGCGGTGCCGGGCTTGGCGTTGGCGACGACGGGAATGCCGAGTTCTTTGCCAAGGGCGACGATCTTCTCGATCACGGGTCCAGGAATTGCGCCCTTCTGGTAGTCGCTGAGGAGGAGGACATCGCATCCGTTGGCGGAGGACCGAACGCTTTGAATCAGATCTTTCTCCAGCGCGGGGCCAATCGGAACTTCTTCTTCAACGTCGATACGCAGGACCTGGTGAGAGTGGTTGGCGACGACGCGGGTCTTGCGAGTCGTAGGGCGATCGGGATCGCGCAGAATCTGGATGGGGCCGACGCCGCTCAGCTTCAGCGAAGCTTCGAGGTCGTCGGCGGCTTTGTCGTCACCGACGACGCCCACCACGCCGGTCTTCGCGCCGAGGGCCATGAGGTTCATGGCGACGTTGGCCGCGCCACCGGGGACGGATGAGATGCGGTTCTGCTTGACGACGATGACGGGAGCTTCCTGGCTGATGCGGTTGGCAGAGCCAAAAATGTACTCGTCCAACATCAAGTCACCCACGACGAGCGACGACTTGTTGGGAAAGCCGGCGAGATATTCGGGGACCCTCATTGTACGGCTGGAACCTCGACTGGCTTGGAGCGGAGGACGAAGAAACCACCGACGATCATGATCACAACTGCCATTATGTGCCCATCGGTGATGGGGAGATTGCCGAGACCGATGGTCGTGCTGGATGTTCCCGCACGGAAGAATTCGTAAATAAACCTCGTGAGGCCGTGGAGGATGAGGGCCATGCCCAACGTATATCCTGCTCGGCGGTGAGATCGTTTTTCGAGCGAGAGCAGCAGGAAGAGAACGCCGATGTTCATCGCCGAATCGTAGAGTTGGGCGGGCACGCAGTAGGCGTTGATCTCACTGCTGTAGGCCAGGAACGGGAAAGCGCTCTTGGCGGGTGCGCCGTGGCAGCATCCGTTTAGCAGACAGCCGATCCGGCCAATTGCGTGGCCAAGGATGAAGGCTGGGGCGACGAGATCCATGCAAGCGAGGATGGGGATGCCCTTCTTTTTGCAGACGTAGGCGGCGACGAGACCACCGACGATGAATCCGCCGAAGCTGGTCAGACCTTGGAATTGGATGCTGAGCAGTTCGCCGACATGCTTGGAATAGTAGGGGATGTCCTGAATGATGAAGAAAACTCGGGCACCGAGAATTCCAGACAGGATGGCCCAGAAGGCGACGTCGGATAGGCTGTCGGCGCTGATTCCAAATTTCGGAGCGCGCTTTCGGGCGAGCATGAGGGACGCCAAGAAGGCGATGACCATCATGAGCCCGAAGCTAGCCAACTTGAAGCTTCCGATTTGGAAAATCGTTGGATACATAGACTCTTGTAGTAGAGTTTACAGCCTAGACGACAAAGCGGTTCCGATAGGTTGATTCATATCGGTCGATCAGCTCGCGAATTTCTTCGGGATGAGCTTCGGCATAGCGTAGGGCAGCCTTGAGTTCGCTGATCGGAATTCCGGGGAAAGTCGACATGAGATGGTCGAGATTGCCGGATTTTTCGAAGTCGCGATAGACTTCCCAGACGGCTACATGGCTAGAGGCCAACCGAGCCACACCGCCATTGACGGTGATTCGGTGGTCGCCGGTGCTTTTGTAGTGAGTGACTTTTTCTTGCAACAGGTCCGAAGAAATTCCCAGTTGCACTGCCGCTTCATCGAGGGACAATGTGCCACGTTCGACTGCGCCGATTGCGAGTTCTTCGTAAAGGAACGGGTATCGGTTCCAGAGTGCTTGTAGGAGTTCCTCGAGCCGTGCAGGGTGAACCTCTCCTATTCGCCCTAATTGATCTAATTGCCAAGGCTCGAATGCACGCATATTTGTAACTCCAAAATGTACGAGCATCGTTGATCGCACATTCATTATGACTCCACTTTTAGGAGACAAAATTACACTTTCCTCTAGGAAAAGGTTAGGAATTCGTTCAAATTTGAATCTAATCGACCTTCCTTTTGTTGGGGAAATTTTCTTAGATTCCTGTTATTTTCGTGGCTTTCCGAGAGAAACAGGGACGACCAATTTGAGCGTGAGGGCATTTCGATAGGTCAAGGCGTTGGGATCGCCGAGGATGAAGTAGTACTCGGTACCTTGGTTTCCGCTTCGCTGGTAGGCAAGGTAGGCGTTGAAGTTGTTGTCTTGGCGGACGAATCGGCTGGCGATGGAGCGGTCCTTCCCGAGGTCCCAAGCGGTGGTGAAGATGGTTTGATCGCTGGCGACATCGTAGTCCACGTGCTGCTCGCGGAGCGTGAATTGGAGCTTCTTGTTGGGCCGGTATGAGGTGGTGCCGGTGATGCTGTGATAGGGGAGGCCAGCCTGCATGCCTTGGTCGTATTGGATGCGGACGTTGTTGTAGGGATTGCCGCGCGGGTAGGTGGCGGCGTAGGTGTAGAGGCTGTCTTTGCTTCCTTCGAAGTTCGCTTGGTCGATGCCGAGCGATAAATTGAGTCCGCCACGGAGGGTGGCGCTGGCTTGATAGAACTGTTCGTTGCGGTAGAAGCTGCCATCGGCGTGGTCGTAGGCGGTGATGCTGGCCTGGACGTCCATATCGCTGAGCGGTCCGTGGTCGAAGTTGCGAGTGAAGTCGTTGAAGGAGCCGAAGCCTTTGAGATCGACCTCGGAGACGAAGCCGAGGCGGGGCTTGAAATTCTTGCTAGCGAAGGCCCAGCCAGTGGTGGAGGTGAAGCCCGACCGCGAATAGGTGAGGTATGCGTCGTTCTGAACGCCTTCGCCGAGGGTGGTGTCCTGGCTGTCCATGTGACGGGCAAAGAGGTTGAAGGCCCCGAAGTTTTGCGAATACCTGAAAAGGTTGCTCCGGTTACTCAGGCCGGGTTGTTCGAGGTCGGTGGTGGTGACGCGGAGGGAAGTGTCCGGCGTCGGGTCGTGGGAGACGTTGATGACGGTGTCGGACTCGTTGCCGAACTGGGCGGTGGCGATGGTGGAGAAGCTGGTTTTGTCGTTGAGGCGTCCGTAGGTGTTGATGCCCGCATCGAATTGGTGGATGCGCTGGCTGATGAAGAGCTGAGAGTTGCTGTACTGGTGACCTTCCTGGAAAAAGGGGCGAGTCTCATCGGCGATGCGCTCGAAACGGCTGAAATCCAGAGAAAGGATCGAGTTTTCGATGTTGCGGAAGTCGGGGTTGATGGAGCCGACCATGGTGACCTGGTCGGTGAGATTGGTCTTCATGTCGAGCCCGCCGTTGTAGACGCCGCCGGTGGAGGGGTCGTAGCCAGTGTAAAGGTAGGGCAACAGCTTGATGCTGTGATCGACCTCGGGCTTGGGGAGGTCGACGGACTGCCAGGTTGGCGTGAGGGCGGTTTGGAGCGGTGGGACGAAAGTTTGGGCCAGTGTGCGCTGATTTTTGGCGATGAAGCGGAGGATATTGAAGCGGATATCGTGGCGGCCACCTCGTGGGATATTCATAGCCCGCCAGGGGATTCTGGCCTCGGCTTCCCACCCGTCGGGCGTGACACGGCCCTTGGCGAGGAACTCACCAAGCCATTCGCGCTTGGCGGCGCGGCCACCGGCGATGGAGATATGAGTCGCGCCAAGCGGGTTGATTTGGAATGTGTTGAAGGCGCTGAGTGAACCCGAAAGGTCGAGATCAAGTTCGACGTAGTCATCGCCGGAGAGATCGACGTTGGTGCGGTACTCGTTCGCACGGATCTTGCCCGGCTCGCTCTCGGTCATTTTGGCGGCGAAGTAGACGTAGTTTTTGTCGTAAGCGATCCAGAACTTGGCGGAGTCGGGATAGGGCGCGCCGGTGTTGGGGTCTTTTAGACCGGTGAGAGGAGTGACTGAATGCCATTCCGAGTCGTTGATTTTGCCGTCGATGGTCGGCGGCTTATCGAGCTTTGTCGCCGTCAGCGGCGATTGCGGCACGGCCATCGCGGCCGTGAACGCCAACGCCATCGTTGGCCAAATTCTTTCTCTTCCCACTTTTTTCTTCCCCCAAAACCCTACTTTTCGAAGATGATACGCAAGTCGTTTCGGATTCGTCACCAGGCCCTGGGTTGTTTCCAGCCTTGCCACCGACATAAAATGACTTTACGATGATCCTTGCATGCACCGTCGCTCTCGCCCAGACATCTAGCTTCGGCGTCGCCTCCCTCTTTTCCGACCACATGGTCCTCCAGCGCGAAAAGCCGATCGCGGTTTGGGGGTGGGACCAGCCGGGGAAGGTTGTGAAGGTGACCTGTGGGAGCGAGTTTGCGGTTGGCATCACGATGCCGACGGGCAAGTTTCGAGTGTTTTTGCCGGCGATGGAAGCGGGCGGACCTTACACGGTCACCGTCGAGGGAACGGGCAAGAAGACGATTTCGGACGTCTATGTGGGTGAAGTTTGGATCTGCTCGGGCCAGTCGAACATGGAATTCACCGAGTCGAACGCACTGGACCTGAACGAGGCGAAGCAGAACACCGACCCGCATGTGCGGATGTTTACGGTGACAAAGAATACGTCGAACAAACCGCTGGACGATGTGACGGGGAGTTGGGCGGCGGCTTCGCCGGACACCATTGGCTCGTTCTCGGCGGTGGGATATGCGTTTGGGCGAAAGCTGTACTCCGAGTTGAAGGTTCCGATCGGGATGATCCACACGTCGTGGGGTGGCACGGTGGCCGAGGCGTGGACGGGGATGGACATGCTATCCACCGACCCGATGACGACAAACATCTATAACCGGGCGAAAACGGCCCTGCAGAGCGCGCCGACGGGCCTGGACGAGTACCACGCGGCGGTGAAGGTGTGGCAAACGAAGGCTTCGCCAGACTTTTTTGGCCCGCGGGCGATGGTGGAGGCGGGCAAGGAATACGACGACAGCAGTTGGCAGGCGGCGGAGATGCCGTACAGTTTTCCGGCAGACTTTGACGGGACGATTTGGTTCCGAAAGACAGTGGACTTGACCGCCGAGCAGGCGAAGGCGGCTACTACGCTGAGCCTCGGCGCGATCGACGACTATGACATGACGTTCGTGAACGGCCAAGAGGTCGGGCGGACGGACATGACCGTCCCGTTTTGGTACAGCGCGTTTCGCAAGTATTCGATTCAGCCAGGTCTGATGAAGGCGGGTAAGAACGTGATTGCCGTTCGGGCGTACGACGGACAGGGGCCGGGCGGATTTACCTCGGGTAAGGATGCCTTGAAGCTGGGCGACTTGCCGATTGGCGACGGATGGAAGATGAAGGTGGAGGGAGCACGCAAGCCGCCGCTTCCCGACGCGGGTCCCGAGCCCCAGGCTCCGCAGACGACCAGCGATCCGAACTTCCCGTCGAACCTTTACAACGCAATGCTGTATCCGCTTGCGCCGTATAGCATTCGCGGGGCGATTTGGTACCAGGGCGAGTCGAACGCGGACCGGGCGTACCAATACCGTTCGCTGTTGCCGGACATGATTCGCGACTGGCGTGGCATCTTTAAGCAAGGCGATTTTCCGTTCTATATCGTCCAGTTAGCCAACTTCATGAAGGCGGACGAGAACCAGTTCGACTCGGCTTGGGCAGAGTTGCGGGATGCTCAGGACTATGTTGGCCAGATGCCGAACTGCGGGACGGCCACGATCATCGACATCGGCAATCCGAACGACATTCATCCGCGCGATAAGAAGGACGTGGGCGAGCGGCTGGCGAGAATCGCGATGCGCAAGGACTATCACCGAGACGTCGAGTGGCAGGGGCCGCGATTCGATTCGATGTCGTTTTCGGGATCGAAAGTGACGGTGACTTTGAGCCACGCGGGCGGTCTGAAGACGACCGATGGGCAAGCGCCGAGGGCGTTTGCGGTTGCGGGCGAGGACAAGAAGTGGCACTGGGCGACGGCGACGATCGATGGCAGCACGGTGGTGCTGACGAGCGCGGACGTGCCGAACCCGGTAGCGGTTCGCTATGGGTGGCAGGACAACCCGCTGGTGAACCTGGTGAACAGCGACGGGCTCCCGGCGATGCCATTCCGAACGGACAAGTGGCCGATGATCACCCAGGATCGGCGCTAGTTCAGCTTGGCCATTTCTTCGTCGACTTTGTCGCGCTCGGGAGAACCGGGCGCGGCGACTTCCTCCATTTTGTAGAGGACTTGACGGAGGTCGGTTCGGCTGGCATTGTTTGCCAATAGGATGTTGAACGCTTTGCCGTACTCGTCGTAAGCGTTGGCGTTGTCTCCCGCCTGCTGGTAGGCGTCGCCGGCGGCAACGTGGCCACTACTTTGAGCAATGTAAGTGAGCGCTTTGTCGGCGTTGGCGCTTAGCTCGGCTCCACTACGGCCGGGAGGCGGCTTGGCATCATTCGTGGCCGAAGGATTGTCTGACCCACCGTTCGCGATGGATGGCCCACTAGATGAACTCGACGGCGATCCACCTTGGGATGCTTGCTGCTGCTTGATCGAAGACGAGAGGGTCACGAAGGCGACGATGAGGATGGCCGCGATGACGGCAAAGAGGATGATGGCGAAGATGAATTGTCGCATTCGCTCCTTGGCCTCGTAACTGATCAGCGGTGGTCCGGGAGGCGGCGGATAGTATGCATTGTACGGCTGTTGCATCGGAGTTGGGCCAAGCATTGGTTGTTGATACGGATTGTAGGAACCGTAGCTTGGCGTATTGGCGATGACGGGCGGCGGAGCCATCATTGGCTGCTGGCCGTAGGGATTGTAGCTGGGGACAACGCCGCCGTACGGTGTTTGGATTGGTAACGCGTAGGGGTCCGGCTGTTGGTAGGGGTTCGCCTGTTGATAGGGATTCGGTTGGATGAGGCTCTGCGGCGGCTGGGAATAGGGATCGAAGCCCGCGACGGGGTTTTGGTAGTGCTGGTTTTGGGCCGGTTGGGCGGCGTCTTCGAGCGCTACTTTCATTTCGGCCGCGTTGGTGTAGCGCATCTGGGGCGCCTTTTCCAGCGCCTTGGTGATGACCTGATAGATGGGGCTGGGGATTTGGGTGGTGGGCGGAATGGAGCCGTTGACGATGGCGTGGGTAATGGCGATGACGTTGTCGCCTTGGAACGGCTTGTTGCCGGTCAGCATTTCGTAAAGCATGACGCCGACGCTGAAGAGGTCGGTTCGCTGGTCGATCTCTTTGCCGACGACTTGCTCCGGCGACATGTAGCTGGGGGTGCCGAACACTTGGCCGTCCATTGTGAGGTTGGGCTGAAAGGTGAGGCGGGCAATGCCGAAGTCGGTGATTTTGACGCCGTTGGCGGTGGTGATCTGGATATTGTCGGGTTTGATGTCACGGTGGACGACGCCTTCTTGGTGCGCGTGGTGGAGACCTTCGAGCACTTGGGAGATGATGTCGATGGCCTGGTCCTGGGCCAAAAATCCCGAGTTGTCGATCTCTTTTCGAAGCGTGACTCCGTCCAGATACTCCATCGCCATAAAGTATCTTCCGCTATCTTCACTGAAGGAGTAGACTGTCATGATGTTGGGATGATTCAGGCTCCCAACAGCTTGGGCCTCGCGGCGGAAACGGTTGATCCGGTCTTCCAACTGTTGCGGTGTTGAACCGGACGGCATGGACAGCTCCTTCACCGCTACGCGGCGATTCATCAGGGGATCGTAGGCTTCGTAAACAATGTCGTTCGAACGCGCAATTTCGCGGATGATCTGATACTGACCAAGCGTTTGTGGAGGACTGCTCATGCGCGAACCGACTAATACCTATTTTAGGGTTATTTCCCAGTTTACAAAGACTCGAATTTCATATGTTCAGGTTCCACGTGAGAATTCAACCCGAACATGGAAAGAAAATATCGGACGGCCCTACTTTTCCAGTAAGTTTTCGACCGAACCCAACCGTCATTTATTTTTGACGACTCAAGAGTAGAGAAGTGACCAAGTTTCGACACCTTTTAACTCTCGCGGCCCTCGGCACTTGTGCTTTTGCGCTTCCTTTCCAGGGGAATCGCAAGGCAGTCCAGATTTGGACGGCGGGCTTTGGACCTACGAGCGACGTGCGAATCCGCAATCCGCGATTCGTTTGGCAGGTTTGGGCGGATGGGTCGGCGAAGATCACCGACGGCACGATGGTGATCAACGGCAAAAAGGTTGACGCAAAGTACGATTCGACCAAGCGTGAACTGGCTTTTGAGCCTCCGTCGGATCTCGCGGTAGGGACTTACGAGGTCCACGCCAAGGTCAAGGTCGATAACTGGGCCAATTTTGATAAGAATTGGACGGTGACGATTCGGTCCGACGCAGTCGAGACGACTGCAAACCTGACGTCGAATTCCCGGCAGGCAATCGACGAATTTAACCGGATTCGGGTTGCCCACGGGTTTGCCCCTTGCCGTTTTGACGCGGCCCTGAACCTGGCGGCTACCGCTCACACCAAGTATTTGGCGTTGAATCAGGAAGGCGGGCACGCCGAGGAGCCCTCCAAGCCTGGATTTACCGGTGCTGAGCCTAAGGACCGGGTGAACCTATTTGGTCATGTTGGGTCCAGTTGGGAGGTCGTCTCAATGGGTGGGACGAGCCCTGCCGATGGCATCCGCGGGCTTTGGGACGCTCCGTACCACCGCATCCACATGATGCGACCAGGACCAGGCATTGTCGGCGCTAGCTTTTCTGATCGCTACTTCACGATGGACGGCGACACGTCGATCGAAGATGGCGACTACGTTTCGCCACCGAGTAACGGTCAGAACGTGCCACCGTCTTGGCACAACCAGGAAGTGCCGGACCCGATGCGGAATTATCCTGAAGCTGAGACGACCCTTGGGTATCCGATCGTGATGAACGTTTATGGCGACGGAATTGAGGATGTCGAGTTGATTTCGTCGAGTCTGAAGGAGGCTTACGGGGACGATGTTCCGCGATTTGAGTTGACGCCGCATAACGACGAGCATTTGCAGACCTCGGTGATTTTGATTCCGAAGGAGCCGCTGAAGGCCCATACGACTTACTCGGTGAGCTTGAAGCTTCGAGACAACAAGGGCAATACTCATAGCAAGGCGTGGAAATTCACGACGCTTTAGACTTATGACCGTTCAAGACCGTGCGAAGGCGATTGCCTCTGCCCATAAGATCGCGATTGTGCATGACTGGCTGACGGTCATGGGCGGGGCCGAGGAAGTGTTGCGTTCGATTCACGAGATTCTTCCTGAAGCCGTGATCCATGCGGCGCAGTACAACTCCGAAAAATTTTCTTGGCTCGACGGGAAGGACGTAAGGTCGCATTGGGTTTCTGGCTTGCCGCTTTCGAAAACGAAGCATTTTGTTTATGCCCCGGTACTTGCAGACTGTTACCGATCGTTTGATTTGAGCGAGTATGACGTCGTTATTACGTCGTCCCACACTTTTGCACACAACGCACGTCCGCGTCCCGATGCCATCGACTATTGCTACTACCATTCCCCTGCTCGTGCTCTGTGGTTTCCCGAGATCGATAAGCGGGCGGGAAGCGGGAAGGTTCGGCAGGCAATCGTGAAGCGCCTCAAAAAACTTGACCTTGAAGGGGCCAAGAACCCAACGTATACGGTGGCGAATTCCTCGACCACGGCGGGACGGTTGGAGAAGGTTTATCGCCGACCTGTAGAGAAAGTGATCTATCCCGGCGTGAACGTCGAAAAGTGGCGTGACACGCCGCGCGAATCGGATTCAGAAGGCTACACAATGTGGAGTCGTCTGATTCCCTACAAGAAGTTCGACCTGGCTATCGAGGCGGCGAGGCTTGGCGGATTCAAGCTGAACATCGTGGGATCGGGGCCGTATGAGGCAAAGCTCAAAGAGATGGCAGCGGGGGCGTCGAACATTGTCTTCCATGGCCGGTTGTCTGACGCCGACCTAAAGCAGTTGCTCAGTCGCTCGCGAGGTGTGCTTTTCCCGGCTTATGAGGATTTTGGGATCGTCCCGGTCGAGGCGATGGCGGCGGGATTGCCGGTCGTCGTCTACAACCAAGGCGGGGCGGCGGAAACCGTGACGGCCGAGTTTGGCGAGCATATTTCGGAGCAGACGCCCGAGCAACTGTGGGAAGCGGTTCAAAGGTTGGAGCAGCGGTCGTTCGATCCCGAAAAGCTGAAGGAACATGCCCAGGCGTTTAGTGTCGAGCGATTTCAACGAGAGTTTGTCGAATACCTCGAACTTGCGATTGAACGCGGTCCAGAGCGGCGATATTTGCCGTAGTTAAGGTATACCCCTTGTGCGGAGTCATGCCTGATGAAGATTGATAGCACGCTTGTACAGGCATTTCAGACCGAAATCGAAAGAGCCTCGAAAATCCTGATCGGGACCCATCTCAATCCCGATGGGGACGCCTTGGGTTCGGCGCTGGGGCTTGCTCTCTACCTAGAGGCCATGGGTAAGAAGGTGGAAGTGCTGTGCCACCATGACGCTCCTCGAAATTTGCGCTTCCTGCCGACGGTCAAACGCGTTCGGCAAGCTCCCGCCGAGAGCGATTACGATTTGGGGATTGTTGTCGATCTAGACGCGTTCGAGCGGTTGGGAAGCACGGCGCCATTTTTCGAATCTTTGAAGCGGCTGATTGTGATCGACCATCACGTGCCGCACGAGGCTCCAGGCGATTTGCGGATCATCGAGATCGGTTCGGCGGCGACGGCACTGATCATTACGAATATCCTGCAAGCGGTCGATGCGGAAATCACACCCGACATGGCGACCTGCCTTTATACGGGAATCTCGACCGATACGGGATCGTTCCGATTCCGCAATACTTCGCCGGACGCCCTGATGGCCTCTGCTCTGCTTCTTGAGAACGGGGCGAACCTTGAGTTGGTCTCGGAAGAGATTTTTCAAAATCGACCTCTGTCCTCGGCGCGGCTTCTTGGCCATGCGCTGGAGACCATGAAGCTGGACATGGACGACCGATTGGCGTGGAGTTGCCTGAGCAATCGAGACTTCGAGTGGGCGAAGGCGACCGACGAGGACACAGAAGGGTTCGTCAACGAGCTTTTGAGCATCGAAACGGTGCAGATTGCGGCCTTGATTCGTGAAGTCAAGCCGGGCAAGATTCGGTGCTCGATCCGAAGTCGTCGAGGCTACGACGTCGCCGAGGTGGCCCGAGAATTCGGCGGCGGTGGGCACCGCAATGCGGCAGGGTGCAATTTCGAAGGCGATCTATCGGACGCCGAACATCAACTGATCGAGGGAATGCGCCGTTGTTTGGCATCGTCTTAATCGACAAACCGCTGGAATATTCGTCGCACGACGTGGTGGCCAAGCTCCGTCGTAAGTTCAACACCAAGCGCATCGGCCACGCGGGAACGCTGGACCCAATGGCGACGGGCTTGCTCGTCGTGGCGGTCGGACCCGCGACGCGTTTTCTTCAGTACTTGCCATTGGAGCCGAAGGTGTATCGGGCTACGGTGCGGTTTGGTATCGCGACTGATAGCTACGACTCGGAGGGCGAGATCGTTCGGGAAGGGCCGGTGCCGATGGATTTGGCGGCGCAGATTCGAGATGTGGTTCCAGGATTTTTGGGATTGCAGGAGCAGATGCCACCGATGTTTAGCGCGGTCAAAGTGAAGGGCCAGCCACTGTATAAATATGCCCGCGAAGGGATCGAGATCGAGCGCAAGGCCCGGACAATTCATATTGAGCGTATGGACGTCCTGGCGATTGGCGAGACGACGGTCGAGCTTGAAATTGAGTGTTCTGGTGGGACCTATGTGCGGACGATCGCCAACGATTTGGGCGAGAGAATCGGCTGTGGGGCCTTCCTGCAGTCGTTAGTGCGGACGCAGGTCGGTCAGTTCAAACTGGAGGCAGCAAGTACGCTCGATGGCGTTACAATGGATGATATGATTTCTTTGCGGACAGCGTTGCGTCCGATGCCGGTACGGTCGCTCTCTGACTTCGAGACGATGCGTGTTCGGAACGGCGGAAGTGTGCCGAATCTGATCGACGCGAAGGAGGGGTTCGTCGCCTTGGCCGAGCCGAATGGGGCAGTGATCTCCGTCGCCGCGGTTATGGGCAACGAATTGAAGCCTGAATGCGTTATTCCTACTGAGGCTCTCCATGCATCTCTTTGAACCCGCGAAACCAATCTTTGTCCGTGCGCAACTGCTCTGGACGGCGATGTGGGCGGCCTGCACAGGCATCGGGCTGTATCTCAAGCCGGACATCCATGGCCATGGTACTCACCAACAACTCGGTTTGCCGCCTTGCCCCAGCGTTTTGTTGTTCGACCGACCTTGTCCGGGTTGTGGACTGACGACTTCGTGGACGAACTTCTTGCATGGCCATGTCATCGAAGCGTTTAAGTGCCACCCACTAGGTGTGCCAATGTATCTGGCGTTCACGTTTGTGGCGTTGGCTTCGCTGTACGGGAACTTTAAGGGCAAGCGGCTGCTGATCGACTCGCCAAAGGCGAATACGGCCTTCGTCTCCTTTGTCGTCGTGTTCTTTGTGTTCGGCGGCATTCGAATGGCTTTGGAGCCGGGGTTCTCGGGGACATCGAAAGAGATGGCCTACCGATCTCTGATGGCCCACGCCAGGGCTCAAGCGCCAGCGGTCCCCGACCAAAAGAACTGAACTTTCAGTTCATCAAACGTAAGAAGGTCCTGGCCCAGTCTTGCTGGACCAGGACCTTCGAGTTTTCAACGTTACCTAGCTGAAGCGTGAAGCGATTTTGCCGAAGGCGTTCTTGCCCGCGTAGACGGCGTTGTCGCCAAGCTGCTCTTCGATGCGAAGAAGCTGGTTGTATTTGGCGACGCGGTCGGTTCGGTTCGGTGCGCCGGTCTTGATCTGGCCACAGTTAGTCGCGACGGCGAGGTCAGCGATGGTGGCGTCTTCGGTCTCACCGCTTCGGTGGCTCATCACGCTGGTGTAACCCGCGCGCTTAGCCATTTCGACGGCGGCAAACGTCTCGCTGAGGGAGCCGATCTGATTCACCTTGATGAGGATCGAGTTGGCCGTGCCGGTCGAGATTCCGCGCGAAAGTCGCTCGACGTTGGTGACGAAGAGGTCGTCGCCGACGAGTTGAATCTTGGTTCCGAGGGCGTCGGTGACTTTCTTCCAGCTATCCCAGTCCTCTTCGCTACAGCCGTCTTCGATTGAGATGATCGGATACTTGTTGCAGAGGTCGACGAGGTACTGAACTTGGTCGTCGCCGCTCAGCGACTTGCCATTCTTATACTTGTAGACTCCGCCCTCGTAAAACTCGGTCGCGGCGGCGTCGATGCCGAGCCAGACGTCCTTGCCAGCCGTGTAGCCAGACTTTTCGATGGCGTCGATGATGTAGTCGAACGCCATTTCCTGCGACTCGAGGTTGGGGGCGAAGCCGCCTTCGTCGCCGTAGCCGGTGCCGAGGCCCTTGCTCTTGAGGACCTTCTTGAGGTTGTGGAAGATTTCGCATCCCCAGCGCATGGCTTCCGAGAAGGAAGGTGCACCGACGGGTAGGACCATGAACTCTTGGAAATCGACGTTGCTGTCCGCGTGAGCGCCGCCGTTGAGGATGTTCATCATCGGAACCGGGAGGACCTTGGCGGTGGTTCCACCGGCGTATCGGTAAAGGGGAAGCTTAGAGTAGTCGGCGGCGGCTTTGGCGACCGCCATCGAGACGCCGAGGATGGCGTTTGCGCCGAGCTTGGCTTTGTTCGGCGTGCCATCAAGCTCGATCATGAGGCTGTCGATGCCTTCCTGGTCGGACGAATCATGGTCGATGAGAGCGGGGGCGATGACCTCGTTTACATTGTGGACGGCGTCGAGAACGCCCTTGCCGCCATATCGCTTGGCATCTCCATCTCGGAGTTCGACCGCTTCGAACTGACCGGTGCTGGCTCCGCTTGGAACGGCGGCTCGACCCATCGCTCCGGACTCGAGGACGACGTCCACTTCGATGGTCGGGTTGCCTCGGCTGTCGATAATTTCGCGGGCTAGGATATTGGAGATATACGGCATCGCCCTAAAGATTACCGCCAGACGGGTAACCTCGTAGACAAGAATTATGGCTGTCTCATTGGCGCGAGAAAACTACGTTCTGCACCGCATCCATTCGATCACCGGTGTGATGCCCGTCGGATACTACATGGCGCAGCACCTGACGCTGAACACCTTCTCTCTGGCGGGGCCAGAGAAGTTCAACGCGGTCATCGAGTTCTTTGAGGGCATGCCCAAGCACTTCTTGCTGGCGACGGAAATCCTGATGATCTGGATTCCGCTCCTGTTCCATGCAATTTACGGCTTGTTCATCATTTCGCGAGCCGAGAGTTTCTTGACGACCAAGTACAAATGGTCGCAGAGCCGAATGTTCATGATGCAGCGCATCAGCGGCGTGCTGGTCTTCGCGTTTTTGATGTACCACGTGAGCGCCACGACAGCGACCAAGTATGTGACGGGCGACGCCAAGTTGATCAAGTTCAACCAGTGGCACGACATGCTCCACAATCCGATCATCCTACTGATCTACATTTTTGGCGTGTTGGGAGCCTCTTACCACCTTGGGTATGGCCTTTGGAACTTCTGCGTTCGCTGGGGCATTACCGTGAGCGATAAGGCTCAGCTTGCGGTTCAGAAGTTCTCGGCGGTCGTCATGGTGGCGCTGACATTAATGGGTTGGGCGGCATTGGCCGGATTCCTCATCAACAAGCCTCTTGATACGGGTATGAGCCAATCGACGCCAGCACCGACGGCGAGCACGGCAAGTTTTCAGCGCTAGCCGTTGTTGGCTAGTCGGCGATAATCGCCGGGTCGTCCCGATGCTCGGGACTCCTTGGACTCGGGCTATTTCGGTCCCTTACCCAGCCCTTCGAGCCGATTCCCGGCTTTGCGGACTGGGCTAAGATGAAACGGGCTTACAGCCCTACATCTGGCAAAGCCGAAAGCTGGTTACCTAAATCGAACGAGTCTCCTGTGGGTCGTCCCGGCTCCGCTACGAGAGTTTGGAGTCGGCGGTTGGCAGTTGACAGAAGGCTAAAGTCGCCCTTGCCCTGATTGTCTCCTCTTACAAAGGCAGTTCCAACTGCTCTCCCTCCCATTTTCGCTCTGCGAGAAACCGGAGAGAGAGGTCAGCTTGTACCCCTATTCCAATGGTGCGTAAATATCGACCGGGTTGCCGTCGGGGTCTTTGACCTGGGCATAGCGTTGGCCCCAGAAAGCGTCGAACGGCTCGGTCATGCCTTCGAAGCCTGCATCGACGATCGTCTTGAAGGTTTCGTCCACTCCCGCGGGGGTTTCGGCGTTGACGGCGATGCCCATGCGATGGCCCTTTGGTTCTTCCCACGGGCCGAGGCTTTTCATGAGTTCGAGGGAATCGAGCGCGAAACGCATGCCATTTTCAAGCTCGGCTTCGACGTGATCGCTGTCGGGATCGGGGAAGGGAAAGCCAAGAAGACGATAGAATTCGACGGATCGTTTGAGGTCGGCGGAAATAACGCCGACATAGTCCCACTTCAATTTCATGGTAGACAAATTATACAGACTTATGTCTACTATGTCAAGAAAATAATCCACCTACTTTCCCCATTCGGAACCGAATCTTAATGAACTGTGTAAAATGATGGGATAGGTCTATGGAAGACGTCTTTGCCCTCCTCGAAGAACTGCAGCTCCTAGCTACCGAAGATCCCCGCACCATCGTTGGGCGGCTCACGTACGGACTCGATAAGCAGGAAATTAACCTGATCATCGGAAAGATCAAGGCGGGCTTGCCCGGCGAGATGAAGAACGCGTCGAACAACGTGAAGGAATCCGAGAAGATCAAGGAACAGGCGAGTTTGGACGCCGAGAATATTCTTCGAAAGGCGCAGGAAGAGGGTCAGCGTCTGATTGAGCAGGCCCGAGGGCAAGCGGCCGAATTCTTGGAAGGCGCGAAGGCTCAGCAGGAGCTTTTGGTTTCCCAGAGCGAAGTTCTGAAGCTGAGCAAGGCTCAGGCCGAAGAAATTCGTAACGCGGCCGAGCGCGAAGCGGCTCAGACACGACGCGGAGCGGACCAATACGCGAACGACGTTCTGTCTCGACTGGAGACGACGATCGACAAGGTTTCGGGGCACGTTAAGGCGAGCCGAAGCGAATTGTTGGCGCAAGAAGTCGGACCGGTCGGGGTGGCGGTGCCACGCGGCGAGCGCGTTCGGGTTTAGGTTTTCGCTTCACCCGGTTCGTTTTCACTCACCGGCCTCTCCATCCGGAGAGGCATCGTGTTTTGTACGCTTCCTACGGGCATATTCGCATCCAACTTGCTGAATCCTAGCGGTTTCGAATGACCCGCTTATCGTCGATTCGCGTGGTGAAACCGACCGAGTCAAGGTATTCCAGCATCGGGATGAGGAACTTTCGTGAGGTCTGCAGGGCTTCCTTGGCTTCCGGTGCCGTGAACGGCTGACCTTTGGTGCCCTCTTTCAATATGGACTTGACCCGCTCAATCTGTGCCGACGTGTAGTACAGCGTCTGACCCACTTTGACGATCCGGTCCGCGTTGGCGGCGGTGCTGAGGATTTCTTCGACGGCTTGCACCGGCACGCCAAGCTTGGAGGCGATTTCGCTGGCGTAAGGGACGTTGATGACGATCTTGTCGAGTTCGGCTTCGACCCGCTGAAGGAAGGCCTCCTGCTTCGGATTCATCGCGATTTTGAATTCAGCGAGTTTGATGCGGGTGCCGTCGATTTCGATCTTTTTGAGCTCGGCGAGCTTGGTGAGGATGCGTTCGAAGGGTTTGCCGAACCAGGTATGGCCGGAGCGCTTGAGCACGACCTCGCGCGGATGGTTGAGGGAGAGCGGATTCTCGGCGTGAATTTCGCGAAGGGCTTTGAGGAACAGGTTGGCCTGGGCGAGGAAGACCGGCGGCTGGTACCAGAGACCGGCAAAGCCGATGACGCGGCGTTCGCGGATGAGCTGTTCGAAGTGGTCACCCAACTGCTGCTCGCTGACGCCGATGAGGCGGCAAATCTCTTGGGTCGTTACGCCGTTAGGGGCTTCGTGGATGGCGGCGATGATGCCTTCGTCGATATTGACCAGATCGATGTAGCGGATCGAGTCCTTCTTGCGTCGGGATTCGGCTTCGGGCGTGATAACGACGCCCCCGGCTAATAGCGTAGGCGGGCTGTGGCGGCGCAGGATGGCCGGCTCGCCTTTGGCCACCGCGATCTTCTCGGTGAACCGGACGAAGGCGATGGACGAATCCTGGTCGTTGAGATAGAGCTTGCCGAGGACATCGGCGGAGCCGACGGCGACGCGAACCTCCATACCGTGCTTGGGTTCATCGACCCAGCGGACCTTGAAATCGGATTGGAAGGTTTCGACGACGGCTTTGGGAGCGGAAATCACCATTCCGCGATGGACGTCGTCCGAGCTAACCCCGGAGATATTGAGGGCGGTTCTCATGCCACGTTCGGCAGTGTCGACGGTGGCATCGTGAACGTGGATGGAGCGGATCTTGACCTTATGACCTTCGGGATAGATTTCGGCGTCGGTCCCGGTTTCGACGTGACCTCGGGCGACGGAGCCGGTTACCACGAGCCCGTGACCCTTGACAAGGAATGCGCGGTCGATGGGCATGTACCAGCGGTCGTTGGGGTCGGGAGTTGGCTTAAATGCGGCGACAGCATGATCCAGCGAGGCGATCAGGACGGGCAGGCCCTCGCCAGTCTGCGACGAGACGGGAATGATGGCCGCGCCTCGGAAGCGGGTTCGAGAAAGGTCTTCCTCGATATGCTCGATCTGCATGACCAGGAAGTCGGTGTCCACGACGTCGGCTTTGGTGACGGCGACGATCAGGGTTTGGACGGGCAGAAGATCGAGAATCTTAAGATGCTCCTCGGTCTGGGGCATGATGCCCTCGTCCGCAGCGATGCAGAGGAGGGCGATGTCGATGTTCATGGTGCCCGCGAGCATGTTAGTGGCGTAACGCTCGTGGCCGGGCACGTCGATGATGGAGACTCGGCCCGCAGTCGGCAGATCGACGCAGGCAAATCCAAGGTCGATGGTCATGCCTCGTTCCTTCTCTTCGGGCAGGCGATCAGGATCGATGCCGGTTAGTGCCCGGATCAGAGAGCTTTTGCCGTGGTCAACGTGCCCGGCGGTTCCGATAAGGCAGGCCATCTTAGTTCAGAGACTTTTGTTCTCTGAATTCTATATCACCGTCGCGACAAACCCAATACGGGAACTCGCCTTTCGTCGTGGCCGCGCCAAAATCTCCGTCTTTTCGAAGGGCCATGACCACGCAGGGGAGGTCGGTGGCGTGCTTTTGGCGGCGGGTCATGTGTTGAATCGTTTCTTCGCAAGCCTCTTGGGCGGTCATGCCGGTTTCCATGTTGCGTACGGTGCGGAAAGAAGCGACGGCTTTCCAAAGCTCTTCGCCGAGGCCCGTTGCGCCCGCCGCGCCGATTTCATCGTCGGCGTAGATACCAGCGCCCACGATGGGCGAGTCGCCCACTCGTCCGGGAAGCTTCCAGGCCAGGCCGCTGGTGGAGGAGGCGGCCACGAGGTGGGGCGTGCCGTCTGCGCGGGTTTCGAGGCCAAGGATGGTGACGGTGTCGTGCGACTCTTGGGCGGTGTGGACGTAAAACTTCTCGGCTTCGCCGCGGACCCACTCGTCGTACTTCTCAATGCATTCGGCGGTGAGCAGGTTTTGCGGTCGCATGCCTTTTTCGATGGCGAAGCGGCGGGCTTGATCGCCAGCCAGCATCACATGAGGAGTGTCTTCCATGACCATTCTTGCAACGGAAATGACCGGGACGATGCCGCGGACCGAGCAGACGGCGCCGCAATTCATGTCGCTGCCGTCCATGATGGAGGCGTCCAGCTCGAGTTCGCCGTCGGCGTTGGGAAGCGACCCGAGGCCGATCGCGAGAAGAGAGGGATCGAGTTCGCAGGCGGCGAGGCCCTTTTCAATGGTGGTGATCAGATCGGCGCCGTTCTTTCGGGCGTCCCATGCGGCGTTGACGCCGACTTGACCCGGCTCTTTCCAGGTCACGAGAAGTGTGGTCACGGGCAATAGTGTATCTCTGCGGCGGGCCGGTTTTGAATGAATGTCCTATAAGGTCGGGACCGTGCCAAGAGATGTCCCCAAGTAGTTTTCACAGGGTTTTTTGAATACTGGTAATTTTACTAGGTTGGTAATGTTGCTGGGTGTGGAAACAGGTAAATGAACGAGGGTCGTTTGAGTCGGCGATCCACTAACGCGAAACTGTGAAGGGATCGCCAAAGCCAAGTCAGGAAGGCAACGGCAACGACTCAAAGGACAACACGGAGGTCTAACATGTCATTTCGAATCAACACCAACGTAGAGGCGCTCGGCGCCTACAATAGCGTCGCTAACGTCTCCAGCATGATGAGCAAGTCGATGAATCGACTTTCTAAGGGTCTTCGCATTTCGGATGCGTCTGACGATCCTGCTGGTCTCATCAGCTCTGAACTTTTCCGCTCGCAGATCGCTTCGATGGATGCTGCGACCCGCAACAACACGGAAGCCATGAACTATGCCAAGACCGCGGAGAACGCGCTTGGTGAAATGAACCAGCTTCTGGACGATGCGCGAAGTCTCGCGGTTGCCTCGGGCAACTCGGCTACTTTGACGGCTACGCAGCTCGCTGCGAACCAGGACCAGGTCAACTCGATCATCAGCTCGATCGACCGAATCGCTTCGTCCGTTACCTATTCGGGTCGAAAGCTTCTCGATGGTTCTGCCGGTGTCACGACCCAGATTTCGAACACTTCGAAGGTTGCTGGCTTCAGCTTCGGCGGTACGGCCAACAGCACGACGGTTACGCAGACTGGTCTGATCACGATCAACCAGACGGCTGCAGCGGCTTCGGCTCTGTACACGGCTACGGCTCTGTTGACCACCGGTGCGGCGGCTGCAGGCTCCATCAGCGTCAACGGCGTCAGCTTCTCGATCTCGGCCGGTACCTCGGGTGCCAGCATCGCTTCGATGATCAACGCGGCTTCGGGCCAGACGGGCGTTACCGCTTCGTTCAACTCCTCGAACCAGCTGATCTTCACGCAGACTCAGACGGGTACCAACCGATCGATCAACTTCGTCGATACGTCCGGCGTCGTTTCTTCTTCGGCGAATACCTCGGCAAGCGTGGTTGGCTCTGACGCCGCGGCTACGGTCACGGTTGGTGGCCAGAACGTCCTCTTCACCGGCGGTCGAGCCGGAGCCGATGGTCTGACCTTGACCGACGCGAACGGTAACAAGTTGCAGATCACTCAGGGTGGCAACGCGACGGGTACCTCGCTCATGGGCCAGGTCATCGCGGCGGATTCGTCCTTCCAGATCGGATTCCTTGCGAACACCACCACCAACCTCGCTCTGCGAAACATGAGCGCCAACCAACTCGGTTCGGGCGTCGCTTCCGGTACGACTCTGGCAAACGTGGACGTCACCACCTCGGCTGGCGCCAACTCGGCTATTGCGGTCATCGACAAGGCGATCGACGAGGTCAGCCAGATGCGAGGCCGAATCGGTAACTTCCAGCGCAACGTTCTGGAGTCCAACAACCGATCTCTGGCGAGCATGAAGGAGAACCTCTCGAACTCTGAGAGCGCGATCCGAGACCTTGACGTCGCGTCCGAAATGACGAACTACACCAAGCTTCAGGTGATGCAGCAAGCCGGCATGGCAATGCTCGGCCAGGCGAACCAAGCTGGACAGTCCGTCCTTTCGCTCCTCAAAGGCTAATTTCTGATCGAATAGACAAAGACCAAGCCCCACCTTTATGGTGGGGTTTATTCTTTTTTGAGCCTCAAGCTTTTAGTTGGGAGTTGGGAGTTGGGAGTTGGGAGTTGGGAGTTGGGAGTTGGCCCCGATGGATCGGGGTCTTCGCTTTGCAGCGAGAGTTTTGTTCCGCTCATCCGGTTCGGTGCCTTCGACACCTCACCGACTTCTCCATCCGGAGAAGTATCTTGGTGGCGCCCTTCTGGCGGACCCTATTCAGAGAAGAATCTTGATTGGGTCCTTGCCGACAGACCCGGCCTGGAAAAGTATCTTCCTTAGTTGACTGTTGCCCCTTTCGCGTCGCTACTATAGGTGGGAGTTTGTGGTCAATCCCTCGGTTCGTTCCTCACTTACCGATCCCTTTTCTAAGGGATAACTTAGTTTTGTGGAGAATCCAGTCTTGGAGATTCAGAGGCCATAGAGCTTAGAGCATAGGGCTAGCTTCGCGATGGTTGGGAGTCCGAAGTGGGGAGTGCAAGGAACTGAGAACGGAGGGCAGAGAGCACTGAGCACAGAATGGGGAGTGCAGAGTGCGGAGTGCACTGAGCACTGAGCACCCTTCAGATATGTCCAGGTATTCCCGCTGTATTTGAACCTACAAAATTTATCCTGGTATCCGCACAGGGTATTTGGCACAGAATTCGCGGAAAACCGTTAGTGTCGAGCGGTCACCCAAGCATGACCCCCGACGAAAACAAGAACCGGACCGATCCTAACCCCCCAAACATGAGTCCGGTGACCATAAACCCTCCAAGCCCATCGGGCCCGTTTAGTTGCGGGCCCATTTTTTTTAGAACTTGTAGGCAAGTCCTAGCGAGTAAGTTGGCGCAACTTTCACAAAGTCTTGAGCGCGATTTCGGCCTCCGGAGATAGTAAAGGCAATTTGCTGGTTATCGGGACCGAACTTAAGAGAAACGTTAAATTCCTCTCCGTATCCGTTAAAGGTATCTGCCCCGCCAAGGTCAGCGCTGACTGCGTATAATGTTCCGCTACCAGAAAGGGAGAGCAAGCCTCCGTCCCCTTTCAATAAATCTTTAAATGCAATGGTCAAGCGTGGGCGCACCACCCATCTTCGCAGCTTGTCTGGATCGGGTACACCTTCGATGCGCTTGAAGAAGATGCCGCCGAGTTGGATGCCGAGGTTGATGGTCATTGTGTCATCGACTTCGTCTCCGGGTATAAAACCCTTTCCATCAACTCGTCGGTCTCCCCATTTGTAGCCGATATCGTAAAGGACTGATTGTTGGCGAGCGTGTTGAGACGTGTCAATATTGACGGCTCGAGTAGAAATGGTGCCAGGTATGCTCCAAACGTTTGTTACGCCCGCGAACCCGAGAGAAATTCGCGACTGTTTGTCGTGGCTGAGTTCGGTCAGCACTCCGTCCAGACTGAAATCGTAATAGCTTCGTTCTCCCCTGAAAATAGCCGTTTGGAATGAATTGGCGACTCCCTTATAGGTGATAGCGAACTTGGTTCTTTGACCGGTTGCGGCGGGGCTACCGGTATCAATAAGTTTTGTATCCTGTTTTGCAAAGTCGGTACTCGCAGAAACCGCTCCGCGCCCGGTGAGCGAAAGGGGGTCCTTGTGCTTAATCGTATCGCCAGCAAGTTCAACCTTAACGTATTTTTTGGGGCTCATAAAGTATTTGAGCTCGAAAGTAACTTCGTAGGAAGCGTTTATGCTGTTGGATAGGGCCTCATCTTGATTCGTTCCCTTGGTGGATGGCAAAACCAAAACGATAGACTTTTTGTCCTTTGAAAGGAAAGGTCGGATCGGCGTCGTGTAAGCCATTTCATAGTCGGTTCTCCTGATAGTAAAAAGTCCTCGACTGTCGACACCACCAAGAGTCCCGTTCTTGACAATATCGGTCAATAATTTCGAGATCTCGGAAACTTTGAGAAAGTTCTTCTTCATGTTCTCATGGATCGCTAGAGAAAGTGCTGAAATCTTAATTTCGATGCCAACGAGAGGCTCGGTAGGCACTGTTCTCAAAGTTACTGAGCTACTACTTGACTGTGTCTGATCAATGCCGAAAGAATTGACTTCGGATTTGGACGAGACTGGCTTGCCCCGAGCAAACCAGACCCGACTAAAACTCGCGCCGAGGTCGGCTTCCTGAGCCATTACCCACGAAGGAAACACGCAACATGTTGCGATCAAAAGTGTTCGACTGTGATTCATATCTTAGCCTGTCACCTATACAGGTGATAAAGTGATAATAATGACCACGGTAAAAGGTTGTCAATAAAGACTTTTCCCCACTTACGGAGCTATGCTGAGGTATTCGTCCCACTGCGTCGCCTGGGCGAACTTCATGAGCTGATAGTCCGACGCACTAGACGCAAATGTCGAGCCGGCCGAAAAATCAATGGAGATTCCGGCGCTGTTGGGTGAATTACTGTTATGACCCTCCCAAACTACAGCGTTAGCCAGCGCGGTCTTCACGTTGGCAGTGGCGGTGAGTACCGACGGAATGGTCGTATTGGCTTCTAGGTTCAGACAAACATCCTTCAGGTCGCGATAGACGCGAGCGGAGGTCGGGCTGTAACTTTGCGCTGTGCTCCTCGTGGTTTGGATCGCGGTCGTGAGACTGCTCGCATTGTTGGTTAATTCGATGCCGAGGCTGCTAACCGCGGACGCGAGGGCGGGCAACTGGCTGGTATCAATGACGCTCTGCGTGATCTTCTTGCTGGCGTACGAGGACACCGCGAGCATGCCATCCACGAAGGACTTCGAGAGATTGCGGGCGCTTTCGTCGGGCGTGTCGCGGAAGGGCGCGAAGACGAGGTCATAAGGAAGACCTTCGGCGGGCGGGCTCTCCTCGCTACCCACAACGTAATCGGTGTTGTCCTTGATCTCGTAGGCAATTTCGGCCATCTGCATGAGGCTGGCGTCCCAAGAGATGATGTCGAAATGTTCGGAGCCAAGGGCTTGGCTGAGTTCCCAGATCTGAATCGACGTGCCCATTTCGTCGTCGTAAGAGACGGCGCGGGTGAGGTCGAGGTTGCCAAGCGACCTTCGCCAGCCGTTGCCGTGGTTCCAGATGATGAGGCAATAATGGTCGGCGGGGAAGTTGGCTTTGCCCCACGTGATGAAGTCGTGGAGGGTTTGGGCGGAACCCATGTCGACAGTCGTGCCCATGTCCTGCAGGAGCGTCGAATTGATGTTGTTAGAGAAGTCGGAGGCAGCCAAATAGCGGCGGGTTCCGTTAAAGGTTCCGCCGGTGAACTGGGCCGGGTACTGCTTCCACTGGACCACGAAACGGACGTCAGGATTGCTGGCGACCTTTTCGATTTGGTTCATGTTTAGTACCGAATACTGCTGCAAATCGTTGGCCGCATTCATATAGACGAGGATGGTCCACTTGCCGTGCGTGACGTTCGGCGCGGTATTGGTGACGATGGCGGAACCCAGGCGGCCATTGGTGTAGGTGGCGCGGACGCTGCCGGTGGCTTCGGCATTTGCGGTGTAGTTGCCGTCGGTCGTGATACTGCCGATGCCCCCTAGGACGGACCAGGTGATGGAATCGGGCGTGATGAAGGTTTTGACGCCGTTGGGGTCTTGGCCGTAGGCTCGAAACTGCTGTCCTCGGCCGACCTCGACGCTGGCTTGGCTGGGTGAAACGGCGATGGAATCGACTGAGTTGCCAACGGCGCTCTTGATCTCGACTTGACCGCCGCTGATCGTGAAGGGGACGACGAGTTCGCCGGTTTGGGTTCCGCCCGCGTTCGCGCCGGAAAAGAGCTGGGACTCAAGAAGATAGTTTCCGTTGGCGAGTTCGATACTGGTCGACTCGATGGGCGCCGTCACGTTTTGAATGATGACGGTGGTGACGGGGAGGCCGGCGCTATCGTAAATGTTGACCTTCTGCGAGGCACCGTCGATCTGGCCGAGCGCTTGATAGTTGGTCCAGTTCGTCGTGTAGACCAGACCGCGGATTCCTCCACCGGAGCCGCCACACGACAGCAGGGTCATCAGCAGGCAAAGAAACGCGAATAGAACAGGAAGCCGACGCGACATTACCAATTAGGATATTGCAAGTGGGCCGCCAATTGTGCTGTATTTACGATTGGTCCTAAGGAGCTCCCTCAAGGAATTCATTCCATTGGGTCGCCTGACCGAGTTTCAGCAGTCGATAATTCGCGGCTTGGCTGGAAAATGCAGACGCCGTCGAGAAGTCAATCGCAAGTCCGGTGCTAGCCGGGGAAAGCGAATTGTGGCCGGCCCAAACGATCGCGTTCGAGGCAGCGGACTTGACGCCTGCGGTGGCCGACAACACGGAGGGTATCGATGTATTCGCCTCCAGCTTTAGACAGAGGTCATAGAGATCGCGGTAGTAGCGAGAAGAAGAGACATCAAAACTTGCGGCGTTCGCGCGAGCAAATTGGATGGCGGACGTTAGACTCGACGAATTGTTCTTCAGTTCGGTCCCTAGCGTGCTGACAGCACTTGCCAAGGAATTGAGCTGACTGGTATCGACCACACCTTGCGTGATTTTCGAGGTGTTGTAGAGCGGAACCGCCAGCATTCCATCGACAAACGACTTGGAGAAGGCCCTCGGCGTCATGTCCGGATTGTCGCGGAGAGGTCCGAAGACCAAGTCATAGGGATAGCCTTCGGCGGGGGTCAGCTCTTCGCTGCCGACGTAATAGTCGCAGTTGTCCTTAACTTCGTAGGCTACTTCGAGCATCTGCATGTCGCAGGCGTCGCAGGCGAGAATGTCGAAATGTTCTGACCCAAGGGCTTGGCTCAAGTTCCAAATCTCAATTTCGCTTTGGGCTTGGTCATCGTTCGAGATCGACTGATGGATGGCTTGGGAACTAGAGGGTGGGCCCTGCCATCCGCTACCGTGATCCCAAAGAATGAGACAATAGTGATCGGCGGGGAAGTTTGCCTTGCCCCACGTAATGAAGTCGTGCAGGGTTTGGGTCGATCCCATGTCTACGGACGTTCCCATGTCTTGAATGAGGGTGGAGGCGATGCTGCTGGTTTGGTCGGGAGCGACCAAGTAGCGGCGGGTGCCGTTGAAGGTTCCGCCGGAGTACTGGGCCGGGAATTGCTTCCACTGAACGACGAATCGGACATCGGGATTGTCGGCGACCCGTTCCATCTGATTCATGTTGAGGAACGAATACTGCTGAAGACTATTCGCGCTGTTGAGGTAGACCAACACGGTCCATTTCGAGTGTGTCGTGACGGCCTGGGTACCGGTGATAACGGCCGATCCGATGGGGCCGGTAGTGTAGGATGCGCGGATGCTCCCCGTTCCGATCGCATTGTCCGTAAAGTTTCCGTCTTGGGTAACGGTTCCAATTCCGCCGAGAACCGACCAAGTGATCGAGTCGGGAGCGATGAAGGTCTTTTGGGAGGAGCTATTCACACCAAATGCCCGAAACTGCTTGCCCTTGCCCACTTGAATGCTTGCCTGATCGGGCGAGACTCCGATATTGGCGATAGGATCGCCGACTGCGCTGCTGACAGTCGTGCCCCTGCCATTGGTGATACTGATGGGGACTTCGAGGATTCCGGTTTGAACTCCGCCAGCGTTTGGTGCCGAGAACAGTTGGACCTGAAGCGTGTAGTCTCCGTTTGCGAGGTCGAACGTGGTGGACTCGACCGGAGCCGCAACGTTCTGGAGAATGACGGAAATGACAGGGAGTCCAGCCGAGTCGAGAACATTGACGCGCTGAGATTGGCCGGTGATTTGACCGGAAGTGAGCCGGTGAGACCAATCCGTCGTGTATTGTAATCCGGCCGAACTAGAGCCTCCTCCGCCCCCACACGAAAAGAGGGTGAGGCACAGCAGGAAGAACATGATGCCGGAGACTCGGGACATATTCACCTAGAATAGTTCAGGTTGTCGTTCCGACGACATATGAATCGGAGAAGTTTTGGGTAGAATATGGGTTCTTCTGTGGCTGTCTACTTGTAGGCATAGAAATTTCTTGGCGTTTTTTGCCATAATTTCCAATTGCGCCTTGTCGCCGCTAAGTGTCAGGAGATTGAGAACATGCAAGTTATCGTAAAGACTGGTGGAAAGCAGTACACCGCCTCGAAAGGCGACGTTTTGATCGTCGAGAAGCTTGAGGGCGAAGCCGGGACCAAGGTTGAACTGACGGAAGTGGTTGCGGTCGTCGATGGCGACAAGACGAAGGTTGGCAGCCCGTTCGTAAAGGGCGCGAAGGTCGTTGGCGAAATCGTTCGCCAGGGCAAGGCCAAGAAGATCAACGCTTTTAACTACAAGCCGAAGAAGAATGAGCGCAAGCGATGGGGACATCGCCAGCCTCAGACTCACGTTAAGGTCACCGACGTGGTGGCTGGGAGCTAAGAATGGCACATAAAAAAGGTCAAGGTTCAACTCGAAACGGTCGCGATAGCAATTCGCAGCGGCTTGGTATCAAGAAGTACGGCGGCGAAGTCGTCAAAGCCGGTTCGATCATCGTTCGACAGCGCGGTACGCAGTTTCACCCAGGTCCGAACGTCGGTCTTGGTCGCGACTACACGATTTATGCACTGATCGACGGTCAGGTGAAGTTCGAAGGTCCGAAGAACAAGCGACGAGTCGCGGTTTACGCCCACCAGTAAGGGATTTGTGAAAACGCCCCGCTCGATTTGAGCGGGGCGTTTTTTTTGTGCTTACTGATCATAATGTGCCTGTGTTGCGTTGGATGCGAGGATTCATTGGGGCATTGATGGTTGCTACCATCTTCTTTCAGGCAAGGGCGCAAAGCTCATTTCTGCCGAAAAAGGCACAGCAAAAGGATTTGTGGGCGATCGCAACAATCGACTCCAAGATCGGAAGGGGCTTCGTCCGATTTCTGCAGAATCCGTCTCGGAAGAAGAAGGACTACCCGTGGCTCGTGATGGTCAGCCTGAAGTACAAGGGGGCGTTGCCCACCAAGGAGGAACTGGACTTCTACGGCAAATTGGAGGACCAAATGGAGAAGGCCGAGAAGCAAGGGAACCTTTTTCTCGCCGCATGCATTACCTTGGGCGGTCGCCGAGATTGGCTCTTATACGAAAAGAAGCCGAAGGACGCAGTCTCGTTGGCAAAGGCTCTGCAGGCTTACAAGCCAAAAATCGAATATCGCTACCAACCCGATTGGAAAGAGTACGAAGCGATCGTGAAAATGAGGCAAAAGATTTAGGAGCCTCTATTCTCGTATGGCTCGGCGGCACGGGCAAGTCAGCGTTATGACTAAGCCTGCGAATGGGCTTCGCCTGGGTCGCCCCGATTCGCTACGCTGCTCGGGGTCTTCGACTTCGCTCCTTGGACTTTTTTGGCTACGGACTACTACCCAGCCCTTCGGGCTGGGCTAATCTGAAACGGGCTTACAGCCCTAAGCTGGACGGGGTACATGAGGCCCTCTCACTTTCTTCAATTTTGACGGATATCGCCCCACAGGTCATAGCGCTGAATCGTCGTTGTTGACTAGGTATTTCGTTCGCAAACGATTTTTGTTTGCAACTTCGCGACGCAGTTCTCGTAGACGTTTGTAGCATTTGTCAGATTTGTTGTGATATCATACATTTCATACAAATCAACCATGGGGAAAAAGTGCGTGAAATTTGACGAAGCATTCTACGGGTCGGCGACGGTCGGGGACCGAGGCCAGGTCGTTATTCCGGCGGAGGCCCGCCAGGAATTGGGGATCGAACCCGGAGACAAGATTCTCTTTATGCATCACCCAATCCATGAGGGACTCATGATTTTCAAGATCGACGCGGTGAAGGATTTTTTGGATGAATTCACTGCGAGTGTCCAGAAGTTAGAGGCAAAACTTGCCGCCGAACAAGAATGATTACGTTTAAAGCTCTATCCATTGCTCTGTCACTGCTTCATGGGGGTAGCGACGCCCTCACCGTCAACCAAGCGGTCCAGATTGCAATTCAAAACTCCTATGCGGTGAAGAACGCGCAGGAGACTGTTGAAGACAACGAACAAAAAGTGCGAGAAGCGAGGGGGAGCTTTGGACCTAAACTTTCCACCAGCTACCAATATCTTCGCAATGGCCACGAGTCCAGCGGCATGATCGGCGGTAACACGATCGTTTTCACGCCGCTCGACATGAATACTTGGACCAACTCACTGACGATGCCAATCGACATTGCGGGGGTTTGGAAGTCGAACCTGAAGTCGGCCCAAGCCGGCGTCGAGGCGTCGCGAAACACGAAGACGGCTTCGATCAACGACTTGAAGCAGAACGTGCGCAAGGCATATCTCGCCGTGCTGCGAGCCAAGGGGCTGGTGGATGTGGCCAAGCAAGCCGTGGTGAACATCGTCGCTCGCGTCGATCAGGCTCAGAAGCAGTACGACCAAGGCACGATCGCCAAGATCGACCTGACCCGGTTGCAGGCTCAAAAGGTTTCGGCGGATTCCGACGTGATCACGGCGGAGAACTCGCTTCAGGTTTCCAAGCAAGCGCTGAACCTTGCTCTTTCTCGACCGATCGAAACCGAATTCGACGTCTCAGAGTTGGATTCGACTCCGATGATCGACGTGGCCCAGGACAAACTGATTGCTTACGGGATCGAAAATCGTCCGGAGGCGCTGTCGCTCGGAAACACGATCAAAGCGCTCCACGCGGCGCGGGCTTATGCGGGACAGAGCCTGTCTCCCTCGTTGAACCTGTCGATCACGAACCAACAGAACTTGGACCCCGTTGGACTCAACCCGCAACGCGAATCCAACACTACCGTACTGCAGTTGTCGGTGCCGATTTACGACTCGGGTGTGGCCCGGGCGAGGATGAAGCAAACCGACTCGACGATCCATCAGACGGAGAACAATCTCGACGCTTTGAAGCTGTCGATCTCGCAAGAGGTTCGCACGGCTCTGACGAATATGACCAATGCTCTGGCGCGCAAAAAGGCGGCCGAAGAGCAGAACGACTTGGCAAAAGAGGTCGTGAGAATCGCTCGGATTCGCCGCGACGCAGGGGAAGGAACGGTGCTTGAGATCATCGACGCCGAAACCACCTGGGTGAGCGCGCAGAACAATCTGATCAACTCGACCTACGACTATCTGTCGGCGTTCGCCGATCTGCAACGAGCAGTCGGAACGGACGACGTCGAAACAACCATCAAGCAATACCAGGAAGAGCAAAGAGGGAAGAAGTGAGGAAATTTGGCATTTTTGCCTTAGTAATTGCAGTCGGACTCGGGGCGTCCGGCTGTGTGGACCGGAAGGCCCAGGCGGCGGCGAAGGAAACAGCGACGATCGTCAACGATCCGGTTCGCGAAGTCGCCGTGACGCCGGTCTTGGTTCAGGACATTCAAGACCTGATCGAGATCAACGGTGAAATCGCAACCAGCGAGGACGCGCAGATCAGCGCGCAGTCGTCGGGCAAGATTTCGGCAGTTTTCGTGAAAGAAGGCGACGTGGTTTCGACCGGTCAGGTCGTGGCGACGCTGGATTCGGAGAATCTGCAGAACCAGGTGAGCCAGGCGCGAGCCGGTTTATCGAGCGCTCTTGCGCAACTGAGCCAAGCCAAGAGCAACGCAGCGCTGACACCATCGCGGTCAGAGGCGGCGGTGAAGCAGGCGGAAGCCGCCCTTCGAGGGGCGAAGGCCGGCTTGCAGAAAGCGCTGAACGGCTCGCGAACCGAAGAGCGACAGCAGGCGGAGAACAACGTTGCGTCGGCGAAGAGCAACTACGAGACCGCGAGGAAGAATTTGGACCGAACCCGCAAGCTCGTGAAAGAGGGTGCGTTGGCCGAATCTCAGCTCGATACGGCGCAGACTTCGTTCGATACGGCGGCGACGCAATATGAGAACTCGGTCGAGGCTTTGAAGCTGGTGCAGAACTCGGTTCGACAAGAAGACATCGAGGCGGCACGCGAGCAGGTGCGACAGGCCGAGCAGGGCGTCGAATCTGCAAAGGCGAGCAAGAAGCTCGACGTGACGCTGGGCGACCAGGTTTCGGCGGCTCAGGCTCAGGTCCAATCGGCCCGGGCGCAGGTTGCGGTGGCGGAGAAGAACCTCCGCGAGGCATCGGTTCGATCTCCGTTTTCCGGTCGTGTGTACGGCAAGCCGCTTCAGGCGGGCGTGGTCGTCAGCCCCGGCACTCCGATTGCGCGAGTGGTCGGCGGTTCGGGCGTTTACTTCGACGGCCAAGTGCCGTCGGACAAGATGGCTCGCGTCGAAGTTGGCACGTTGGTTTCGATCAGCGTGGATGCGCTCGCAGGAAAGACTTTCACCGGCCATGTCGTTGCGGTTAGCCCGCAAGGCGACAACGTCGGACGACTTTTCAATATCCGCATTCAGTTCGACAACGCCAGCAATCTGATCAAGCCGGGCATGTTTGCCAAAGGGCAGGTTCAGTTGGGCGAGGTCAAGGGCGCGATGCTGATCGACCAGGGATCGATCCTCACTCGTGAGGGTCAGAAATATGTGATGGTCGCCGAGGGCGACAAGGCCAAGAAGGTCAACATCACGACGGGAATTCGTCAGGATTCGAAGGTCGAGGTCCACGGACTCACCAACACGGCCAAGGTCATCTCGCGTGGCCAGGACGGGTTGGTCGATGGATCGAAGATCAAGGTCGAAGCCGATAACAAGGGTGCCTAATGAACATTACGAGACTCGCTCTTTCGAGACCGGTTCTGATCTTCATTCTCGTCGTTTCGGCGATTCTGATCGGAACCATCTCGTTCAAGAGCATGCGGAAGGAAAACAATCCGGAGGTCAACTTTGGAACCATCACGGTCACCACGAGTTACCCCGGAGCTGGTCCCGACGACATCAACCAGCTCATCACGCGTAAGGTCGAGGAAGCCGTTTCCGGCGTCAGCGGCATTCGCGAGATTCAGGGGCAGTCGCAGGAAGGCATTTCGGCCGTCATCATTTCGCTCGAATTGGGCGTGAATACGGACGTTGCGCTGAACGACGTGCGAACGAAGGTCGACTCGATCGTCAACAGCCTGCCGAAAGACGCGCTGAAGCCGACGGTTTCCAAGTTCGACAACTCGGCCCAGCCGATCTTGAACCTAGCAGTGAGTAGCGAAGGACGCTCCAGTAAGGAGCTTCGCGACTTGATCGAAGATAAGATCGTCGATAAGTTCAGCCAGGTCAACGGCGTCGCGACGGTCAACGTCAGCGGCGGCGACGTGCGCGAGATTCAGATTCGGCTGAAGAAGGAAAAGCTTCTACAGTACGGTATCGGCGTCACGGACGTGCTGAACGCGGTTTCGGCGGCGAACGCGAACATCCCGGGCGGTAAGTTCGTTTCGGGCGGACGCGATATCTCGGTTCGTGTGAAGAGCGACTTCACCAACATCGATCTGATCAAGCAGGTCGTGGTTAAGGTTTCCGACCCGGACAACCCGCAGGCCAAGGCGAAGCAGGTTCCGATTACGGACCTCGCTGACGTGGTGGACACGGTCAAGGAGCGAACCCGTATCGCGCGTCTGAACGGCGTGGACACGGTCGCGCTTTCGGTTCAGAAGACGAAGGAAGGCAACACGCTTGAGGTCAATACGGCCATCAAGGCGATGATTCCGCAGATCGAGAAAGAGTACAACATCCACTTCAAGACCCAGTACGACGAGTCGACGCTGGTCGAAGAATCGTTGAACGACGTCACGTTCTCGCTGGTGTTCGGCATCATCCTCGTTGCGATCATCGTGTACTTGTTCCTGCATAACTTCAGGGGCACGTTGGTGGTTGCGCTCGCGATTCCAACGTGTTTGTTTGTCGCCTTCATTGCGATGAAGGCGGTGGGCTTTACCGTCAACTCGCTCTCGATGCTGGGTATGTCGCTCGCGGTCGGCGTGTTGGTGGACGACGCCATCGTCGTCTTGGAAAACATCTTCCGGCACTTGAAGCTGGGTGAGGACCCGCGCGATGCGGCGGTGAACGGTCGAATGGAGATTGGTACGGCGGCGCTGGCAATTACGCTCGCGGACGTCGTCGTCTTCCTGCCGATCGGCTTTGCAGGTGGTATCGCGGGCCAGTTCTTCAAGCCGCTGGCGATCACGTACGTGTTCGCGGTTCTGACCTCGCTCTTCGTTTCGTTTACGTTGACACCGCTGTTGGCGGCGCGATGGTTCAAGCGCGGCGAGGATATGGAGCACGCTCAGGGGCGGTTCGCCATCGGATTCGAAAAGCGATTCTCGAATCTGGAGAAGCGGTATCGTAGCATCCTCGAATGGGCGTTGAATCATCGTTGGTTCACGTTCATTGCGGGTAACACAGTGCTGATCTCGGTCTTCATGTTGATCGCGGGTGGTGGTATCGGCCTGGGGCCGAAACTGAACCCGGGAGCAGCCATTCAAGCTGGCATGGGTCCGATGATGATGTACATCATCGTTGGTGCGCTCGCGGTCGTCTTCAACCTCTTGTTCTACCGACGGTTTACGCTTCGTCCGCTTTGGGGTGGCGCCCTGTTCGGTCTGACCTTCCCGGTGGTCGCGATCATCGGTATGTTCTTCGGCCATTGGAAGCAGGAGTCTGTCTTTAAGTTCGGCTTCTTGCCGCCGACCGACCCGACGCAGGTCCGGGCGACGATCGAACTTCCGACCGGTGCGAGCCTGCACGAGACGGATTTGGTTGCACGCCAAGTCGAAGCGGCGTTCATCAAGAACCCGGACGTGGAGTTCACGCTTTCGGAAGTCGGCAAGCAGTCGGGTTCGGCGTTTGGCGGCGACACTTCGTCGTCGAACTTCGCCGAGGTCACTGGTCGTCTGTACGACCGACGGTCGATCCTGGATAAGGTCACGCGAAACCCCGAGAAGCTTCGCGACGACAAGGCTCCGACCATCGTCGCTCAGTTGACCCGCGAGGTTGGCGCGATCCCGGGGGCTTCGATCCATATCGCCGGCGTTTCGAACTTCAACTTCGGACGAGCGGTTCAGATCGCTCTGCAGTCCGACGATCGAGAGGCGCTGACGAAGACGGCGGCGGACATCCGCGACAAGCTGGCAAGTGGTGCCATCGCGGGCGTTTTGAACCCCGAGGTCAGCGTGAAGAACGGTAAGCCTGAGCTTCAGGTCCACCCAGACTTCCGCAAGTCGGCCGACTTGGGCATGGATGCAACGACCATCGGTGGTGCGCTCCGAACCTTGTATCAAGGCAACGACGACAACAAGATGCGCGTCAATGGCCGTGAGTACACGGTGCGGGTCATGCTGGACTATACGGATCGAGACAATCCGGCGACGATCAACACCGTTCCGCTGAAGTTCAACCAGGGACGACCGGTCTATATTGGCCAGTTGGCCAAGGTGGACGAAGAGCCGGGTCTGACGGCGATCAACCGCCGCGACCGATCGGAAGAGATTCAGGTTACGGCCGACATTCTGCCGGGCTACTCGAACGGTGTCGTGGTTGGAAACATTTCCAAGTGGATCCAAGACAACCATCTGGTTCCGTCCACTGTTCGGTTCAAGATGCTCGGCGAGCAGGACGCTCAGGCCCGCGAGTCGGTGTTCTTGATGACGGCGTTCTTCATTGGAATCTTCGCGGTGTACGCGGTTCTGGCCGCGCTGTACAACAACTGGCTGTATCCGATGATCATTCAGTTGGCTCAGCCGCAGGCGATGGTCGGCGCGTTGCTGGCCCTGATCCTGCTCGACCAATCGTTCAGCGTCATCGGCTTCCTCGGGGTTATCGCCCTGGTGGGCCTGGTCGGCAAGAACGCGATCCTGCTGGTGGACTACACGAATACCTTGCGGGAACGTGGGAGGAACCGGCACGACGCGATTGCGGAAGCGGGTCCGACGCGACTGCGCCCGATCATGATGACGACGCTGGCGCTGATCTGCGGATCGTTGCCGGTCGCCATCGGCTTGGGTCGGGGCTCGGAGTTCCGGCAGAGCATCTTCATCATCATCATCGGCGGCATCATCTTGTCGACGTTGCTGACGCTGGTGGTCATCCCTTGTTCGTACACGATCTTCGACGACCTGTCGAACCTGTTTGCGAAGTGGATGCGAAAGCCATTGCCGTTCGGTGGTCCGGGTGGATTCCAGCCGGGCGCTCCGACAGAAGAGCCGGACGAACCACCCACCGATCCGGTCGAAGAAGTCGCGCACTAAGCGAGTGCGACATCGAATAAGCCTCGGGAGTTATCTTCCGGGGCTTTTTTTGTGTTAGATTGCACTAAGGGCCACGATGGTGACGACACAGAAGCAGAATCTTGGCTGGTTGAGAGTCATCGGTCTGGTGATGGCTGGCGCGATCGCGGTCGGCCTACTTTTTGTCGTGCTGGTGAAGGGATGGGCGAAGCAGCCAATCGTCTTCAGCCTCGTCGCCGACGGCGGGCATCTTTACGTCGCGAACCAGAGAGGCGACCGCTTCGATGTTGTGGCGGGTCCGGCAAAGCCGGTTCACTTCACCGAAGTTGCAGATGGGAAGCGGTTGCGGCTCTCGATTGATTCCGGCGATCGGACGGCTTGGCACCTCATCGGCCAGGAAAGCTGCGCGTTTTGGTCAGAACCTCGAAACGCGGTGTACTTTGCCGCTAGCCCAAGCGAGGATAACCCCGATCAGCCGAAGGAATCGACCTGCCTGTGGGAGTGGCAGCAAGGGAAGGGGTTTACCAGTCTGCAGGACTTGAAACGGCCCATCGTTGGGCTATCTGAATCTCTCGATGGCACTTGCTTGGTGGCGGTCGTCAACTCGGGATCCGATTCCCAGTGGCAGATCGCAACCTTCGACCTGACCTCGCATGTGGTCCGACGATTTGGGACGAGGGTGACGTCTCTCGACGTTATCCTGCTGGATTCCACGCGGGCCCTGCTGAAGGGCGACAACCAAGTCCTCGACCTCTTGACGGGGCGACGGGAGCCTTGGCCGTCTGATTCGACTTATCTGGTTGCGTTCGACGGCAAGCTCTGGAGGCTGGATAAGCCGTCCGATTCGCAGGCGGTCGAGCAGGTTTCGACGGATGGAAAGACGGTCGAGAAGTCGATTCCGCTCCCAAAGCCATTTCCCACTTTGCCGGGCCGAGACGACTGACCTTGGGTTTTTGCTGGGATGAATCCCTCTGAAAGTTGGAAGAACCCAGATATGTTCTCTTTCTGGAGCCTCTTTTTGAACTTAGTGGTGTCGGTAGCGATCATCGCCCTGTTCAAGTGGGCGAAGAACCTGCGCGACTACTGAGAGCCCTCTCAAAGCCTCGTGACGTATGACGGCGACTTGCTGTCAGGAAGTTCCTATCATCCCTTCCGTCACGCCGCCCAGGTGGCAAGCGGATCATCAGCTAATTGGCGGCGTGCCACCTTCCCAAGCTTTGGGAAGGACCGAGCCTTCCACCGACGAGTATTGAGATGGCATCAGCCTTGCATCGCGAAGAGCGCGGGCGTGCCGCCGGTGTGCCAGAAGCACACTCGCTTCGGCAGCTTTCCGTTGGCGGCCAAGTCTAGTAGGCCGTGGAACGCCTTGCCGGAGTAGATCGGATCGAGGAAGATACCCTCGGCTTGGGCGAGGGTTCGAATTGCCGCCATGCCGCCCTCGCTAGGGACGCCGTATCCCGGGCCGACGTAGTCAAGGTTGAAGGCGAAGTCGTCGCGCTTGAGGTTCAAGTTAAGGTCGGTCAGCTCATCGAGCTTGGCGGCGAGAGCGACGAACTCGTCCGGCATGTCCGGCTCGGGGTCGCAGGCGATGCCTTGGACGACGGTCGAGGTTCCTTTGTAGGCGGCGGTGAGGCCGGTTTGGGTCGATCCCGACGAGCTGGCGACGACGATCATGTTGAACGGATCGGCTTGCGATTGCAGTTCTTTTCCGGCTTGGTAGAAAGCATAAGCGCCTTGCGGTGTGCTCCCACCAATGGGGATTTCGTACATATTTTTGCCGCTTTTCCTGTATTCATCGGCAAGCTTGGCGGCTGAGTCGTAAAGGCTTTCCCAGGTGTCGTTGGGCAGGAGCCGGATATCTGCGCCGAGGATTCGGTCGAGCAGGAGATTGCCACCCTCGGCGGCTAATCCACCAGAGGCTTCTTCGAATTCGTATGGGAGCGGCATGACCGCGGCGGCAAAGCGTATGCCCACGAGCGAGCAGGCGGCGGCGAGTTGGCGGACGAAGTTGGACTGGGCGGAGCCGCAGGTGACGACGACTTCAGCCCGTTGAGCTACGGCCTCGCCGATGAGATATTCCAGCTTGCGGCCCTTGTTGCCGCCGAACGCAAAGCCGGTGAGGTCATCGCGCTTGATCCAGAGATCGAGGCCGAGTTGATCGGAGAGGCGGGGCAGGCGATGGAGGGGCGTGGGCGACAGAATCAGGTCGATTTTGGGAAAGTCAGCCACAAAGTGAATTCTGACAGATGCCTCACACGTCCGATACAATTGAACGGTATGTCGGTAAAGAAGAAGGTCTTGAGAGTTGGGTGTCTCCTCGTTGTGATTGCTTTAGGGATCACCTGGTTTTCGCCAGCGGGCAAGGCGATTCGCGACTTAGTTCCGATCTTCTTCAAGAAGGATATCAGCGGGACCGAGGCGTTTAAGGGCGATCTTGAGGACCGACTGAAGGCGATGTACACGGCGGCGGAGCTGTACCAGACCTCGGAGGACGCATACCCGGAGGCGGATAAGTGGATGGACGAACTGCTGACGCGCCTGAAAACTCAGAACCTCAAGAAGGGCGAGGCGGAGAAGAAGATCATGCGGCCCGACCTGCAGGATAAGGACGGCGAGTACGGCTTTGCCATCAATACGGCGGCGGCGGGCAAGTACAAGGGCGACATCAAGGACCCAAAGACGATCCTGATTTTTGAGTCAAAGGACACGAAGAAGAACGCTTCGGGCGATCCCAAGACAGACGGTCTTGCCGGCGGCAAAGGCATCACGATCGGCGGCGAGATCGTTAACTTGGAGTAGGCATGATCGCGGTCTCCCTTGCGCTCGCGCTGATCAAGGGAAGTATCGAGCCGAAGGTGGTGACCTCGGCCGACCTTTTGCGTGGGCGTTCCTTACCAGAGAAGGTGCGGCTCATCGGGGCGAAACACCGCTGGATTCTTTTCGGGGATTGGACAGCGAGCGACCGGAACGACTTAGCCGATGCCGCCGAGAAATTGGCTCGGTGGCGGCAGATCGACAAGGGCTTGGAATCGCCGAACGCAGGAAGCGAGTCGCAAAAAGCGATGCTGGCGAATTGGAAGCGGCAGTTGGAGCCGCCCAAGACGCCGGGTTTGGCGCGGGACCTCCGCGAGATCGTTCAGGCGTTGCCGACACGACTGTTTCCGCTGCAGGACGAGCCATGCGGAAAGTGGCTAAAGATCGACCAGCATGGCATTCCCGACTTGGATCGTCGCGCAGATGGAGCCGTCAAGGACCTGATGGACCACTTGGCGACCCAGTACAGCGACCCGGAAGTCCATGTCTATCTGCTTTTGCGACGAATCGCGGGCTCGATGTATGTTTACGTCGCGACGATGTCGTTCGACGGGAAGATGTTGAACTTTGAGTCGATTCGGGTTTCGACGGCGATGGGCGGCCCGGAGGAATACGGAGTCGCGAACAGTATATTTGGAAGCTCGCAGTCGGTCGAGGCTCCGCTTCTCACGAACGGGAAGAAGTTTGAGGCAGTTCCTAGCGAGGACTTTGACCTTGGCCAGGTCGCCAAGAAGGGCTTTTTGTCGTGGGTCGGCGAAAGGGTTTCTGACCCTGTACGGCGCAAGCCGGTGGCCATGCTCGCGAACGATGCCGACCTCATCGTCTTTCTTCGGGACGGCGGAACGTTTGAGGGCTTTCTAGCCAACCAAGGATATCGAGAGATCGAGGCGGGCAATGTTCGCGTGGTGGTGCCCGAGTTCTTCGACGAGGCCGAACGGATTCGCATTCGAGAGGATTTGCTGGCCGATTTCTCGTCCAAAGACGACTGGGCCAAGACTCTTCGGAAGGTGGCACGCTGGGCGTCCGAGAGCAACCTCGGCTCGTCGCTCAACCTGCTCAACTATATCGAGGGGGCCGTCGCTCGACAGCGGCGGATTCCTATGCTGTCCGAGCAGATTTATCCCCTCTTGCCCATCCTCAAGGACCTGCCCCTGCAGGCTCAGAGCCCCGATGCACAGACTTTTAGACTCTTTGGAAGTACCAACGGGCACCTCGGCGAGAATCTGATACACGATCGCATCGGAGACGGTTTCAGCTTTGGGGAACGAGGACCTGCGGAGCAGACGCTTGGGTGTTTTTGGGGCGCCGGGGCCGCGAATCAACTAGAAAGCGTTTCATTCGACGTTCGGTCGGACCAGTGGCTAAGTATCCCGAGGCTGGGGCCGCTTCCTTTCGATGCCGGGAGTCTCTCGGAGAATATTCATGCGTTTGGCAAGGAGTGGGAAACGATTGAGCCAAGGCTGAATGCGGAGCCAATGGAGCTTTTGGACGGCGATGCGGTGTCGGTGACCTTCCAAACCACCAGAGGAAGGATGCTTCTTGCAACGTACTTCTTCCCTCGTACGTCCCTTGGAAAAAGGACGTTCAAAACACTGCCCGCGGCACTGCGGGACGACATCAAGGAACGGGCTCTGCTGATGATCGAGGTCGAGAAAACGACCAAGCGCCAGAGTCCCCCGCCACCGCCGAGAGCGGTACAATGAGGAGGCGGCGGCTCGTTCGACCGCTCCTTTCAACGACGAAATGGACAGGCATTCTATGTCAACACTACAGGCATCCACCGTGCTGAACAAGCTCGATTTTCTAAAGCTCATGATGCTAAGCCGCGAGGGTGACCGTCGCGAAGGCATCCTACTTCGACAAAGCAAAGGCTGGTTCCAGGTATCCGGCATGGGTCACGAGGCATTGGGCGCGCTGGCGCTGGGCCTGCGCGAAGACGACTATGTCTTCCCCTACTATCGGGACCGAGGTTTGGTCTTGGCGCGAGGGCTGTCGAACTATGAGCTGGCGGTGGCGTATTTCGCCAAGCGCGAGAGCAGCAGCGGCGGGCGGCAGATGCCCGGCCACTACAGCAGTCGCAAGCATAACATTTTTAGCGTCTGCACTCCGACGGGCGGCGGACTTTTGCCGGCTTGCGGCGCGGCTTGGGCGATGAAGCTAGAGGGCGGCGACAGTGTGGTCGTGGTCACAGTTGGCGACGCGGCGTCGCGACAAGGCGAGTTTTACGAAGCGTGGGCCTTTGCCAAGCAGGAGAACCTGCCGGTCATCTTTGTGGTGGAGGACAACAAGTACGGCATCTCGACTCCGACCGAGAAGTTCATGCCGTTCCACCTGGGAATCATCGACGAGAAGGCGTACATTCCAGTGAACGGCCGAGTCGTGCAGGAAGTTTACGAAGCGGGCAAGGCGGCGATCGCCAAGGCGCGAAAGGGCGAGGGGCCGACCATGCTGTGGATGGACCTCGACCGACTGTCCTCGCATACGTCGTCGGATGACCACCGCGTGTATCGACCGCTGGAAGACATCGAGGAGATGACCCATCGCGACCCGATTCGGCTTTTGAAGGAAGAGCTGATCGCAGAGAAGAAGCTGACTGAAGAGGAGTTTGCCAAGATTCAGGAGGGCATCGTCGAGCAGGTGGACCAGGACTACCTCAAGGCGGAGAAGCTGGACGACCCGCTTGCCGAAGAGTTGATGGCCGACTGCTGGGGTGCGGAATGCGTGGCCGAGGCGCCGCCGATTTCGCCGGGCCGAATGACGATGGTGTCCAGCATCAACGCAACGTTCCAGAAGGCATTGGAGAACGACCCCAAGATTGTGTTCTTCGGCGAGGATATCGAGGACCCGAAGGGCGGCGTTTTTGGCATCACGAAGGGCTTGAGCGAATCTTTCCCGAAGCAGGTTTTCAATTCGCCGCTCGCAGAGGCGACGATCATGGGCGTGGCGATCGGCATGTCGGCGTACGGCTGGCATCCGGTGTTCGAACTGCAGTTCATCGACTTCATTTCGCCGGGCTGGAACCAGATCGTGGCGAATATGTCGACCCTCCGATGGCGAACGTTTGGCGAGTGGAAGTGCCCGATGACGATTTACGCGCCGTACGGTGCGTACTTGCCGGGAGGATCGTTGTGGCATAGCCAATCGAACGAGGCGTCTTTGGCCCACGTGCCGGGATTGCAGGTCGCAATTCCGAGCACACCGGAAGATGCCGCCGGGATTTTGTGGAGCAGTATCCACGGCGACGATCCGTCGTTCGTCTTGATTCCGAAGCACGTTTTCCGTATGCAGAAGGACGTGAAGGACGTGAAGCCGTTGCCTTTTGGCAAGGCCAAGGTTCTGCAGGAGGGAACCGACGTGACGATTGTCACCTACGGAAACACGATCGAAGTTGTGGAAGAGGCGGCGAAGAAGTCGGGCGTTTCGTGCGAGATTATCGACCTGATCTCGATTGTGCCGTGCGACTACAAGACGATCACGGCGTCGGTCGAGAAGACGGGGCGGCTGATCGTGGTGCATGAGGACACGAAGACTTGCGGCTTCGGCGAGAGCGTCATCAGCAACATGGTGAGCGTGCCGGAGCGGTTCAACCTGTTCCTGTCGCCGCCGCAGTTGGTTTGTCGCGACGACGTGCACATCGGCTACAACCCGATCTACGAATACGCAGCGTTGCCGGACGTCGAGCGAGTGCTCGATGCGATCCACGTTGTGATGGAGTAGCCAGGCGTAAAAAAGTCGGCCTTCCTTAAGGAGGCCGACTTTTTTTGTTGCCTTTACTTCTTGCGTCGTCGCAGGAGGGCGAGCGCGCCGAAGCCGAGCGCGGCCATCGAGGCCGGTTCGGGGACCGAGTTCGTGTTGACCACGAAATCGTCGTACCAGGTCACGTCGTTGGTGCCGTTCGAAGAGGAATATCCCCATGCGCGGATGCCGGTGACCATCTTGCTAGTATCGACCGCAGAGGTGAAGTCCAATTTAGTCCATACATTAGATGGACTACCGGACCCAAGGGACGTGTTGAATGTCGAGTCGCTGTAGATGATATCGAAAGCGAAGAAGAACGAGGTCAGGTCTGGCTGCTTGGCCCAAACGGAAATCTCGGTGATGTCCGAACCCATAACGGGAGCGAAGTCTTGTTCGACAGAGAAATTGCCGAAGTCGATTGTCGACCAGCTACCGGTGTGCGAGTCGTTGTTGGTTGCCGTGAAGTTGGTGGTTGTCCAACCGGTCATGTCACCGGTTTCGAACCCAGGATTGACGAGGATGTTCGCGAAGCCTTGGCTGGCAAGGCAAGCTGTACCCACGAACAAAATAGCCCTTTTGTAATTCATTTTTTTCTCCCAATGAGGAAGGCCGCACGTAGTGCGCCACGCGCATTATCGTCGTTTGGTGGGGCTTTGTCAAAGGGTTGGGCCTTTCGGCTTTGTGCTGACATTCGTGCCAGAGGAGGCTGAAACGGACGAATCGTTACGTTCGTACGCTTTTCCGATGATTGCCGTACAAGGGTTGGTCAAGTCATTCGGGGATTTTAAGGCGGTGGACGGGGTTAGCTTCACGGTTGAGAAGGGATCGTGCTTCGGCCTACTGGGACCCAATGGGGCCGGTAAGTCAACGACGATTTCGATGATCGTGGGGACGAGGGAGCCCGATTCGGGACAGGTGTTGTTCGATGGTCAGAGGATCAAGGGCGAGACAGATCCGATTCGACGGAAGATCGGCTATGTGCCGCAAGAATTGGCGCTGTTTGAGGAGTTGAACAGCCGCCAGAACATGGCCTTCTTTGGCGCCCTGTACAGTCTTCCCAAGAACGAAATCGAGGCCAAATCGGCCGAGGTGCTCCAGATCGTCGGACTGACGGACCGAGCTGGAGAGCCGGTGAAAAATTTTTCGGGCGGCATGAAGCGAAGGCTCAACATCGCCATCGCCTTGCTTCACGGACCTGAGCTTTTGATCCTCGATGAGCCGACGGTGGGCGTGGATCCGCAGAGCCGAAACGCCATCTTCGAGGTGCTAGAGGGCCTGAAGTCGCGGGGTATGACGCTGATCTACACCAGCCACTATATGGAGGAGGTCGAGCGGATGTGCGACCGGATCGCCATCGTCGATCACGGAAAGCTGATCTTGGAAGGGACGCTCGATGACCTGCTCGCAACCTTGCAATCGCGGTTCCGACTCCGGTTTACGTTTGCGGACGAATCCGAGGCGGTGAGAGCCGAGGAGCATTTCGGGACGGGGAGTTTGGGACTGTTGACTCGGACCGAATCGATGGTCGAAATCCTGCCGGACAAGGGTGCGCAGGCTATCGTGGACTCGGTGAATCTGCTCCAGCGGATTGATTTGAGCTTCCAGGACCTGAAGGTCGAACGGGGGACGCTGGAAGAGGTGTTCCTGCAATCGACGGGGAGATCGCTGAGGGACTGATCATGTTTCGACACATTACAGCTATCGCCACGAAAGACCTTCGAATCTTCTTCACGGACCGGAGGAGCATGCTCATCACCTTCCTCGTGCCCATCGTGATCGCCAGCTTCTTTGCGTTTGCGATGGCGGGCACGGCAGGCGGTCAGAAGGCATCGAAGATTCCGATTTTGGTGGTGAATGAGGACCACGATCCACTGACGGATTCGCTAGTGCAGAAACTGTCGGCAAACGATACTATTTCGGTCGAAGTTGTGGACCGGGCCAAAGCCGAAGCCGCGGTACAGAAAGGCGACAAGACGGCGGCGGTCGTGTTTGGAAAGGGCTTTGCCAGCGAGGCGAAGAGCGCACTGTTTGCGGGCGAACCAGCGAAGCTGGAAGAACTATACGACCCTTCGAAAGCGGTGGATCGCCAAGTGGTTCAGGGCGTGCTGATGCAGGTCCTGATGGAAGAAATTTCAAAAGCGGGAATGTCCGGCAGTGGGGCGAAATCGAACTTAGAGATGGCACTCAAGACGGAAAAGGACCCTGAGCGGCGCCAGGCTTGGCAGGGATTCTTAGACTCTTGGGAGTCGCTGGATAAGTCCGGCGCGATGACTGGTGCGACCGGTGGGGGAGGCGGAATGCGTCAGCCGTTTGCTATCGAGGCAAAGGCGATGACGGCGTCGAAGGACGCCAACGCCGACCTGAATGCCATGCGTGGGCACATCTTTGCGGGCATGGCGGTTCAGGGCATCATGTTTTTTGCCGTGAACGCGGCGATGAACCTATTGCGCGACCGCCGCTCGGGCATCTGGACCCGGATGAAGGCGGCGCCGGTGTCGCAGATGTCGGTGATTCTGGGCAACGGCTTGGGAGCGTGGATCATTTCGGCGTTCGTGTTCCTGGGTGTCTTGGCGTTTGGGATGCTGGCGTTCGGCTTTCGAGTGTATGGAAGCTGGCTCGGTCTGGGCTTGGTGGTCCTAACCGCGAGCCTGATGACGGCGGGGTTCGGTCTGTTTGTGGCCTCGCTGGGCAAGACCGAGGAGCAGAGTCGGGGACTTTCGATGTTTGCCGTCATCATGATGGTGATGTTGGGTGGCGCGTGGTTCCCGATGTCGATGATGCCGAACTTCATTCAGCAGATATCGAAGGTGATTCCGGTCCGCTGGGCAATCGACGGGGTGGACGCGACGCTGTATCGGGGCGCGGGGCTTCTCGATGTGGCGATTCCGTCGCTGGTGCTGGTGGGGTTCGCGGCGCTGTTTTCGACGATTGCCGTCGTCAGGCTTCGGAAGGTGTAGGTTGGGATGGTCCCGCAATCCCTGGTGGGGGCGGGACCGAAACCTAGTACACTGGTTCTTGTGTGCGGAATTGCCGGATACATCGGACCGAAAAACGCAGTAGACGTTGTTTTTGATCAACTTAAGCGCCTCGAATACCGAGGCTACGACAGCGCCGGAATCGCCTACCTTGAGGGTAACGCCATCAAGGTCACCAAGAAGGCGGGGAAGCTCTCCGAGCTTGGAAAAGCGCTTTTTGAGACGCCCAAACAGGCCGATTTGGCCATCGCGCATAGCCGCTGGGCAACCCACGGCGGGCCGACCGACGAGAATGCGCACCCGCACTACGACCGCTTCGAGCGGATCGCGATCATCCACAACGGCATCATCGAGAACTACCTCGAATTGAAGCAGGACCTGCTGGCCGACGCGCACAAGTTCCATTCCCAGACCGACACCGAGGTTGCGGCCCACGTTATTGGGCGTGAATATGTCGATGGAGTGCCGCTGGAAGAAGCGGTGCGGCGGGCGATCCGTAAACTGCGAGGAGCCTATGCGCTGGTCGTGATGAGCCAGAGCGAGCCGGAAAAGATCGTTTGCGTGCGCAACTCGTCGCCGCTAGTTTTGGGTATCGGCGAAGGCGAGAACATGCTGGCCTCCGACATTCCGGCCCTTTTGCCTTACACCCGTGAGGTGATCGTGATGGAGGAGAACATGATCGCGGTTCTCACCAAAGACAAGATTCGCCTGATCGACTCGGACGGTAAGGACCTTCCGCTCCAGCCCATGCACGTAGATTGGGATGTGGCGTCGGCCGAGCGCGGCGGGTACGAGCACTTCATGCTCAAAGAGATTCATGAGCAGCCGCAGGTGATGCGGCAGGTGACGGCAGGACGCATCGACGAAAAGCTCCGCGTGCGACTGGAGGGCATCTTTGGCGACCACGTATGGACAGAGATCGATCGCGTCAATATCATTGCGTGCGGCACGGCCTATCACGCCGGACTGATGGGCAAGCATCTGTTTGAAAGCGCCCTGCGGTTGCCGACCGACGTCTATTTTTCTTCTGAATTTCGGTACGGCGACCCTGTGCTCTCGCCTAAATCGCTGGCGATCTTCGTCAGCCAGAGTGGCGAAACGCTCGACTCGCTGGCGGCGCTTCGGCTGTGCAAACAGCGGCGAATCCGCACGTTAGGCATCGTGAACGTGGTTGGGTCGGCGATCTCGCGCGAGTGCGACCGCACGATTTACACGCAGGCTGGTCCCGAGATTTCGGTCGCCAGCACGAAGGCATACACCGCTCAGGTGATGGTCTTTGCTTTGCTGGCGCTCTACATCGCCCAGGTGCAGGAAGTGCCAGGTGTGAAGGTGGATGAGTGGGTGAGCGAAATCCTGCGGATGGATGAACTGGCGGAAGAGTGCCTGAAGCTGGAAGAGAAGGTGGAGGCGCTTGCCGACGAGTGCAAGGATATGCCGCTCTGCTTCTTCCTTGGTCGAGGCGCGGACGCGTTTGTGGCGATGGAAGGGGCGCTCAAACTGAAGGAGATCGCGTATGTCCCGACCCAGGAATATCCGGCGGGAGAGATGAAGCATGGACCTTTAGCCCTAGTTACGGACCAGGTTGTGTCCATATTTGCGGCGACCGACCCCACGATCAGGGACAAAGTGGTGTCTAATGTTAAAGAGGTTCAAGCAAGAGGAGGAAAGATTATTGCCATCACCACAGCGGAAGATACGCTGATGGAGCAGGTCGCTGAGCACGTCGTCAAAATTCCAAAGACGAAATTCGACTTTCTTAATGCGCTCTTGGCAATAATCCCGTTACAATTGTTTGCATATCATCTGGCGAAGATCAAAGGCTGTGAGATCGATCAGCCCCGAAATCTTGCCAAGTCTGTTACGGTGGAGTAACTGTCTGCGGCGCCGTTTGCCGAAATTTTAAGGAGAGACCACCGTTGTGGTTTGGTTTTTGCATATGAAAAGAGGCTATGGAGAAAAATATGAAGGTCAACGAATTTATTGAGAGGCCTTCGTATTTCACAGAGATGCGGTTGTCCCCCAAGATTTGTCGGTATGCGGTGGTCAAGCGCCTGTTTGATATCGTCGCGTCGGCGATCCTGCTCTTCCTTCTTCTCCCCGTTTTCATTCTGATCGCGATCCTGGTTCGCCTGAGTAGCCCGGGCCCGATCATTTACCGCAGCGAGCGCATTGGCCTCTGCGGAAAGCCGTTTATGTTCCCCAAGTTCCGATCCATGTACATGGGATCGGATAAGAAGCTCCAGCAGCTTTTGGCGGCAAACGAGAAGGACGGTCCGATTTTTAAGATGAAGAACGACCCGCGAATCACTCCGGTGGGTCGAATTCTTCGCAAATTCAGCCTGGATGAACTGCCCCAGTTGATCAGCGTCCTGCGCGGAGAGATGAGCCTTGTTGGCCCTCGTCCGCCGATCCGACGTGAAGTCGAGCAGTACGACGAAGTGGCGGCGCGACGTCTGACGGTCAAGCCGGGCATCACCTGCTACTGGCAGATCATGGGACGAAGCGACCTGACGTTCGATGAGTGGATGGAACTGGACAACAAGTACATCAACGAAATGAGCTTCATGGTCGACCTGATGATCGTCCTGAAGACGCCGATGGCGGTAATCCGAGGAAAGGGCGCATACTAGAATCTGGCATACTCAGTAGTATTGTTGGGTTTTTGCGGTCAATTGGGATTCCGTCCTAGAACGGGAGCGCATTTATATTCAATAATGTTAAAGAGTTATTGGTCTAGGGGCCCGTTGGTTCAATTTATGCCAAGGTCATTAGAAGGAAAACGTCTGGAATGCTGAAGGTCCATATTCGTAGAACGCTTGTTGCCGCCGTAATTGCAGGCCTGTTAGGTTTCTTCCTGGCGGCTCGGTCTCCCAAGCTGTATGAGGCAACGGTCGAATTGATGGCTGGCAGCCCTCCCATCACCATTGACCAGAACATGCCAGTCGACCTGAAGCAGGTCCTTGGCCCTGGTGTATCGGCGAGTCTCGACTCGGACATCGGCATGCTGAAGTCCCAACGCATCTTCCAAGATGGTTTGACTGAGGCGGCGAAGGATCGAGCGGACGACAGCTTGGCCACAGCCAAGACGTTCAACGAACTCTTTCCGATGTTCGATCTCGACGTTCCGAACGCGCTGAACCAGTACAACCCTGACCAGCAGCGTGTCGTTCGACTCCGCGTTCGAGCCTACTCGCCGGACGATGCTGCTTCGATCGCCAACCATGTAGCGCTCGCTTTTGCTTCTTACCGAGCCGAGCGGACTCGAAAGTCGGTGAAAGATGGCCTTGCGATGGTGACCGATGCCGCAGGCAAGGCGCAAAGCAAGCTGAGCTCGATCGATGCTCAGTACCGCAAGTTGAAGTCGGACAACAACATCGCGGACATCCAGGAGTACATCCGAAACATCACGGATACGCTGGAGAGCTTCCGAACGAAGAAGGCTTTGGCCGAATCGGACCTGGCCAGCGCGAATGCTCGATTGGCTTCACTGAAGGTTGATCTTTCCAAGACCCCTTCGACCAAGAGCGATAGCGTTACCAATCAGGAAGATCCGGTTGTCAACAACTACCGTCAGATGGAGGCTCAAGCCGAAACGGAGTTGGCCAACGCTCGACAGATTTATACCGACGATTCATCGCAGGTGAAGCGCGCCCAGGAGAAATACAACAATCTCCACAAAAAGCGAATTGATGCGGAGAAGAACGCAAAAACCGTTCGGTCCGCGACGGGTACGACCACGAACCCGACCTACCTTGACCTCCAAGCGAAGGTCAGCGGCGCTCAGGCCGATGTCGATGGTATCCAGAAGAGCTTGGCACCGCTCAACGCATCGGTTGCCGACTATGAGCGACGCGCGGCGGAAATCCCGGCGATCGAAACCAAGTTCCTGGATCTCCAGCGCGACCGAAGCGTTTTCGACGAACAGTACCAGAAGAATAAGAAGTGGTCAGAGGACCTGAAGGCGGCGAGCGAAGGTTCGACCAGCCAGATTCAGAGCATGGCCGAGGCGAGCAAGATCACCGATCCGGTTGCTCCCGACTCTAAGAAGTACATCATTCTCGCCGGCATTGTTGGCTCGCTGATCGGTTTGGCTTACTCGTTCGCTATCGAGTCGTTCAAGCTGCCGGTTCACACGAGTTGGCAGTTGGCAGAGCTGACGGCCCTTCCGGTCGCGGCCTCGATTCCGATGATGCCGAAGCCATTGGCTCGACGCCACTACAGCGAAATCAAGGAAGGTGGATTCAAACCCATTGAGAGCTTCCGTTATATGGCGTTCTCGATGATGGCGAAGGAAAACCGGCCGAAGGTGCTGCTATTCACCGCAGTGGGTGAAGACGTCGATTCGACGGCAGCCGCGGCTGAGTTTGCGGTGGCGATGTCGAAGACCGGTTCGAGGACGGCGCTGGTTGACTGCGACCTGCGACTTCCTCGCCTGAGCGAAATGTTTGGTGTGCAAGGCAGAAGTGGCGTGGCCGAAATCCTCGGACGCACTATACTTCCGGGCGAATCGACCGATCTATTTGTTAGCACGGAACACGACAACCTGATGATTTTGCCGGCTGGCGCTGCTTCTTCGAGTGGCCTCTCCGACTTCGTCACGTCGCACATGAGCGGCCTGATCGAAGACCTGCGAGAGAAAGCCGACACGGTCGTCATCAACTGTCCGCCGGTCGATGTCTTTGCCGACGCCTCGCGTTTGGCCCAGTACGTCGACGAAACGTGTTTGGTCATCAGCGCAAAGACGACTGGCTACCGAGCGATTCCGGTCGCCCAGGAGATTCTGCAGAAGTCTGGCGCAAAAGGAATGAGCATCGTTCTGACCAACGGATCGGCGACAGAAGAGCCATTCGGCGGCAGAAGCGGTGTAACGGCAAGAAGATAGGATATGCAGTCGAATACAGGGACGTCTTTCGCACCCGCAAAACTGCCTGGGACGGCGGATCAACGCACTGTCTTCGAAGCTATCCGCAACGCCAAAGACCCCGAGAGGAAAATGTTCGGCTATCGCCGATCATTCATGATCTGGGCCTACGTTAACGCGCTCATCTGCATGATGATGACGGTGTTGAAGTTCCGCGACGCACTCGCCGGATTTGGCTGGTTACTGGACTACATCGTTCCGCTGTCATGCTTCCTGCAACTGATCTCTGGCCTCGCGCTGTTTAAGATTCCGGTTCGGGTGCCGTTCGTTGCGGTCGGCGTGCTGGTGTTCTATGCCTACGCGATCTTCGATGGAATCCTGATCAATAAGGACATCGGTCGAACCCTCATTTTGACCCTGGGATGGCAGACGTCTCACTTGGTGGACTACCTGATGCTCGGACTGTCGATCATCCAGGCTGTCTACTGTGGACCCGAGATTCGGAAGTGGGTCAAGGTGACGATCCTCATTTTCTACGGCTTTTCGGGCTTAATTGGATTGATGCAGCTCGCGAACGTCGGCTGGGCGCTCAACACGTTTGCCACGAATTTGGAGATGTCCATCTTTCGTCCCACGGGCACCACGGACTACCCGTCTCAGCTTGGATTCGAAGGCTTTGCGGGAATGATCCTCTGCGGTGCGCCGATCATCCGTCGAAACCTTCGGTGGTTCGAGTGGGGAGGCGTCATGTTCTTCGCGCTCGTCATCTTGGCCGCTCAATACCGCTCGATGTACTACGCAGGCCTAGTGGTTGGCTTGGGAGCGATTCTGTACTTCCAGTTCCGCCATAGCAAGAACCTCGGCATGGTCTTTACGACCGTCATTCTGGCTTGCGTTTCGATCCCACTGATCCTTTTTCCAAAGAAGTTCGAATACGGGCTTCGTCCGGCGACCAACGACCCAGCGCTTCAGGCACGCCAGGAGTCCTGGAAACAGCTACAGCCGATCATCAAAGCTCGTCCACTGACGGGTATCGGTCCTGACCCTAACCTGATGCTGAGTTCGCAGTTGATGAAAGTCGACAAATGGTCGTCTACGTCACTGGATAACTACTACATTACGACTTTCGCGTGTTTCGGCTATTTTGGCCTTGTCCTGATTGGAATTCTGTTCCTATCGATCCTCGGGGGGTGTGTGCTTCGTGCGGCGGGAGACTCGCCGTACGTCAAGGAGTTTGCCTTTATCGGCATTGTCACGACGTTCTCCATCTTGGTCTTGAGCCTGACGGGGAACAGCCTGGTGTACCCGCCGGTGGGCTTCTTCTTCGCGCTCGTCTTGGGGCTTGGCGCCCCGACTTGGCTGGAAGAACTTGAGTCGAACCGAGTGACGGGACTAGTGGTTGCCATCCGAAAAGTCTTGCGCCGACCGTTGAGGATGCTGGGCGTCAATGCCTGAAGAAAAAAGTCGCTCGAAAGGCGTGATGTGGCTCGTTGGACTTCGGTTCATCATCATCGGGCTCCAGATCATCAACCTCAAAGTCGTCGTCCACTACCTTGGTTTCGAGGTTTACGGCATCGCAGTCCTCATCGCGAGTGTGCGCGCCCTTTGGCAGTTTGTTGACCTCGATATTCCGCAGGGCCTGATTCAGATTCTCTCGCGAACGTTCCGGGTCGATGAAGCGAAGGCCTGGCGAACCTTCCAAGCGGGCTTGTTTTTGCAGGCGATCGTCGGTCTGGTCGGCATGGCGGGCATGCTGCTTGGTCCACTGTATTTGGGGAGTAATAAGGACTTTCGCAGTCATTCAGAATTGGTTGCTTTGTGTGCCTTGGCTGGGGCTCAGTTCTTCTTTGACGCCTATGGTTCGACCTACAACTCACCTTTCAATGCGCGTGAACAGTTTTCAAAGGTTGCCGCGCTGACGGCTGGCGTCCCGGTCTTTACCATTTTGCTTCAGACGGTGCTCGTGATGATCTTCCGGTCGCCGGTCGGAGTTTTGATCGGCACTCTGACCGATTCAATCCTTCAGTTCGTGATCAAGGTGACGTACATTGTGCGGAAGGAGAAGGACTTCCCAATTCTGCCAAAGTACGATCGGGAGTGTTGCCGCGACATCATCCACATGGGCCTCAAGAGCTACGTGGCGGGCCTCTCGACGCGTATTGCTGGGATCGTAGACAAGATCATCGTTGGCTACGCTCTGGGTTCCGATGTTCTGGGCGTCTATAACATCGCTTGTCGCATTCCGCAGATTCTGCTGGAGGCGTTCGGAAAGATCACCGAATCGGTGACGCCAGAGATGACGCACGTCGCGTCCAACGAGCCGCACCGTTTAGCCGGGATCTTCCGCCGGAACTTCAAGTTTCTCGGGTTTGTGGCCGCGATTGGAATCATCTTCATTTCTGGTTTCGGGAACGTCATTCTTCGGGCTTGGATGGGTCGTATTGAACCAGGGTTCGGAATCCTGGTCCTCCTGATGGGTGTTTACTACGGCCTAGAACTGCACCATTCGACGATTACGCGCGTGTTCTTTGCCCAAGGGAAGCCGCACCTGATGCTCCCGTTCACGCTGTGGAATTCGTTCATCACGCTCTCCTGCACGTGGATTTTGGCAAAGAAGTTCGGGTTGGTCGGGGTGGCCGGGATGAATTGCTTCATCGACGTCGCTCAGATCTTGCCGATCCACTACTATTGCTCTCGATACGGTGTGCGTGAGGTTTCGTTCGGCGAGATGTTGCGGACCACGTTTATGGTCCTGATGCCAGGATTGTTCTTTGCTCTGGTCGCACTATTGGTGACCTCGCAATTCCAGCCTGGGAGATGGTGCTTTGCGGTCGTAGTCTGCCTGCCGCTGATGTGCATGGTTTTGGCGGCTCTTTACAAGCGTGTTGGCTTGGTTGAGTTCCCCATCGGAGTCCGCAAGATGCTCCGTAGACTGCCGTTCATGCCTCAGTTGTTTGGGATTCCGCGGCGCGAAGAAGAAGCGGCCGCGCCTATTTGAGCTGGGACTGAATCTTCTTCAGAAGGATGTCGGCGGAACGGCTCCATGAAAAGCCGGATGCTCGATCTTTTGCCATCTCGATTCGCTTAGAGCGGTCGTCCGCCTGGAGAGCCTGCTTGAGGGTTTGCGTCATGGAATCTTCGTCTTTGGGATCGAAGTAGTAGGGCACAGGCCCGCCAATTTCGCGGAGAGCGGGCGTGTCGCTAGAGGCAATCACGGCTCCGTAAGTCATGGCTTCGAGGACCGGAACACCGAAGCCCTCGTCGAGGCTAGGCGTGATGGCAAGGACGGCGTGCTGGAAGAGGGCGGGGACCTCTTCGTCGGGGACGAAGCCAAGGAAGTGCACGTGGTCGGTGATACCGAGCGCGGCGACCCGTTCGGCGATCCCTTCCGTCTTCCAACCCTTCGCGCCGGCGATGATCAGGTTGAGGTGCGCGAATTCCGGGTCTTGGATCAGTTTTGCGAACGCCTCGAAAAGCCGAGGCAGGTTTTTGCGAGGCTCAAGGGTGCTGATGGTGAAGAGATAGTCGCGGTCGTCGGGCAAGCAGGCCGGACGGGGAAGTGGCCCGTTTGGCGGTGCGGTCGCCTGTCCAACGCCGAACGGCAGGGTGACGAACCGCTCGATGGGGACTCCGAAGGTTTGGGCAAAGTCGTTGGCGGTCGTGTCGCTGTTGGCGGCGATGAAGTTTGAGTGGCGAGCGATGTTCTGCGCCATCTTTTCGTGAATCTCGATGTCGGCGGCGGTGTAGGTCTCGGGGTACTTGCGCCAGAAGGTGTCGTGTACGAGGCTCCCTTTGGTCACGCCCGGGGTGCGGGGGACGTAGCCGCTGACCGAAAACCACGCTTTGAGGCGATGCTTGATCGGTTCGAGATCCCGACCAAGATAGTGCCAGGAGCGCGTCTTGGCCCAGGCTCGAACAACCTCGACGTGATCGAGATCGAGCCAGTGGCCGGGGATCGGGGAATCGTGGCGGACGAAGATCACGTATTGGTGATCCTTGACCTCTAGGATGGCTTCCAGCAGGCGAAGAGACGTGCGCGAAACGCCGGCATGCTTGGGGCCTTCAAAGAAGATATTTGTCGCCTGGAGGCCCAACTTCATTGAGAAAGGACCTCGCTGTAGATCTGGAGAAGCTCGTTGCGATAGCGGCCAATTGTGAAAGGGGCGGACCAATAGCGGTCGAAGGCGTGCTGGCTCATGGTTTCCACCAGGTCGTCGTCTTGGAGCTTGGTCAGGGCTGCTTTGAGAGATTCTTTGTCACCCGCTTTGAAGTAAAGACCATTGAATCCGTTTTCGACCCAACTGGTAGCGGCCGAGACTTCCGGCACGATGCAGGGGATGCCAGCGGCGAGGCATTCGAGGACGACCAGCGAGGCGGTTTCGTAGCAACGAGACGCGAGGATCATGACCCGGGCTTTGCGCTGGAATTCTTTGACTTCCTCCGGCTCTTGCCAACCGGCGATAACGGCTTTGGGATGTGCTGATTCGATCTCATGGCGATTCGGACCGTCACCCACGAAAGTGATCGGAAGGTCGAGATCGGCGCAGGCTTGAGCGGGGGTGAGGCCGTCCTTCTCGTCGGTCATGCGTCCGATCCAGATATGGTTTTTGGAGGCGGCCGGATTCTGACGGGAATCGGAGGCGGGATCGACCGGGTTGTTGAGAAGACCGAGCCGAACTTTTGGGCCGAGTTGCTTGGCCAGAATCGACTTTTCGTATTCGGAGACGGCGAGCAGGCGGTCGAGCTTCTGGGGTACGTGGTGAAGCTTGTGACTGGCCCAGTTTCGGGCGAAGCGGAGTTGCTTGAGGCGATTGGCAGGGCCGCCCATGCAGGCGGTTCGGGCGCAGGCGATCGAAAGCGGCTGAATCGGACAGATTTCGGACGTTTCGTAGTTGAACTGCATGGCGTTCGGACACGCGATGCCGAAATCGTGAGCGGTTGCGAGGGTCTTCATGGCGAGGCTCGTCGCCACATGGAGCGAAGCCTGGGTGAGGAAGTTGTGGAAGCCGTGAGCGTGATAGATCGTGTTGGGCGAGTCGTACTTGCCCAATACCTGCTCGAATCGCTCCTTCATCGCTCGGTCCTCCATGAGGTTGAGGAGCATATGCTTCTTGCCGCCGTGGAAAAAGCGGTTGTGCTGGATTTCTAGGTTGAGGGCTTCGGTGGTGACATTTGGCAGCGAAGCGAACGCCTCATCAACCTTCGATGCCGATGAAATGATGACGACGGGGATTCCGGCTTCGGAAAGGACGCGAACCGTATCAAAAGCGACCCGTTCGGCACCGCCGGTTGGCCCGCCGCTCTCGACGGCTACGAGCACTCTGTCGGGCCTCATCGGCCCTCCTTGAGGCACGCAGCGTAGATTTCTAGCAGACCATCGACGTGGCGTTCGATGCTCAAAGGATTGGCTTGGAATTTTGCAAAGGCACTTTCGCTCAGCTTTTGAACGAAGAAATCGTTCTTCATTTGATCGAATGCCTCACCAAGGTCATCGGAAACGAGTCCGTTTTCGCCGTGGACGATATATTCCTTAGCTCCGACCGTGGGGCTGACGATACATGGGACGCCGACTTGCATGGCGTCGATGACGCTGAGGCAAAGGGTCTCTCGCCATACTGAGGGAACGACGACAGCGCGAGCCTGGACGAGTTCTTGGGCGATCTGATCCTTGTCGATCCAGCCAGTGAAGCGAGCATTGGGAAATTTGGCCTTTAGCTCGGATGCGAGCGGGCCATCGCCTGCCACTACGGCCGAAACGCCGGCCCTTGTTGCGCTCTCCAAGAACTGTCGGACCCCCTTTTCGGCGGTGACTCGACCAATGAAGAGGTAGTTTTGGTTGGTTTCGGCAGGAACCCGTTGGGCTGGCATAGAATCGGAGATCGGAGTGACGCGAAGAGCTTTCACGAGTCCCTGCATTCTTGACTCCATCGTGGCCAGTTCAAGGTCCGAGATGTGGAGGATGCCATTCGAGCGACGATTGATTCGCCAAACCGACTGGTTCATGTAGAAGCTGGTGAGCTTAGGAAGCTTGTACCTCCAGGGCTGGTTTTGGCACTCACATGCGATGCAAGAAAGGGACATCGGCTTGCGCTCGCAGTTTGCTTGGGCTCGGTGGTCATACAAGAGGGACGTCGGGCAGACCGGCGAGTAGTCGTGGCCATGGACTACGGTGGCAAAGCCCATCTCTTGAGCGATGTGGGGCACAATGCCAGAGAGCTTAAGCCGGAAGGTGTGCAGGTGGACGACGGTTTCCTCTTTCGGAAAGCCGGAGAGAAACTGTCGAATACGGTCGCTAATCTCTTGGTTGCCAAACATCTTTTGGAGCTTTTCTCGTCGCCTAGTCTCCTCGAAAAAGCTCTTGGTGTCGAGGAGAAGGGTTTCGACTTGGGCTTGGATAAGTTCCTGGGCTGCCTGATCGTTAGCGGCAATGTAGCCAACCCGGTGTCCCCGTCTTCGCAACTCAACGGCTTCTTGGATCGCGACTTTTTCGGCCCCGCCCGATACGGTCGCTGATTCACAAACCATCACGATATTCATTCAGCAGACCTATTGATAGACATTTTTGGCGGTTTGAGTCGGGACTTCCAGCCTAAAAGGTGGCGTTCTTAACCTCTGGGGTTCATAGTGATTGTACTGGGATTGGTCGGCGCGACGCCCAAACCTGACAGATATGCCAAAATCCTGGCCATACGGATTTGCAAAAGTTCGAGTAAGTTATGAGAGTCGGTCTCCAATTTGGGAGATCGCCGATGAATTGTTTTTCGCCCCGTGTGGGGTGTATGGCTTGAAACGATGAGAATTCTTGTAATCACCAACCTGTGCCCACCGGATTACGACGGTGGGTTTGAGCTCAGTGCGCTACGGAATGCAACGAGCCTACGGGCGAGGGGCCATGAGGTCGATATCGTGACGAGCGAGTATCGGCCCTCCTATCAGGGTGACCGGGTCGACCCCGATTGGGTTCACCGAATTTTCAAGGTGAGCGAGGCAAAAGACGGCTGGTCCACGGCCGAAATGTTCCTCGGCGGTACCTCCGACTTACGATTCAAGATTGGCAACATTGCCAAGCAGATTGGTTTGCGGCTTGCGAACATGCGGGTGCTGACTGGCATGTTGGACGTCGCACCGAAGAACGAAGGGGCGATGGATCGCTTTCTGGCCGAGAACGACTACGACGCAGCCTATGTGTTTGGCTTGCATATGATCGGCACTTCGGTGATTCGAAGTTTGGTGAAGAAGAATATTCCGGTCCTGTACCACCACGGCGATGAGTGGCTGGCGTTCTACCTATATCCAGGCAAGCTGAAGCGGCTGATGTTGAATCTTGCCAGCCCGATCACTTACTATCGCGAGCGGCAGATCGACCTGCGCAACGTGTATTTGGTTTCCAACTTCATGAAGCGGCGGTTTATGGATGCCGGTTTTCGGGAAGAGCAACTGGGTGTCATTTATCGCGGGGTCGAGTTTCCCCTTCGTGAGGATTTTGACCGAGAGCGGTTCGATCCTCCGGTGTTTTTGGTTGCGTCTCGCTTAACCCTCTATAAGGGCATTCATTTTGCGATCAAGGCGGCCAGCATTCTGGATAAGAAGGATTCCAAGACGCCTTGGCAACTGTGGATCGCCGGTCATGGTGATGCGGGGACCATGGAGTTTTTCCGCAACATGGTGACGGAGCTTGGCGTTGAGCATCGCGTTCAGTTCATCGGCAAGCATTCGCGCGAATCGACATTTGCCCACATGCAGAGAGCAACAGCGGTTATCAGCCCGAGCGTGTTCGACGAACCGTTCGGGAACACCAATATCGAGGCTCTGGCGAGCGGCACGCCGCTTATCGCGAGCCGGTCGGGGGCCATCGAGGAGATTGTCGAGCACGGCAAGTCGGGCTTGATTTACGAGCGCGATAACGCCGACGAGTTGGCGCACCACATGCAGTTGGTGCTGGCGAATCCCGAGCTTCGACGCACGATGCAGGTCGAGGGCATGAACCGAATTCGCGAGAAATTTACGCAGGACCGGGTGATCGACGAGGTAGAGGCCAAGCTATCCAGCATGGCCGGAATTGAGCTGACCCCGGAAGCCGTCGAAGCGAAGAAAGCCACCCTTCAGTAAACTATTAGCCGACGATGCGAGTTTGCGTTTCGGCGTTCTTGGTTACGACGACCCCTGGGATGAAGCTCGCTGGGGTTGGACGACATATGTTGTCGACCCTGAATCAGCTTACGATCACCGATCTGGGGCACCACTACGACGTCTTCCTGAAAGATGATGTGGACATGCCGCCGGAGTGGCTCGCTTGCCCTTGGATCACTTGGCATCGCATTCCGGTTAAGAATTCGCGCCAGAGGATTTGGTGGGAGCATTTTCGTGTTGGGGTTGAGGCCAAGAAGCTCAATGCCGACGTACTGCTCTCTTTGTTTGTGCCGCTTCCTCTGGGATGCCGTGTGCCTATGGTTTCGATCGCCCACGATGCGTTTCCAAGGACGAATCCTGACTGGTATCCACCGAGAAAACGGGTCATTTTGGACCAGATGACGAGCTACGCCTGCCGGAAATCGAAGGCGGTGGTTACGGTCAGCGAATACTCACGAAACGAACTTTGTCGGGCGTACGGGATTTCTAAGGATAAGGTTTTCGTCGCTCCGAACGGTCCAGGAAATAATGTCCGAATGCTTTCTGAAGAAGAAATGGAGGGCGTTGATTTGAGTAAGTATGGTGCCAGTAACTATGTTTTTTCTGTCAGTACGATTGAGCCACGGAAAAATATGGACGGCTTGATTCGGGGTTTCTCGCTCTTGAAAGAGAAGTATGACTTGGGGGACCTGAGGCTGTTGATCGCGGGAGCGAAGGGGTGGTTGGATTCGTCGATTGCCCAGGTTTACGAGGAATCGTCGGCCAAAGAGGATATTGAATTTCTGGGTTATGTATCTGATCTAGAGCTCAACGCTCTGATGCAGAAGGCACAGCTTTTTGCATTTCCCTCGTACGTGGAAGGGTTCGGGATTCCCGCGCTGGAGGCGATGACGGTCGGTACTCCGGTCATGACGAGCAACACGAGTTCGCTGCCAGAAGTGTGCGGAGAATATGCCAGCTATTGTGACCCTTCGAGCCCAGAATCGATCTGCGAAGCCCTGCACGCGATCCTGTCAGACGGCACTAAGGCTAAGAGCCTAGTAGAGGGCGGACTTGAGCGCGCGAAGCAGTTTTCTTGGGATGAATCGGTTAAGAAGCTGGAGATTGGCCTTAATTTTGCCGTAAATTAGAACCGGTCTCACTTCCTATGGCGAAAACGGCAATCATCACGGGGGTCACCGGTCAGGATGGCTCTTACCTCGCAAAACTTCTCCTCGAAAAGGGATACAACGTATTAGGCGCAGCCCGCAGAAGTGCTTCCGTCAACCTTTGGAGACTCGACTTTCACGGCATCCGTGACAAGGTCAAGCTCATTCCGATGGAACTCCTGGAGTTCACCAACATCTGTCGGACGATCCAAGAACATAAGCCGGACGAGTTCTACAACTTAGCGGCACAGAGCTTTGTGGCGGCCTCGTTCGAGATGCCGCTGTACACGGCTGATGCCGACGCGATCGCAGTGACGCGAATTTTGGAAGCAATTCGGCAGTTCAGCCCGGAAACCCGCTTCTACCAGGCCTCGACCTCGGAGATGTTCGGAAAGGTTCAAGCCGTACCCCAGGTTGAGACGACGCCGTTCTATCCGCGATCGCCGTACGGTGTGGCCAAGCTTTATGGCCACTGGATCACGGTTAATTACCGAGAGTCGTTCGGACTGCACACCTCGTCGGGCATTCTCTTCAACCATGAGTCGCCGCTTCGCGGTCTCGAGTTCGTGACGCGAAAGATCACGGCTGGACTGGCGAACGTGAAGCACGGCCACCAATCCCACATCGAGCTGGGCAATATGGACGCCAAGCGCGACTGGGGCTTTGCCGGAGACTTCGTCGAAGGCATGTGGCGTATGCTTCAGCAGGATACGCCGGGTGACTATGTATTGGGCACGAACGAGACGCACTCGGTTCGAAAGTTTGTGGAACTCGCCGGCGCGGCGCTCGGAATGTCGATCGAGTGGAGCGGTTCGGAAGTCGACGAAATCGGAACCGACATGAAGACAGGCAAGCAGGTCGTGAAGATCAACCCGCAGTTCTATCGCCCGGCGGAAGTCGATCTCTTGATCGGCAACCCGGAGAAGGCGCAGAGCAAGCTGGGATGGAAGCGCCAGATGAGCTTCGAAGGCCTGGTTGACGCCATGGCGAAGGCGGACAACGACCGCGCGACCGACTCGCCGGTCAAGAACTAAGCGTTCTTTCGTAAATGTTTAAGAGCCCGTTCATGTACCTTTCGGTCGTGAGTGGGCTTTTCCAATAATCTTGATAGGCGTTGATGCCGTACTCCTTAGCCCGGTCGGCGGTCATCGCTGTGAGGGCCTTGGCGAGGGCATCGATGCTGCCGCCAGAGAAAGTCAGTCCGCTCCTCTCGTGGCGCACGTACTCGGTGGAAGCGCAGGTGTCGGCCACGATGACGGGAACGCCGCGCGAGACGGCTTCCAGCACACTGAGACCGGCGGTTTCGTACCATAGCGAGGACATGACGATGGCGCGACTGGCGCGAATCTTTTCGATGACACCTTCGGGCGACAGCCAGCCGGTGAAGATCGCATTAGGGTTGGCCTCACGAATCTTTTCTTCCTCGGGTCCTTTGCCAATGAACTGGCACTTGGCACCGGCCCTTTGAGCGGCCTTGGCGAACAAGACTCCGCCTTTCTCGGGCGAGAGTCGGCCGATGGTCGAAAACGTATCGTAAAGGCCAGGCTCGGCCACCTCTTCCTTTTCGTCGCCCACGGGGTTGTAGAGCACCGTTTTGGGCGTTTTGGCGGGGACGAGAGGTTCGAGAATCTTACGGCTGAACTCGGAGACGTAGATGAAGTGGTGAAAGCGGTCGGCGATGTGAGCCTGTTTGAGCTTGTAGGCACGGCCGGTCTGCATCATTTTCATCGGCCAACCACTATGGGTGCATTGGGTGGCACAGCACTTGGCCGAGAGTGGCTGGAGTGTGCAGATTTTCTCTTCCGGGTAGTTGAAGAAGCTGGTGTTGGGGCAGGCGATGCCGAAGTCGTGAAGGGTGAAGACGAGCTTGAATCCCGCCCTGGCGGCGATATCGACGACCGAACCGGAGAGAACGCGCCGGAAGCCATGGACATGGATGACGGTCTCTTTGGGGTCGAGCTTCGCGGTTTGGATCAGCTTGGCAAAGGCTTCGCCCGCTGGCTTGTTCCAGAAGAATCGCGAAAGCAGTTCGCGTTTGCTTTCCGTATTGTAGGCGTCCTTGAGGCCGAGGTTGCTGGTCTCGACGCCATGCTCGGAAAGGCCGGAAAAGAGTTCGCCTTCTCCGGCGAAGTAGAGACTACGGATGTCGCGCTTGGCGAGTTCGATGGCGGAGGTTATCGCCACCTTCTCCGTGCCGCCGGTCATACCGGCGCCATCGCAGATGGTGACGACGTTGCGGATCATCGGCTTCCGATTGTGTGGTAGGTCCAGCCTGCGCCCTCGACCTGGCGCCGATTGTAGATTCGGCGGCCATCGTAGAGGACTTTGCCCTTGGTGTGGCTTCCGAGGCGGTCGAAATCGAGGTTTTTGAACTCGTTCCACTCGGTGACGACGACAACGGCGTCGGCACCTTCGCTGACGTCGTAGGCCGACTCGCAGTAGGCGACGTTCGGGTAGAGCTCGCGCACGTTGTCGGTCGCGACGGGGTCGTAGGCGCGAACGGTGCCGCCGCGCTTGGCGATCTCTTCGATGATGATGAGCGACTTGGCGTCGCGGATATCGTCGGTGTTCGGCTTGAACGCCAGGCCGAGGAGGCCGATCGTCTTGCCCTTAAAGCCGTCCAGGTGGCTCTCGATTCGGTTGAGGAAGTTGATGGTCTGCTCGTCGTTGATCTTAATGACCTCGTTGAGAAGGTCGAAATCGTAACCGAGCCCTTCGGCGGTTTTGACCATACCTTGAACGTCCTTGGGGAAGCAGGAGCCACCCCAGCCGAGGCCCGCGTTGAGGAACTGCTTGCCGATGCGCGAGTCGGAGCCGATGCCTTGGGCGACGTCCACAATGTTGGCGTCGCACATCTCGCAGACGCGGCTGAGCGCGTTGATGAAGGAGATCTTCATCGCCAGGAAGCTGTTCGCGCCGTACTTGATGAGCTCGGCGGAGTTGAGATCGGTGACGATGATCTGCGACTGAAGGGGCGCGTAGAGGTCCATCAGCTTAAGGGCGGCCTCGCGGCGCTTGGAGCCAATGACGATGCGGTCTGGCCGGAGCGTGTCCTGGATCGCCGATCCTTCGCGCAGGAATTCGGGGTTGCTGACCACGTCGTAGAGAGTAGGCACAACACCCTGCTCGCGGATGATCATTTCGACCATGTCGCCGGAGCCGACGGGAACCGTAGATTTGTTGACCACGACCGTGTGCTTGTCGATGCTCTTGCCTATCTCCGTAGCCACGGCGCGGACGGCGGAGAGGTCAGGAGTACCATCGGGTCCGGGCGGAGTCCCGACGGCGATAAATACAACTTCGCTGACCTTAACTGCATCTTTAATGGAGTCAGAGGCTTTGAAGTGGCCGCTCTTCAGCGTGCGCTTGAGCATCTCCTCGAGACCCGGTTCGTAGATGGGAGGAATCCCACTTCGGATCATCGCCAGCTTGTTCTGGTCCTTATCGACGCAAATGACTTCATTCCCCAGGTCTGCCAACACAAGACCGGTTACGAGGCCGACATAGCCCGTTCCTACAACTGCAACTTTCATAGATTTTTCGAGAGACCCAGGTTAATATTAACGGTTTGAGGTTCGCCCGTGCTCAGTCGGCGGGTCTTTTAATCCATTGTAAACACGGAGTCGGTGTTCTCGTGGCGAATCTCGTCAACAATCTCCGCGCGGTTTTTGCCCGCATAGAGCTTGTTGGGGAAGTTCAGAACGAAGGCGTCTTTGTCTCCGATGTTTTTGTACCCATGCACCACGCCGGGGGGCACGATGACGGCGGTTGGGTTGTCCTTTCCGATTTCGATCTTGAGTTCCCAGGGTTCGTAGCCTTCGCGGTTTTCCCAGAGTCGAAGTTCATAAGTTCCGTCCACAAAACCGAATAAATCGGTTTGGTAGACGTGCTCGTGCGGCCCGCGGGAGATTCCCGGATGGGTGACGCTGATGTATGCCATCTCGGGGAGGAACCCCTCGGGCAGTTCGTCGGATCGGAACAGTTCGGTGAGGTAGCCCCGAGAGTCCTTGAAGGACTTCAGACTTTTGATCACCACGCCTTCCGCCAATTGCATTCCTTAGAATTTACCGCGCGGCATTTTTGTTCCACAATAGAAATAATGCGGGTTGTCTTAACCGGTGGTGCCGGATTTCTCGGGTCCCACCTCGCCGATCGTTTGTTAGCCGAAGGGCACGAGGTCGTCATCGTCGATAATTACATCACCGGATCGCCGCGAAATATAGCGCATTTGGCGGGCAATCCCAAGGTGTCGGTGATGGAGATCGACTGCATCGAGCCGTTTTCGGTCGATGGTCCGGTTGACTTCGTGGCGCACTTTGCTTCTCCGGCGTCGCCCGACGACTTTAAGCGGATTCCGTTCGACGTGTTGCGAGTTGGTTCGCGGGGGACGGAGAATTGTCTAGAGCTTTGTGTTGAGAAAGGGGCGAAGTTCATTTTCGCTTCGACGAGCGAAGTTTACGGCGATCCGGCTTTTTCGCCTCAGCCCGAAACGTATTGGGGGAATGTCAACCCAATTGGTCCGCGCTCGGTTTATGACGAGGCTAAACGGTACGGCGAAGCGGCGACCATGGCCTATCATCGTTTTAAGGGCGTCGACACGCGCATCATTCGATTCTTCAACACGTACGGACCGCGGATGCGGCTGGACGATGGGCGTGTGGTGCCGAACTTCGTGTCGCAGGCGTTGCGGGGCGAGCCGCTGACGGTTTATGGCGACGGGTCGAATACGCGGTCATTTGGGTTCTACGCGGACGCCATTGACTGCGTGTACCGGCTGATGATGAGCGATGTGCACGAGCCGGTGAACATCGGGTCTCAGGAGGAGCGGACGATGCTGGAGTTTGCGAAGGCGGTTCTGCAGGTGACGGGGTCCTTCTCACCGATCGTGCATCTGGAGGCGGCGGTGGACGATCCTAAGCAACGTCGACCCGACACGACTCGGGCGCGGGACCTTTTGGGTTGGGAGCCGACGACGTCGCTGGCGGATGGTCTGGCGCAGACGGTCGAGTATTTTCGGACGATTGTGTAGACGGCAAGTTTAGTTGTCGGTCAGGTGTCGTGAGGTTCGCACTCACCCGGTTCGCTCGTTCCTCGCTCACCGACCTCTCTGTCCAAAGAGGTAGTTTGGTTGGTGATGTGTTTGGAGCGGGAAGATGTCGCTAAACATGCCACTCCATTTCGTTCTACGGAGTAGAGCTTTGTGGGTACAGGTGCACGCCCTTGATCGTAGTCTGAACGTATGGTCGAGCCCGAAGTACAAGGCCATGGATTTCAGACTTTTTGAGACGGAAATTGTCTGAAGGTATTCCGACGTATCCACCTATTTTTCTTGTTGTCGAGAAGTATGGACGCTCTTTTCCCGACGCGTCGATGTAACTTGCCTGATAGTCCCAGCCGTTATACCGATCTGATACTTTTATGAGGCAGTTGAACGGTCTTTCCTTGTTTTTTACGGCGAGGCCATCCTCGATTACAGCCGAACCCTCTGGCACCAGTCCAGTTGTTCCTTGGAAAATCTTAGTCGTTCGGGCGACTTCAATAAATGGACCGGCCGCCAATTCGACGTCCAAATCGGCAATATGGATATTGGGATTCACAAGAACGGCCAAAGTTCGAAAGTACTTCCCCTCTGAACGCACGGTGCCGCCCTCTCCCATGATCAGATGGAAAATTGAGTTCTCTTTAGGTGGCAGATTAAACGATACAGACTCGGCCCCAACTAGAAACTGAAGTAACAGTGTTCGCTTTTCACGTTGATCATTTATGTCAACTCGTGTAACCTCGTTCCGCAAAGCTGTCAGTGCTTTTCCGGCCGGACTCCACTTTTGCACTTCACTAGTGCTCGGTTTCGGGAATTCATAGAGTGCTTGGAGCGAAACCGAGTTGTCAGCCTTTGGCCGATCATTCATATTTGGAGCCTTACCAAAGGCGATATAGCCTTCCTTGGCAACTCGTAAGCTTCGGTGAAGAGTTGTGAGCGCCTCAATGGGTTCTTTCAGTGGCCAAATGTACTCCAGGATGGTGGGGTTACTTGGATAGGGTATGTGGACTTGTTCGGATGGGTATTCGCGTTTTGGCGACGACTCGATTTCGTACTCTTCAAGAACTCTGTCAGTTGAGAGATAAGGCAACGACTTCATGAGTACCTCGGCCTGATTCTCGTTAGTAGTGACCTGAACCTGAACATTTGGGTTAGAGTGCTTTGAATCCCAGGTGCCGACCGTCTGCCAATTATCTGCGGTCTCAAAGATCTTGTAATGCTGAGTGAGGTCCCCCGTCGACTCGGGAAAAGGCACGTAGTAGTAGCCTGCGTCCTGACGTGGTTGAATGGGCGGACCTTCGTCGAACACAACCTGAACGTCCTTTGCCAAGGGGGCTCGAAAGACGAGTAAGCGGTCGGAGTTACCGCTGCCCCACTGCATCGCGCGGCTCCGTTCAATCAGTTGAGAGGGAACGGAGGTGGGTTTCCCGAATTCATCGTATGCCTTGTTCGTGTTGCGGTCTGCCAACATGACTTGCCCAACTCGTAGGCCCAAGATATTTCCAGGAGTTACTTTATAACCAACGACTTTGACAAAGAATATTGCCCCAACGGATATCGCCGTTACAGCGAGGGCTTTCTTCGTCTTTTGCACGTTTGTATTCTAATCCAAAGTGCGAAAGACTGTAGCTGAATGTCGGCAAGGCGTCACCACCGGAGCCCTAGCGTGGCATCTTTGTCTCGCGCTCCTAATGTTGCGTAGCTAGCATGACCGCGTGCCCCTGGCGCTACCCTTCGGTCCAGGCGTCGCTTTTGATAGAGCCCGAGATGGGGAGCCGTCGGCGAGGACGATTGACCGTCCGTACACGTTGCTTTCAGGCATGCTGAATTGGAGTTTCTGAAAATTTGTCACACCCTAGACTGCTTCTTGCGTTTTGAGATTGCCAATGCTAAGGACCCAAATGTTATCGCAAAAGCTGCAGAAGTCTCGGGAACAGGAGAACCAGTGATCCGCAGAGTTGTATCTAATATATTCGATGGTCCGCCAGTGATGTCGGTATCATCCGCAAAGTAGAAATCCGCCATGTGGTTATCTGATGCAATAGTCCACGCCGATAACTGACTATGCGAATCATACGGGACCCCACCGACCAATAGATGGTAGGTTCCGGGGATGATTAGGGGGTGACTAGGCGTGGAAAATGTAAAGTCGTGCTGGTTCCCTACCAATGTTCCGCTGAACGAGCAGATTGTGTCGCCAAGGTGACCTGAATTATCTGCTCTTAAGAGCATTTTGAAACCAAGTCCCTCGGTTCCAAACATGTTTATGGTAATGTCGTCCAACGTGAAAGAAGACGTGATTGAGAAAGCGCGATCAAAATACTCAGGCGGGGTATTAGGAAACTGAATCCAACCAATATCTCCTACTCCTCCATTGGGGCCAGTATAAGTATCGATGATTACATCCGCACATGCGTACGATGCGCACACTGTGAAGATGCTGAGAGTAAGAAGTTTGACTTTCATGGCGCTTCCGTTTGGGTTCAGATGATATTACCGGTACGAGGAAAAGTATTCTGAAACATAGAGTAATCCCAGTATTTATACAGGGTTTCCTTCTTAACTCGGTGGCCCAGCTAAGGAGACGGCTCGACCCTGGTGATACCCTTCGGTCCAGGCGTCGCTTTTGATAGAGCCAGGGATGGGGGAGCCGTCGGCGAGGACGATCGGACGCCAGCCTTTGTGTTCGTGGTCGATTATATGATCGCTGATGAAGCGCCACTGGCGATCACAGAAGTCGGTGTAGGGCGAGCCAAACCTTTCGGCCATCAGCCGAAGAACGTTGAAAGATTCGGCTTGAGCCCACCAAATCTTGTCGCAGTTATGCGGCGGTTTGCCGAATTCGCCTTCGTAAAACAGACCGCCATGGTCGTGATCCCACGCGACCGAGAGGGTTCGGTCTACAATCGTTTTTGCCTGAGCCCAGGTTTCTTCGACGGCTAGATCCAGGACCTCGGCGGCTTCGACAAGAAGAAACGCGGCTTCCATCGCGTGGCCGTAGGAGTCGACTTCGCTCGCCGAGCGATAGTCTTGGGTCGCATAGTAGAGGAGCCGCCCGTCTGGGAAGACAAGCCATTTGCGGAAAACGTCGAAGACCTCGTTCAGCGCGCCAATGACTCGTTGGTCGGGAAGGGCATGTCCAAGCTCCGTAAGGGCTTCCAGCAGGTGCAGGTGGGCGTTCATCGACTTGAGTCCGTAGGGCGTGCCGAGTGCGTCGGTCCCTTCACCGGTGACCTTTTGGTCGCCGTTTGACCAGAGGGTTTCGACATAGCCACCGTAGAGCGGGTCGCGGGCATGGAGGTCGAACCATTGGAAGGCCCAATTGGCGTCGGCGAGCTTGCCAGCACGAGCCAGAGCAAAGACGGCGAAGGCCTGTCCGTAAAGGTGCTTTTCGGATTCAACCACTGTGTCATCCAACCCGATTTCCCAGACAAAGCCGCCGTAGTCGTTGTCCCAAAACTGTTCCCAAAGCGTCTGACAGCCATGCTCCACGGCTTCATGATGCCCTCCGACGGCAGCGAGCCAGATCATCCGACAGAGGTAGACGAGGCTCCGGGTGCGGTCCGGCAACTCGGTCCAATCCTCACTGTAGTTTTGGTGGAATCCGCCGTGGACAGGGTCGATGGCGCGCGGAATCCACCGCGAAAAGATGTGGTCGCGAAAATGCTCAGCGAAGTCTATTTGCGAACCTGCCAGCTCTTCCAATAATCGGGGTCTTCGATCTCGAGGGCGGCTTTGGTCAGCTTGAAGGGACGGTGGGTATCGACCATGACGGCCAGCTCCTCGGTCTGCTTCGCACCCAGCGATGCCTCGACGGCTCCGGGTTGCGGGCCGTGGGGAATGCCGAGCGGGTGGATGGTGATCGAACCTTCCTCGATGCCCTTACGAGAGCCGAATTTGTCGTTGCAGTAGTACAGCACTTCGTCGCTGTCGACGTTGCTGTGGACGTACGGCACGACGATGGCGTCGGGATGGTAGTCGAGCATGCGCGGGCAGAACGAGCAGACCACGAAGCCATTGCCCTGGAAGGTCTGGTGGATGGGCGGCGGCATGTGGAGCTTGCCGGTGATCGGCTGAAAATCGTTGATGTTGAAGGCGTAAGGGAAGTCGTAACCGTCCCAACCAACTACGTCGAGCGGGTGGTGGGGATAGGTGTACATCGTGAGGTGGTTGCGGCTTCGGATGAGGACCTTGAACTCGCCTTCTTCGTCGTGGACGGGAAGCTCGGTGGGTGGTCGGAAGTCGCGCTCCTTGAACGGGGCGTGCTCCATCAACTGGCCGTATTCGTTGCGGTAGCGCTTGGGGACTTCGATCTTGCCGTACGAAACAATGGCGAGCATGTTGACGGGCAACTTGTCGAAATGAAGCTTGTAAATGGTGCCGCGCGGGATGACGAGGTAGTCGCCGGGCGTGAAGTGGATGGTTCCAAAAAGGGACTCCATGGTGCCGCTTCCGTCGTGGATGAAGAGGCACTCGTCGCCGTCGGTGTTCTTGAAATAGGTCGACATTTGCTCGGCGACGAACACCTGGTTCCATTCGAGGTCGCCGTTGCCCATCAGGCATTTTCGGCCGCTGACGGCATCGCCGAACGGCTCCATTTTCTTGGTTTTGAGGTGGAGGTGGCGCAGCGGCTGTTCTTCGAGATATTGGGGTGCGCAGGAGCCGTAATCCTCCCAGCCGAGGACCTCGGTGGGTTGGTGGATATGGTACAGCGTGGACATGGTACTGCTGAATCCATGCGTGCTGAAAAGCTGTTCGGTGTAGAGTCCGCCGTCGGGCTTTCGAAACTGAATGTGGTGTTTTTTGGGGAGTTGTCCCAGGGCAACGTATCGCATCATTCTCTCCGTCGAGTTATTGACTGAAGTTTACTACGGCAGGGAATGGGCGAGGGCGACGGTGAAGTTAGTTTTGTCGGCTTACCCCTGATCTGGAATCGTCCCGTAGTTGGCTCAAAAGGGCACCCAATCCTTCGAGAGCCAGCCGTTAAGATCCATGACGGTTCCTTGCATTTTTACGGGGAAAGGACTATGGTGGCGGTGGGAGAACCCAAGATGAAGAAACAACATCTCTTGCGGTCGACCCTCCTTACTGCATTCACCGCATTTGCGGTCACCTGTTGGGGGCAGACCTTTGAATTCAATCAGATGAGCTACGTCGATCCAGGCGACGCCTCTGAAACTCAAGTCATTTCGAGCCGGTTTCAGTTCGATGTCGAATATGCGCCGTCCTCGAGTACCCAGTACTACAACCTTTACGTGGACACCCCGCATGGAGTGGAATGGGCGGTACAAAACATGCCGCTCCTCTCGCTCAGCGACGCAGGGTCGGGTTCGCCGCTGAAGTTTTCCAGCTATTGGGATCTCGGAAGCGGGTTTGAGACTCCGGTCACGGGGATGAACGCCAGCGCGCTCGTCACCGGAAGTCCACTTGGGCAGACCGATTTTGGAACGTTCTTCGGCGTCGGTGTCGGCCAAACATGGCGGTACTCGAACGGCGGTGTTCCGTCGGGCGACAACTTCTTGTATGGCAACCCGTCGGTCTACATTCCTGGCGCTGGATTTTCGGCCAACTTCCGTCCGACCATGCCGAACATCACTCAGGAGAAGAATTACTGTGGTCCAGGCTCGGCGACGAACAGCCTGGCTTGGCTGGCTCAGCAGAACGGCTTTACGTTGCCGGACACGTTGCCCGCACTTCAGACCAAGCTGGCCGGCTATATGGGGAACAACCATGACGGTAATTGGGACGACGACCAGGTGAAGGCCAAGCTGAAATATATCAAGGAGAATAACCTTCCGCTCGAGGTCCACTATGTTGGCGGGCGCAACCTGCCGACGAACGGAAACTATACGACCGGTGATGGAACAGCCCGGAACGACGGGCGAATCACCTGGAATTGGATCACTTCGGAGATGAACAAAGGGCAGGACCTGATGTTCATGACCGATAAGCACTGGGTGGTTGGGGCCGGTTTCGTGACGATCGGCAGCAACAAGTATCTGGTCTACCGCGACGACAAATATCAGAAAGGTGCGGACACGACCAATGCTCAGGCAATGGAGAACGCGTCTCGCTGGTGCCTGACCTGTTACGACGATGTGAACAACACGATCGACATCGGCGGATGGGGGCATCTGCCGCTGAAAGCCGTGGTGGCGACGTCTCCGGTTCCCGAACCGACCGCGTTGGCGGTTCTTGGCATCGGCGTGGTGGCATTGCTTCGTCGGCGAAAGAAGGACTGAACTTCGAGGTGGCGGCGCGAGCCGCCACCCCGAAAAACTTAATTGTTTTCGGCCAAGAGTTTCTGGTCAATATTGGCCCTGAATAGGCGACCTTCTGCCTTGGGGCGCCCTATAACTTCCTGCCGAGGGCGGATTGCACTTCGCGCATCCAAGCGATCCGCGCTTCGGTTTCGCGAACGGCCCCGAGCATGGCGAATTCGCTGAATCGGTCGCCGGTCTTTCGGTAGGTTTCCAGATCAGTTTGGCAACTGAGGAGAACCTGTTCGAGTTCGGCGATGGCGGTCGAGGTGAAGAGATCGATCTCCGAGGGCTCGAGGAGCCGGAGGAAGTAGGTTCGGGAGCGGAGGGCGTCCAGGTTGGTGGAGACGTCCATGCTATTGAAGGGCGGCAAAATCCAGGTGCGAAGGGCTTGGATTCCGGCCTCGGAGATGGTGTAGTGTTTCTTGTCGCACTCCAGGAGTCCAGCTTCGTGCAATCGCTTCAGAAGCGGATAGATTGAACCGGCCCCGCTTCGATAGGCGAAAGTCTGCGAGCCTGCGAATTCGTTGACCACGGCGTGGGCTAGGCAGGGGCCGCGCTTGAGGATGATCCCGAGCGCAGTTAGCTCTAAGGTTGAAAGCGGGCGGTCGAGCGACATATTTCTTTTTCATTATGACGGGAACTTTACGAATCGTAAAAATGGTAATTTACGATTCGTAAATGATCGGAACTTTCGCATCTCTCGTCTTGATGTCGCAGGCCAAGCCTCAGACCCTGCTGATCGACCCTCTCAAACTCGTCGAGGCGGCCGAGATATGGTCGGTGATTGGCAACGCCCGCAATCCGGTTTGGCCGGGCTGGGACGCCAGCAAAACGCCGGTCATGGTGTACTTTCCCGGTCGGCAAGAGGTTTTGGTCAACCATCCCAAGCCGCCGGAAGGGTTTGAACGCTATCGCGGGGCGTTTACCTCTCCGATCGGCTCGATCTTCCTGAGGACTGGCAAAACCACCTTCGATTTGGACGGACAGAACACATCGACCGAAGTGAACGGGGTGGAGACGTTGGTGGTGGCGGACACGCAGTCGACAAAGCGTCAGTGGATCGAGAGCATCGCCGATTCGATCGTCCAGGAGCCGAGCGAGGCGGACAAGATCGTCGAAGGCGGAATCTTTTCCGACCCGATGAGTTCAATGACGATGTTTGCCCACGAGGCATTTCACGTGTACCAGCGCAAGATGGCACCGAAGAAGGGTGGCAACGAGATGGCGCTGGCTCGATACCCAACGCTATCGGTGGACAACAATACTTGGCTCGCAATCGAGGCTGATTCGTTGAAGGCGGCGTTGGAAGCTCCGAACCTGGGCGAGGCTCGCAAAGCAGGCGTCCGCTGGCTGGCGGCGAGGCAAGCGCGGCGAAAGCTGCTGAGCAAGGAATCAGCCGCGTACGAGGACGGCACCGAATTTAGCGAGGGTTTGGCGATGTATGTGGAGTACCGGACTCTGCAGTGCCTGCAAGGGAAGACGCCCGGCAAGGACATGTGGTTGGTGCAGGGATTTGCGGGTTACGGCGATTTGACGAAGGAGCGCGGGAAGCTGATTTCGGCGATGCAACACTTTATGGACGGCACGAACACGGTCAACAACGACCTGTATGGCGCGTCGCCGGTGCGGTTCCGCCTGTACTATTCGGGCATGGCAATTGGGGCGTTGCTGGACAGGTTAGGCATGAAGTGGCACGACAGAGTCTTGAAAACAGACGACACATTGACCTCGTTGGCAACCGAGGCACTGGCGCCACACTCTGACGAGCTTTCGCAAGCGACCGACGAGATTCGGGCGTCGGCAAGGTTCAAGGAGCTCTGGGCGCAGAAGACAAAGTTGGCCGAAGACGGAGCGGTTTACGTGCGGGAGCAGGTTGCAAAGTTTACGGATGGGCCGGGCGAATTGGTGCTGGACTACTCGCAGCTAAAGTCGCCGAAGGTTGGCTTTGCGTTTACGCCGTTCGGCATTCTGAGCGTGAATCCGGACCAAACGATCTACCGCCTGATTCCCATTCGAGGGATCGTCGGGGCTCTGAACTTTTCGGAAGACGCGCCGCGAGCGATTCTGCACGATACAAAGGTGAAGGCGGTCCATATCCAGTTGACCGGTCAGCCGACGATGGACGGGATTGGAGCGGACGGAACGGTCAATGCGAAGGAGCTGAAGTTGCCGGGAGTAAGTCTGAAAGACGTCAAGGGGAAGGTTGTGATCGAAGGGAAGCGAGTCACGATTCGGCTTGAGGACTAGATCGTATTTAGCCAGGAAAGACCAGTCAGGGATTTGTCCTCGGTTACTAAGGGCATTCTTAGAAAGTGTGCCGTCGCCGCAATGAATCTGTCGGCCGGATCTTCGTGATGGAATGGAAGAATCCGGCTGAGGATTGCTATCTCGGAGTTGAGGGGTACTTCCTTGAACCTCGAACGAGAGAGCAGTCCCCGAGCAAATTGGTCGGGGGATGTGCTTCCAATGTTTAGCCGGCCCTTTTGGGCCAGCATCACAATTTCCCAGATGACGATGGAGGGCACAAAGACAGCTTCGGCGTTTTGGGAGAGGTGGAGCTTCGTGGCTGGAGGTAAAGCTGGGTCGTCCAGGCAATACCAGAGAAATGAATGGGTATCCAAAACCATCATTTCATAGCTTCCCATTCCACGTCGATCGGTGACATGATGTCCCCTACGATGCTGAATTCGCCTTTCGCGAAGCCAGGCCCTGAAGGTGCAGGCAGGTCTGGTTCCGGCGCTCGAAGCTCAGCGACGATCTTTCCTCGCTTGGTGATTTTGAGTACCTCACCGGTTCGATTAACGCGATCCAACAGCTCAAGGCACTTGGCTTTGAATTCAGTTGCGGTAATAACGATCATATTTACATTATGACCGGTCTTAATGACCAGTTATAATGTTATTTCGAGAACGTGATGTCGTCGAGACTGCACTTGTCGTAGTTGTGGTTCACCTTGGCGCGGTAGTCCCAGGTGGCGTTGGGTTCGAGCACGGCGATCATGTCTTCGGCGGTGCCGACCTTGTCACCGTTCTGAAGATAGAGGCCGAAGTGGACGGTGACGTTTTTGACGGCGCTGTCGCCGTAGTTGGTGACCTTACCCATGATGATGTCGGGGGCAGCCTTCATCGACGGCGTATCGTAGACCACCGGCCAGTAGGGGTAGGCGACGGTGGGATCGAGTCCCTTGGCTTTGAGGGTTTCGTAGGGCGGCGGATCGTAGGTCGAGGTTCCGCCACCTTCGATGGTGAGCTTGCGCCCTTTGGTTTCGGGATTGGCCTGTTTGGAAAGGAGCATGAGCCCGTAAAGGATCATGCCAACGATGGCGGCAAAGCCGAGAGTGCCCATGAAGATGTTCATGAACGTGCTGAAGCCACCTCCTTTGGGCTTGGCCGGCTGTTGATACCCCGGCTGGTACATGGGCTGATACATCGGCTGCATCATGGGTTGGCCCATCATCGGCCGCGGCGCATGCCCGGCGTTGATCATTTGGGCGATGAGGGACGGCTGTTGGTTGGTCTGATACTGGTGCTGAAGCCAGTTCATATCCACGCCGTTCATCGACGCTCCCGCCTGTTCGACCATGGTCATCCATTCAGGGAACGTCATGACTGCATTTTACAAGGGAACTTCCCATTTTTACTTTGACTGCCCAAATAGGCCGAAAGTACAAAAAAAGTTGTCAAATCCGCTATCATTAGGTTTGTCAGAGCCCGGATTTTGTGCCGGGTTTTGAAGCTACTCTAGGTTTCTGGGGAAAAATTCTCTAGAATTCTGTGAGGTTTGCTCTAAAGGTTTTTGGAAAGGCAGCCGATAAACCTTGTAAGGCGAAAGCCACTGACAGAAAATGGCACGACGAGGGTGACCTCGATCACGCAAAGCTTATGGGTCTTGATTCGGTTGGAGACAGCCGAAAATAAGAAAGCCGAGTTGCCTGTCTGGAATCGAGCAAGGAAAAGAACATGCGGATTTCAGACGCGGAAGTAAAGAAAGCACTGAGCGGTTTCACCGCTCCCGACATCGACACTCAGGACGAAAACCTCAAGCTGGTGCTTGGAGTTGAGACCGAAGAAGATGCATCCGAACGAGATGCCCAACTTGTCAAAGACCTCACCAAGCAGGTTCTCGACATGCCGGACCGAGAAGACATGATCGCTTCTCTGAAGGCTCGAATCGAGAGCGGTGAGTACAATCCTTCGGCGGAAGAAATCGTCGACACGATGATCCGACGCTCTATCGCGGATCGAATGCGATAAGGTTATCTTTCCGCGCACTGAGGGCCTCCCAAGTGATTGGGAGGCTTTTTGCGTTTTTGATTGGGAGATTTTGGCGCGGCCCTCGGAACCGGCGCGGCGATAATCGCCGGGTCGTCCCGTTTCTCGGGACTCCTCGGACTTGGGACGAAATAACCCTATTCCAGGGCCTGCGCTCGCAAGCTCGCTTCAACCCTGGCTAAGATATTGCCGCCCCGTTGGGGCTGATTCGTCTAAGGTCAGAGTTAGCCAAAGAACTTCGGTGCCACACACTGTATGTCTCTTGCCGACTGCCAACTGCCGACTGCTAACCAGAAACCGCGCTCGCAAGCTCGCTTCAACCCTGGCTAAGATATTGCTGCTCCGTTGGGGCTGATTTGTCTAAGGTTAGAGTAGCCAAAAAACCGCGGTGCCCTGCGTTGTATGTTTCTTGCCGACTGCCAACTGCCGACTGCTAACTCCAGACTACAAACTCCTAACCAGACACTGCTTCGGCGATTGCGTCGCCAAGCTTGGATGTGCTGACCAGTTGGCAATCCTTTTCGAAGATATCCGGCGTGCGCAGGCCAGACTCCAGAACCTTTTCGCAAGCCGTTTCGATACGGTCGGCGCTTTCGAGGTCGCCGAACGTGTAGCGAAGCATCATGCCCGCGCTGAGAATCGCCGCGATCGGGTTCGCGCGGCCCTGACCCGCGATGTCCGGGGCGCTGCCGTGCACGGGCTCGTACAAGCCGAAGTCGCGGCCGTTCTTGGACGGGCCGATGGAGGCCGACGGCAAAAGCCCAAGAGAGCCGGTGATCATCGAGGCTTCATCGCTGAGGATGTCACCAAACATATTCTCGGTGAGGATGACATCGAACTGGCCCGGGTGGCGGATCAACTGCATGGCGCAGTTGTCGATGAGCATGTGGGTGACCTTGACGTCGGTGTTCTCGGCGGCCATCTCGGTGACGACCTCGCGCCACAGGCGCGACGTTTCGAGGACATTTGCTTTGTCCACGCTGACGATTTCGCGTCGGCGGGTTCGGGCGATGGCAAACGCTTGCTCAGCGATGCGGCGAACCTCGGCTTTGGTGTAGACGCAGGTGTCCACTGCGGTGTTGCCGCCATCGCGTCGCTCGCGCGGCTGGCCGAAATAGATTCCACCAGTGAGTTCGCGCACGACGACCACGTCGATCATGCCATGGTCGCCTTTCAGCGGAGACGCGTTTAGGAGTGCCTTCAGGGTCTTCGCCGGGCGGACGTTGGCATAGAGACTCAATTCGGAACGAATCGCCAGAAGCGCGCCAATTTCGGGGCGAAGGGAAGCTGGCTGAATGTTCTCCCACTGAGGGCCGCCCACCGCGCCCATAAGGACGGCGTCGGCGTCGCGGCAAAGCTGAAGAGTGGCGGGCGGGAGCGGATGACCGGTTTGGTCGTAGGCGATACCGCCGATGATCGCCTCTTCGAATTCGTACTTGTCGGAAGTCGCCTTGACGACTTTGACCGCTTCCGCGATTACTTCGGGACCGATCCCGTCGCCAGGAAGAACCGCAATTTTGAACGCCATCGTTCGTTGATTATGAATGAAAACGCCAGGTGGGTGCCCACCTGGCGTTGGATATGTTCTTAGTGCTTCAGTTGCAGACGGGTTGCGGTAAACACGCCGTTTGCGAACGATCCCTTGATCTTTATGCGTTGGGTTGGGGACGCGAGAGCGGCAAAAAAGTCCGCTTCCGTCATGATGTGACCTTCGTTGTTCGTGAACAGCGCATCGACCGAAACGACGACCGAGAGCGTGTCCGAGTTATTGGCAAAGCCATCGGACTCCGACACGGTGAGCGTGAACGTTCCCGTCGTGAGGTCTGCGGCCGTCACGGTGCCTTGGGCTTCGGCGTGATCGACTTCCGTCTCGTTCTCGATGTGAACGCTCTTTGCGGTCAGCGTATTCGAGCCGGAATCGTAGGTTCCCTCCGCATCAACGACGGCGTTATCGCCAGCTGCCGCGAGCGCCTCATAGAACTGAGCCTCGGTGAGCATCGAGCCGTGGTGGCCCCGGTACTTCGTCGTATCGGAGGTCGAGACGGTGAGGCTGTCACCTTGGGGAACGAACCCATGCACGCACTTCGGTGTCAGCGTGAAGGTCTGGGCCAGTGCGTCGCCGTTGCTGGCGGCACCGACGGCGGCCGCAAATGAGGAGAACTCGGAGTCGGCGCGAATGCTGGTCGCTGTGATGGTGTTGGTGGTCGGATCGAACGTCCCGTAGACGTGGACGTTCATCCCGTTCGACAGCGAGGTCACACCGCCATCACCGACGATCGCGGTGGTGTCGGACGTCGTGACGGAGATGGTGCCTCCGTTCTTGAGATTAAGGGTGAAGGTCTGCGTCGGCGCCGTTCCGGCGAGATCGCCTACCGTTCCGCGGAACTCGAATGGCTCGTGTCGAGATCCGTCGTCGAAGCCGGTGCCTGAGCTGACAGTAAGGACCGGCGTAATGACGCCGCTCGAAACCGTCCAATTCTTCAGGTCGAAGTCGATGATGAGTTTGGATGAACCCGGCACTGTCAGGTTCGGTGTGATGTCGGCCGAGAGCAGAGAATGTCCGGCGACGGTTGCATCATAAGAGTCTGGAAAGTCGGCAGTGGATACGGTTCCCGACCCGGTCGCCACGAGGGTTACCGATTTGTCGAGTTCAAATTCAACTTTGGTATACGTTCCCGCCGGCAACTTGCCAGGACAAAGAAGGAGGAATTTCGCCGCACCGTCGTTAAGGGCGCGAAGATTGACGGTCACCCCATCCGTGCTGGTTAAGAGGTCGACTTTTGCTCCCGTCGAATCGACCATATCTGCGTGATAGACCTTGACCCATACTCCGGTGTAGTCGGCGTTGAGGTCATCGGTCGCGAAAAGATTGAATGCGCTTCCCGATCCCGTGCCATCGCTCGAACCTCCACAGCTAACAAGCGACACGGTTAAGATCAGCAGTGACAAAAAGGCGAATGCAATTCGCCATATTCGATTTTTCATAGCTAGCTCCTGAGCCCATACCATTGTAGAGACGAATGCCAGCAAGAATGCCGTGCTCTACCGGAAATTTAGGACATAGGTCCCCGCGCTTCGCCTGACACAAAGATAGCGGCGGGTCGATTCCGAAGAATACGACCCGCCGCCAGTGGTGATTTGTCCGGCAGTCGGTTACTGGAAGATCAGTTCGACCTTGCTGGCCACAAAAGTGCCGTCGTGGTAATCGCCGGTGACACGGACGTTTCGGCTCATTTCATTCAGATATGAGTAGAGTTGCGTCCGATTGATCGAGATGCCTTGCGGCCCCTTCAGCGCTGCTCCATCGCCGAGTTGAACGTGGAGCGTGTCAGGAGCATCGAATCCATTGGATTCGGCGACCGCGATATCGAAGGTTCCGGCTTCGGCGTTCGGGTTGGACGACGAGCCGCGGGCGACTTCGAGAACCACGGGATCAGGCATCACGGTGATGGATGTGATGGTGAACTCGGGGCCGGGAAGGCTGGCCTTACCGGCGATGTTGAGGGTCTTCGACTTCTGATCGATCAGGGCGAAGAAGTCATCGTAGCTGATGGTTTGCTCGTTCTCGTCGCGGAACACGGTGTTCGCGGTTACGGTCAGGTGGACGGCCGTGCTCTTGGAGAGGTCGAGTCCCGACACCTGGCTGGCCAGGAAGTCAAACGCTCCGCCGGTCGAATCAGGATTCGAGGTGGTGCCTTTAGCGGTGAAGTTCACCGCAGCATCGACCTTGTACTCGATTCGGGAAGCGACGAGGACGTTCGTATCCTGGTTGAAGGCACCCTTCACGGTGACGGTTCGGGCTTTCTCAGTTAGGAGCGAGAAGAACTGGTCGACGGTGGTCACGACTCCGTTCGGACCCTTGATCGCAACATCCGGAGAGAGTTGAACCTGTACGGTTCCGGTGAGGTCGTGCATGCCTTCGTTTTCAGTCATAGCCAGGTCGAAGGTCTGTGTGTCGGCGTTCGGGTTGGACGTTCGTCCAGCAGCCTCGGCGGAGCCAAACTCGGCCTCGTTCTCCACGTGGGCGGACTTGGCGGCGATGGTGTTCGAACCGTCGTCGTACGTTCCTTCGAGGTCAACGTTGGCGTGCGATCCGGCGGCGGCAAGAGCGCTGAAGAATTGGTCTTTAGTCAGCGTGATGCCGTTCTTACCGCGGAAGACGGTGGTGCCGTCGGTCGTGACCGAAACGGTATCGCCCTTCGGCGCAAAGCCCTTGGTGTACTTCGGCGCGAGGTCGAAACTACCGGCGTCGGCGTTCACGTTCGAGGCAAGACCGATCGCCTTGGCCATCTGCTGCTCCTGGTTGGAACTGATGAAATGAACGATATTGGCTTTGAGAGTGTTGGTTGTAGGGTCGAATGCGCCGAAGATGGACGCGGCTCGGCCGCTTGTGAGACCAGCGGAATCGCCTTCACCCACGATGTCGGTCGTGTCGTCCGTGGAGACCTTGATGGTGCCACCGGTTCGGAGAGTCAGGTCGAACGTTTGGTTTGGAGCCGTCCCGGCGAGGTTGCCGATGACACCATTGAACTCAAATCGCTCGTGTCGCGAGCTATCTTCCAGGCCGGTGCCGTCGTGGTTGCGAAGGACTGGGGTGATGACTCCATTGACGACATCCCAATTTTTGAGGTCAAAGTCGACGACCACCTTAGTCGAACCTGGCATAGTCACGACCGGTGAAAGGTTGAGGGCGAGGTTCGAATGGCCCGCGCCGTTATCCAGCGAGTCGGGGAAGGTGGCGGTGGAAGGCGCTCCTGATCCGGTGGCGACGAGATTCACGGTCTTGTCGACTTCGAACTGAATCTTGGTGTAGGTGCCGGCCGGAACTTGGCCTGGGGCGAGGAGCAGAAACTTGCTCGCGCCGTCGTTGAGCTGGCGAAGGTTGACAGTCAACCCTTCGGCGCTTTCGAAGAGGGTGACGCCAGTGTCGCCATCGCCCTTCAGCTCGGCTTTGTAGAGCTTGACCCAGACGCCCGAATAGTTGGTCGAGGCGTCGTCGGTGATGAACAAATTGAATGAGTTTGATAGGCTCGATCCTGCTCCGCCGCCACCGCAACCAATCAGGGTCGCGATGAAGGCGACGAATAAGACTATCCGCGTCAAAAGTGGTAGGTACGGTCGCTTCATCTGAAAGTCGCTTTCCGCGCGACCAGCTTTTGTACCCCCGCATTTCTAGCCGAATTTCAACCATTTGTCCCACTTTTGGCAAATGTGGTACGCCATTTGCACGGCGGCTTCAGGTTCACTTGGAACCCCGAAAGAGTCAATTTCGATATAATTGTTGGAATGAGTTTCGTCACGGCGGCTCTGTGCGGACTAGCGGTTGCTCGGCAATCGGCGGCCCCGCAGAAGATCTGGCAGGGATTCGGCGTCAATATTCACTTCACCGAGCCCCACCCTGGAGAGATAGAGCTCATGCAGGCGGCCGGCATCAATTACGTGCGGACCGACTTCACCTGGGAAGCGACGGAGAAGGCGGCGGGTCAATACGATTTTTCGGCTTATGACCGACTCTTGGCGCGGCTAAAGCCCGCCCACATCCGCCCGCTTTTCATTCTCGACTACGGGAATTCGATCTACGAACAGGGCGCGCCGAAAACGGTGAAGGCGCAGGATGCCTATGCAGCTTGGGCGGCGGCGGCCATCGCCCATTACAAGGGCGAGGAGATTGTGTGGGAAATCTGGAACGAGCCCAACATCAGCCAGTTTTGGAAACCGCAACCGGACCCGTCGAGCTATGCGATGCTGGCGCTGAAGGCGGCAAAAGCGATGCGAACCGCCGATGCCAACTGCCGGATCATCGGTCCTGGGGTTTCGACCATCGACATGCCATTCTTGAAGGCGGTTTTGACGCCCGAACTGTTGGGGCTGATCGATGGAGTATCGGTCCACCCGTATCGCAGCGGCGGACCCGAAACGGTGGTGAAGGACTACGAGAAGGTTCAGGACCTGATTCACTCGGTGGCTCCCAAGGGGCGCGAAGACATGCCGGTGGTCTGCTCGGAGTGGGGCTATTCGACCTATAAGGGCGGCAATGTAAACGAGGACCGGCAGGCGATGTACCTGGCCAAACTGTGGCTGTTGAGTGCGGCGGCGGGCAGTCCGGTTTCGATTTACTACGATTGGAAGGACGATGGCGACGACGCGCGGAACTCCGAGCATCGGTTCGGAATCGTGCGTTCCAACCTGAAGCCGAAGCCGGCGTTTGATGCGGCTCGATTGGTTCTGAAAGCGTTCAAGGGCTGTTCAGTGTTTCGACGCATGGAGAAGAAGGACCCGCTGAGTTGGGTCGTGGTCGGAGCGGGGGACGGCAAGATGGTACGGGCCCGCTGGTATCAGAAGCTGGGTGGCTTGCCGAAATTTGAAGCGTACGACATGGCAGATAAGTCCAACCGGGTCCTGTATAACCAGATCATCGAGGATTCGACGTCGATCGCCTCGAATGATACGGTCGCGCCGCCAAAGACGGGAAGCGGAGGCGACTCGAGCCTTGCGACCAATCCTCCGAAGAGCGTCCCTGGCAGTGCCGTGACGCAATTGAGTTTGGCTTTTGCGCCGCCGATCGACGACGAAGGTTGGTGTGCCGTCATCACCAAACCGGCGGGAACGACGCCTTCGAAGGTGGAGTTTCGATATGACCGCAAGACCAGCGGCGCCAAGGTGACGTGTTTTGCCACGGCGAATGCGGATCGGACGGTGGAACCCTTGGCCGACTCCGATGCTCAGACGATGATTACCGCATTGGTGGGCGGTCAAAAGGTCGGCGATTATTCGGTTCAGCTTGTGAAGATGGTGACCGACGATCTAGAGTTTCGAACCTATAATGGGACGGAATTTGAGAAGGGCATGATGACCGCAGGCGTGACCGGAGCGGCAGCGAGCTACTCCCTGGAAGCGGGGTCGGCGGGCTGCGGATTCATGGCCAGTAAAGAGATGGAGATTCCCGACGGAGCGAAGCGCTTTGTGATTTGGGTGAAGCCGGATGGGTCGAACAATCCTCTCTTTGTTCGGGTGAAGGACGCGTCGGGGGGGATTTTCCAGATTCCGTTAGGCACGCTGGGAAGCGAAACCGACCGGAACGGCTGGCGGGTGTACATCGCTTCGCTGGCGGACCTGACCGCGCAAGCGTCGATCTCGGGTGGTGGCGCGCCGCAGGGCAAGCTGACATGGGACCATTTCTTGTTTGTCGAGGCTGCCGACAAGAGCCGGGCGACAAGCGGGAAGATCGAGTTCGGGCCCGCGGCCTACGAGTTTTGAGGCATCTCGTAGAATAAAGGTGATGGCGCAGGTTTCCGGGCAGGCATCGGGTTGGAAGGCGTTTCGAGCCTTCCTCGAGATGATCAAATTCGAGCACTCGATTTTCGCCTTGCCGTACGCCATGATCGCGATGATTTGGGCGTCGCCGAGCGGGTGGCCCGGTTTGCGCGTTTTCCTATTGATTCTGGTGGCAATGGTGAGCTGTCGCACGGCGGCGATGACCTACAATCGGATCGCTGATCGTGACATCGACGCGAAGAACGACCGGACGAAGATGCGGGCGATTCCGTCTGGTTTATTAAGTTTAAGAACCGTAAACCTATACTTTTACGCGTCGATCATCTTGTTTCTAGGCGCGGCAGCGATGCTGAACTCGCTCACGCTTATTCTTTCGCCCATTGCCTTGTTCGTCACGATTTTCTATTCAAGGACGAAGCGGTTCACATGGCTTTGCCACTACTGGCTCGGCCTTTCGTTGGGCATCGCACCGTCCGCCGCTTGGATCGCCGTGAAGGGCGATCTCAGTTGGCCGCCGATCTTCCTGACGTTGGCGGTGCTGCTCTGGACGGCCGGATTCGACATCATTTATGCCCTTCAGGACGAGGAGTTTGACCGCGAGAATGGCTTGCGGTCGATTCCGGCTCGGTTCGGTCGGAAGACGGCCCTGATCGTCAGCCGACTGTCGCACTTGTTCGCAGTCGTGTTTTTGGTCCAGGCGTTCGCCATGGAGCCGATCACCTGGGTCGGTTGGCTTGGGGTGATTTTTGCGGGCGTAATGCTGACTTATGAGCAGTCCTTGGTGAAGCCGAACGACCTTTCGCGTGTAAACTTTGCCTTCTTCACCCTGAACGGGTGCATTTCGGTCGGCGTCTTTGTCTTCGTTCTCATCGACCGACTGATTCGATAAATTTCGCTATGTTATTAGGTCGCACCAATGCCAGTTATCCGAGGGTTTGGGCCTCGTTGGCCGTCTCGCCGGAGACGTCGCCAGGGGATTTAGCTGTGGCGGCTCGCGATCTGGGCGTGCCGATGGACATCTCGTCGCAACCGGCCCTGTGGGGCGGATTTCTGCGCGGCGGGACTGACGTTTTGGTTCAGCGAAGCACCTCGCAGTACGAGCGGGCGACCAGCCAGGACCACGCCACGGACCTGATTCAGGCGCACCTGATCGAGGTTTTGTCAGCGGTCGGGCGAGAGATGGTCGACTTTTATTTTCTGCGCGTGCGGCGGGTGGTCGAGGAGTTTCAGATCAACGGCGCGTTGGCGGCGTTGGAGTTTGCGAAGCAGGAAGGGCATATCCGTCACCTCGGATTGTTTGCCGAGGGCTCGGCGCTGGCGGTTCAGAGCCTGTGGCAGTTCCACGACGCCTTTGAGGTGGTCCTTTTGCCGGAAGATCAGTCGTCGCTCCGGACGATGGCGAGCGAGCGGCGCGTCGGGGTCGTTTCCTTGCTGGCGCGAGACGCCGACCTCCCGGGCGGCGAAGAAACCTGCCTCGCTACCGTGAGTACGCAGGCTCAGGTTTCGGCCCTGGGCGAGTTTTTGGGAGCCCCGGCATGATCTTCAAGGCGATGGTGGTTCCGCTCGTGCTGATCATCTGCTTCGGCGGTGGGTTTGTCGCGATGACCAAGCCGTTCAACCTGAAGGCGACATCGATCATCTTTGCCCTGGCGCTTGGCGTGCTTGCCTACGGTTACACGCGCGGAGTGTTCAAACTCGTGGCGGCGGGCGTGATCCTCACTTCGCTCTTCCTGCTGTTTTCCGGGAAGCTTAAGCGATGAAGGTCGCGGTGGTCGGGGCCGGAATTTCCGGCATGCAATCCGCCCGTCTGTTGGAAGCGATGGGTTGCGACGTCACGGTTTTCGAGGCCAGGGATCGGATCGGTGGTCGCTTGGAGACCGTGCAAGAGGGGGAAGCCATCTATGAGGCAGGCGGAGAATGGATCGATGCCGATCAGCCGCGTCTGCATGGATTGGTCAATGCCTTGCAGGGTCGGTTGGATGAGGCGGTTCGCGAACCGGCGCTCGCTATTTATAAGGGCGAGGTGCGGCGAACGGACGACCTCTGGCAAGATTTGGTGGAAGACGAAACCGCGGTCGAACTGTCGGCTCGAGCCTTGGCCCGAGAACTGGAGCTTCCAGCCTGGAAGAATTCTAAGTTCGCAAAGTACGATAACCTCGACCTTGCGTCGTTCCTTCGCCAAAACTGCCAAAGCGAGCGCGGCTTCTGGTGGATGAACGCAAACCTTCGGAGCGACGAAGGCGAGGATCTGGAGCGAATCGGGCTCCTCGGGTGGTTGAGCGGCTACGTCCACTATATCGACCGCGAGAATCTTAATCGGGGCGAGAGCGAAATGAGCGCTTATCGGACCCCTTTGGGCTTTTCGTCTCTATTGGAGTCGATGAAAGCGGCTTTGGCGGGCGAGGTTCGGTTAGGTCGCGTTTTGCAGCGCGTCGCTCAGAGCGACGGCAAGGTCACCCTTCAGTTCGACGATGAGTCGTCGGAGGAGTTCGATCGCGTCGTTCTGACCTTGCCACCACCGTGCCTGGAGCATGTCGTGTTCGATCCGCCCTTGCCATCGGCTAAGCGATGCGCCGTCGAGGCGTGTGGGATGAGCCGCGCGATCAAAATCGCCCTTCAGTTCAAAAAGCCCTGGTGGACAGAGCGAGGATTTTGCGGTCGCTTCCATTGCGACGGCGCGCTACAGCAGATGTGGGATGGTACCAGGGGTGGCTCACCGGTGTTGACTGCCTATATTTGCGGTGAGCGAGCGGTCGAGTGGACCTCGCTTCCTGACCCGATTTCGGCGGCGGCGTACGAGTTGGGCCAGTACTTCCCAGAAGCCAAGGACTTCTTTGACGGAGGGTGGCTCCACGACTGGATTCATGACCCTTATTCGCGTGGAGCTTTCAGTCATTATCGACCAGGATATGTGCTCGAACATTCACAAAACATGATCGTTCCGTTTGACCGGGTCCACTTCGCGGGCGAGCATACGGCCACGTGGGTAGGTTTTATCGAGGGTGCGCTAGAGAGCGCGGAGCGCGTCGTAGCGGAGGTTAAAACATGCGAACAAGGTACATGAACTTTGAGTGGTGGCGGACCAAGCTGCCAAGCCAAATGGTGGTCGAAGACGGTCGGGTGGTGATCGCTCCGACGATCGACGAGGTCATGCACCCGGACGATGAGGTAGTGGACTGCGGGGGCAAGATTCTATTGCCCGGATTCATCGATGCGCACTGCCACATCTTGCCGACCGGGCTCGATCTGATGAAATTAGATTTGGTCGCCCATTCGACTCGGGAAAGTATTCTCGACGCCGTCCGCGACCGGCACCGCGAGCAACCCGACGGTTGGCTCTTGGCCGTGCAATACGACAACAACAAGTTTCTCGACGGTGCGCACCTAACCCGGGACGACCTGGATGCGATTTCTCCGTCTCGGCCGATCCTGTTGCGGCACTATAACGGGCACTGTAGTATCGCCAATTCGGAAGCCCTGCGCCTGGCGGGCGTGGCGGAAGACGTGCCCAATCCGTCGGGTGGCGAATTTGTTCGAGACGATTCGGGGCGGCTGAACGGGGTGCTTCTGGAGGATGCTCATGAGGTGGTTTGGGCGGCAACGCCAAAGCCGAACTTGGACGAGATGGTCGAGGCGATTTTGGAGGCCGGCAACAAGATGGCCGACCTCGGCATCACCTGCGCGTCGGATATGATGACGGGGCGTTTTGATCTACTAAATGAACTGAAAGCTTATCAAATCGCGGCTTCTCGCGGGTGCAGGGTGAGGACGCGGCTATATGTTCAGTGGCGCGACGTGTTCGGGCCGAAGGGCATCGGATTAGAGCGATTCCGCGAACTGGCGGCGGGCTTCTCATCGCCGGACCAAACGAGGGTGGCGGGGATCAAGCTCTTCGCCGATGGAGCCATCGGCTCGGCTACGGCGGCTATCTACGGTTCGTATTCAGGGCAACCCGCCAAGGGCCCGGTGATCTCACGGAATGCGGTGGATACCAAGGTCTCGGGGACCAGCGGACAACTGATCTATTCACCCGAAAAGCTGACGGCGATGACGCGGACGGCTTCGGACGCCGGGTATCAGGTGGCGATTCACGCCATTGGCGACTATGCGTCCGACCTGGTGATGGATGCCTTCGAGGCGACCGGCGATCCGTCTCGACACCGCATCGAGCACGCCATGATTCTGAGTGACGAGCAGATTGAGCGACTGGCTCGCCTCGACTGTTTTGTAACATTTCAACCTGAGTTTCTTTTACGATTCGGCCATGTTTACCGACGTCAGCTCGGTGACGCAGTCGCGTCGAAGCTGGAGCGGACGCGATCGGTTTTGGATGCGGGTCTCAAGCTAAGCTTGAACTCGGATCGCCCGATCGTACCGGGCGATCCGATGGATGGGATTCGGACGGCTTCGTCTCGCCTCGATGGCTTCGATCCGGCGGAGAACTGCACGTTGGAAGAGGCGATTCTTGGCTACACGGTGGCGGGGGCCGAGGTGAACGGCGATCACGGGCTGATGGGTTCGCTGGAAGCTGGAGAAGTGGCCGACTTTCAGCTTCGCGACGACATGTAGGACCGAAGAAATGGAAGCATGGGTCAACTGGGACCCGCCGTACTCCCCCGATTCCCTCGTTCCTCGGTCATCGACCCCTCTGTCAACAAAGGGGTAGCTTGGTCTGTCGACTTATCCTTGTGCGCGGGGAGGCAACCTTTTTCTTGGTTTGCCGACTGAAAATTGGCGGTTTCTGAAGCCTGCAAAGCGAAGCCGAAAAGCCCTGACTTATGTCATACTCTTATATGGCTTCATACCGCGAAGGTCTCAGTTTTGACGACGTTCTTTTGATTCCCGCCAAAACCGAAGTTCTGCCCAGCGAAGTTGACTTAGGATCCCAATTACTACCTGGAATTCGGCTCAATGTGCCGATCATTTCCGCCCCGATGGACACCGTTACCGACGCCCGGTTGGCCATCGGCATTGCCCGAGAAGGCGGCGTTGGCGTGCTTCACCGCACCATGAGCATCGACGAGCAGGCCGCCGCCGTCGACCGCGTGAAACGATCCGAGAGCGGCGTTATCACCAAGCCGTTCAAACTCACCGCCGAAGAGACTCTGCAGGACGCCGTCAACTTGATGGAGCGCTACCATATCTCCGGCGTGCCCATCGTCGACGCCGAAGGAAAGCTGGTAGGAATTCTCACCAACCGCGACATCCGATTTGAGACGGACTATACGCAAGCCATCCGCCTTCGCATGACCTCGCAGGATTTGATTACGGCCGCTGAGGGCACGACCTTGGACCAGGCTCAGCAGATTCTCGCCGAGAACCGAATCGAAAAACTGCCGATCGTGGATTCCGGCGGATTCCTGAAAGGACTGATCACGATCAAGGACATTTTGAAGGTGCAACAGCATCCGTATTCGACCAAGGACGCCAAGGGGCGGCTGGTGGTCGGAGCCGCGATTGGCGCGCTTCGCGAGCCGTATGAGCGAGCGAAGGCTCTACATGACGCAGGTGTGGACTTCGTGGTGATCGATGCGGCGCATGGCCATTCGAAGGGCGTCATGAACTGCCTGAAGATGCTGAAAACAAAACTGCCCGACCTCATGGTGATCGCAGGAAATGTGGCGACGGCGGCGGGTGTGCGAGCCCTGCACGAGCTAGGGGCGGATGCCCTCCGAGTCGGTATCGGCGCGGGTTCGATCTGTACCACTCGCGTGGTGGCGGGTGTTGGCGTTCCTCAATTTACGGCGGTGCGAGACTGCGCCGAGGAGGCTCAGAAGCTGGGCATCCCGACCATTGCTGACGGTGGAATTCGCTCGTCGGGCGATGTAGTGAAGTGCTTGGCCGCCGGGGCCGACGCGGTTATGATGGGCAACATGTTTGCCGGGTGCGAAGAAAGCCCAGGCGAGATCGAAATCTACCGCAACCGAGCGTACAAGGTTTACCGGGGCATGGGCTCGGTGGGCGCGATGAAGTCGGGCTCCAGCGACCGATACATGCAGATCAAGGAGTCGGGCGCGGTGATCGTGCCGGAAGGCGTCGAGGGACGCGTGCCGTTCAAAGGTGCGCTGAAGGATACGATGGCTCAGCTCGTCGGCGGAATGCGAAGCGGCTTTGGCTATGTCGGCGCCGGTTCGCTGGCCGAACTGCACGAGCACGCGGAGTTTATGAAGATCACCGGCGCGGGTCTGCGCGAGAGCCATCCGCATGATGTCCAGATCACGAAGGAACCGCCGAACTATTCGTCGCCGTTCACGAGTAGCGAAGCGGACTAGTGGAGACTTCGGGGGAGAATCCCAGTATTGCGTCGTCAATTCTCGGTTTCACTCCACTGAACCAACCGTTCTTCGAAGGTCAGCCTGACTTGGGTCACTGAGCGACACGCAATCGAGACTAGGCAATCCCTCCCGACCTCGTGTCAATTTTGACAATCTGCCAGTCGCCCTCTACACATTTAACGGTAATCGTGTGGATCAAGTCATAGTATCCGTAACTCTCATTGAGTACAAATACAACCTGATTCAGACCAAACTTCTGAGAACTCTCAATATGTAGCCAGTGGCCGTACAAGAATTCTGCGTGCCAGGTCCTCTTGTCATCATCTGGGAACCAGTAGACGGGACCTGCCGCGGCGTTGAGTTCCACGGGAGTCACGAGCGGTGGGTAGGTAAAGCAGAGGTTTTGAATTGCCATACTGCGATAAATGGCAAATGGTATGAGGGCTGCCTGAAGTGCGAGATTGTCGCCCGTGGCCGGTTTGGCCATCGGGCTTTTGTCGATGCCATCTGGAATTCCGTCTCCGTCCGTATCAGGGTTGTTAGGGTCGGTGCCAATCCACTGTTCCACGATGTCAGTCAAACCGTCGCTATCGGAATCTTTCTTTAGCTTTGAATCGGGTCCGTATGCCTGAGTCCAATCGCGAGCCTTGGCATACGCCTTGATCTCCGCCGCTCGCTTCTCTTCGTCGTCCGTTGGGTTGATTGGGTAGCGTTGCGTCACCGCGTTCGTCATTCCGGTGAACACTGGATCGCTCCACTGCTTCCCGTCCCATCTCACAACCCAAAGGTCTTCTGGTGAACCAAGGCCGTCCCACGCCACAAGCGCAAGCTTCTCTCCATCGTCAGGCAAAACTCGATCGAGGATATGAAAACCCCGACCGTTATCGGATTTCAATGCGGACCGACCCGCAATAGGAGAGAGAACGCGCTTACCGGACGAGAAAGCGTCGATTGCTCTCTTCACGCTTTTTCGACGGATCGATACGAGACCCGAAAAGAGTTGGATCACTGGTTCACGACTTTTGCACTCTTTGATTGCTTTTACGAGAGCTTCAACCGCTTTATCGTCGCCAATCTTTACCAAGCCATTTGCGGACGGAACAGGTTCCGTGAGGATGGATGACTCGAAGCATGACCGGAACTGGTTTGGACTCTTTTGCTGGGCCATCCAGTCGAGATAGGTATGGGCCTCGTAGCGCGAGTTGATGTCCTTCCGCGAGATTTGCAGCAATTGAACCACTTTCTTGCCGTCGCTTGGTTTTGCCATCTCGCAAAGATAGTGGGACCACCAGATTCGGTGCAAAGACTCTTCGTGACTGACCGAAGCAGCCGGCTTGCTCAGGAGAGCGTAAAGCCGGTTAAAGGCAGTTTTGCCGTACTTCGCAATTTCCTTGGCGTCAGACTGGTGAAAATTGTCAGCTCTCCAGATCAACGTATTAAGTCGGTCGCCACTTGAAAACACTAAGGCGGCGGCGAAAAGAGCAATCATCGGCACAACTCTAAACCGAAGCAACAGTTTTGGCAAGCCTAGTCTCGGGCGGATGCGAAAGTTATAGGAACCGACGCACTTTCGAGTCGGTAAGGTCTTATCAAATGCGCGAGTTCCTGACCTTCTTCGTCAAACAATTGCAGGCGTCGATTTTCGCGCTATTCATCTTCAGCATGCTCGCGGTGTCGCATTGGCAACACGTGATGCCCCGGTACGACTTCATGCTCGCCGCGTGCCTGGCCATGCAGGTCTACATGGTGTGGAGCAAGCTGGAGACCAAGAAGGAGTTGGTGGCGGTGACGGCCTTTCATGGCGTTGGTCTAGCCCTCGAACTGTACAAAGTAAGGCATGGATCATGGACTTATCCTGAATTTGCCTACACTAAGTTTTCGGGCGTGCCGCTCTACTCGGGGTTTATGTACGCCAGCGTAGCGAGCTACGTCTTCCAGGCGTATCGGGTGTTCGGGCTTGAGTTTACGCGGATGCCGCGCAAGGCTTGGGCGTTGCTGGGAGTCGGGCTGATCTACATCAACTTCTTCACGGCAAAGACGTTTGGCGACAATCGCATTTGGATCATCCTCGCGCTATTGGCGATGTTTCTGCCCAGCCAAGCACACTTTACGTGTCGAGAGGGGCGCTTCCGAATGCCGATGCCTGTCGCCTTTGGGCTCATCGGATTCTTCGTGTGGGTTGGCGAAAACCTGTGTACTTACCTCGGGGCGTGGCTCTATCCGCATCAGATGGATGGCTGGGAGCTTGTGGGCGCGACCAAGATCGTGAGTTGGTCGATGATGGTGATGGTGGCATTCGTGCTGATCTGGACGTGGAAGGAACGGGGGGAGGAGCGCGAGGCGCTAGTGGCTGGCTAGGTTTGCTCCTTTGCTCTTGGGCTTGGACCGATGATCGCCCGCTAACTATTCGAGCGGACGATCATTTTGAATACGGTTACTCCTTAATCGGAGTAATTTTGTAGACGCCGTTCTCGATGACGTAGCTCGCTCCGACGGCTTTGAGGAGGTTCGTGAGGCATTCATCAAAGGGGACTCGGTCCAACTTGGTGGTGACGTGGCCATTGACCTTGTCTTCGAGTTTCAACTGGTGTTTTGTATCCCGAAAGATCACGCGGAGGGCTTCGCGAACGTCCACATCGTGCAGATCGATGGAAACCAAGGCATCCGACACTACAACCGAGTTGATAGGTGCTTTCGAGTTGGGGGCCAAGGATCCGACTTTGTCGAAATAGACCAAGGTGCGAACACCATTATTCGAACCGGCAGGTGCAGCGAGGCCCGGCAACGTCGGAGCGTCGGAGCCCGGCGTGGCGTGAGCCCAACCCTTTCCACCAACCGGCTTCGGCGGTTCTGAACCGGGTTTTGCGGTCGGCGTTGGAGCGGTCTTACCGGGAATAAACGGGTCGCTTCCTTTCGGTGTTGGCGTCGAAACAGGAGTGCCGGGCTGATGGAACGGGTCGCTGTCTCCTGGCTTGGTCGCAGGCGCGGCTTTCCCTCGAATCGGGTCACCCGCGGGCTTGGGAGTGGGCGCCATTGCGGGAGCCGTCGCTCCAGGCTTTGCTTGGGGCGGAGTCGGCGTGGCACCACCAGGAATGATGAAACCGGGAACCGATTTCGGCGCGGCGGGAGCAGGCTGAGTCGCAGGTTCCCCTGGCATTCCGGGGACACCTTTGGGTGCGGCGGCGGCAGGGACTCCGCGGGCCGGGGCGAGAGCGGGTGCATTTGGCGCTTGAGCTGGAGCGGGAACGCCTTTAACGGGAACGACGGCCGGAGCCGGTGGAATCGCCTTACCCTTCACGACCACTGGCTTGAGCCGTTTGCCTTTGGCCAGGACCGGTTTGGTCGACGACTTACCGGATGGCTTGCCCTGGACCACCACAGGTTTGAGGCTGCCGGAAGCCTTTCCGGTCACGACTTTGGGAGTCGATTTAGACTTGTTTTTGCTCTGCGGCGTCGCTTGGGCAAGTTGATAGAGTGGGAGGAGCCCCACGACGGCGAGGGCAAGGGCGACGGTCGCCGTCTTGCGCAGGGGTGTCGATTGAGATTTGAAGTGCTTCATGGCTTCGAGTCTTCGATGGATGGAGCGATAGGATTCGCTCATCGTTAGGGCTCCGGGTGCGAGGGGGCCGCGCGTAACCACCGTCGCCCGCAAGAGCATTTCTGCGTAGGTCGGGACAGGTACGGCCGCCAGCTTCGCGGCGTACTCGTCGGTTGCCGATTCATGGTCGAGACGGGCGCACCGTGCGGCGAGCCAGACGACCGGATTGAAAAAGAGCAGGGTTTGGACCAGCCAAAAGTAGACGAACCACACGGCGTCTCGACGTCCCAAGTGGGCAAACTCGTGGGCGAGCATCAGGCGGACATCGGCGAGTCCCTCAGACTCCAAAAGGCTGGTGGGCAGGATCACGGTCGGACGACGAAGCCCGACGAGCAGTGGAGATGCGATGTCTCCCGACTGGAGGATCGGAATTCGGTTTCTGGGGCCGAGGAATTCTTCGGCGAGGGCTTGGATGCTCGCCGGAACTAGTTCGGCCTTATGAATCAAGCGACGAACTCGAAAGGCTCCCGTAAGGGCCACGAGGCTCAGAACTCCAATACCAACCAGCCACGTGGTCAGCCACGGATCGACGGTTCTTTTAGGCGCTGGGTAAGTGGTAGTTGTGGCGGCGACGATCGAGGTTGTCTCCTGTGTTGGGATGGTGATGACCGTCGTTGGTTCCACAGCTTTTGCGGGAAGCACGGCCAACGTTACGACCGCGAAGGGAAGCAGAACGATGAGCGGCTTGAGGAATGCCAAACGCCAGATCCACGCTTTGGTGTTAGCCGGAATCGCCGGGACAAGGCGAAAGACCAACCAGACCAACAGGAAGACGACGCTGGTCTGCAACGCGGCGGAGAGAAGGAATTCAGGGTTCATTTCGCCTCTCGTCCAACTGCCGGACCAGTTCTTTCAGCTTCGCAAGCTGTTCGTCATCGACCTCGGCCCGGCGGCCCAGGTATGCCACGAGCGGCGTCACCGAACCGCCCAAGATTCCGTCGACAAAATCCTCCACAAAGCCTTCGAACAAGTTCGAATCTTGGTCGGCGGGGCGGTAGCGGAACACGCCATCAACCTTCGTCCGCTGTAGAAAACCCTTTTGCCGAAGCCGCTCCATCATGTTGAGGGCGGTGTTGCGGGTCTGCCCCTTGGTCGTGGCGAGGTGGTCGCCCACCTCGGTCACGGTCGCGGTGCCCTGTTCGGCGATGAACCGCAGGACCTCGCTTTCGGATCGGCCGATGCTCGGTTTCTTTCTCATAAGCCTTTACCGACATTTGTCGGCAAAGGCATTGTATCACTAAAAACGACAAATGTCGTTAATTGTTTTGCAAATAGTCGTCAATGGCTTTGGCGTGGGCCAAGATTTGCGGATCTTTGGTGCCGGTGGCGAGGGCTTTGTCGATCGACTGTTTTGCTTCGACGACATCGATTCGAGAGCCTTTGGCTTTGCCCCAGAGGAAGGTGACCCAGGCGTACGTGTCGTACGAGTAGATGTCCTTTCGGCTGGCCAGTTCGTGGGTGGCGGCGTGCTGGGCGAGGTCGAGCATTTTGCCGTGTTCGGCTAGGTAGAGGCAGAACATTCGGTCATGGGTATGGCCATTCTTCAGTTGGGCTGGAGTGTGGGGCTTGACGCCAAGATCGATGGTCGATTGGTTTAGCTTTAAGACATATTTCGCGTATAAATCGGCGTCAGACTCATCTCCTTTGGTCCGAGCGGCGTCCTCCATCAAGCCGACCACATCGGTCATGGGAGCGACTTCGTCGAGCTGTTTTCCGTACCACAGGACACCGTCTTTATCTCGTGTCTTGGCACAGAGGCGAGCCATCGCGGCGAGGGCTTTCCAACTCTCGGGGTAGAGGGCGAGGGCCTGCTTGAGTTGCTTGTCGGCCTGGTCGTAGTGGCCATATCGGGTTTGCAATTCGCCAAGTTTCACGTGAAACCAACTAACGGTTGTAGCGGGCAGTTCGTAGTCGGCATCGGCAGTCTGTACGGCCCGAGTCAGCCACATTTCGGCCTGATCGGGATGGCCATACGTTTCTGCTTGCCTCGCCATGAGCGCCATGCCCGCTGGGTCCTTGCGCCAATCCGGGTGAGCGGCGATGCGTTGCCCGGCTTCGTCGTACCGCCCCAGTTCAAAGTCGATGTCGGTCATCGTCCGCTCGGCGGCATCGGCACCGGGTTCGATTGCAAGGGCCGTTTCACAGGCTTGGCGGGCTTCTTCAAAGCGGTGCTGTTCCAGCAACGCATCGGCGATGAGAATGGCAGCTCCGGCATTCCGCGCTTTACGGATGGAGAGCGAACGTTCGGCAGCTTGCTGAGCCTTGATGGCCAGCTTTGGATCTTCCTTCTGTCGGGCCTCGGTTAGGTAAGCCGAGGCAAGCTGACGCCAACCGATTGCCCCTCCTGGATCGCGGCGAACCCGCGCGAGGTTGAAGTCGACCTCATGAGCGGCGAGGGCGGAATCGTAAGGTCGATGGGGGACGGCGGCAGGGGAGGCAGCTTCGGTTCGGCGGGGCCAGACGATGATGACGGACCCGACTCCGACGGCGATCAGGGCAAGATAAGCAAAAGATTTCATAGCGGTTGGGTGGGGCCCCGACTAGCGGGACCCCGTGGGATCAGGGAGTGTCCGGGTGTGAAGCTCTACTGCGGTGCGCCAAGGTAGGGGAATGTCGAGATGAAGTGCTTTCCGCTCGCGTCCACGTTGTCGCTGGTGAGAGTCGGAATCTCCTTTCCGTCATCGGGCGCGAGGCCGAGGGCAGAAACGGTGTTGCCAAACACGATGCCAAGCGAAATGTCGACGACATCGTCGGTCAGCGCTCGTCCGCCAAAGGTGCCGCCGGTCGCGCCACCGGTTTCGTGGCCGAGGTACGAAGCCGGGCCGCTTTGCGAGAGGTCGGCCTTCATGGTGTCGGGAACGAGAACCGAAGTGACCACGTTGGCGGTCGCTTGCGATCGTCCCGCGACCTGAGTCATGAATGTGTTGATGTCATTCTTGAGTTCGTGGAAGTCCTGGTCGGGCTCAGCTTCGTCGTTGATCTTATGGCGATCGTTGGCGACGGTGGCGAAGACCTCGTTGACGACCGGATTGGCGAGGCGGTCGCGCTGAGCGTACACGTTCCCGCTCTTGACGCCGGTCGTGGCCCAGAGGCCGATCACGTTTCCAGTGACGGGAGTCGTGTTCGAGCCGGCGCAACCAGCAAGTCCGAGAACGGCGGCTAGCGACAGAAAAGCAAGATTTCGAATCGATTTCATTAGTTGGTCACCATGGTTTTGGGCAGTTCGACAACGATCGAGATGACGCTGTAGTTGCCGTTAGAAAGGAAGTCGACCGCGGTGCCAGGGGCTCGCCAAGTGGTCGCTTGCGGGTCATTGGGGTTATCGACGGGAACTCCGGTGATTGGAGTTGCTCGGTCTGGGAAGATCGTAAAGAACTGCTCCAGGTCGAAGAAGAACGGGTCTTCGCGCACTCCGGCAAACACCTGCATGCCGTTCGTTGGGCTAAAGGCGTTGTTGAAGTCCCCTGCGACGTCGTAGGGCTTCAGCTTGCCGTTGTTCGTGCCCACGCTGGCGGGAACGGACGGTCCGGCCACCCGAATCTTCTGTCCAGATCCAGTTCCTTCGGCCCAGACCTGAATGACGCGATCTTCGCGGCCGTCGAGGTTGTTGTCGATTTTGAACTGGTAGAGGACGTTCGGGTCCAGGAACGTGCTGTTCTTTGTGCTTGGGGTGATGAGCGGGTTGACGTTCATCACGAGGACCACGTTGTTCGGGTTGTTTGGGCTAGGAAAGATGTAGACGTCGGTAAGGTCGGTGCCAGGCGACTGAGCGATCTGCGGCGTGTCGGCGTGGTCCGAGGCGATAGCCTGGCGAACGCCCAACACGCCCGCAGCGGTCACGAGACCGAGCACGGCGAGAATAGGGACAAACGATTTCTTCATGGATGGTTCTCCGCCTTTGACTGGTGGAAAGGCACTACAATCCCCATGAAACGTGGCGAATCTGAATGAAGGCTGAATGCGACGTGACCGAGCGATGAACTCCGAAAAGAATGGGTCGAAGGTCGGTTTGTGCAAAGATAGGGAAAGGCTCATGAAGCGACGCGATTTTCTCAAAGCCGGCCTCGCGACCGGTGTCTCGGCGATGGCAGGCAATTTATTGGCGAATGAGAACGGGCACCCCTATTCCGTGCCCGACTTCGACCTTGAGGAAAAGACGACCGCCGACCTGCAGAAGGCGATGAAGGAAGGCTCGGAGACGTCCGCGAGCATCACTCAACAGTATTTAGAGCGCATTCATGCCGTCGACCAGAGCGGGCCCAAAACTAACTCGGTGATCGAGTTGAACCCAGACGCGATGGAGATCGCGCAACGCCTCGACGAGGAACGGTCGGCGGGCAAGGTCCGCGGACCTTTGCATGGCATTCCGATTTTGATCAAAGACAACATCGAGACCGGCGACAAGATGATGACGACTGCAGGTTCGCTGGTTTTGGACGGGAACGTCGCCAAGGAAGATGCGTTCATCGTGAAGCGGATGGTCGCAGCGGGCGCGATCATTTTGGGCAAGACGAACTTGAGCGAATGGGCCAACTTTCGATCGACTCACTCGACGAGCGGCTGGAGCGGCCGCGGTGGGCAAACCAAGAATCCCTACGCATTGGACCGCAATCCTTGCGGAAGCAGCTCTGGTTCGGGGGTGGCGGCGTCGGCGAACTTCTGTGCAATCGCGGTTGGAACCGAGACCGATGGCTCGATTGTGTGCCCCTCTACGAACAATGGGTTGGTCGGCGTGAAGCCGACCGTCGGCTTGGTGTCGAGAACGGGCATTATCCCTCTGTCGCACAGCCAAGATACGGCCGGACCGATGGCTCGCACCGTGACCGATGCGGCTCTGTTGCTCGGCGTTCTGGCGGGCAAAGACCCGAATGACTCTGCTTCGAAGGGCTACAAAGGGGCGAGCGACTACCTGAAGTTCTTAAAGCCAGGAGCTCTGAAGGGCGCTCGCATCGGCATTGCGCGGAAGTTCTTCGGTTTCAACGATAAGGTCGACTATATCATGCACGAGGCCATCCTCGTCCTCAAAGAGCTTGGCGCGGTGATGGTCGATCCGGCGGACCTGCCGAGCCACGGAAAATACGACGATACGGAGCTTGAGGTGTTGCTGTACGACTTCAAGCACGACATCGAGGCGTACTTGCGGGCGAGAAATCTGAAGGCGAAAACGCTGGCGGACCTGATCAAGATGAATGACGAAATGAAGGATCGCGAAATGCCGTTCTTCGGTCAGGAGATATTCCATCAAGCTCAGGCAAAAGGGCCGCTGACGGACAAGAAGTACATCAAAGCGTTGGAGCGAAACCATCGGCTTTCTCGGGATGAGGGCATCGACGGCATCATGGATAAGCTTAAGCTGGATGCGATCATCGCTCCCACGGGTGGTCCGGCCTGGACTACCGACTTGCTGAACGGCGACCACTTTACGGGCGGCAGTTCGACCCCGTCGGCAGTGGCAGGATATCCTGCGGTGACTCTCTCAGCGGGCAACGTTCGAGGATTGCCCGTAGGCATCACGTTCTTTGGCCGCGCGTGGAGCGAAGGCAAACTGCTTTCGTACGCCTACGCGTTTGAACGCGCCACTGGACACCGAAAGGCGCCGAAATTTCTTGAGACCGCCATTCGTTAGCTTTTGGCCCAGGCTGCAACCAATCACCCGGCTCGCCTTATAATCCAAATATGAACGAGCGCGAGAAGATTTCCCACTTGCTCCGCCGGTTTGGGCTGGGAGCGGGCAAGTATGAGGTGGACCAATACATGCCTTTTGGGGTGGATGGGACCATCGATCGACTGATCGACTACGACAAGGTCGACGAGAAGTTTCCCGTCGATCCCTGGGAGATGACCGGGTACGGCGATGAGGGGCTCATCCAATTCGACCCAACCAAATTTGGGGCTTGGTGGGCATTGCGCATGGTGATGACCCGAAGACCTCTGCAGGAACGTCTCACGCTGTTCTGGCATGACCACTTCGCAGTCAGCGCTGAGAAAGTGGCCGATGGGCCGAACATGCTTCTTTATCAGCAGACACTTCGACAACATGCTAACGGCAATTTCCGAACGCTTCTGAAGGAGGTTAGCAAGACGCCAGCGATGATCTTCTATCTGGATACCCAGCAGAGCACGAACGAGCATCCGAACGAAAACTTTGCGCGCGAGGTGATGGAGCTCTTCACGCTCGGCATCGGAAGCTACACCGAAAAGGACGTTAAAGAGGGTGCTCGGGCGTTCACCGGTTGGAGCCTGCACTACATCGACATTGGGGGAAACCGTCCGTTCGATAAGGTCGTGCAGGAGGAAGCGCGCAAGGGGAGATCGCCGCTTTCGTTCTGCATCGTGCCGTCTCTGCACGACGGGGGTGACAAAACGATTCTCAACCAAACCGGCCGTTTCGACGGCGATCAGGTTTTGAACCTGCTGTGCGATCATCCCGCCTGCGCCAAGTACATCACCAAGAAGCTTGCACAATGGTTCATCGAGGGTGAGGTTTCGGATTCGCTCGTCAACCAACTTGCCGCGACGTTTTCGTCGAGCAACTTTGAGATCAAGCCGGTTTTGCGACAGATCGCGACGTCGAACGAGTTCTGGGACGAAAAGCAGGTTTATCGACGCCCGAAGAGTCCGCCGGACTACTACGTAGCAACTTATCGTCAGCTAGCCCTGCAAGACATTCTTCTGCAGTTGCGTGGGACGGTCACGGACAAATTTAAGCCCATGCGTCCCGAGGTTGCCGGGACCGCCGGAGGAGTCTTCTATTTGATGAGCCGGGAGGGGTTTCTGCTGACTTACCCGCCAAATGTGGGCGGTTGGGAGTGGGGCAACTCGTGGATCACGGCCAACAACATGACGGCTCGTATCCAGCTACCGGCGATTCTGCTGCAAAACGAGGACAAAAACCATCCAATCGCAACGTATCTTGCCGCTAAACTGACGACCGACTTTCACGCCGATACGCCAGACAAGATCGTTGATAGTCTCCTAGAGATTTTCGATGGTCAGATTCCATCCGAAAAGCGAAGGCTTTTGGTCGAATCTTGCACAAAGCTTGGTGGAGCGAGTGCGCTCAAAGACAAGGACTCGGCCAGCAAAATGCTAGGAGATGTGATGAAGCTAATGGTGGCGATTCCCGAATTTCAAATGGCCTAACTGTACAGAAATTTAGAACCAAACCGATACTCATTGTAGAAGCGCCCCGAAGAGGGTGCGACCCATTGCGGCGAAAGTACCAAGTTGCGCGATTTCCGTTGGGAAATCACTATGTACGCATAGACTATTGGTAATAATCCAGCATTGGGAGTTATGTTAAGGGGACAAAATTGGAAAGTAGAGAGGCCAAGGGGGCGGCACTAGTCATGCCTCCAGAAAACGATGTTAAGCGGCGGCGGGTCACACTCGCCGACGTTGCCGAAATTGCGGGCGTTTCCATCAAGACGGTTTCGCACGTGTTATCGGGCAATCCAACCGTTCGCCTGCCAGACACGACGCGACAGCGAGTTCGCGATGCTGCCGCGCAGGTGGGTTACCGAGCGAACCGTTTTGCCCAGGCGATTCAGTCTGGCAAGACGGATTTGATCTCGGTTTGGATTCCGATGGAGCGGTTCAACCCGAACATGTTCCTCTTTCTTCGGGCGATCTCCGAAAAGGCTCGCTGTACGGACCATGGGCTTTTGGTTTCCGGTCTCGACTCCCAGTTCGCCTATGCTGGACAAGGCGAGTCTCCCAAGGTTTGGCCGGTCGACGGCGTGATCGCTGTCGATGCCGGTAAGTCGATCATTTCGTTTCGCGAAGATCCTCGAAACGACACGATTCCGGTTTCGGTCCTGGGCTTTGAAGAGTTTAGAAATTCCGACTCTATCGGCTGGGAAGTGGCCGTTGCTTCGCGCCTTTTGACCAACAATCTGATCGAGAAGGGTTGCAAGCGGATCGCTCATCTAACCCTCGACTGGGTGCTGCAAGATTATCCGCGCGAACAGCGTCGCCGTGGCTACACCGAAGCGATGGACGACGCCGGACTGGAAACAACCTACCTAGCAGCTAGGGGTGAGGATGGGCATGCGGCCTATATCACCATGAGCGAGTACTTGGCTGAAAATCCCGTTCCCGATGCGATCATCTGCTTTAGCGACCGCCTTGCGATCGGCGCGATCCAGGCGATTCAGGCGAAAGGCGCGAAAGTGCCGGATGACTGCCGAATTTGGGGATATGGCGATCTGCCGGAAGGGCAAGATTGGAACGTTCCGATCTCCTCGATCCGAATTCCTATTCAAGACCTGGTGGACCAGTCTTGGGAATGGCTGTTGAGTCGAATTGAAAACCCGTTAATCGAAACCCGTTTGGCTCGTTTCCCCATGGAATTAGTCGAAAGGTCATCTGGTTAAGGGGAATTTTTCCACCGTTGTCAAGAAAAACTAGTACCAATTCTTGCGGGCAAGAACGTTCTCGTGTAGAATACGTTTCGATCCATCTGATTGGGTCGCGGGTGAGCGTAGACCTTTTTCTGCGCTTGCAGAAGTCCTTTGCTTGAACCCTTGGAGGATTCCAGAGTGGGGGGATTAGAGGAATTCTTGGGCGAAAGCCCCAGGAGCTGCGACCGATCGGTCGACGCGCCTTCCGGCGACTCTGTCGCCGGCTGGTCGTCGGTAATGAAGAGATCAAGAGAAAGTTTAACTCACGAGTAAAACCCCATACACTTGCCCGCGTCATCATGGACGCGGGCGTTTTTTTCTCGATATACTTGCCATCGGGTTTATGGGCAAAGTCTCGGTTTTCATGGATGTCGAGGACCCGATCAATCCTCGATCGGACGACGCAGCGCTCGATTTAGTCAATCTATTTTCCCAACTGGGAATTCGGGGTTCGTTTTGTTTGACCGGCGAGAAATGTCGATCGCTGGTTCAACGAGGACGTAAGGACTTAATTGAAGCTTTTCACTCTCATAGTTTGGGGTTACACACGGACACGCACTCGGTGCATCCCACGACGATGGAGATGCTGGCCGACGTCTCGTACGAGGATGGGTGTCGGCTAGCATTAGCGAGCGAAGGGCGAGGATTGGACGCCTTTCGAACCGCGTTTCATCGAACGCCCGACTTTTGGGGCGGGGCGGGCAACACTTGGGCACCGGAGATCACCTACGCCTTGGGGGAATTGAGAATCCCAGCGTATTCCTATGCCCTAACGGCGGTTTCGGGGTTCACGCCCCATCGCTATAACGGTGTGCTTGGGTTACCGCAGGCGATCAGCGTTTCCGAAGCGGATTGGCTGGACGATGAGCGAGCTGAACTTCGAAGTGAGTCGGTTCTACAGACGGTCCAGATTCTACAGGCTCCTTGGCTGGGAATCTTTGTTGGTCATCCAACCCGTTTTTGCCACGTTCAGTTTTGGGATGTGCCTTTCGCAAACGGCCGGATGACCGGAACGCCAGAAGAGTCTGAGCCCGTGGACGACGACACCTACCGTCGTGGCCTGGAGAATCTTGGGCAGTTTCTGGGTGATCTGAAGCGGAGAGCCCAAATTGTCGGCGTAGATGAGGTCTTGAAGATGGATTGGACCTTTCGAAAGCCGACCGATGTTGAACTCGACCATTTCCGAACGGAGACTCCGAAGGCGATTCGGAGTGCGGCCCGTTGGCCGATCCATCGACCGGGTTTGGACCCGGAGGGGATCGTGAAAAAGACGCTCGCCCTGGAGTCCACGCTGGAAGTCGCCGAGTTGGCGCAATTGTAGATTGCGGCGCGAGTGTGGCATGCTGTAGGCAAGCCGACTATGTTACTCACCGTCGTTGTCTCGTCGATGCTCATGAAGTCCGTCTCCGTCCTCAACCTGCGATGCGAGTACCAAACGAGCCCAAGCTTGGTCGATGTTGCTCGTCCTCGCCTTGCCTGGCAGTTGCAGTCGGCCGAGCGAGGACTTCGGCAGACCGCCTATCAGATCTTGGTTGCTTCATCGGCAGAGGCTCTGAAGAAGGGCAAAGGCGATCTGTGGGACAGCGGAAAGGTTAAGTCGGACGAGTCGATTCAGGTTCCTTATGCAGGGGCGTCAGTCGGGGACAACAAGTCAGCTTTTTGGAAAGTTCGCGTTTGGGATCAGAATGGGTCTTCGAGCGATTGGAGCTCGCCCGCTGAATGGCGAACCGGCTTGACTTCTTGGAAGGCGGACTGGATCGAGCGTCCCGTAAAGCAGACCTTTGCGCCGGTCGATCCCTTCGACGACGATCCGGCTCCGCTATTGCGAAAATCGTTTCGGATTGAGAGGCCGGTTGCATCGGCTATGCTGTTTATTAGTGGGCTAGGGTACTTCGAGCCCCGTCTGAACGGGGAAAAGGTTGGCGATCACCAGTTAGATCCGGGCTGGACGGACTTTTCGAAGCGGGTTTCTTACTCGATGTTCGATGTTTCGAAGCAGTTGCGGCAAGGTGAAAATGTCCTTGGAGCGATGCTGGGAAACGGGTGGTTCAACCCGTTGCCGCTGAAGATGTGGGGGCATTTGAATCTGCGTGAGCACCTCACGATTGGCAATCCGCGCTTGATCGCTCAGCTTGAGATTCGATACAAGGACGGCTCGACCGAGACGGTGGCGAGCAATGGTTCTTGGCGAGCGAGCGATGGGCCGATCATTCGCAACAGCGTCTATCTCGGCGAGGTTTATGATGCTCGCGCCGAGCAGGATGGATGGGATGGGCCGGGATTCGACGATTCGTCCTGGGGGCACGCAAAGGTTGTGGCCGACGCTAACAAAACGATTTTGAGCTTGCAGCAGACGCCTCCAATCCGGATCACGAAGACGCTCAAACCTGTGCGAATCACCGAGCCGAAGCCGGGAACCTACATTGTCGACTTTGGTCAGAACTTCGCTGGGTGGACGAAGATGAGGGTGAAAGGTCCGGCGGGGACGCGAATTCGGTTGCGGAGCGGCGAACTGCTTTACGACGATGGAACGCTGAACGGAATGACCAGCGTGGCCGGTCAGGCGAAGGGCGGCGGGAAAGATTATGTCTATCCCGGGAAGGGCGAGCCTAAGACTGCTTTTCAGATCGACGAATATGTTTGCAGAGGCGAGGGGGTCGAGACTTTTCAACCTCGATTTACCTTCCACGGCTTTCGCTATGTCGAGGTCACTGGCTACCCAGGCAAGCCGGCATTGGCCGACTTTGAAGGCGAACGACTGAATTCGGATGTGGAGAAGATCGGCTCGTTCGAATGCTCGAACCCGATGTTCAACCGAATTCAGACGATGGTGGAATGGACGCTTTTGAGCAACATTTTTAGTGTCGAGTCGGATTGTCCGCATCGCGAGAAGTTTGGCTACGGCGGAGACCAGGTTGCGGTCAGTGAGACGGCGATGTACACGTTCGATATGGCGCGCTTTTACGCGAATACGATCGGACTCCTGGCCGAATCTCGGCGAGATAATGGTGGATTCACCGAAACTGCTCCGTATGTCGGTATCGCCGACGAAGGGCTGGGTGGACAGAGTGGCCCAGTAGGGTGGGGATCGGCCTACGTTTACCTAATTCATGAATTGAATCGATATTACAGCTCAGGCAAAAGTAGTGATGAAGCTCAATCTCTGATCGTGGAGTGGATGAATTTTCTTGGAGGTAAGTCCCAAAATGGGATTCTCGACAATGGAATTGGTGATCACGAAAGTATTGCACCGAAATCGCGAGCCTTGACTGGAACCGCCTTTTTAAACGCAAATATTGCATGGCTTGACTTCGACACCTTTAGAACCGGATACCCAAGTCCTGATATCAACGGCCGCGACAGGATGAAGCGCATCTTCAACAACCACTTTCTCGACAGCGAGAGAGGCAAATACGACATCGGTACGCAATGTTGCCAAGCCATGCCGCTGGCCCTTGGCCTCGTTCCCGAGGATATGAAGTCTAAGGTGCTCGACGTCCTCCTCAAGGACATCAAAGCCCACGATGATCACCTCACCACGGGTATTTTCGGCACCAAGTACTTGTTCGAAGCGCTGAGCGACAACGGCCACGACGACGTTGCTTACCGCATCGCCAACCAAAAAACGTTTCCCGGCTGGGGCTATATGTTGGAGAAAGGCGCGACCACGCTTTGGGAGCATTGGGACTACAGCGACAACACGTTTTCTCACAACCATCCGATGTTTGGCTCGGTCAGCGAATGGTTCTACCGTTCGCTTCTTGGAATCCGTCCAGCGGCGCCGGGCTTCAAGAAGATTCTGATCCGGCCTTCGGTTGTCGGCGATCTGACCTATGCAAAAGGGCATCACGACTGCCCTTATGGACGAATTGCGGTCTCGTGGCATCGAAAGGGAAGTGCCTTGACGCTAGACGTGGATGTTCCGGGGAATACGGTTGCGACGGTGATCATGCCGGGCCAGGATGCGAAGACCAGTGACCAAACTGGAGTTCATGTCGGGAGCGACGGCGTGTTCGAGGTTGGATCGGGCCGATATCAGTTCACGTCGACATTGAAATGAAGCGAACGGCCATCTTCGCGGTCGCAGTCCTGATGATGGCACCCTTCGCCGTGAGCTGCGTTTTGATGGTCGGTTTTGGAATCTATGTCCTCTTCAAGGGCCCTTCCAGCATCGGGTTTAACGTGAGTTTCAACTATCCGATGTCCTTTGCCGTTCTTACGCTATTTATTTCTGGAGTGATCTTGCTGTGGCGATATGGTCGGGCGCCGTCTTAGCCGCGGGCGTAGACGGAACGAACCTCGGCAACGCAGGGGCCGATCTTGGTTGGGGCGGCGAGGAACTGGACTTTGATGATCTGCGTGGTGGCCGAGGTTTCCTCGGGGACCTTGTAGGTGACCTGGTAGTAGCGGTTGAGGGGATATCCGGCGAGGCGTTCGACGGCGAGTTGCTGACCGTTGGCAATGACCGTGAAATCGGGATGAGCGCGTTCGTCGCCCCAGTAGGTTACGACGATTTGGAGGGGCAGCTTGGGGTCCGATTTGAGTTCAAGGTCGAGGAAACCTTCGGTGAGAACGCGGCGAAATGATCGTTCGTTGATGGTGGCGGTGTCGGTTTGCTGACCACCCACCTTGTGGGCTTGCTCGGACTTTTCGTCGCCTAGTGTGACTCGGTCGAGGGTGCGTGAGTCGAGTTCCTTCTGCTGGTTCGCATCCGTTTGATAGGCTTGGTCGGCCTGAGCCCACTCTTGAGCGGTTAGGTGCTCGAAGTAGGTCGCGACGCGGCGATCCCCGAGGTCTATCAGGGGGTGCAGAGTGACGTCTTGAGGTTGGGCTCCGTTGGTTTTGAAGGTTAGGAGACTGTCGGCTTTTACGATGGGCGGGTCTCCATCGAGCATGACGGGAGTACGCGGGCGCGGGCTCGTTATTGGTCCAAGATCGCCTGCAAGGACGAGAGGACCATAGGTGTATGCGATGCGATTGGGATCACCGGGAGTTGGGAGAGGTGCGATGCCTATTGGCATCGTGATTTGAACTTTATCGCCGGTCCGCCATTGCCGTTTGACGATCGCAAAGCCGTTGGATGAGGTCGTGGTGACGGCCTTGCCATTGACCAAGATCGTCATTGGTGCCGCGAGCCATTTGGGTTTCCGAAAGGCTATTTCGTAGGTGTGGGGGAGGCCTTTTGCGATGGTTAAAGTTGCTTTCTCGTCCTTAGGGAAATTGGTGTCTAGGCGGACGGTTTGCCCGAGCCACGTGAGATCATTTGGCACAAAATGGCACACGTAGAGGCGTTGATTGGCGAGGTGGTAGTAGATGTTGCTGGCCAGATTGGTGGCGGTTTCGAGGGCGGCGAGGCGTCCCCAGGACGGCTGATCGAGGATCGATTGGTAAGAGCGATAGTGGCCGCTTCGCATGGGTATTAGGTCGGATACCGAACTGTTTTGCGTGTTCCAACTGGGCAGGAATTGGTTGAAGAGAAGGCGCTCTTCGTAGTCGATGAATTCCGAGCGGGAGTCCCATTGGAACAGGTGGCTGGTGAGGCGAAACATCTCGGATGCGGCGGCGAGATCGCAGGTTTCGGTGGAGAGGTGATTGGAGAGCTGGTCGGGTGCGCTGAAGAGTCCTTCGTATCCGAAGCCTCCAGTTGCGTAAGCGTGGTGCTTGACGACTGAGTACCAATAGTATTTGGCGGTCTTGGCGTTTTGGGGGTTGGAGGTCGACTCGAAAAGAACGGAGAGAGCCGTCGCTTTTTGGGTCATGGCATAGACGTCGAGACCGTCTAGACGGTCCGTCGCGTTCGCGAGAGGATCGAAAGATGTTCGGTCGTAGAACTTCTTGGCTAAGTCTCGATACTTCGTATTCCTAACAGTCTTTGTGAGGTTTTCGAGGGCTTCGGCCATGTTGCCGTAGTCGCAGACGAGCATGGATTGCCAAAGATCGTCGGTTAGGCGACGAGTTTGCTCCAGTGTCCAATCGCCGAACTTAGTAGCGACAGCTAAGGCTTTGTCATTGTCGGCCAGATTGTAGCAATCGATGAGGCCAGAGAGGATTTTGGCGTTGACCTTCCAGGGCACATACATCCCGTTGAGGGCTTGGGGAGAGGCGTCGATGTCTCCGCTTCGGATTTCGGTCCAGGCTTTGTCGGCGTCGGGTGTCGTTCCTAGGTAGCCGCTGGACAGGTTCTTCTGGCAATCGGCCAGACCAGCGATGACGGTCTCGATGTTGGCTTTCAGTTTTGGATCGCCGTTGGTAGCAACGACTTGGCTGGCAGCGGTGAGGTAGGTGCCGAGCATGGCGGCTTCGAGGTCGTTGTCTTGTAGAGCTTGATAGGGGGCGGCTTTTGGCTTGAGCCCGGCGGCAGCATAGAATCCATTAAGGAGTCGATTGGGGTCGATTGACTTGAGCAATTCGATGGCGGAGTTCTGAACGTCGGCGACGCACCCAGATCGCAATGTGACGCTTCGCAAGGGGAATGGTTCAAATTTGACGACGTTTTGGGCGAAAGCCGATGTCGTGACGCAAGCCAATCCGAAGGCGATCGTCGCCTTTCCAACCATGACTTTATTATGCGGGAGTCCGGGGTTTTGGGAAGTGGGGAATTCATTGGGATCAGCCAATCGGTTCGCGTACTTTTGTCGCTTAAACGTCTTACTGGAAGTTTTCGACTTCCTTCACAGGCGGGACGCCTGTGCCCCCATTTGCGTTCACCCTACTTGGGAGCTTTGGTGGGCTGTCCCGATTCGCTTTGCTCATTTCCCTTTGGCGGGAACTTCGTGAAGCCCACCCTCCCAGGGATCAGTAACATCCATCGGGCTTTCGTTCTCGAAAGAGGAACGCATTTTGTGAGCGGGATGCTTACAACTCCTACACGGCCTCACCTTCAACCAATGCTTGATGGGCTGTCCCGATTCGCTTTGCTCATTTCCCTTTGGCGGGAACTTCGTAAAGCCCACCCTCACAGGGATCAGTAACATCCATGGGGCTTTTGCACCCGAAGAAAGTACGCCCTTTTTGTGAGCGGGACGCTCACAACTCCCAAACGGGTTCGGACTAGGATTGGGTGACTTGTAACCGGGCTACGGTTCGGAACGCTTGGTGGGCGATTTCGGCAATCTTCTCCAGGTCTTCGCGGGTCGCGCCGCCGGTTGCCTGGACAGACATTCCGTTGTTGGTGGCCATGAGGAAACCAGTAATCGATTCGAGGTCGACGCCTTCGGGGATTTCACCTTCGATGACGGCGCGGCGCAAGCGGTTAAGGACCATGCCTTGCACTAATTCTCGACGCCGAATCAGTTCTTGTTTGGCGAAGTCGCCCGCCTCGCCACACGAGAGGGCACCTTGAACGCCCAAGCAACCATGCGGCTTGTCGGGTTGGGTGAGCGTGTGGGCGCTTCCGTACAGGAGACGGTGAACAGCGTCGTCGATCGACTCACGCGCCAGAGCTTCGGAAATGAACGAACCGTAGAGCTCGGCATAGCGGTCAAGAACCTTAGCAAATAGCTGTTCCTTGTTGCCGTAGGCGGCGTAAAGACTGGGGCGATTGATGCCCATCGCTTCGGTCAGATCGGTCAGGGATGCGCCCTCGTAGCCCTTTTCCCAAAAAACCTCAAGGGCTTTGTCGAGAGCGTCATGAACGCAAAAACAGCGCGGTCGACCCGTCACCCCCAAAGTTTTTTCACTTTTCATACCAATTAGTATAAAAGCCCTTGACATCGAATTTCAAGGCGAGATACATTATTTACCGATCAGTACAAAACTGTCTCATCAAGGAAAAACACAATGTCAAAGAAACTTGAAGGAAAAGTCGCAGTCGTCACCGGCGGAAGCACAGGCATCGGTTTGGCTACGGCCCAGGAGTTCGTCAACGAGGGTGCGACCGTCTACATCACGGGACGACGCCAGAATCAACTGGATGAAGCGGTCAAGCTCATCGGCGGCAACGTGAAGGCAGTTCGGAGCGACGTTTCTAACCTTGGCGACCTCGATTCGCTCTACGAGACGATTGCTCAGGACGGCCACAAGATCGATGTCCTGTTTGCGAATGCGGGCGGCGGCGAATTGGCCCCGCTGGGATCGATTACGGAAGAGCAGTTCGACAAGATGTTCGACATCAACGTCAAGGGCTTGCTGTTCAGCGTACAGAAGGCGCTTCCGATCTTCAACGATGGCGGATCGATCATCTTGAACGCATCGGTGGCGAGCATCAAGGGCATGCCGGCGTTCAGCGTTTACAGTGCGACGAAGGCGGCGGTTCGATCCTTTGCGCGAAGCTGGGCGAACGATCTGAAGGATCGAAAGATTCGCGTGAATTCGATCAGCCCCGGCCCGATCGATACTCCGATCATCGAGGGCATCACGGGCAGCAAGGAAGGTGCCGACCAGTTCAAGGAGCAGGTGACGACGATGGTTCCGTTGGGTCGCGTTGGCGAGCCGGTCGAGATTGGTCGTGCGGCGGTGTTTCTTGCCTCGGGCGACAGCAGTTATGTGAACGGTGTTGAGCTGTTTGTGGATGGAGGATTGGGGCAGGTTTGATTTAGCTTGGAGTTTGAAGTTTTGAGTTTGGAGTCGGCCTCGATAGATCGGGGCTCTCCTTTTCTTCCAGCGTTGGGAGTTGTGTTTCGAGTCTTTGTTCGACCGAGCGGGAGCCGAGAATTGACGGCGTTTGACGCCCTACCTTCACTATGAACAGAGCTGGATCGCAATGAGCGGTCCGTGAGTGTTCACCATGAAAAAGTCACGATTCTCCCTTTGCAAAACAAATCTTCGCTCTATCCGTTCGTCGTCGAGTCACGCCAGGTCGATCGCAACGGCGGCTCTCGTTCTTTTCGGGCTTGCCGGTTGTGGAGGGAGCGGAACGGCCGTCACCGCTTCGCCGTTTTTGGGCAGTTGGTCGGGTACCTATGCGTCGACTGGCGAATCGGGAACTGCCAATGTCACCATCAACTCGTCCGGATCGTACACGGGAAGCGGATTCGACAACACCACTCAACTGAACTACACGGTGCAGGGGGCGATCACGTCGAGCGGCGTGGTGACCGGTACGATCTCCGAAGGAGGCGCGACGGGCACCCTAAATGGCAATTGGGCGATCAACAATGGGCATCTGGGTGGAAATGTGACCATTTCGCATAACGGAGTTATTGGTGCGACCAACACGTACGATATGACGCTGAATTAGTTGCGCTTCGCTTGCGTTGGGATGCCCTCTTTCGCCAAGGGATATCTTTGTTTGCGGAGTGCCAAGTGCCAAGTGCTAAGTGCAGAGCACAGAGCACAGAGTGCAGAGCACAGAGCACAGAGCACAGAGCACAGAGCACAGAGCACAGAGCACAGAGCACAGAGCACAGAGCACAGAGCACAGAGCGAGGAATCTCCTTTCAGAGCAATCTGTGCTCTCTGACTTCTTATTTCGCGCGGTGGCGGTTCCGGTTCAACATCGAGATGGCCAGCAGGACTCGCGTGATCGGAATCCAGAGGAGGGTTAATCCGACCACGAGGGCGGTGGCCATTTCGGGGGATGCCCTTTTTTGCTCGACGAAGGCGTTTCGCCACGGCGCAGTGAAGAACAAGGCGACCCAGGTGAAGACAGCGCCGATGACGGCGTAGGTGGCGAGCGAACGCCAGATAGTGCGAGATGTCAGCAAACCGTTTTCGAAATGGCGCGAGGCGAGGAGCCCGCTCAGGACGAGTTTGACGATGACGAGGGTCCACACGATGGCGCAGATATTGGGGATATTGGACAGGCTGTCGACGCTTTGAGGGTGGGTGAGGGCAAAGACGTAGAGATTGGTGGCGATGAGCCCGAGAGCGACGGGGCAACCGTGGCGAACCCAAAGTCGGTCGCTCATCTCGGCCCAAAAGCCAACGATGTAGTTTCGGTACGTGAGTCCAGCAAGAAGGAACAATCCGGCGCAAATGAACCGAATGGTCTCGCCCGATAGCCCCAAAAGCAGGAGCTCGAAGATGGTGTGCGGCGTGTTGTCGATGAACTGCGAGGACATCTGGAAGGTTCGGGCGGGCATCGTCAGCAGGTAAGCGCCGCAGGCCAAGAATAGGCCCCACGCCCAGAGCGTGCTCTTGAGAGCGCTCCAAAGCTTTTGGGCGACCAGGTCGGAGTCGGTGAGGGGGCGGACGCCGAAGAAGAGGTGAAAGGTGCGGTCACCACGATTCATGTCTGACCGGCGCACGCCGTAGCCCACCAAGACGGCCACGATGAGGATGAGGCCAACAGCGACGGGCAGATAGACCTCGATGTAGGTCGGAACCATCATGAAGGTCGATCTAGACTGGTCGAGGGCGAGTCCGATTGGCGTGAAGGTGTCGTTCCAAGCCAGGGGAATGCAGAACGCAATGAAGACGAAGAGGACGAGGGCGGGAAGGATGATGCCGTGCTGTCGCCATTCATACCATCGCTGGGCGGCCTGGGGGCTGGCAAATGGGGGCTTTTGTTTCTTCGCCGGGGTTGCGGTGCGAGGGCGGTCGGGGTTCCAGATGATGATGTCGCCCCGACGCGCCTGACCAACACCGATGCAGGTGATGGCATAGCAGAGGGCCGTGACGGCAATGAGACTTCCCGCGATAGTGGCTTCGGAGGTTCCGTTGGTTAGCATCGAGCCGCAGGCGATGCAGATTCCGGGAAGCAAGACCAAGGTGAGTACGAACTTGGCGTAGGGGATTCCGATTGGGTACCAGAAGATGGTTTGAAGGACGGCAAGGACGGCCACGGCGAGGCAGGGGGGCCACCAGATGGCGACGTTCATGCCACCGACCTTGGTTGCCGTGGTGAGGAAGAGCCCGGACGTAAGCAAGGTCAGCGACCCGAGAGCCATCGGGATAAGGACCATCTGGGGAGTGCGGAGGGGAAGCGAGAACATGTGGGACGGGAACTGCGATCCGCTGGCTCCCACGTCGGCGTCCTGGTACATCAGCACCGCGATGAGCACCAGGATCGCGAGTCCCAAGCCGAGCACGCCCCAGGCGATGACGAGCTCTGGCAAGTGGCGATAGCCGACGGCGGCGAGCAGAACGCCGAAGACAAAGATGAAGCCGAGGGTGACGGAAAGGATGACGCGGTTACGATAGAACAGCGTCCAGGCGATATTGCGAAGGGCGATCATGCTGCACCGACCCGAGCGACGAAGATTTCATCGAGGGAGAGGCCCGACCGGTCGACGATCTGAGCGCCGATTTCGGCGGCGGAGGCTTCGAACAATTCGGTTTCGCCGAAGAAGGTGGTGGACCACTCCCGTCCGCGACCGGTCCAGGCCAAACAGCCGGGGATGCTGGGGGCAACATCGCGGTCGGACTCGAACAAGAGGGTGACGCGGAGATGCTTTTCTTTCACGCTGTCGAGGGAATCGGAAAGGACGATTCGTCCACCTTTTACCATTGAAATTTGATCAGAAACGCGCTCGACTTCGCTGAGGAGGTGGGACGAAAAGAGGACGGTACGGCCGTCGTCGGCGATGGTGCGGATGATGGCACCGAGGATGTCGCGGCGGACGATCGGATCGAGGCCAGACGAGGGTTCGTCGAGGACGAGCAGTTGGGGCCGGTAGGACATGGCGACGAGAAGTCCGGCCCGCGAGCGCTGGCCTTTCGAGAGCTTTCCGAGCTTTGCGCCGGGGTCGAGGTTGAATTCCTTCAGCAAGCTTTGGGCGTATTGGTCGTCCCAGGTTGGGTAGAAAGCGCTGGCGTAGCGCATTAGCTCGTGGACCTTCATCCAGAGGGGGATATCGCCTTCTTCGCTAAGGTAGCCGATCTGGGCGAGGACCTTTTCCGGGTAGGCGACGGGATCGAGGCCGAAGACCTGGACCGAGCCCTGTTGGGCGCGGAGGAGTCCGAGGACGTGCTTGATGAGGGTGGTTTTGCCCGCGCCGTTTTCTCCGACCAAGCCCATGACGGTGCCGGGCTGAACCGTGAGCGAGACGTTGTCGAGGGCCAGTTTGGAGCCGAATCGGCGGGAGAGGTTGTCGATTTGAATTACTGCGTCACTCATGGTTCGTTACCGGTTGGGGCGTGTTCATCATCTCGTCGCGTTGGCGGACGAGGTCTAAAATTTCGTGGGTGGGGACGTTCATTTGCCGAGCTTCGGCGAGAAGAGCGTCGATGCGTTCGGTGAGAATGCGGATGCACTCGGGGCGAGAGAGGCGGGGAGCGCCTTCGGAGATATAGGTTCCGGTGGTGCGCTTTTTGGTCACTACGCCCTCGTTTTCGAGTTCTCGGTAAGCGCGGGCGACGGTGTTGGGGTTCACCATCAGTTGCTCGGCGAGGCCGCGGATGGCGGGGAGTTCCTCGCCGGGCTCCAGTCGGCCCGAGGCGACGAGGAGCTTCACCTGGTTCACGATCTGAAGGTAGATCGGGACGCCGTCCTGTTCGGAGATTCGTAACTGCATTATTGTATTAATTGAATAATACAATAAGTTATTGGGATTTTTGGGATTTTTTTGCGTTTGGTTCTACTCTCCCGGTTCCCCTTGGTCACCGACCTCTTTCTCAAGAGAGATATCTCGGATCGTGGTTGTTGGTTTGTCAAACAAAGGTCATCCACCCCGCCGCTTCGCGTCACCCCTCCAATCTTTGGAGGGGACTTGGGCTGACCTCGTTTTGGGGGCAACGTCAGGATGCTTCGCCCTCGGCTTTTCGATTTGCGTCCTTTTAGTTCGACTCAACGCGATGAGGTCATTGCTTCTCGATATGTCCGTGAGTAGAGGAGTGTTTGTTGCCGCCAAATTGGCGGGGTCGTCCCGACTATCGGGACTCCTCGGACTCTGGCTATTTCGGGCCCCTCCAGGGGTCTTCGCTCCGCTTCGACGCCCTGGCTACCATCTGCGATCCTCCGGATCGACCCCGAAAAGTCGTTGCAAAGAACTCTCAAATCGGACTTTGGCAGTTTCGGATTTCTCCAAGGGTCTTCGCTCCGGCATCCTTTCGCTCGCCGAAGCCTTCGTGGCGAAGGCTAGCATCTGCGATCCTCCGGATCGACCCCGAAAAGTCGTTGCACACAGCTCTCAAACTCGGACCTTGGCAGTTTCGGGTTTCTCCAACGGGCTTCGCTAAGCTTTTCGAAACGGAATGTTCGCAAGCTCCTCAGTCGACTCACCCGGTTCGTTCCTCACCGGCCACTCTCCACAGAATCGTTGCCTTTGGGGCAACGATTTCGCGAACCCTAAAGAGGCAGTTCGACTGGTCAGATGGGGTCGTCTCGCGCATAAGATGGAATGCTTTGAAAGGACGGGACGAGATTTTGCTGTTGCTCACTTATCGAGTTTCTTTAGAGCTTGGGTGACGAAGGCTTGGTGATCCCGGGTCATGGTTTCGGCGGTGATGTCGGGGCGACCGAGGGCGGTGTAGGCGGGCGCCCATTCGGGCAGGTTGGCGGCGGGGCGGAGGCTGGCCCACAAATCCCACCACGGCAGGTCATCGAGAGCAAGGTTTATTTGGGCTAGATAGAGTTGGGTGAATTTGTCGACGGCGTCGAAGTCGAGGATCCAGAGGAGGTCGAGACGGCAGATGGCAAGGTCAGCGAGGGGATTGCCAATGGTGGCCTCCTCCCAATCGATGACGGCGGCGATGCTGCCGTCGCGCCACAGGATGTTGCCGGGCCAGAAGTCGCCGTGGCGCAAGACGCTAGGGTTGAGGTCTAGACGCTTTCGGTCGACGAGAGCGGCGCGAATTTCGGGTTCGCGAAGGGCCTCGTTGAAGGTCTGGCGGTTGGGAAGGGATTCGGCAAGACCGGGTTCGATGTCGAGGTTTTCGGTGGGTGTGCGATGGATGGCGACGAGTTGGTCGGCGTACTTTTGGAGGTAGGAATCCACATTGGTCGGCGCGATTTCGGGTCGGCCCTCGATGTAGCGCATGACGAAGAAGGGGTGGGGAACGGCTTCGGATTGCGGCTCGACGAAGAGCGGTTCTTGGACCGGGAGACCCATGCGAAAGAGCGAATGAAGGGTATCGAATTCGACCTGTGCGGCGTTCGGACGCTGTTCGAACCACCACTTGTTGGGTTGGCGGGCAATGAGCTTTTGGTTGGCACCATGGTGTTCGACCTCGAAGGCGGTCATGTGGGCGGAGATGCCGCCGGACAGGGGCCAAGTTCGCACGAGTGACGCGCCGGGCATGTGCCGTTCGATTACGGATTGAATGCGTTCCTGCGTCGTCATTGCTTGTGTATTGTAGTTCTTTGGCACCGGCGGTTTGGTGTTGGGGCGGCGCGGGAGTATCCTAACCACATGCTTCTCAGCTCCATCGTCGTGGCTTCGGCCCTGCAGAACCAGAAGGCGCACGCGCCGAAAGTCGTCGCGACCCCTCCGGCAGAAGTCGATCCGCTGAAATTGAACCTGTGGCGAGCGGGTCAGGCGACGGTGGAGGCGAACAACTGGTACGACCTGACGAGTGGAAAAGAGAGCTCGCTGGACGCCTTTTTGAAGGCTTCGGACCGTTATCAGTTTATTTTCCTCGGGGAGTCGCACGACGATCCCGTGCATCACCAAATTCAGGCGAAGGTGATCGACGGATTGGTGAAGCGGGGGCGGAACGTGACGGTTGGGTTCGAGATGTTTACTCGGCCAAACCAGCCGAACATCAATGCGTGGACGCTTGGGAAGTGGTCGGACGACGAGTTCATCGAGAACTCGAACTGGAAGAAGGAATGGGGCTTTCCGTATCCACTCTATAAGCCGATTTTCGACGTGATCAAGAAGAACCGCTTGCCGATGGTGGCGTTGAACGTGCCGCGCGACTGGGTGCGGTCGGTCGGTAAGAGTGGCCTGAAGGGGTTGACGGCGGACGAGCAGTCCCAGATTCCGACGGTGCGGACCGACAATGCAAGCCACCGAGTGGTGTTTAACGCGATGATGGGCGGGCATCCGATGCAGGGCTCGGTGGGCGAGAACATGTACGCGGCGCAGTGCCTGTGGGATGAGGGAATGGCGGATACCGCGATCAAGTACGTGACGGGCCGCTATGGTTCGGCGAAAGCGATGCCGCCACATTCGGTTTTCGTGATCGTGGCGGGCATGGGCCACGGGCTGTATAAGCAGGGGATCAACTGGCGAATTTGGAAGCGGACGGGGATGGATACGTTGACGCTGATCAATATCGAGGCGAGTGGAAAGGAGTCGGTTTCGCGAGGGATTGCGGACTTTACGTACGTGTCGCCAGATTTTGATCGGAGGCAGTAGGGGGTTGGTTCCTTTTGGCAACAGCCTATTCTCGAGTGGACTTCTACGAACTTGAGAGCGCTTTGATGACTCTGCGTAAGCCCTAGCGGATTTTCCTCTCTCGTCGTTCCGCGCATGGACTAGCGGAACGACACTCTCTCCAAATTTCCTTCAGAGAATTTGGAGAAAGGTTTTAGACTTTCAAATCCTGTCTGATCTAGGCTGGCGCTCGATCTCGGGTGGGGAGTGGGTAGATCGCGTCGGAGACGACGTCGCCGAAGCGGCGGCCGATCGAGGAGTGGTCAATGATCGATGCAATGCGCGGAAACTCCTTCTCGATGTGCGGATTCATTTGCACGATGGCGTGCCCGGTTTCGAGGAGCGGATTCAGAACTACTTCCATCACCTTAGTGAGTCCAGCGAGGTCGATTTTGGTGATTGGCCGTTGTAGACGATCTTGGATGTCCTCGGAGCCGCTGAGCGATGGGATGGTGGCCCGTCCGGTTCGGTGAGCGTCGAGGAACATGTGGAACAGGGCGCCTTCTAGCGTGGTTCCCAGCCGGTGCTCGGCGAAGTCGCGGAAGGTCTTTCCTCGCGAGTGGAAGTCCTTGGAGTGGGACGGGAAGCCGGTCAACTCCTTGAGCCTGGACTGGTAACGGTTTTCGAACGGCACGAAGTCGTCGTCGGGGCCGAGGAAGGTGGGGACGATCGGCAGATCGAGGAATCGAGAGAGCATTTTCTGATCGAGATCGAGATGATCCGGCCAACCGCAGCGCTCGATGATGAGCCCTCGAACCGCCTGAAGCGCGACGATCGTGACGCGGATATCGAAGTCCGTGATCGGTACGACCGTCTCGTTGAACAGAAAGATTCTCTTCATAACGGTAGTTACGTTTTATCACCTACCGATGTGTCTGGCAATAGGTCCCGCTGGGCCGTCAGACAAGAAAAGTCCCCTCGTTGGAGGGGACTGAATTTAGGCTCTTTGCTGGAGGGCGGCAATCCGCTTTGCGAGCGGAGGGTGGGAGTCGAAGAGGCTGAATCTCGACTTGCCATCGGCGATTTTTGCGGTCTGAAGACCGTTCGGGGCATCCAGTGGCTCGAAGCCGTGTTGGAGCGTTTGGAGCGCGCCGATCATGCCCGCTTTGCCGACCAATTCGGCGGCCCCGGCGTCAGCTCGGTACTCGCGGGCTCGGGAGAACGCGAAGGTGATGAGCGAGCCGAGGATCGTGAATAGGATTTGGCAGACAATCGACACGAGGAAGTAGACCAGGCCGGCCAGGCGAGAGTCGACGAAGTTCGATGCGATGTAGGCGACGATCCGGGCCAGGAAGACGGCGAAGGTGTTGACCACGCCTTGAATCAGGGTCATCGTGACCATGTCGCCGTTCTTGATGTGCGAAATCTCGTGGGCGATGACGGCTTGGACCTGGTCGCGAGGCATCTGGGCCAGGAGACCAGTCGAGACGGCGACCAGGGACTTGCTCTGGCTGGGGCCGGTTGCGAACGCATTCATCTCTGGGCTGTCGTAGATGCCGACCTCGGGCATAGCTTTGAGGTTCGCGGCTCGGGCGAGAGCGTAGACGTCGTTGGCGATTTGGCCGTATCCACCGCCGGACTGCGGGGTGACGAGCTCGATCTTCATCATCCACTTTGCCATGGTGCGCGACATCAGGAGGCTGACGATGGAGCCGCCGAAGCCGATGACCAGCGACAGGACGAGGAGCGACGTTAGGTTAAGACCGCGCTGCGAGAAGACGCCGTCCAGCCCGAACACCGAGAAGACGATGGCGACCATGGCCATGACCATCAGGTTCGTGGCGAGAAACAGTGCGATTCGTTTCATTGGTTATTTGTACGCCGAATGGGATTCGGCCTATCCCTAATCAACCCCGAAACGGCGACAAAGGTGCCAAGCGAAATTCGTGCCAAGGGGCTGATTTGTGGCTTATTTGACTTACATAGGGCGGTTTCCCGACCCAGATCGGATTGGTTCGCGGAATATCCCCCTCGTGAGCTTGAGTTGGCCTACAAATGTTTTCTGGAAGTCGCCTCTCCAATTGTTGGAGTCGCTCTTCGGATTACGCAAGGCCGACCAGGCTCGTCCAAAAGTTTCGAATGAGGAAGTCGCAGCCTCACGCATGTTGAAACTGAAGGCCGCTTCATATTATTCGCGTTGCCGGTACGAGGAGGCCGTTGATGTGTATCGACGGGCTCGGGTGAAGAACCCGGCGGACGTGGACCTTTTGATGGGATTGGCGTGGGCATTATGCCATGCGATGCGCTTCGAGGACGCCGAACAGGCGTTTTCCGAAGCGCTTCGCAATTCTCCCGAAAACGTTGCAGCTTTTCATGGGCTGGCGACGGTTTTTGGGTTGCGGGGGGAGGTGGACCGAGAGCTTTTCTGTTATCAGCGGATTCTGCAGATTGATCCGACGGATGCCTTTACGAATTTTGTGATGGGGAACACCTATACGCAGATGGGCGAATATGCGAAGGCAGTGACGGCGTATCGGCGAGCGCTGTTTTCGTATCCGAACCACACGCTGATTTTGTGCAGCAAGGCTTCGGCTTTGATGAAGATCCATCGGTATGACGATGCCGAAGCCGATTTTCGGGCGGTCCTGCAGTTGAAGCCGGACCATCGGCGGGCGTTGGCGGGTTTGGCCGAGTTAGAGCTTGCCGTTTATGCGGCGTGAGCGACTATCGTCTTCCTTCGGTCGAGCCTACGGCAGGGCTTCGCCCGGGTCGCCCCGATTCCGCTTTGCTCCATTTCCTTCGCTTCGCTCAGCGGAGTCTTCGACTTTGCTCCTCGGACTTTTGCTGGCTCGGATTGTTACCCAGGCCTGCGTCCCTTCGGGACTCCAACCTGGGCTAAGATATCACGCCCCTTCAGGGCTTTTTCGGTCGAAGATTCCCATTTGGCGCGCTTGCCCTAATTCAGTTGGTTTTCTGGTTCACCCAGCTTTCGACAAAGGAGGCGACTCCTTCGGCGCGGGTGCTCATGAGGGGGCCGACGTGGCTCATGTTTTCGTAAGTTTTGACATCGGCAGAGGACCATTTGGCGAGGGCGAGGCCGGTCGCATGGGGGACGTCAGTATCGTTTGCGCCGAGGACGACGAGGACGGGGCACTTGGGTCTTCGGGCGGGAATGCCTGCATGAATCTGGTTCATGACCGCGCCGGATTCGTTTCGCCAGCGCTTCCAGGCCCAAAGGATCGTCTCGCGATCGCTGTCAGGCATGGCGTCTTCGGTGTCTTTGAGGGGGCCATCCTTCCAGACGACGAGGGGTGGGTTGGGCTTGCGATCGGTTTTGGGGCCGATGCCTTTCGGGCCGACGCTGTTCACGAGGACGACGGCACTGGCAGGATGCTTTTCGTTGGCTTTGAGGGCGAGGATGCCGCCCATGCTGGCTCCGATGTAGACGATTTTGCCGTGCTTGGGAGTCCACGTCAGAACCTGGCGGACGTAGTCGTTGAACTTCGTGTTTTCGTACTTACCACCAACGGGCACGAGGTCGCGATTGACGACGGTCCAACCGGCCTTTTCGAAGACGGGACGCCACTTGTCGTACTCCCACCCACCTCCGCCGGCACCGTGGATCATGACGACCGTGCCTTTGGCGGCGAGGGAAAGGGCGGCGATGGCGGCGAGCATATGCCTATTGTACGGGGCGGCGTGGCATCATAGGGAAGTGGCACGCTGGCGAAATCCCTTTTCTCGCAAGGTGGACGCGGTTTCGCTCTCGGGACTGCCGCCGACGGTTGACTACGAGGCGGTTGTTCGCGAGGCGATGACGCGGGTCAAGGAGAATCCTGGCGACCTAGAGGCGCGGCTGGATTTGGCGGATGGGTACCTGCGATTGGAGCGGTATCGAGACGCGGCGCGGGAGTACGGCGAGGCGTCTTCGCTCGATGAATCGTGCACGGCGGCGTGGGCGGGAATGGCAAAGTCGCTGTGCTATCTCGGCAATTTCGAAGGGGCTAAGCCGTACTTGGAACGGGCCTCTGGACTGGATGCCTCGGCTCCGTCGGTCCTGGTTGGACGCGGTCTGTTGGCCTATAAAGATGGCGATTTGAAGGCGGCAAGGCGAGATTTTGAGGCGGCGAGTTTGGCCGACCCAGGCGACGTCGATGCCGTTTTTCATCTCGGTCAGGTGCTTTGGGAGATGCACCGGTACTGGGAGTGCGCAGAGGCGTTTTTGCGGTCGCTGGCTTTGGATTCGGCTAACTTGGTGGCGTTGCGGACGCTGGGTAACTGTTATGTGGCCCTGAAGGAGCCGAAGCTGGCATTGGAGGCTTACCAGCGGGCGGCGGAGGTCGATCCGACGATCGAGACGACGCACTATGGAGTGGGCACGCTTTTGGTTCAGTTGGGGCGAGGCGCCGAAGCGATCGAGGCCTTTGAGCGGGCATTGGCGATCGATCCCGACTACCGAGAGGCGTGGGAAGCGATCGCCGATGTGCGGCAGAGCAGCGCCTAGCTGCCCTTCTTTCCGAATTCTTTGACGATGGACAGCACCTTGTCGGCGGCGGGTCTCACCTTGTAATCGTCCAGAGACGTGGCGAAGGTGACGATGCCCTTCTTGCCGACGACGATGGTCGCGGGGCGAAGGAAGCCTTGCGGGTACTTGCCAGCGTACAGTTCGGCTAGTTTTGCGTCGGGGTCCGACAGGAAGACGAATTGCGAACCGAGTTTTTCGGACTCGCGCATCTTCTTGAGTTTGTCGGCGGGTTCGTTCGAAATGGCGTAGATGATCGCCTGATTTGCTTTGAAATCCTTCTCTAACTTGCCAAGCTCACCGAGCTGGCGATGGCAATAGGGTCACCACACGCCACGGTAAAAGACCAGCACGACCGGCCTTTTTCCGAATTGCTTGGATAGATCGACGTCCTTGCCGTCCTCGTCTTTGACGACGACGCTTTTGGCGGTTTTGCCGATCCAAGCGGCTCCGTGGTCGACCACCTGAGGATCCTGACGAAGCAGGATTGTCGAGGCGATGAGTCCGACCAATGACATAGCGCCATTCTACACCACCTCAGAACTGCCATGCGTTGAGGACGTGACATTGTTCAGCGAGAGGGCAGTTGGCGGCCTCCAGATTGGCGATGGAGCGAGCGATGTCGCCGAAACTCATTGGAGATCGAGGGTCTTGGAAGACCAACAGGACTCCTGGATGACTTGAATCTTGCTGGTGAAGTTCAAGGAAATCGCCACAATTGCGCGTCAAAAGCACTCGATTTTCGGACACGCTTGCCTTGAGGACCTCGTGGTCTGGTTGGCCATCGAGATTCAGGTCAGCGGTAGTCGCGACATCGTGGCCCGCTTCGGTTAGGAGCCTTACGAGTGTCTTCGATTTGCTGTCCTCGTCGAGAAGAAGCCTAAGCACCGAGCTTGAGCCCTGCGTCGGCCAAGCGGTTTCTTTCTTCCGCGGCTTCCATTCGGATCAGGTCGTTGTTTGCTTCGCAGTATCGAGTTGCTTCGAGAATAGCTGGAAGCGGCAAATCGAGGTCCTCGGCAACTTGCTCGGGAGTGAGACCATTGGCTGTCATGTCCTGCCACACCGTCGAGGCCAGAAGCTTCGTGCCTTTGATGGAGAGCTGTCTGCGCCAAGGATGAGGGCGGAGGCAAAGGTAGGTCCAAGCTGAGCCGCCCGCTTCCATTTCGGGAATGAGAATTCGCGAGGCTTGGCCGTTGGAGTCGACCACCATCAGTTGCTTACCAGACTCCAGCTCGCGCCCGATCGAATTGACGATTCCGGCCGCGCGGAGAACCGCGTCTTTGATCGTCGGGGCCTTCAGGAAGACCCTGGCCGACTCTAAGAGCGCTTCTTGATCGGGATCGACATTGAAGTTCTGACGTTTGATCATGAGTATGAAATGAGTATATCATACTTATCGGCTCAAGCTAAGCCTTTCGTGAGGCCCCCATCGACCAGAAGGTTGGTGCCGGTGATATAGGCGGCGGGTTGGGAGCAGAGGAAGACGATGGCGGCGGCGATTTCTTCGGGAGTGCCGAGGCGCTTCATTGGGACTTCTTGGGCTTGCTTATCGAGGGCTTCTCGGGGGGAGATGCCGTCGCGCTGGCTTCGGACCTCGGCGAGGTGGATTTGGCGGTCGGTAAGCGTATGGCCGGGCAGGACGCTGTTGACGGTGATGCCGTGTGGGGCGAGTTCGAGAGCCTGGAGGCGGGTGAGGGCCATGAGACCGGCGCGGAGGGTGGAGGAGATGGGGAGAAGGGCGTTTGGTTCTTTGGCGACGAGGGAAGTGTTGTGGACGATGCGGCCCCAACCGCGCTGCTGCATGTCGGCGGCGACGCCTCGGACCATACGGACGACATTCATCAGCGTGGAGTCAAAACCGGACTGCCATTGGTCGTCGGTCATGATCTGCCAAGACCCGGCCGGAGGTCCACCGGTGTTGGTGACGAGGATATCGATTGGTCCAAGTTTCGTCGTGGATTCTTTTATCCAATGATCAACTTGGTTGGGGTTTGAGACGTCGCAGACGATGCCGATCGATCCGTTTCCGATTTCGGAAATGGCGTTGTCGAGGGAGTCTTGGGTGCGTCCGCAGATTGAGACGCGACAGCCTTCTTGGGCAAGCATTTTGGCGGTAGCAAAGCCGATGCCTTTGCTACCGGCGGCCACCAGGGCGACCTTTCCGGCGAGTCCTAAATCCATAGTTGGAAGGGTACTTCATTGTGGCGGCGCATAGGACTGGGACTCTTTGGGTCAACCTTCTATCGAAGCTTGAAGTGTTTTAGATGCCCACAGGCGGGACGCCTGTGCCCCCAAAAAGCCTCAAATCTATAAGGTTGGCTTAGCGGATTTTCACCTTCGGTCTCCTGACACGAGTCAGGAGAAACTGATCCAAATTACCCGCGGAGAACTTAGGGAGGGATATTTGGGTCGTCCCGATACTCGGAACTCCTCGGACTTTGGCTGTTGACTTGGATTTCCTGGGGTGCAAGCACCCCAGGCTATGGTCTGGGACCCCGCTGGGGTCCTTTCTGTGGCCGGGCTAACACGGTCTTTGATGTGACCCAAAGGTGGCTTGTTTATGCCTCTAGGTGCGAAGTTTTGTTGAGCGGATTTTCCCCTCCCGTCTCCTGACACAAGTCAGGACACACCCTCCCCCGTTTTCGCTTCGCGAGAAACCGGAGAGGGGTTTCAGTGTCGTTCCTGTGCCTCCAAATCAGGGCTATTTGCCTCGACTGATCGAAACGATGCGGACCGGGCCGAGGAGGCCGGAGGGCATGAGTTTGGAGTCGGCGGTGAGGTTGCGGATGTTGGTTCGGGTGAACGGGGTTTGGCCAGGAGAGCGGGCGTCGCCGATGACTCGGTTCGGCCAGAAGTTGGTGACCCTCACTTCGAGGACGTTGGTGCCGGGTTGTACGGCTTGGCTGATGTCGACGCGGAACGGCGGGGCCCAGACGATGCCGAGATTGCGACCATTGAGGATGACTTCAGAGACCTCGTGGACCGAACCGAGGTCGAGGGCGAGGCCTTTGATGGCGGTTTGCGGACCTTCGAACGTCGTGGTGTAGACGGCGGTGCCCGAGTAATAGCGGATGCCGGGGTCGGGGTTTTCGGACCAGTCGGTCAGCTTTTCGAAGGCGGTGTGGGCGGGACCGCCCCACTTGGGATCGAACGCGACGCCCCAGCCCGAATCGAGGAAGCCGAGGTCGGTGACGCGATCGTAGTTGGCGAGAGGGCCGATCTTGGGATCGGGACGGCCCGGGCGGCGGAAGACGACGAACATGGAGCCGCAGGGGTTGAACTCCATGGGCACGGTGGTGTGGATGGTGTCGTCGGTCCAGGACGGAACGTCGCGGACCTCGCCGGTCATCGGGTCCCAAAACTCGGGCACTTTGCCGGTCACGCGGAACGAACAGGCAGCTTTTCCAGCGGTCTTGGAGCGGTTGGCCACGAAGTAAATGTCGGCGTCGCCATCGCGACGGTGGACATAATTGATGTCGAGATCGTCGGGCGAGGTGAAGGCGAAGTCGGGTCCAGCGGTGCGGCCAAGCAGGGCATCGCGACCGGAAAGCCCGGAGAGTACGACCCCGTCGCCAACGGTGCGAACGGGCACGGATGGGCCAGCACCCCAAAGTTCATCGGCGATCTTTTTGACCTCGGCGTCACGCTGAGGATAGTCTTCTAGACTGGTGGCTTCGGTGGGCTTGGGCCCGAGCACGGTTGCGCCGGCAATTACTAACTCGCGGACCTTCTTGAGCACGGGCAACGAAATGGTGGTGCGGTTGGGCAGCACGAGGAGGCGGTAGCGCATGCCATCGGGGAGGACGAGGTCGCCGTTTTCCACCTGGACGCGATTGAGTATGACCTCCTCGGTGGCGACATCGTAGTCGTAGCCGGGTCGAACCTTGGCGGGATCGGACTTTTCGAGCTGGGCAAAGTTGGGGACGTGGTTTCCGTAATACACCAGCGCGTCGGCCACAAAGCGTCCCTTTTGGAGCATGGTTTGGACGCGGTTAAGATAGGCGAAAAAGGGCTGAGATTGGTTCCACCAGGTGACTTTGGGGTTGAGATGGGTACCAGCAAAGTACTGCTGACCGGGCAGACCGGTGGAGTCAGGCGAGCAGACGAAGGCATGCCAGACCAGGCGGTTCAGACCCTGACAGCTTGCTTCGTCGAAATTGGGTTTGAGGTTGTCCCAAAGGGTCTCCTGCCAGTGAGGTCCGATGGTGGTGAAACCTTCGGCGAGGACAAGGTTATGACCATAGGTGTGGGCAGCAGACGCGGGCTGCTTCACAAAGAAGCGGTCTTCTTCTTTGACTCGATGTGTCCAGGATGAGGCCCAAAACTCGGACATAGGTGCGTCATCCATGCCGAGGCATTGAAGGGAGTCGATAGGGACTGCGTGGGGCCCGCCCGACTCGGGATGGATGAGGAGACCGTGCTTGTGAGCGTTGTCTCGGAAGAGGCGATAGTGGTTGTCGATGGCGAGGTCGCCGATGGTGCGGCGGAGGTCGTTGAGGAAGCGATTGCTCTTGGTGCGGCTGTCGACGATTTGGCCGAGCATGACGGGAAGGTAGGGCCACATGTCGTAGCCGCGTCGGCGTCGAAACTCCTCTCGGAGAGTGGGAGTCCAGTTAGCGACTTCGACCTCCCAACTGTCGGTGTGAAGGTACTTGAGGGTGTTACCTGCGAGCGGACCGGCGTCGCGGATGAGGGGTTCGACGACGGTGTTCCAATAGCGCATGAATGCGCCCTTGTCGAAAGGATCGATGGCGTAGCCGTACCATCCTTCGCTGTTGGTCGAGACGTGACAGTGATCGTTGAGGGTATAGCCGATGCGGAAGACCTGCCAATGGCCGGGCCGTTTCTTCCAATGGAGTGTGCCGTCGGCGTCCATGTCGCGGGAGACATCGATGACCTCGGACGAGCGGGTAGCGGCTTCACGCGGGATATCAGGACCGTCGTCTAGCAAAAGGGAAGTGTCGGGGGCGGAAAAAGAGAGACCTTTGATGAGAGCCTTTTCTTCGAAATGGCGCAAGGTTCCGGGCTTGGCAGAGGGATCGACGGGATAAGCGACGACGGCGACTTCGCCGTAAAGGGCAGGATCGTGTTTGGGCTCCTGAAGCTTGATGGTGGTTGCGTTGCCATCGACGGTCGTCGACGAGAAAACGAGCTTCTTGGGGGCGTCTTTGGCGGGCACCATCGGGCCACCGAGGTTCCACCCGCTCATGATGTTGAGGCTCATTTCTAAGCCTAATTTGTGGGCTTCTTGAAGTGTGAACTTATACAGTTCACGCCATTCGGGAGAAAAGAAATCTGGACCATGTGGGACCGGTCCGTTGCCAAATTGGTCGGCTCCGTTGGCATCGCAGATGAGGGCTCCACCAAACCCTTTGGCGGCCATTTGCTCAAGATCGCGCTGGATGGAGGCGCGGGTGACATTGCCGTTGAGCCACCACCAATAGGCACGGAGCTTGCCGGAATTGGGCGGATTTTTGAAGTCAGATTCCAGGGAACTTTGGGCCGAGGCTAGGCACGGCACCAACAAAGCGAGGACCACAGCCCACTTCGGCATGAACCCATGCTACCGGGATTTGACGTCGCGTGCAACTCGAAAGCCTTGGTTGCTGAAAGAAGCCCGCATATCTACCTTGCCGATGTCGATGGAGTTGAAGAAGCAGCACGAGTTGAGACTGCACCACCAGGAGCCGCCGCGGGCGTGGACGGTGCGGTCGGATTTGTCGCTTTTGAGATGGCCGGAGCAGAACTCGAAGACGTTTCCGTACATGTCGTACAGTCCGTTGGGACTGGGCGCGAAACTGCCGACCGGCGCGGTGGTCATATAGCCGTCGGAGGTATCGGCCCGGAGGTGATCTCGACCATGCCAGACGTTGGCATACTTGCCGATCTTGGTGAGATCGTCGCCGAAGAAGGTGTCGGTGGTGGTCCCGGCGCGGCAGGCGACCTCCCACTCGTCGAGGGTCGGGAGGCGGACGCCCGCCCATGTGCAGTAGGCCAGGGCGTCGCGGTAGCTGATGGAGGTCACCGGGTGATCCATCAACTTTTCGATCCCGCCGCGCTTTTTGCCGTTTGGGTAACGCCAGTTGGCGGTTTTGTCTTGGAGCCACGTGAACTCTTTCAGCGGCGGGGCGAACACCATCGCGTTGTGCAGGCGTTCGGCGTCGGTGACGTAGTGGGCGGCGTCGACGAACTGTTTGAACTCACGGTTCGTCGTTTCGTAGACGGCGATTTCGAACGCTTTGAGGGTGACCTTCCTCACGGGCGTGTCGAGACGATCGGCTTTGCCGACCTGGTAGGTGCCGGCGGGAATGGCCACGTAGCCCTTGGCCCCAAGCGGCGAGGCAAGCAGGACAAGGGCGGCGACGATCATCTCCTTTTGGTCTTATAGTACGCGGTTGCGCGCTCGATAACGAGGGCTTGGTTTTCGGGATTGGCGACGATAAAGCTTCGGTAGTTGGAGGCGTCACCAAAGAGCTTTTCGCAGGATTGCGACTTCATAAAGGGGCCGTATTTGCCTTGGTGCATGAGGTCCATTAGCACGGTCAAGATGTCTTGATCGTAATGCTTTTGGCCATAAATCTTGATCATATCTGGAATGAGTTCGTAGGCCTGAATCTCGATGGCGATGTGCTTGAGATTGAGACCGACGTGCTTCTGGCCGGTCATGGTTTCGCGCAAAAGGCTGACGACTTTCGAGCGGTACTTCTTGAAGAACGCGAGCTGGCGTTCACTCCACTGCTCCTCGTCGCCGAAGTTGCCGGGGATGTGGCCAAAGATTTTCTTTTCCTCGTCGACCATCGGGGGCATAACATCGCAGTTTTGGGAGAAAACTTCGCCGTGGAGGGCGTTATAGGTGAACTTCTCCTCGACCGAAAGGGCGTTGTAAGTTTTGTTCGCCATGATCACGTTGTCTTCGCCGTCGGGCTTGATGGCCTTGATGAGCTTTTTGACTTTGGCGAGGCCGTATTTTGGCTCGGTGATCTGGTTGCGATACTCGCGATACTTTTCAGACGCCTGGCTTGCGGCGGGTGCCGCTTGGTCTTGGGCAAACCCCGCTGTCACGATGGACAGCACAATGCAAATCGAGAACAGCTTTCTCATTGCAAATAGGACGCGCGGCGGCAGTTGGAAGGTTCGTTTCGGAACGGAAGTCCGACCGGCAATTTCTCGCTCCGCAAAAGTCGTATAACGAAGGGACGATGCCACACGATCCGGAATTGGCGGAACGCATTCGCGTGCTGGTGCCGCGACTTGACCTAGCTCCGAACGAGGAGATGAGCGAGATCAAGATGTTCGGCGGGCTTTGCTTTGCGATCAACCGAAAGATGACGGTCGGCGTGGGGAAGGATCGGCTGATGATCCGCCTTGGGGATGAGGACATGGAAGGGGCGATAGCCGCCAATGCCGTTGATCCGATGGACTTTACGGGTAAGCCGTTGCGCAACTTTGCCTATGTGGCGAAGGGGCATTACGATTCGGACGAGGACCTGCTGGGCTGGATGCAGAAGAGCACGACTTTTGTTCGAGAGCATATGTTGGGGAAGAAGAAATGAGTTTTCCAGAATCGGGGCGACGGTTCCTGCGGGAACTGGAGCTTAACAACAACCGGGATTGGTTCAATGCGCACAAGGCGGAGTACGAGACCGAGGTGAAAGGGCCGAGCGAGGAGTTCTTCGAAGACGTTCGGCAGGGGCTGGCGGACCTGCGCGGCGAAGAATTCGGCGGCAAGCTGTATCGAATCTACCGCGACGTCCGGTTTTCGAAGGATAAGACGCCGTACACGCCTTACGTGCGAATGTCGTTTTGGCGGATGCCGGAAGAGTCGGGTTTGTGTCGGGCTTTTCATGCCTCGATCGAGCCTGATCGGCTGACCGTTGGGACAGGGGTTTGGGAGTTCGACTCTGAGCGGCTGGCGGCCTTTCGGCAGAGCGTGGATGAACTTCCGGCGGTGCTCGACGCCTTGGTGGAGATGGGAGCGCGGATACCTGAACCTGAATTAGCGCGGGTGCCGAAGGGGTTCGACGCGGCTTTACCGTTGGCCGATCACTATCGGCGAAAAGGGATCAGCGCGTGGTTCGACCACGAGTTGGACCGAGAAGCAATCGAGGCATCGTTGGCCCTGGACGGAATGCAGAAATTGACCCCGTTATACGATTGGCTCTGCAAGTTCTAAAAAAAGACGGCCCCGAAGTGGGGCCGCTCTGGGAAACAAGGGGCGCTGCCGCAACAACAGACGCCCCCGAACTGGGAACGAGGTGGAACTTAAATTTTTTCGAGGGTCAGGTAGACCATCGTTTGGTTTAGCAACTGGAACGCGACCTCGCCGAAGGTAATCGGTCCGGTGACATTGCCCGTCTTCTTGCCTTCGAGTTCCGAATACAGGAAGTTAAGGATGCAGTTGCAGGAGAACGCGATGGAGTCGGAATCCTTCGGCATTTGGCTGGTGAACTGGCCCACATAGTCCTGAATCGGGTCCGCAAGCTTGTACTCCGCGCCCTGGAAGACGGGAGCGTATAGGTTGACGATCTGATTGGCTTCGTCGATGCCCTGGAAGCTGACGTTGATCATCGCCCCGGCGTAGTTCGCGACGAGCGGATTTTTGATGTCGACATTGTTTGCCTTCAGGTACTCGGCGAAGTTCTGCTTGACACCGTTGACGAGGACATCCTTTACGGAGAAGCTGGTCTCGGGGAACTCAAGCGTGTCGCCGCCGCCTTGGGTGAAGATGTTGACGATACCCATGTCGCAGACGTAGTCGGCGTCGAGGTCGAGGTACATCAGAACCGCATCCGATTCAGAAGACCGGCCATTTCGGCCGTCAAAGACTGTCGGCGTCGTTTTGCCGAGTTCGCTCAGGTGCACTCCAGAAATCCATCCGACCAAGGGCTTCATGGCGAAGTCTTCGTAGCTCGGCGCATTCAGGGCAAACGAAAGGTGGCTCGGGCTGGTGGCAGGCAGGATGATGACGCCGAAGCCGTTCTCCGGCATGTTTCGGTAGACGTTCGGTAGGTCGGCTTCGGACACCAGTTGGGTCGAAACGATTTTCGTCGCCTCGGGCAGCTTGGTTACGAAGACTCGATTTTGGGAAACGACGCCGCCCTCTTCGGCGATGAAATACGGAATGCTTCCACCGATCCAGTTGCCCTTGGGAAGCTGGCAAAGGACATTGGCGTCCGCGGCGACGAGATAGGCCCCAGGCTGGGTCAACAATTGCGATGCTTGTTCAAGCGTTAAAAGTTGTGAACTCATGGTCATGGTCCTCCTTAGGCGAGTTTCTCGATGTCGCGCTGGACGGTCGGAATCTTGATGTTCTTTTCGAAAAGGTTGTGGAGTTCGGCGACGATTTGGCTCATCGTCTCTGGCTTCAGCTTGAAGCGCTGTTGAGCCGAACCGAGAAAAATTTTGATGGTCAGGCTTTCGAAGGCGATGGCCTTCTTCCCCGAAATAATGTCGGCCCAGACTGGGCTCGACGGCAATGGTAGAGTCATTGTTTCAAATAGCTCCTCTGCAAATGTTCCGAATGGGGTGATTCCCGAAAGGAGCTTGATTGATGAATCGGGGTCGCTTTTTGTCATAAGAATTTACTTCAAACAAAACGGGTCTTTATCAAGATTCCGAGCGCCAAAGTTTTATGGATCGGGAGGCGAACTGAGGGTATCTTAATTGCTTCCATGCGCCTTGAAGTGTTGATCTCTTCCGACGAAATTCAGTCAAAAGTTCGTGAACTCGCCCAGCAGATCGACGCTTCGATTCCCAAGTCCGACCAGCCGATCATTCTGCTCGGAATTCTGAAAGGCTCGGTCCATTTTCTGAGCGATCTTTCCCGGGCTTTGTGGGATTTGGGCCGCGATTGCCACCTGGAATTCATGCAAGTGAGCAGTTGGCATGGCGAAACGAGCAGTTCCGGCGTAGTACAAATTAAGAAGGATCTCGACAGCAGCATCGAAGATCGGGACGTCGTCATCGTGGAAGATATTCTCGACACGGGCCGGACGCTCTCGCACCTTCGCGAACTGCTGGGAACCCGGCGTCCTCGCTCGCTCCAAATCTGCGCTTTGCTCTCAAAACCGGATGCAAGGATCGTAAATGTGGAATGTGAGTATATAGGTTTCCCCATTCCTAACAAATTTGTGGTAGGATACGGATTAGACTTCGACGAGCGATTTCGCAATCTGCCGACCATCGCCGTTTTCCACCAAGACGAATAGGTTTCTAATCTCGCGTCTCCCTGGTTCGAAGTTTTTCCTTATAAATCTCTCTATTACGGACTCTACTGTCTATGACTCCGACATTCAGACAACGCCAAGGGCAAGGCGGCGGTAACAACCAAAACAACAACCGACGCCGACGCAACCGTGCCAACGAGGGTCTGCCTAAGGGCGACTCCCAGACAGAGCTCGAAAATCTGCCAGAACACGATTTTTCTGAGTTCGACGCCATGCCGCCAGCCGAACTGCTGAAGGTGGCAAAGAAGGCCAAGATTTCGGCCGACCTGCTCAAGTACGAGGTCATCGAGGCGCTCCTGCCAGTGATGAACAAGGAAAAGGAGCCTCAGTATGCCAAGGGCATTCTTGAGATCATGAACGACGGATGGGGCTTCCTGCGAAAGGACACCTATCAGCCGTCGCCCGACGATGTTTACGTTTCGCAATCGCTGGTGAAGAAGGGCAACCTTCGAAGCGGCGACCTCGTTTTCGGCCTGGTTCGAGCGCCGAAGGAAGGCGAGAAGTATCGCGGCATGCTCCGCGTCGAGGCGGTGAACAACACCGGTCTCGCGCTGCTGCACAACGTCAAGCGAAAGAATTTCGACGAACTGACGCCGCTGTATCCCGACGAGAAGCTGGTGATGGAGACGACGGCGGACAATATTCCGACGCGAATCGTCGACCTGATCTCGCCGATCGGCAAGGGCCAGCGCGCCCTGATCGTGTCGCCGCCCAAGGCGGGTAAGACGACGATGATGAAGTCGATCGCCAATGCGATTTCGACCAATCATCCCGAAGTCGCTCTGCTGGTCTTGCTGGTCGACGAACGACCGGAAGAGGTGACGGACATGCGACGATCGGTTCGCGGCCAGGTGATCTCGTCGACCTTCGACGAGCCGGCGGAGAACCACATGCGAGTGGCCGAACTTTGCCTTGAGCAAGCCAAGCGACTGGTGGAATCCGGTCGAGACGTGGTCATCATGCTCGACTCGCTGACGCGACTTTCGCGCGCTTCCAACTTGACGATCAACCCTTCGGGACGAACGCTGACCGGCGGTCTCGACCCGTCGGCGCTGTACCGACCGCGACGGTTCTTCGGCGCGGCGCGCAACATCGAAGAAGGCGGCTCGCTCACGATCATCGCTTCGGTTCTGGTGGATACCGGTTCGAAGATGGACGAATCGATCTTTGAAGAGTTGAAGGGTACGGGTAACTCGGAAATCATCCTCGACCGCGAACTGTCGGAGCGCCGCATTTGGCCAGCTATCGACGTGCGACGGTCGTCGACCCGACACGAAGAACTGCTGTTCAACCGGGAGATTTACGAAGGCGTGGTCCAGCTTCGCCGCCTGATGGCGAAGGAGCAGAGCTCGCTGGAAGCCACCGAGCAGTTCATCAAGCTCATCAAGCGAACGCCGAACAACGCCGCGTTTATCGAAGGCGTTATTCAACGCACTCGCGCGACGGTTTAGTTTTGAGCCTTTAGCCTTTTGAAATCAGCCTCCAGTTTTTTGCTGGAGGCTGATTTGCTTTTGCGGGTTGGTATGATTCACCCATGATGAAATGGCTGAAGGGTTTGTTTGGAAAGAGTGAGTCGAGTCCACCGGCGAGCGCGCCTCCGCAGGGTGCCATGGCGCGGGGCGGCGTACTGCCTTTGATGCCGATTCAGAAGGAGCAGGCGCAGGCAGAATGGCAGAAGCGAAGGGGCTCGGCTCGCGGGGTGGCGGTGATTTTGGTCGATCCCTTCGACCATATTGAGATCAAGGAAGATGCGGTGGACGGCCGGCCCGCCGAGGTTCTGGCTCAGGCCGCCGAGGTGGACCTGGCGGAGTTTTTCGCGGCACGGCGTGAGAACTTGTCGTTGGACGAGGACGAAGAGGCCGACGAGGAACTGGAGTCCGCGCATCGCGAGCCGGACCCGGCGAAGCTGACCAAGGCGACCGACCCTGTTCGGACGTTTTCGGGGGCGGAGTTTGGGAAGAGCGCTTTTCTGTCGGAAATCCCTTGCGAGGCGCCTTGGCAGGTGTTGGCGCACTACCCGTTTGGCGGGTGGAACGATACGCCTTACGACCACGAGTTGACGGCGGTGTTCCGCGATTGGTTCGAGCGGTTTGGGGCGGTTCCGGCTCTGATTTCAAACGACGTGATCGAGTTTTGGGTGGATCGTCCGATCGAGGACCCGGCGGTCGCGGCGAAGCTGGCGATGGAGATGTTCTGGCTCTGCCCTGATGTGGTGGATCAGGGCACGGAGTCGGTCGAAGAGCTTGCTAACGCGGTGTTGGGCGCGAACGTGTGGTATTTCTGGTGGGACTGAGGTTTTGCTCTTGGGGTAAAGAACTCGATAGTCCCAAGTTCGACAAGAGATGCCCACGAACGACGTAATTCTACTAACAAAAAAACAGAAGAAGGTCAAACAGCAAATAACTTCCGAAGCACAGCGCTCGAAAGAAGCTTATGATGCTAATATAGATTGCAACTGAGCCGGGAGGAAAAGGCAAAGATATGGTCAGCTTCCCAATATTAAAGAACGTTATTATCGAGGGATATGGAATGTATCCCGGTACAACAGATCAACCGGGTCTAACATTTGAATTTAAGCCCGGCCTTAGCCTCATTCTAGGAGCAAATGGAATAGGTAAAACGACTTTCATTTCAATTCTGTTCCGGTCACTCACGGGACCGTACGAGCTACCTACGGCGACTCTCACTGGAGACTTAGGTAGCGCACGAATCCAGGCTATCAGGATGCCCTCGTACGCCCGCAGCGTATTTGCCAACCGCGTTATGAATGGTGCATCGGACGCCGTGGTTACCTTGACGTTTATGCTGAATGACACGTCGGTGGTCATTTCAAGGTCGTTACATGATTTGAGCCTAAGGCAAGTAATCATAGACGGTTTGATAACCCATTTAGCCGAGGAGGATTTGCAAGCCGAAATATGTAGACTCGCTGGAGTTTGGTCGTTTGGCGACTGGATATTACTGCTACGGCACATGATCTTCTATTTTGAGGATCGACGAGCGTTGGTTTGGGATCAATCAGCACAACGCCAGATTCTCCGGATACTGTTTATGCAGCCAGATATGTCTGAGGTCTGGATCAAGAAGGAACGTGAAGTTTTAGAGTTAGACAGTCGTATGAGGAACCTGCAGAGTGCTGTTTCAAGGGAGGAACGGGCACTAGCAAGTGAGGTTGCAAAGTCGGAAGGAGCCAAGGACATACGTGCTGAATTGGAAACGATTGAAAAGCTTTTGACAAGCGATTCAGCTGACCGGGAAACCCTTCAATATGATCTGGTAGGCATTGAGGCAGCAAGGCAGGATCGCCGCCTTTCGTACTTGCAAAAAGAACAAGAGAGGGAATCTGCTTTTAGAGAATTCGAAAATGCTAAGTTGATTGCTATTGCATCTAGATTCCCGAGTCGCTCTGATACGGCTCGCTATATCCTTGCGCAATTGATGACGGACAACACCTGCTTAGTTTGTGGCTCCGAGGTACCGGGAGTGGTAGAAGAGCTCACCCAGCGTATAGAAGACTCACTTTGTGTTGTGTGCGCTTCTGATATTTCCGAAAGTGAGATCTTAGCGGAATCTAGCGAACTGGCCGATAAACGCGTGCAAGTAAGTCTTCGACAACTTAATGACTGTGATGTTGCACAAGAGAGTGCGGCAAATGCGCTGAAGGAAATTGAATCTGCCTTTTCGCAACATGTTCTTACAATTCAAGAACTAAATACTTCTATTGCCAAAAAATCGGCAAGGCTAGCGGAATTAGTTAAGCTTTTACCCCCGGAGGAGTCAAAACTGCACCGAAAGCAGGCGGAAACGGCGGCATTGAGAAGTAGTGTTGAGTCTCAGCGTCAAATGCTCCAAGAATTGCGCACATCTTTTCGCTCTTTCATTGAGATCAGAAATAAGGAAATAGCTGATAAAGCTTCAGATGTTGTAGCTTCCTTTCACAGCTTTGCCAGAGGATTCTTACTGGAGGATTGCACCCTAAGCTGGGCACCAAGGAAGTCAAGGCTGGGAGAGACAGGTGAGTCATTCGATTTTCCATTTTTTGAATTGGATCTAAGTGGCTCAGACTTCAATTCAACGGTGCGCCGTACCGGGCCTGAACAGGTGTCCGAAAGTCAGCGAGAATTCATCGATCTCTCATTTCGAATGGCTTTGACATCAACGGCAGGAGCACATGGATTCACCAGCCTGCTTATTGATGCGCCAGAGTCATCATTGGATGCCGTTTTTGTGGTTAGGGCGGCAAGCGTTCTCGCTAAATTTGCACGTGCTACCGTGGAAAACAGACTGGTCGTAACATCAAATTTGGTGGAAGGGCAATTGTTGCCACTTCTATTGAAGACAGCCGAAAGTGATAACCATAATTTTGAACGGTTGCTGAATCTTTTTGACATTGCGGAGCCAACTGAGGCGATTAGACAGTTGCATGATGAATATCAAGAACGAATTGAGAGCTTACTTGCATCTCTGGGTGACAATTCGTGAAATCTGAATTAGAGACGAGATTAAGGCATCAAGTCAGGTTGATAATTCTGCTTTATTCGGCAGAGAGGGCAGGGATATTGCCACTTCGTGTATTGAGGCTCCATACCTTTGCATACCTTATGAATGTTCTTGCGCCAATTTGGGAATTAAGCGCGCTTGACAGTGACCTACTCAAAAGGCAAGGTGGACCATATTATCCTGCTCTCCAGCAGGACTTAGACCGGCTGGTGGGCATAGGTGTGGCTCGGGTGCTTGACCCCAGCCATATTAAAGATGAAATGGGGCGTTGGCGACTGGATGGGTCCTATAAGCTGAATACAGAGTTTTCAAAGCCCATTATGGAGTGCTTGAAATATTTTCCGGAGGAGCAACGACTTGTGGAATTTGCCTGTGAGTTGGCGCTAGCACTATCATCGCTCTCCGATAATGAGTTCGACGACGCCATGACTGAAGACATAACTTACTCGACGCCCTTGGTAACAAATGGTAACAGGTTGGACTTTAGCCGAACGGAGTTCAAGAATCTAAGTTATCTTGCGACTAAGGAAATCGAACAGAGGATGTCGGCGCTGGTGACCATGTCCCCGGGCGAAAAAGTTCATTCGTACATTAGATATCTTCACATGAGGTTAGAAAGTGCCTGATCAAATTGCGCCGGGTTCCCTTGGTACTTGGTCTATGATTGAGTACACGGAAGCGGCACTTGTTGGTGTAGGTATTGGAACTGACGCCGGACTCCCCGCAGAAGTCCGGTTTCTCGCAAACACCGTAAAGCTTATCAGGCGAAGAATCGCCGAGGCGGCAGCACAACCTGAAAAAAAAGGGGTTGCAGTGTTCCTGCTTGCCCCAAATGTGCCGGACGAGATAGAAGAAGACGCGGTTCGTGTGCCTAGGTTGGAGAATGGTCTAACTTCTCTTGTAGAAAAATTATGGTTTGTAAACGAGATTGCTGCCAGCGGACGTAGCATGAATATAGGAGATAAAGATGACGAAGCCGTGTTTGAATTGGTGTGCAACGAGTTAAGTTTAGGTGCGGTCCCTGCGATTTTCTATGATTCGAGAACTGCTAGTCCTGAAGTGGTTTACTACCCATCGGGCCTTTCGGAATTGGATACGCGAAGCTTAATAAGTCTTAACTCTGAAGTGACATTAGAGCAGGTTCTAAAGACTGTCGAAACAATCTATGAAAAAATGTTAGTTACGCCGGATGCACAGTCACAGGAATTGAAGCTATGGGAGAATCCGGGTAAGTTTTGGCCAATAAAGAATGCCGAGCGAGGTATTCAGGCGTATCTCCGTATGGGGTTACAAGGGGCTTTTCCGGCCTGCATAATTCGAGAAGAGCAATCACAGACGACGGGCAGAATAGACCTAGAGGTAGAGGGACAAGATGCTATCAATAGAAGTAGTTTTACAAGATACGCCTTATTAGAACTTAAGGTCTTGCGCTCATTTGGGAGCACGGGAGATGTGGTCACTCAAGACTATACCATGAATTGGATTGAGTCTGGGGTTAAGCAGGCGTCAAGCTATAGAGATGAGCGAGGAGCACGCGAGTCCGCATTGTGCTGTTTCGACATGAGAACTTCGAAAAGTTCAGATGAATGTTGCTTTGAACATGTACGCGATCTGGCTCAGGATAGGAGCGTGGTCACGCGGCTTTGGTACTTGTTTGCAAGCAGTGAACTCTACAGGGAGTACCTTAATCAGACCGCCTAACACTTCTGCAATACTAAAAGAGTTTCGGCTAGCTCGGCTCTTCCGCCTTGTTGCGGCGATGATTGCATTGACCGAAACGGTTCGAGTGCAAGAAGCGTCCACCCGTTGGCTATTGCTAGTTCCTTAAGAATCCTTGCTGTTTCAATATGGACACCTGCATAAATACTGTCACCTATGACGATCCATACTGATCCTCCATCCTTTATTTTGTTGAATAGTTTGTGAAGCAGATCAGTTAGTTCGGCGAAGTAGGCACCGATCATTTGAGTCAAGCGTCGGTCCCAAAGCATGGATTGCCTTAAGTGTAGGTCTGCCATAACTTTTTCCAGCGTAGGTGAACCGCTAGGGTGGGGCGCGAAGATCCGGCCAACTTGGACATGTGATGTAAGTGTTGAAGAACGTAATTCGTAATTTGAATCAGCGTCGGATAGATAACCCAATGTCCAAAGTTCCACATTATAAACATCAGTATAGTCGAATGAATTAGGATACGGTGGCGAGAAGACACAGAGGGATGTATCATCTTTGCCCGCCAATAGTTGCCTAATGTCACCTCGTAATAAAGAATATGACAAGCAACTGCGTTTTGAAAATCGATGTATATCTGTAATGGCATTTTTTGAGGCTTCTATAAATCTCGTATATACATCAGGTCCCGTTATCGTCCTCGACTGCCAATTAGGTCTGTAACGTCGACCTTTTCCACTTACCACAACATTACTTAGATCGACTAAAATTCCGCCGAGAAGTATGCGAAATAGTCTTCTGTGTCGAAATTCATCTAAGGATTCAATCGACTCAAGAAGTGAAAATATACTGCGAGCAACCTCTTTGGAAAATATCCACCTCTTCTTATACCCAGGCTCAATTAACGTCCTGGGGAATTGAGGTGCGGTGTAAGAGCAACCGTGACGCTGAGAGTTTTTAATTACGAGACCAAAATCTCGAGTTAACAGGTCAGTATCGTAGCTGTCAATCTTGGATTCAATTAGGTCAGCCAGGAAAGGATTGACTTCCGCAGTTATTGGGTGAACTCCCAAAAATTGACATGCCAATGCCGTAGTGCCAGAGCCACCAAAAGGGTCAATACAATTTGTGGTGGGAATTGGATTCTCAGAAATAGCGCGCTGAATGAGTTCTGGTGCAAAGGCTTCCTTGAAATGTCGCCAACCTTGGAACGGAATCTCTAATGCTCCCGCATTTGTTCCAAGACTTTTGATTTGGCGAGTCTGAGTCCAATCTTGAAATGAAGTTTGTATTGCCGTTCCTCCAGCTGCGAGGATGATTATATCCGGCAATTATGTCCGACCAGGTTCACGTTTCATTCGTGGTTCTCGTCTTTTGCCGGAAATGATTGCCTGTGCTACGGATTCCTCGTAGGTAGAAAGAATGATAGTGTTTTCGAAGATTCTTCGACCTTGTGTTCAGGCTGGACAGCCCAAATGGAGGTCGAGACCACTTGCTGTACAGGAAAATCTTCCTAATTGGTTGTGTTTGACGGTCGGTTTTTCGCTCGGAGTAAAATAGTCGTATCCCCGCGAGATGCCTTTCGCATCCTGACTTCGCTAAAGCTACGTCGGACAGGAAGCTACGCCGGACGGCCTCCTTCGCACAAGGCTAGGGCGGCCAAGAGAGCGCGAACAACAGACCCTATGAGCACCATCGAGCAAGAAGCGAAGCGTCGCCGCACGTTCGCCATCATCTCTCACCCCGACGCCGGAAAGACGACCCTCACCGAGAAGCTTTTGCTTTATGGAGGGGCGATCCAGTTGGCGGGGTCGGTGAAGGCGCGGCGCAACCAGCGCACCGCTACCTCGGACTGGATGGAGCTAGAAAAACAGCGCGGCATCTCGATCACTTCGACGGTGCTTCAGTTCGAATACAAGGGGCACGTGCTGAACCTGCTGGACACTCCGGGGCACGACGACTTCAGTGCGGACACGTATCGAACCCTGACGGCGGCCGACGCGGCGGTCATGCTGATCGACAATGCGAGCGGCGTCGAGAGCCAGACGCGAAAGCTCTTTGCCGTGTGTAAGCAACGGGGACTGCCGATCTTTACGTTCGTCAACAAGCTGGACAACGAAGGTCCGGGGCCGCTAGCGATCATGGCGGAGATCGAAGACGTGCTCGGGATTCAGAGCACGCCGATGAACTGGCCGATCGGGCAGGGCGTGGACTTCAAGGGCGTGTTCGACCGGGCGTCGAAGACGGTGCACCTTTACGACAAGGCGTCGCACGGCTCGAACGCGATCGAAGCCACGAAGCTGTCACTCGACGATCCGCGCCTGAAGGACGAACTGGGTGAGGCGAAGTACAACCAGCTCATGGAGGACATCGAACTGCTTGACGTGGCGGGCGAGCCGTTCGATTTGGAGAGGGTTTTGGCGGGAAATCTGACGCCGATCTTCTTCGGTTCGGCGCTGACCAACTTCGGCGTGAGCCTGTTCCTGGACCAATTTATGACCATGGCGCCGACGCCCGAGAGCCGCTTGGCGAAGACGAAGGACGTGGTGGAGAGCGACGATTTCAGCGGCTTCGTGTTCAAGATTCAGGCGAACATGGACCCCAACCATCGCGACCGAATCGCGTTTGTGCGGATCGTTTCGGGCATGTTTGAGAAGGACATGGAGGTGCTGAACAAGCGGAGCAACAAGCGGCTGAAGCTGTCGCGCCCGCAACGGCTGTTTGCGCAGGAGCGGGAGACGGTCGAACTGGCGTACCCGGGCGACATCGTGGGCCTGACGAACCCAGGGGCGTTTATGCTGGGCGACACGGTGACGACCAACGCCAAGATTCAGTACAGCGAGGTGCCTGAGTTTGTGCCGGAGGTGTTTGCGCGGCTGACGAACATGGACGTATCGAAGCTGAAGAACTTTGAGAAGGGGGTGGAGCAGTTGTGCCAAGAGGGCCTGGTTCAGCTTTTCTGGAACCCGAAAAGCGTTCAGCGCGAGCCGATTTTGGGCGCGATTGGGCGATTGCAGTTCGAGGTCGTTCAGTACCGGCTGATCGCCGAGTACGGCGTGAAGACCAACGTGGAGATGATGCCGTACGAGATTATTCGGTGGCTGGACGGCGACGCGGCGGAGATCAAGGGCATCTATTGGGGCTCGAACGCGGTGGGTCTGGAGGACAACTACGGGGTTCCGGTGGCGCTGTTTACGACCGAGTGGGGCTGCAACTACCAGGTTGAACAGCATCCGAAGATCAAGTTTATGCGGACGCCGTCGGAAGGGTTTACGGCGTTGGCGAATTAGGTTGGGAGTTGGGAGTTGGGAGTTGGGAGTTGGGAGTTGGCCCGATGGTTCGGGGGTTTCCGCTTCGCTACGAGGGTTGGGAGTTTGGAGCGTTTATCTACCTCACCTCCTCCCCCCGATTCAGCTTCGCTTCATCCTCAGAAAATAGTGCCTTTGTGGCACCCTTTTCCAAGGGCTCTTCCTCGCGATGCTCGGCGGGGTCTAACGACAAGCTCCTAAGGTCGCGGGAGGGTCCTCTCCTAAGAGTGCCTGTCGCACAGCAGTTTTTCCAAACATTTGACGACCCATTTGTCGCCGCCATAATGGCGGGGTCGTCCCGAATATCGGGACTCCTCGGACCATTTCAGGTTCGAATGCTACCGGGGGTCTACGCTCGTCCCTCGCTCCGACCGCCCGGCTACCATCTGTGATCCCTCCGGGATCAGGTCTTCGCTTGCGGTGCGACAGACTCTAAGAGGAGATGAAAAAAGTTGGGAGTCGGCAGTTTGCAGTTGGGAGTAGCCGGTTTTCATTTGAGTCTCGAATAGCAGTAAGATGAGGCGTGAGCAAATCCATGCCTCTTGAGCAATTCGTCCGAAACTTTCCCCTGCGAGCGTGCGAGGTCACTCGGGTGGCGCGATCGATGGACGAGAATGAAATGGAGCTTGAGATTTGCCAGTCGGTCAAAGGGCAACTGCACGATTTCAAGATGCACTTCATCGGCGTGAAGTTTAAAACCATGCCGTGGACGAACATGAAGGTCCAGCGGTGCCGGGTCCTCAACGGCACCTTTGAACTCGTCGACGAGAAGGGGCACGACGCCGATGTGAGCTTCAAGGAGTGCCTCGTGACTTACGAGGACAGCTACGAGAAGGCGTTCAGGGGCTGATTTCTTAGGGCGCTCTCGGGACGTAGACGTACACGCTTTTGCCCGAACTGGTTTGCCGGGCGATGCCGATGACACCGCCATCGGACGTTTGGAATAGGGCGTCGGTGAGGACGAGCCCCGAGCCAGGCGGGATGAGGTTATTCATATTGACCGGCTTCGAGATGCCGCTTTGCCAAATGACGGCGAACTGATCGACGCCGAACCCTTCGGCCCCGCAGTAGACGCCGTCGTCGCCGACGTACTTGACTCGGGCATCGGTGCCGGTGAGTTGTGAGGGAGCAAAGGCGGGATCGAGAAGGACCTCGGAGCCAGAGGGCACGCCGCCCAGGTTGGTATCGAGGATCGCGGCCTGACCTCGGAAGCGATTGAGGGCGACGAACTCGGAGTATGCCGAGTGAGCGTTCGTGCCAGGGACGTAGGCGGCGGGCTCGTTCGGAAAGTTTGTGAACGTACAAAGCCGGTGGGCTAGGTTGTTGGTCAGGCTTGAATAGATGGTGAAGTAGATGGTCCCTGAGTCGGCGATAGCGGCGTTATAGACGCCCTCTAAATTTGGTCCGCCGAAGGCGTATGCGGTCGCGTGCGAGGCGTCCCAGTACACACCGAAGCTGCCATCTTGGCCGACGATCACATTGCTTTCGTTGATGGAGGTCGCGTTCGTTTGGTGGGGAGTGGCGGGAGCCTCGGGGAGGGTGACGGGAGCGGATTGCGGCGAACCCCAGAATGCGGCCAGCTGATTTCCCGATCCGGTCTGCATGTTGCCGACGATGGCTCCGGAGGAGTTGATCGCGTTGGCGTAGCAATCCGTTCCTTGGAGCATCGCGGGTGTGGCGGTCGGAGACTCCCAATAGTAGGGAACCGAGGTCGATGATCCATTGGCCACGAAGTTGCCGACCATCTTGCCGTTGGCGGCGAAACCGGTTAGGGTTGTGTTGCCATTGTCGGGCACGGCAATGACCACGGGCGTGCCGAAGGACGTGGTTTTGACGCCCGACGTGACTCCGCCGCAGGCGAAGATCGTGACGGCGAGTGCACCGAGGGCCAAATTGCGAACTACTTGCACGGGAGGTCCTTCCAGTATACGGGCAGGCGCTATTTGACGCGGGAGTAGATATGCTCGCCGATGACGATGCTGTCGGTTCCAAATCGGTAGATGCTGTTGACGATGTAGAGGTTGGGTTGGTCGACGGCGAACAGGTATCCGTCGAGCACCCAGGTCCCAGTCGATCTTCGGTCGGGCCCGTTTTCGGGCTGAAAGGAGAAGCTGTACTTGACGGTGCCGTCCTTTGCAAATTCGTACTCGCCCGCGCCCGGAATGTGCCATTTGCCCACTAAGTAATCGGCGGTCACGGGTACGCACGGGCGGTATTTCGCGCCGCCATACAGGAAGAATTCGCCCTCGTCGTCTTTGCCGGTCGAATACTTGAAGGTCGAGTTGCCGCCGCTGATGTGGGTGGTCATCGTGCCGTTGCCGACGCTCCAGGTGCCCACGCTCTTGGCGTCGTTGGGGTTGGCGCGCTCGCCTTCGATGTCGATTAGGTTTCCGCCGCCGAACCGGGGAAAGCGAACCATCGTGCCGTCGGGCAGGTAGATGGTGGCAAAGATGGCGCTTTTGCTATTGAGCTCAAATCCGGCATTCATCCACATGCCGGTCGGCTTGCCATCGACCAAATGCGCCTTCGGGATTTCGGTCCCGCGGCCGCTGGGGAGCCAGCCGGGGCTGCCGAGGTAGAGACCTGGCGTGTCGCCGGTGCGGATTTTCTTGGCGGCCTTCTTGGGGCGCGAGCTGAGGAGGATCTGCGAAAGGTCTTTTTGGTATTTCTCGACGAGGGTGTCGTCGTTGGACATGACGCACATGCACGCCCCGTTATCGTCGTCGGCGACCATTTGGTAAAGGCATTGGTAGTCGCCGATATTATCATCTTTTAGCTTTTGAAGTTGTACAAATATTTCGTAAGGTGGACGCTTGGTCGATTGTGTTTCGCCATGAGAGACCACGTGAGTCTTTTCGCCGGCGGCAGCGAGAAAGACGTTGAAATTATCGAGCCAAGGCTTGCCGCTCTTGGGGATCGGCGGAGCGACGATGACGGCCACGATCTTGCCTTCGTCGAGATGGTTTGGCGTGAGAATGAGGACCTCCGCGGACTGTTGGACCTGCCAGTTGGCGGGCAACGTGTACTCGACGCCTTTGAATTCGCTTGGCTTGGCTTGGGAATAGAGATTGGCGGCCAGATAAAGGCAGAGTTGAGGGAGGACCATCCGCGAAATTATATCCAGTCTAGCGGTCGGTAGAAGGTGGGATTTGGTCGGCGAGGATATAGACTGGGGCGATGGTCTCGCCGCAGGAAATGGCTTTGGTACGGAGCCGGGCAAAGGAGATGCTCGGCCGCGCAGGGATTGTGCTGACGCCGACGGAAGCTGAGCATATCGAAGTCGCCGACTTCGGCTTGGGTGAGTTGGAAACGACCGGTCTAGAATTGGTGACGTACATCAACACGGAGCGGTGCTGTGCCAAGGAGTTGGTGTTGTTTCCGCGGCAGACATGCCCTGAGCATCGGCATCCGCCGGTGGGTGACGACCCGGGCAAGGAGGAGACGTTTCGATGTCGTTGGGGGATGGTGTACCTGTACGTCGAGGGGGAGGCGACACCGAATCCGTCGTGCCGTCCGCCAGCGAGGCGGGAGTCGGCCTATACCGTTTGGCATGAGGTGGCGCTTGGGCCGGGCGAGCAGTACACGATCCTACCGAATACGTTGCACTGGTTCCAGGCCGGAGACGACGGGGCCGTCGTCTCCGAGTTTTCGACGAAGAGCCGCGACGAACTCGACATCTTTACCGATCCCGAAATTCGCCGCGTGCCGTAGGGTTTATTGGCGTTGGATGTAGTACCACTCGTCGGTGGTGACTCCACTCACCGTGAGCTTTCCTTGGCCGATGATGTCGCCGTTGGCGAGAATGTATTTGGGCAAGCCGAGGACCCAGCCCGTTCCGCTTGGGATCAGGGTGTTGAGGTCGACCGGGTCGGACTGAACGTTTGCCCAAACCATCGGCGTGACGTTCGGGAATTGGAAGAGACCGTTTGAATCGATCTTCGCACCTCCGATCACGATTCCGTTGTTGGAGATTGCGACCGGCGAAACACCCGAGCCGGGCATTTGGAGGATCGTCGTGCTTCCTGAGGGCAAGTAGCCAACGCCGTAGTACGTTTGTTGGTCGTCGAAATTCAAAGCCACGCTGACGCCAGTGTCTCTATTGACGCTAACGACCGACCAAGCACCCGGGCCACTTAGGCTTGGACCATCGACGAATACCCCTGTGGTCGCGTAATTCGCCCATCGAATACTGCGTCCGAAGCTGCCTGCACCCGAATCGAATTCAATTCCGAAGATGCTCCCATCTTTGGAATTGCCGACCGTCACATATTCAGAGCTACCCGGAGACGAAGCGATCGTCTGCACCTGGTGGCTGTTATCCCAGAAGATGCCCGCATACTCCTCAGGCGAAGAGACGTTCGAGGCCTGTCCGAGGATTGCGTTCGTGTCAGTCATGGACTTCAGGAAGACGGATTTGTTGGTCGACGCTGCGTCGCGTGCCAACGCAACCGGCGTAGCCGTTGGCGAACTGGCGAAAGCCAAGTCGGATCCGGCTTGATATCCGGCCATTGCTCCATGTGAATTGACGACCTGAGGCTGCATGCCGTTGGACAATGGGATCGGCGAGGAGGCTGGGCTTGTCCAGTAGTAGCCTTGGCTGCCGAGCGTTCCAACGATGATTCCGTTGCTCGAGACGTCGGAGATGGTGATGTCGCCGTTACCGTCTTTGGTCACGATGCGCGTCGGTGCGGAGTAGTGAAGGTTGGCTGGAGTGATCACCTCCGATCCACCTCCTCCACAAGCCAGGGCGGTTACGATAAGCGATGCGAGTGATAATTGCGTGATTGCTTTCATGTCCCTGGGGCTTTCGACTGAGCTTGGTTCGGATTTGGATGATGCAATACGGTTAGAAAGTCGTAGGAAATCCGATAAATTGATCTCGCACCTCACCGCCTGGTGAGGTGCGAGGCGTAGGGTTTATTGGCGTTGGAGGTAGAAGAAGCCGCTCTTGACGGTGGCTCCGTCCATATAGGTTCCTTGGCCCACAATGTCGCCGTTCGAAAGGATGAAGCTGGCGCGGGTTAGTGTCCAGCCGGTTCCCGTTGGGATTAGAGTATTGAGATCGACGGGGGTGGCGTATTTGCTCGCCCAGACCAGAGGTATGACTCCAGACGAGGTCTGCTGCTGGCCGATGATGATTCCATTATTGGATACAGCCGTCGGGATCGCACCATCGACAAAAGGAATCACCTCGATGGTGTTGCTGTTGGAGTCACGGAAGCCACAGCCGAGCCGGGTGTTTTGGTAGCGGTAAACGGCTACACTGTCGCCGGTCTGCATGTTGCCGCCGACGATTTGCCAATAACCTGGATCGGACATGACCGGCCCCGAGATGTAGCTTCCGGCTTGGGTCGGGTCCGACCACTCGATGCCGTAGGAGAAGTAATCGCCTTGGGGAAGTTCAATGCCGAACACATGGTGCTTATCATTGATGTAGGCGGCAAATTGGCCTTGGCTACCGGCTGGTGGAGGGAGGAAGGAAAAGGCTTGCTGGCCGTTCCAATAGCCGCCGCTGTAGTCGCCAGTGAAGTCATTGTAGAACACGCCGACGATTTCGTCCTTGTCGTTCATCGAGATCGGGAAGATATCGTAATTTTGGGGGTAGGAGAGGTTGACGGGGCTCGACGAAACAGAGGCGTAGAACTGGAGATTGACGGTAACGAACGATCCCTTCTTGTTGATCAACTGGGGGTAGATACCGGAAGGCAGAGCGGACGGAACCGAGGTAGGCGAATCCCAGATGTAGCCATTGAACTGGCTGGAACTATAGGTGCTAGTGCCAGCCATTTTGCCGTTTAAGGCAACGCTGGTAACTTGGATGTCGCTACCATCGGCGGTTGTGATCAGTACGGGTGCCGCGTAGTGTAGGTGTTGGTGGCCGCCTTGGGCGTGTGGGTTTGCAGAGGCTAGTGAGGCCAAGCAAAACGACGAGATGACGAGTGACGTGAATGATTTCATATCCCTAGTCCTTTCGACCTATGACTTTAGACAAAAGACGATTTTAATGTGTAAGAAAAGTATAAGAATATTTGAATATCAGCGATAGCTAAAAAAAATGTCCTGCAAAAAAGAAGTCTCAATCATCGAATTCGATGATTGAGACTTTCGTATTAGTCTAAGATTTATAACCGCTTCAGGTAGTAGAGTCCTCCTGGCCCGTGAGCGATCACATCTCCATTCGCCAAGACGAACCGTACGTTATCGAAGACAACGCTGGTTCCGGCGGGAACGAGGGTGTTCAGATCAATCGGACCGGAATTACGGTTCGGCCAGACATAGGCCGTTGTGTGAGACGGACTCGACGTTCCTCCGATGATTCCGCTTTGGGATACGACCGTTGGTTTCGCTCCGACTCCGGGAAGGGAGTCAACGGTTCCGGTCGACGGCTCGTAGATTCCGCAACTCAATGCGCCTGTGCTGTTCGTGTCGTAGACTTGGACCATCAACAGTTCGCCGGTTTTTCGATTCATGCCGGTGACAGACCAATGGCTGTTTGAGCCCGGCTTAGCGACGACGGATACGTTGGACGCACTCGTGGCCCAGGTACCGCTACCGACCACCCCAGTCGTTTCCATTTGAGGACCGGCGATCCGACCACTGTCATCGAGATAGTAGGGAAGGATCGGGGCTCCAGACGGCAGATTGGCGAGCAGAGTCCAGTTACCGTTTTCGTCACTGAAGTATCCACCGGTGTAGGTGGGCGTACTGGTTGAGTAGTCGACGTTCACCGTGACGATTTCGCCCCGGTCGTTCATATTCATGATCCAAGCGCCTTGAAGGAAGACTTGCGTGCCGGTCGATGTGGGCGAATCGTAGAAGAACGGTATGCCCGACGAGACACTGGTCAGCATTTGGTGCTTATCGTTGGTGAAGTTCACCGAGAGGGTTCCAGGAACCTGGGTAGGTGCTGCAGTCGGCGAGGCCCAGTAGACGCCGACGCCTTGATTTGACGAATTGGTGACGAAGCCTACGAGGAATCCGTCGGACGAAACACTGTGGACGTCTCCGGTGTCGGTCCCGGCAATAAGAACCGGAGACGCGTACTTCAGATTATCCGCAGTGATGGTGCTGCCACCACCTCCACAAGCGAGGACGGTCGCAGCGAACGAGAATAGAATGAATTGCTGATATGTTTTCATGTCCCCGATTCCTTTGACCGCTTGCACTTAACATTCTGGCGTAAGAATTCCGTAAGAATCTGGATTCATTTGTGAAGGATTTTCTGACAAAAGCCTCATGCGGAAACCAGGTTTGGCGTAGAAATGTACGGACTTATAGGAAACTATGTTGCCCGCGAAATATCTGAACGGCCAAGCCGTTCTCGCCATTCCGGCTTACGCTGCGACTCGAATCAAGGCCAATGACGATTCAAGATCGAGCAGCCAGCCGAGACGGAACGCGAAGACAACCAAACAATCAAATCATCGTATCGAAGCCGAGCCCAGTCTCGAACTGTGCGGAGCCTAACTCCCAACAAAGCCCCCCGCGCTAATAAACAGCCGAGGGGCTTTTTCGTAGGTGCTATAGGCGTTTGAGGTAGTAGTAGGCGTCTTTCGTGACTCCTCCGACCGTGTACTTTCCAGCACCGATGATGTCGCCATTCCCGAGTATGGCAATCGGAGTTCCGAGTTCCCATCCGCTGGTGTCGGTGACCACGCTATTGAGGGGCACGGCTGCTTCGTCCTTGTTCGGCCAGACATAGGGTGAGTAGGTCGTACTGACGAGAGTGCTGGACCCTGCATCCTTCATGCCACCAATGATGATGCCGTTATCGGAAATACCTAAGGGCATGATTCCTGATCCTTGTAGCGCAAACACTTCGGTCTCATTTGCTGGCAAAACACCCGCCGCTTCGACGGAGAATGAAGAGTCGATTGCGGCGAAAACGGCGACACCCGTTTGAGTATTGACCTTCATAGGCCACCAGTAGCCAGAACCTGGGTCGCTGGGGTAGGTCGGCTTAAATGGTAGAGAAGTTGGCGAATTCCACACTAGGGTGTCTTTGAGGACAACTGGTTTGTCGAACGATATGTAGTCGAGTTCTGCACCAAAGAACCGTTTGCTATTTGTGAGGTTGAACACGCCGTAAGATTGCGAAGCATCGGCGATGGGCAATTGGTGGAACGTGTGATCAACATCCCAAAAGCCTCCGATCATCCCTTCATTGATCTCGACCTGGGCAATTCCTTCCCCTAAGTCGTTGATACCGTAGGGGGTCCATAGCCCGGTTGGATCGGTAGTCAGGTGGAACGGGTTTGCAACAACTGAGTTGTAAAAGCCTGCTGAGGAAATCATCGAGCCATTTGAGTTAACTTGGGAGTACTTGTAGTTAACTAGGCCGGTATTTGTTGGCGGGGCAAGTGGTCCAGTCCAGTAATACAAGGACGAGCTTGTGTTGCCAATCATCTTTCCGTCGTGGGCGACGCTACAGATGACGATCGGGCTGTTGCCATCGTCGTTTTGGATGAGGGAGGGCGCGGCGTATCGCAGGTTTGCTGAGGTGAAGACGGATACCCCCGATCCTCCACAAGATAAGATCGTCGCGAGGAGTCCGAATAAAAGTATTTGCTTGAAGTATTTCATCGCGGTAGGGCTCTTTGACCCTCGATGCAGGATGGGAGTTCCCTCGGTGTATGTCAGATTTGCGTTTGATGAAGAGGAGGCGCTTGGTCCTAGCCACTCGTGGGACTTGAAACCCGCCCTTCTACCAGCCTGTAGCCCAAATAGGTTCCGGCACATCGGACATTCTCAGGGAGATTTCATGAATAAGCTTAAAACAATCGGTATTCCTTTTCTCATCGCACTTTCGGCGGTTTGCGTCGCTCAAGATAGCGTTAAGATCGAGCCGAAATGGACGAAGGATTCCACGTACAACCTAAAGGTCAAAGCGACCTTGGAGATTGCGGGCAACAGCGCGACGATCGAAGGCGGCTACGTACTATCCGGCGACACGGGCGATGACGGCTACGACCTTACAATTCACCATGACTACCTCACTATCATGGCGAACGACAACGAGGTCAATCCGCCCTTCGACGACTATAAGGCACATTTCGACAAGAAGTTCGTACTCACCAAGCTCGACGGTGGAATCCAGGGCTCGGAGCCAGTCCACATGTTCCTGATTGGTTTGTTTTTTAACCCGACCCAGGCGTTGACAAAAGATACGGCCGCCAAGTGGGAAGTGACGAAGAATGACGATCTGAAGTTAGGAGCTCTGAAGATCGAGACCACTTATCAGGGGGATGACACCATCGGCAAGCACAAGGTCCACAAGATGTCCCAAAAGGTTTCGGAGGACGGGACCGCCTTCACGACCGAAGGGACGTTTTTCGTCGATGACAGCGGGCATGTTCTGCGCGCAGACATCAAGTTCACTGGTGTGCCGATTCCGGCCGGTGGCGGCGATGCCGAAGGGAAGATGACCCTTCGGCTCGACGAGAAGTAACTACTTCAGGCTCGCGATATCGATGACGAAGCGGTAACGAACGTCGCTCCTGAGCATGCGTTCGTACGCTTCGTTGATGTACGACATGGAGATCACTTCGACGTCGGCGGCGAGGCCCTTTTCGGCGCAGAAGTTCAGCATTTCCTGAGTCTCCTTGATGCCACCGATCATCGAGCCGGCCAGACTGCGCCGTCGCCCAACGAGGGGGAAAGCGGCGACGGCGGTCGGCTCGGGGAGGCCCACCAGGCACATCGTGCCGTTGAGGGCCAGGAGGCCGAGGTAGTCGTTGTAGGAGTGGTTCGCTGAGATCGTGTTGAGGATGAAGTCGAACCGCTTAGCGTTCTTTTGGAAGGCTCCCTCTTCGCTAGTGTTGATGAAGTCGTCGGCACCGAGTCGCTTGGAGTCTTCGCGCTTTTTGTCGGAGTGAGAGATGACGGTGACATGGGCACCCATCGCGTGGGCGAACTTAACACCCATGTGTCCAAGGCCGCCAAGGCCAACCACAGCCACGTTCATGCCAGGACCGACCTTCCAGTGGCGGAGGGGCGAGTAGGTGGTGATGCCAGCGCAGAGCAGGGGCGCAGCGCCCTCAAGCGGGACGCCCTCGGGAATGCTGAGGACGTAGTTCTGGTCAACCGTGATTTTGGTGGAGTACCCGCCGTACGTGATGCCGGAGCCGTCGCGCTCCTTGGCGTTGTAGGTTCCCGTCATTCCGTCGTCGCAGTACTGCTCCTCGCCGGCTAGACAGTTAGGGCATTGGCGGCAAGAGTCGACAAACACACCGACGCCGACGGTGTCGCCGACTTTCCATTTGGTTACCTCGGATCCGACTTCGGCGACGCGGCCGATGATCTCGTGGCCGGGCACGATCGGGTACATGGTTCCGCCCCACTCGTTGCGGACCTGGTGGAGGTCGGAGTGGCAGACGCCGCAGTAGAGAATATCGATCAGTACATCGCCGGGACGAGGCGTTCGGCGGTCAAACGACCAGGGAACCATCGGATCGGTCGAAGAATGCGCGGCGTAGGCGGCGACGGGAATACTCACGCAACCATTCTACGCACATTTGCCTATTTCGTCAGCCCGGTTCACGGCTCTCGGTTCATGGTTTAGGGAAGGCAAGTACAATAGAAGGGTGGATCGAATTTTGCTTGCCGCACCCCGAGGATTTTGCGCTGGAGTGGCCTACGCAATCGAAATTGTCGATCTCGCCCTGAAGGTGCACGGCGCGCCGCTTTATGTTCGCCACGCGATTGTGCACAACGAGTGGGTCGTTAAGAATTTCGAGAGCCAAGGCGTGATTTTCGTCGAGGACATCTCCGACATTCCCAATGGAATGCCGGTGGTTTACAGCGCCCACGGCGTATCGCCCGAGGTTCGACGTCAGTCGGACGAGCGAAAGCTGAAGATCGTGGACGCGACCTGCCCGCTGGTGACCAAGGTTCACAACGAGGCGCGGCACTATGCGGCGAAGGGCTATTTCATGATCTACATAGGCCACCGCGGCCATGTGGAGGCCGAAGGGACGATGGGCGAGGCTCCGAACCGAATGGTCTTGGTTGAGACACCCGAGGACGCCGAACAGCTTGATATTCCGCACTACGACAAGCTGGCGGTGCTTTCGCAAACGACGCTCTCGGTCGATGAAGTGATGGCGACGATGGCGGTGTTGGAGCGCCGGTTCCCGCACCTCGAAAAGCCGAAGAAAGGCGATATTTGCTACGCCACCACGAACCGCCAGATGGCGATTCGCGAATTGGCCAAGGAGTGCGATTTGGTTTTGGTGGTGGGTTCGACGACGTCGTCGAATTCCAACCGGCTGCGCGAGGTTGCCGAGCAGTACGGTGCCGAGGCTCATCTGCTGATGAGCACGGACGAGATTAAGCCCGAGTGGCGAACCGAGTACCGATCAGTTGGCATTTCGTCGGGCGCTTCGACGCCGGAGGTGCTGGTCCAAGAGATCATCGGTTCCTTGCTGAACGGCCGAACGGGAATTCCTGTCGAGGTCTTGGAGACCGTGAAGGAAGACGTCGCGTTCAAGCCGAACCGCGAACTGCTGGAACTGGCTCAGGCTCGATAGCTCTTTTCCCATTGGGCGCCTCACCCGGTTCGGCCCTTGCCTCATTCTCCGCATTGAGAACACCTTTGTGGTGTTCTCAATTGCAGACCCTCTCTCCATCTGGAGAGGTATCTCGTTTGGTGCAAAAGAAGGCAGTCAGCTTGACCTGCAGTCGAGTGCCTAAAAGCTCTCCCATCCGCCGCCGAAGCCACCGCCCGGAGGGGGCGGGAATCCACCGCCGAATCCGCGTCGTCCAGCATGGAAATTCTTGTCGGTGAGGACGACCGTGAACTTAGTGGCGTAACCTCCAGACTTGGACGGCTGAAGGTCGAGGAGCATGTGCGAGCCAGCCAAGGAGCCGTCGATTTGTCGGTCGGCGTAGATGTTGTCGGTTGAATTGTGAGTGTCGGGCATTCCCTTGTCGCGGTAGGGGTCCTTGGCGTACACCTTCTTGAGGAGGGCTTCGTCGAAGAAGAATTGGGATGTGAACTCGGCGGTCGCCTGCATCTTTTTGGAGAAGGTGCGAATCTTGAAGTGGATGTGTGGGGTACGCCCTTCGTACCAGCCCGGAATGATCGTGCGGAACTTGGCGGTTCCGTGCGTATCGGTTAGTTGGTAACCACGAAGCCAGGTTTGGCGGGCAGTGTTCTCGTGGTTCATCGGGTGGTTCTCGTCGGAATACACGCCTTTGGCGTCGCAATGCCAGACATCGATTTGGGCGAGCGGGAGCGGTTCGTGTTTGTCGTTAACCAACTTGTAGATCAGCAATTCCAGTTCGAGCGGAGTGGCTTTGACCACTGACGGACGGCTGGTGCCGGACAAGAGGTTGGCGCGATCCAGCTTTTCGTCCACGAAGAATGGGCCCTCGGTCAACTCGGGACTGGCGATGAGATTGACTTTTGGTTGAGTCTGCTGAAACGGGGCAGATGCGCCTGCAAAGGAGAACAGTGATCCGGCGGTTAAACCCAGTCCGGCCTTCGCAGCGATGGTGAGCGCTTCTCGTCGAGTGTAGATTGTTCCTACGGGTGCGTCGTCGTTTTGCATGATGTTAGCTTGAACGTCAAAAATGAGAAAAGGATGAGGAATCCTCGGACCGTTCCGCGAACTTCATTCGAGCTTCATTCGACGGTTTCGGTGGAAGAGAAATGAAACGAAAAGATGGGCGAGACTTCCAATTTTTGGATACGATGAGGAATATGAAACGCCTGCTCACTTTTGTTTTGATTGCGATGGCTGTTGGGGCGAACGCACAGTTCGGCATGGGAACGTCGATGTTCGACGAGAGTTATCGGCCATTTGCGGTGATTCAGCGACGGGACGTTCGAGTCGAACTGAAGGTCACGCCGGAGCAGTCGAAGCAAATAGATGGGCTTATCCAGGCGTTTGCCAACCAGCCGAAGTCGAAGACTCCAGCGGCGGGTCTGGCATTCTCGGGTGCCATCGATAAGACGGAGAAAGACATCTTGGCCGTGCTTAACGATGAGCAGCGGCAGCGCCTGTCGGAGATTCGCGTTCAGATCAAAGGGGCAACATCACTGAGTGACGACGACGTGGCCACCGAACTGAAGCTCACCGACGATCAGAGGGCTTCGATCAAGAAGCGGCGGAGCGAAGCCACCAGCCAATTGGTTCGCGAGTTGCAGAAGCCTAAGCACGGACAGCTTGATAAGGTAATGGAGGACATCTCCAAACAGGAAGAGAAGGACCTGTTGGCGATGCTGACCGACGATCAGCGAGACTCCCTTACCAAGCTTGCAGGCAAACCCTTCAAGGATGCTCGCCCGAAGGGCATGTGGCCGATTTAGGGCCAAGCCGACTTGAGCTCGAAGGCCTGCAGGGAAACGATGTTCGAAGTTCCTCCTCGGCTGAGGATGCGGACGTCGTTGGTTCGGTATGGCGTCGGCAGATAGGATGTCAGCGAAACTAGTCCGTGCTCGGCAAATACCTCCAGTGATGAGCGATCAATGAGAAGGCGTACGTCGACATTGCCGTCTTGGAGCTTCAACGGGGCCGTCCGACCAAGGCTGGTGATGGTCTTCTTATCGGCATCGATGACGACCTCTTGGGTTCCGACCTGAATGACGGTCTGGGTGCCGGGATCGAGATGGACGCTCAGCGACACATCGTACTGATGTGAGTGAAGATTGACAGGTACCGACTCCCCGTCGGCGATCGGTGTCGCGGCGAGGGCATAGCCTTGGCCCCTAAGTGACTCGATCTCCTGCACGGGCGTGCGAGTGAGCCTTGGGCCGTCGTCGGTTTGGATCAGTTTGAGCTCGCACGGGAAGCTCATCTGCTGATTGAACGGCATGTTGGGCATGGGGCCGGGGCCGTTCATCCACGCAATCTGGACGCGACGGCCGTCGGTCATGCCGTTGTAGGTCTGCGATGCGTAGAAGTTTGCGCCGAAGTCGCCTTGGATTGGGCCTTCCTCTTGGTGGAACGTGGTTCCGTCGAAAGTGCCTACGAGGTAGTGATAGTTTGCGCCGTAGAAAATCCAGCGAGTTTCGTCGGTGCCTTCCAGCGGGATTTGGAATAGCTCGGGGCATTCACTGCTCCCGGGGATATGGAGGCGGCTCAGTTCCGTCCAAGATTTAAGATCGGGTGAGCCGTAGATGGCGAATTCGTCACCGTCCAGGTAGAGAGCCATCACCCACTTGTGGCTGGGCTCGTGCCAGAAGATGCGAGGATCGCGGTTCTCGCCGACGACGTGGGGCAAGACCGGGTTGCCAGAGTACTTCGTCCAGGTTCGGCCGTGGTCGTTGCTGTACACCAGACATTGGGTGAACGGCTTTCCGGCGGCGGTGTACATGGCAACGAGAGGCGGTCGGGGCTCCTTGCCGAAGCCGGTGGTGTTGGCGACGTCGACGGCGGCGCTACCGGAGTAGTTCGTCCCGTGCTCGTCGGGCGACAGAGCAGGATTGAGTTCGCGCCAGTGGACGAGGTCTGGGCTGATGGCGTGTCCCCAGTGCATGTTGCCCCACTGGATTCCGGTCGGGTTGTATTGGAAGAAGAGGTGGTAATCACCTTCGAAGTAAACCAAGCCGTTGGGATCGTTCAGCCAATTGTGCTTGGCCGAGAAGTGGAACTGAGGGCGATACCGCTCGCGGTAGATCGGTTCGGGAACGGGAGGCGTGTACGGTTCGGCAGGGGTGGTCAAGAGGGGCTCCGAGGGGGCTTGGGCTTGGTCGCTTTGGACGATTTCGTCAATGTTGATGTGACCCCATCCGCCCGAGTTGAGGTCGAGAATTTGAATTTGGGCAGACTTGCCTTGGTAGGCGGAGACGTCCCAGGTTGCCCAGGCGAGGGATTCGGTATCTTGGGGCGTCGTCGATTTTCCCGTGGTGGAGTAGACGACCTTTCCATCGACGATCAGGTCGATGCAGGTCTCGCGGGGATGGTTGCCACCACCAATCTTGAAGTTGAGATAGGGCCGCTGGAGCTTGAACTTCGATGAAGTCATCGAGCCAGTGGAGCCGTCGCCGCCGTTATAGCTATTGACGAGACCTTCGCCTTCGTAGCCACTGACCGGCATTTGATTGGGTAGGGTTCCGTGGGCTGGTCCAGAGCCGAACGCGGTGCCGGTGACCCGCCAGCCCCGATAAGATTTGCCCTCAAAGGAGTCGATGGCGATCGGTGATCGATCTAGCGGGTGGCTCAGGAGGACAAGGGCGACGGCAGGGATGAGCACATCCTCAATTTTATGCGAAAGGTTTGATGTGATGAACGTTTTCGCTAGGAATAGCCTCTAAAAGACATGATTGCTTTGTCATTCTTTGGCGCACTGCTGTTAGGGCAACAGGTTGGCATGTCGGCTCGGGAATTCTCTCAGAAGTGCGGCGGGACTTACCTGGCAGAGGCCAACCCTTGGATGCTTCCCAAAGTCGCGGACCTAAAGCCAACGAAACGCTCCGTGCTCTCTGGGTTACTGCTTGTGCTCAAGGATCGAACCAAGTATTCCTTTGACGTCATTTATTTTCAGAATGGGCGACGCTTGGTCTTCGAGAGTGGTCATGTCTCTCAAAAGGCTCCGAAGCAGACCGTGAACGAGGTGATCAAGAGCCTTTCGCCGAAATCCGACGTTCGCTATTCGGCGTCGAGCGACTTCCGGTTTGATCTTCGGTTGCCGGCAGATGAGAAGAAGATTGAAGCGTTTAGCGGGAGGCTCCAGTACATCGCCAAGACCATGAAGGTTGGCGATTTTCTCTTGGTGACCTTTACGAAGGGAACGGTTACGAAGGTCCAGCGCGGGGCCAATGCGCGGTAAGGCTCTGGGTAACGCGCCCATTTTGAACACCTAAGCGCGTCCTCCTTCGGGTAGCATCGTCTCTATATACATAGAGTTATGTCTAGTATTTCGATTCTTTTCCTGTTGGTCGGACTAGCCCTTGGGGCTGGAGTGGCGGTCCTGATGGTTCGGTCGCGATTCCAAGTGATGGAATCGGCGATGCGAGAACGCATGGAGAATGCGGAAAACGACTCGAAGGAAAAGCAGGCCAAGGTGTCCGAACTTCTCTCCCTCGAGGGCGAGATTCGGCATTTGCGGGAGAGCATTCAGGCGCGAACCCAGGAAGCGGAATCGGAGCGGAGTGAGCGGATCAAAGCTCAAACTGAGCTTCAGACCTCGCAGAGCGTGGTGGCCGAAAAGGAAGAGGCCTTGGCGCGGGAGCGCAAGCGATTTCTTGAAGAGAAGGAGCAACTGGAGAACTCCTTCGCGAACCTTTCCAAGCAGGCCCTGAGTCAGGCGCAAGAGTCGTTCTTGCAGTTGGCCAAGGAGAAGTTTGCGGACGAGCGAAAGGTTGGCCAGAAGGAGATCGACGAAGTGCTAGCACCGATGAAGCAGACGCTGGAGCAGCTTCGGGAGCATACGCGCGACCTGGAACAGAAGCGAACAGAGTCGTATACCGAGTTGATGACGCAGGTTCGCGGGCTGATGGCCTCGACAAACCGGTTGGGAAACGCACTTCAGCGGCCGGAGGTTCGCGGGTCCTGGGGCGAATTGACGTTGCGGCGGGCGGCGGAACATGCCGGGCTGGTCGAGGGAACCGATTTCGAGATGCAGGTCAGCACGTCGACCGAGGACGGCCGGTTCCGGCCGGACATGATTGTGCGATTGCCGAATGATCGGGTGATTGTGGTGGACGCAAAGACGCCGCTTCATGCCTATTTGGCGGCGAGCGAAACACAGGACCCGAGCGAGAAGCAGGTGCGGCTGAAGGAGCACTCAGCGCAGGTTAAGAAGCACATTCTTCAGCTATCGACCAAGTCGTATCAGGGCTTGTATGCGGATACAGCGGACTTTGTGGTCATGTTTGTGCCCAGCGAGGCGCTGTATCAGGTCGCGATTCAGGAAGACCCCGGATTGTTGGACGAGGCGTTCAATCGGAAAGTGATCCTGGCCAACCCGATGACGCTGGTGGCGTTGCTCAAGACGATTGCGAACGGGATGCAGCAACAGAAGGCTTATGAGAATGCGCTCCAGATCGCTAAGCTTGGCGGAGAGCTACACGACTCGGTCGCGGTTTTTGCCGAGCACTTCTCGGGAGTCGGGAAGGCACTTGGCTCGGCAGTGAAGAAGTACAACGAGGGAATCGGATCGCTTGAGAGAAACGTGCTGCCAAAGACGCGACGCATCAAGGAGATGGGCGCGAAGACGCAGAAGGCTCTTGAAGAACCGGAAATCCTGAACGCGGTGGTGAAGCCGCATTCGCTGCCGACTGCGGCTAAAGACGAGGTCGAAACCGAATCGCTATTTTGAGATTTCGGTGAAGGCGATGCGCGAGTTTTGATAGTCGAGGATCATTCGGAACTTCGACAAGAATCCCATGCCGATGTTGCCTGCCGAGAGGGTGCTGGCAAACTCACCTTCGCCAGTGATTTGGAAAATGACCCGTGGCTTTACGAATCGCTTGGGACCGAACTGGAACCAGTCGATGGAACCGCCCTTGCTTTCGGTTGAGCCGCCCGCTCCGCCCGTCTTGCCGGTGCTGAGAAGTTTGTCCTTCATCATGTCGTACTTGTTGACGGTGGGCGTAAAGAAATCGACTGTTGAGCCGGAGCCGGTGTCGAGGGTGAAGAGACCCTCGTGGTCGCCCTCAAACTGACATGTCATGCACGGAATGAAGCCGAGGAACGGGACGGTAGTCCACAATGTGTCGTCGGGCATGGGCGTTGTTCCACCGGGGTAAACGCCGATTGTCGTTGGCTTGGTGGGATCAATGTCGAGAATGACCCGGGAGATCCAATCGTAGCCGCAGATGCCCGCGAACTTCATGCCTAGCGCCTTGGAAAACGGGGCCATGTCGAGGGTCATGTACGAGGCGTTCTTGATGGAAGCGGGGCCGAGGCGGAAGTCGATGCCTTGAACAAAATCGGAGTTGACGCTGCCCACCACGCCGGAGACTTCCTCATTACCGACCGTCTTCATCTTGAGCTGCTTGGCAAGCGTCGTGTCGATGACCATGACCTCGGCGCCGGTATCGAGGAAGAACCAGCCTTCGTCTTTTCCATTGATCAGGGGCTTGACGAAAAGGTAGCCGAAGACTCGCTTGACCTCGATGGTATTGCCTGTAGCGCTATTGAACTTATAGCCGGTGTTATCGATAGGTGGCATGGCGTAAGAGGCTTTGCCATTCTTAGCAAATTTTGAACCTCTGATCTTGATTTGCTGGTGATTCTTGCCAGCCATGTGGTCAATGAGGGTTGGCACCTGGATTCCATCCATCTTTTGGTAATTGGAGTAGGTCCAAGTTTCGGTTCCGCCTGAGCCGGTGTACTGCATGTAGGTGGGCAGGTTCGTGGTGCCGTCCAAGGTGACGAGGGCTTTAGGCCCGTCTTCGGAGAGGGCGATCTCGCACGTGTCGTCTTTTTCGGAGAGGACCTTGATGGGGGATTGTTCGGAGGTCCATTGGCCGGACATCACGTAGAAGTTGATGAGGGAAAAGTCGTGATCCGAGTAGGAGGTGGCGTGGGGAACGCCGGACCCGTTCATGGTCCATGAGGCTTCGAGGTCGTAACCTTCGGACTCGGGCATGGGGCCGGTGGCGTCTTCTCGAAATCGAAACACGGAGTCGAAGGTGATGGTGAGCGGGTGGATGCGACCATGGACGAACTCGGTGCCGTGGAGGGTCCATTCCCCGAGGATTTTGTCGCCACCCCAGGCTTCGAGCGCTTTGGCACGTTTTGGCACGGAAGTCTGAGCGGAGGCAAGTCCGGCAAGGCAGACGGCCAGGAGAGCTATGGTGCGACGCATACTCTTGGAATTATCCTTTGTGGGAGCGAGTGGTTGCTCGGTAGTGCCAAAGACTTGCCGTTTTTAGCGGGTGTTTGCCGCGTCGCCCATAAGCCGGACGAGGGGACTGAATTTGGGGTACAGGATTGGATTGGATGCCTAGATTTGGTGTTTAGAATGGTTATAGCAAAATTTATATCTTGATCTTTTTATCAAAAATGTGACGAAAATATTTCACTTATGTTTAAGAACTTATATCGAAACTGTACCATATTGAAAAATGATGCCATTTAGGTTCACCGCGAGCTTGAACTTTTTTTCAATTTCCTGCGTAATTCCAGTAGTAAAAAACGTGGAAAGGTGCTAAGTATTCGGTAAGAAGCCAAAATGCTTCATCAAGCCGAAGGGGGGTCGGCAAAATATGGAAACTAAAATAACAGGAAAACTATCGGTTTTCGGTGGGCCGCACGACAAAGGTGCAGCCCCCGATCACGATCTATCGTTCGTCAGCTCGGAAGAGCTTGAGAAGCTGTGGCCGATCGTCGGAGAATATTTTCTTCCGACGCAGCCGAGGGGGACCAGTGGTACCGCTCGGCGGCTCGACCCGGATTCCTTCTACATCGCTTGCCGCTGGAATTATAGCGAGCATCCCGTTGAGAATCTGCGTACGATGCTGGTCTCGGTAAGAGACCCGCTTACGGGACGAAGCGCGATGGCAAAGCCCATTGAGTGGGGGCCGGAGATCGCTTCGGGCCGAATCGCGAATCTTTCGCCAGGGTTGGCCAGTTACCTCGGGGTCTCGATCGACGATGTCGTCGAGGTCACAATCCCGACGGCGTCGGTTGATTCGCAGGGTGGCGCGGTCGCGGTGGTGAAGACGATCGAGTACATGTACATTCAGGCGCGAAACTATCTGCCTGGGCGTAGCCGACCGGTGCAGAATATCATTCTGCACGCAAGCAACGGCTCAGAGAACGACGATCTGTCGTACTTCACGACGAGCGCGGTTTCGGCTCACTGGTACATCACTCGGACCGGCAAGGTCTACCAATTTGTGGACAACGCGGACACCGCGTATCACGTTGGCAAGGCGATCAGCACGCTGTATTCGAACGCCGCTACGATCGGCATCGAGCATGAGCATTTTGACCCCGACCCGACGGTAGGGCGGAAAGCGAACCAGGATTGGCCCGACGAGCAAGTTTGCGCGGCGGCGGACCTTTGTGCGTTCCTTTGCCAGCGGTACGGGCTGAAGCTGGGCAACATCCTCACTCACGCTTACGTGGCGGAGCCACACGGACGGGTATCCGATCCGGTCGGCTATCCGATGAAGAAGTTTGAGGACCGGCTGAAGGAATCTATGCAGTACACCTGGGTGACGCAGTCGGTTGGCATGTTGAATCCGGTATAGTTTTGTCTACAGAAAAACTGTAACAAATTGTTACATGTGTGTTATACTTTCCTCGGTTCCGCTGTGGAGCCGAGGAAAGTTTTTCTATGAGTGTGAATCGGGTCGTATTGAGTGGCCGTTTGACGGCCGATCCTGAATTGAGAGAGACGTCGACGGGGAAGAGTGTGGCGACGTTCACGATTGCTGTCCAAAAGAAGGGCAAGCCTCGCGAGGGGGAGCCGACCGCCGATTTTCTGCGCATCACGACATGGGGACACTCGGCAAAGTACGTTCACGACTATCTGTTGAAGGGGCGCTTGGTGGCGTGCGATGGGCGTATCCAGACTCGGCGATGGCAGGATCAGACGGGGCAGAATCGGGAGTCGATGGAGATCGTGGCGGATAACGTGTATGCGCTCGATCGTCGTCGGGACGTCGGTCCGAAGAAGCAGGACGACGACTACGATCCGTTTGCGGAAGAGGCCAGCTAACGCAAGAAGCGAGAAAGGGGGGCTTTAGAACTATTCCCAGAGTTCAATATCATCTGGGAATAGAACCAGAAACTGGGTACCGGAGTACGGTATGAAAAATTGGGTGCGGGGACAGGATTTGAACCTATGACCTCCGGGTTATGAGCCCGACGAGCTACCAGACTGCTCCACCCCGCGACGCAAGAGTTATTATGACCGAGTTAAGAGAGCGAAGTCAAGGGCGTATGGGTGATTGATCCACGGGCGAGACGTCTATGCCAAAAAGCTTATTGGTGGGCAAGATGCCCACCTTCCCAGAATCGTTTAAGCCAGTTCAATCTTCGAGAGAATCTAGACGCATCCGTTAGCCCTCACCCGGCTCCTGACAAAGGTCAGGAGCCACCCTCTCCCATTTTTGCTCCGCAAGAAATGGGAGAGGGTAAATGGGGCTGTACCTCATTCGCCTCGGTCGTTTCCCTTGCCAAGCAAGGTGTGGTAGGCGAGACGCTGTGCTCCCAGATCCTGCCTTTGTTGGTGGGTAAGATGCCCACCTTCCAGTCGGCTGACCTCCTTCGAGTGCTTTGAAAAGGAATGATGCCTTTGCTCCCGAATCAGTTGCCTTTTCGCTGGACAGGTTCCTGCCAGTGGCCCGAGAGGGTGTATTTGGCGGGGTTATAGTCGGTCAGCATGGAGTCGGGGCTGAGGAAGGTTTTACTGCGGCTGGCGGCGATGGCATTGATGTATTGGCCATGACGGGCTTCGGCTTTACCGGGATTGCCACCTTTTGAGCCAGGGAAGGCGAGGCGCGTCACGAAGCGGGTCTGCTGGTCGGGCCAATCATTGCCCGTGTCCCAATTGATGACAAAGCCGTCGTACTTGCTGGTCTTAAACGGCAGAGGATCGTAGGTGTCGCGGGTGCCAGCGTTGCTGGTTTCGGCGAGGATGACTACGGTTTCCGGGTGATCGACCAGTTGAGTCGAGTAGGACGCGTAGGGTGCGTAGAAACCGTAGGAAGACGGGATAGGATCGCCACCGGTGGGATTGGCCGAATAGGCCAGCTCTTCGGGCGTGGCGGTGGGGCAGACGAAATTGATTCGGGGTGCACGCAAAGGCCAAACGTCGCTGACCCATGTGTAAGCGTAGCCACTGCTATCGGCGTCGGGCTCGCCCTTGTCGTTGGTGTTATAAAGCGGCGGGAAACGGTCGTCGTGCTCGGTGGAGTAGAGGATCATGGCTTCCATGATTCCGTTCATGTTGCGCACACAGGTGGCCCGATAGGCTTTCTCGCGCATCGTGAGGTAGATGGGAATCATGACCACGAAGAAGCCAACGGCGGCGAGGATGATCCACTTGGCGTCCTTTTTGGTTAGATATTGTCCACCCGGTGAAGACTCGCCCTCTGGTGCGGTCGGATCGTAAGACGTGTTCTCGCTCATCCCCAAATTCCCCGCTTGACCATCTTCTTGTTTCCTCGTTGAAGTTCGCCTGGGCGAGAAACGGTCGAATGACCTCTTTGCATTCCTTGCTTCGGCATCTTTTGTATCGGCAGATTCAACACGTCCTCCATGACGAATGTTCCTCGATTATTATAGTTCAGCGGGCGAAAGCTTGCTTAGGAGTCCATTTCTCGATGCGGGAAGCGGACGCGGAAGGTGGAGCCTTGACCAACGACGGAGTCGATTTCAACTACGCCACCGTGGCTAACGGCGAGTTCTAGGACGATTTTGGTGCCCCAACCGCTGCCGCCTGCCTTTGACCATTGGCTTCGGGCGTTGCCGGACAGGATTCGGTTGGCGACCTCGCGGGTCATGCCCGGTCCGGTGTCGCTGACTTCGAAAACGTGTTCACCGTCGCGGAACTGGTAGCGCACGGTGACAGATCCGAAGGTGTCGTCTTCGTCCGCGCCGTCAATCTTTTCGTCGGGGATGATTTCGTAGACGGCCTTGACCGAGTTGCCGACGAGGTTTTGGACGATGCGGAAGACGAACAGGTCGTCAAAATAGGTTTCGGGGGCGTTGAGGTCGATTTCGTAGACGAGATCGACGTGCTTGGATCGGCTTTCGGTCTCCAGGTACGCGGCGCCGCGCTGGATGGTGTCGGCCATGGAGCCAAGCGTGAAATTTGGACGGAGGCCGCGACCGGCGGACATGTCAGAGATGAGGCGCGAGTAGCCGACAATGCGATCAACCGATTTTTTGAGGTCTTCGACCATGGGGTCGAGGGCTTCGAGGTTCTCCTGCGCATTCATCGGCAGGTTGTGGTCGGTGAGGCTGTCCTTGAGGCCGCAGATTGCCATTTCGGAGAAGGAAAGGCTGGCGTAAAGGCTAGCGGCGAGGTTGCCGATATCGTGACTGACCTTGCCCATTCCGAGTAGGGTGGATGCGCGGGCCGATTCTTCGCTGAGCCGGTAGTTGAGGTAGGCCATGGTGGCGACGGAGGCGATGGTGTCCAACACCGCGCCGTCCGTTTCGTTGAAGGGCCCCTCGGACTTGTTGAGGAGTTGGACAACGCCGATGGGGTCTTCCTGCTCCATCATGAGCGGGGTGGCGACCATGTTTCGGACCACGATGCCGGTTGCGATCTCGAACGGATTCAGATCGGATGTGGCACGCGATGGCATTTCCCGGAGGACGGTGCGCTTCTTCTGGAAGGCTTCGCCGGCCATACCGAAGTCGTCGGCGATGTCGCGCATCGGTAGCCTTGGCTCGACGTCCGGTGGTTCCACGTGCTGGAAAATGAGCCGTTTGGTGGCAGGATCATGAAGGTAAATCGTCCCTCCCTCGGCCCCGACGGCGTTTACCGAAATCCGAAGCACCCGCTTGAGCAGACTATCAAATTCTCCGTGGCCTGCAAGGGTGTGGGTCGCCAGCTGAACTGCACGAATCAACCTACCATTAACGTCAATCAAGGCCATAGTTTACATTCTTTAGACCCCTTCTAGAGCATTTTCATTTGTGTCCTCATTTTCGACCCCAGGGGTCGTTTCAAGACTGATAAGGGCTTTGATAAAACCAAATATAAACCCCGTGCTTGTCCAACATTTTGGAATCGATTTCGGGGAAATTGAGCGGCGCCTACGGCTGTATCGGATTGCCGACGAGGACCTCAAAGCCTTGAAGGCTATGAAGCCTTTCGTCGAGGCAAATATGCCTGCAATCGTTGATGCCTTTTATGAACATTTGCGGCAGTTTCCCGAGGCAGTCGGGATTATCGATCAAAGTGGTTCATCGATCGAGCGACTTAAGCGGACGAACCCGGGCTATCTCTTAGCGGTGTTCAGCGGCGATATTGGCCGCGACTACTTCGAAGGTCGACTTCGAGTTGGCAAAATCCACGCTGAAATCGGCATCACGCCTTTATTCTTTTTTGCCGGCTATAGCGCTTATATCGATGCGATTTACACACTTATGGCTGAATCCGACGAGATCGGGCGAAAGAAGGCTTTGAAGGCGGTTCGAGCGATTCAGAAAGTTTTCAACTTGGATCAAGAACTTATCATCGAAAGCTACGTCGAATTTGTGTTCATCGCCAAACTTCAGGCGGTGACGGGTGAGGTGATAAAGATCGCCGCCGAGCTCAACGGTGAGAGCCAAGTGCTTAATCAAAGCGCGGATACGACCGGACGGGTTGCCACCGAAGTTCAGCTTGCGACCAACCAGGTTGCAGAGGCGATTACGCTTCAAGCACAAAGCGCCGGTCAGATTTCGACGGCGATGACAAACATTTCCAACAGCGCTAACGATGTTCTGGCGAGCGCGACCGAGCAGCGAAACGCGATCGGCAGCGCTTCGGATGCCGTTTCCAGCATTCAGCAGGAAGTTGCCGTGATCGGCAAAGAGTCAGAAATCTGGCATGAGCTGAGCAACCGCATGGATGCTATCGAGAAGCTTCGCAAGACGGTCGAGAAGACGGCCTCGCAGATTACGGAGATGCGCAGCCATTCGCAGTCCATCAACAATATTACGAATACTATCACCGAGATCGCAAACCAAACCAATCTCCTCGCCCTCAACGCCGCCATCGAGGCGGCGCGGGCGGGAGAGCAGGGCAAAGGTTTTGCGGTAGTGGCCGATGAAGTGCGCAAACTCGCGGAGAAGAGCGCGGCGGCGGCTCTTGAGATCACCGATCTGATCAAAGTGATTCAGGACGGCAGTCATTCGGTTTCGCTCGCGATGGAAGATACGTTGGGCGACGTCGACGAAGTTCTCGATATCACAAGCCGTGCGACCTCCTCGCTTGAAGGCATCGCCGGATCGGCCAACAAGGCGACCTCCCTGAACTCAGCGGTGACGGAATCGATGGGGTTGGTGAACGAAGCGACGGCGACTATCCAAGGAAAGCTTTCCAGTGTGTTCGACCACATCGACTCGGCCTCGTTCTCGGTGGAGCAGATCGCGGCGACCGCGGAAGAGAATGCGGCGGCGACCGAGGAGATGGCAGCTTCGTCATCGGAAGCCGAAGAGATGGTGAATAAGCTCGTCGGCGGCCTGTTGCGACTGACCAGCGGAATCGAGAACCTCAATCGAGTGGCAGAAGAAACGAATCGATCGATCGAGCGTGGCAACCGTACGGAAAGCGCCACCGGCCACCTCAGAAAAGCAGCTTAAAGTCCCCCAAAAGTAAATGCCTATTTGGATGCTCTCTGGTTTCAGGGGCATCCACTTTTTTTGTTTTGGGACGCTTGTTTGCGGCTACAATGCCACTTGAGGCACCATCGCGAATGATCCAGCCCATCCTAGCACTCTTCTTATTTGGCCAGACCCAGGCAACGACTCCCCTCTATACGCAGTCGGTGACGACGGCGGACGGCGTCGTGCAAATGAAGACCTTGTGCCAACAGTTGGTGCGGGAGGGCAAGCCGGACATCTGGCTGGTGGGGGCCGTTCACATCGGGTCGAAGGCGTATTATTCTTCGCTCCAGGGCATTTTGGACCAAGAGGAGGTGGTGCTGTACGAAGGGGTGAAGTCCGACGAGCAGAAGAAGAAGGCCGAGCCGCCGAAGAAGGTCGAGGGCGAGACCACGGACCGGCCGATCTATAAGGTTTTGAGCGACGCCCTTGGGCTGGAGTTTCAGCTTAACGCGGTGAACTATGACCACGCTAACTGGGTGAATTGCGACCTGACTTGGGAAGAGATGGACAAGGTGAGCAAGGAAGCAGGGAACGGCGATAAGGGCGGAACATACGGCCAGATCAAGCAACTCCTCGATCCGAAGTCGCCACAGTCGAAGATGTTTGCGACGATGATGGACACGGCGACGCCAGGGACGAAGGAGGCGATCAAGCTGATGATTGTGAAGAGCGTGGCATCGGGCGAGGTTGGGCTGGACGATACGACGGACAAGATCGTGATCAAGGCTCGGAACCAGGTGGTGCTGGACTCGCTGGCGAAATCGATCGCATCAGATAAGCCACCGAAGTCCATCGCGGTGTTCTATGGGGCCAAGCACCTGCCGAGCATGGAGGCGGACCTCGAGAAGACGTACGGATATAAGCCGGGCAAGCAGGAATGGTTTATAGCCGCGGAAGCGGACCCGAAGAAGGTGGATTCGAACGGCCAGATGCTGCTAGACATGTTGGACAAGCAGAAGAAGCCGAAATCGGGCGGCGGTGGTTTGTTCTTATCCGAAACGGCCCGAAATGTAGCCTTGAGTTTCCGTTTTCTTGGGATATAGGAACATGTTCGAGGTCGAGTTTTCCTCGATGAGCTGACCGAGCATGAAGAATGCGGTGCGGTCGCTGGCGCGCTGGGCCTGCTGCATGTTGTGGGTGACGATGACAATGGTGTATTCCCGCTTGAGTTCGAAGATGAGATCTTCGATGCGAGAGGTGGCGATGGGGTCGAGCGCCGAGCATGGCTCGTCCATCAGGATGATTTTGGGGTCAACGGCGAGGGTTCTGGCTATGCAGAGTCGCTGCTGCTGACCGCCGGAGAGTTCCATTGCCGACTTGTTGAGCTTCTCCTTCACCTCGTCGAATAAGGCCGCCTGACGGAGGGTTTTTTCGACGATACCATCGAGGGTGGATTTGCTTTTGACGCCGTGGAGTTTGGGACCGTAGGTGATGTTGTCGTAGATGGACATCGGGAACGGATTGGGCTTTTGGAAGACCATACCGATGTCTTTTCGAAGGGCGACGGGGTCGACGTCTTTGCCGTAAATGTCGATGCCGTCGATAGTGATAGTGCCCTCCAGGCTGGTGCCATCGATGAGGTCATTCATGCGGTTGAGGCATCGAAGGAAGGTGGACTTTCCGCAACCGGAGGGGCCGATGAAAGCGGTGACCTTCTTTTCGGGAATTCGGATACTGACGGACTTCAGCGCCTGGAACGACCCATATTTGAAGTTGATATTCTCGGCGACGATTTTTGGGTTGTCGACGATCTCTTCGGCAATGTCACTCATGGGCTTGTTGGCAGTTAATGTCGCCGAGGATGTCACGTAAGCATCTTGGCCCATATATGTTATCCCTTCGTTAAGCTTTGTGTCGCGGCTTGACGCAAGCAATGATCAGCAAGAGTGACGGCGGCCATGGCCTCGACGATGGGTACCGCGCGGGGAAGGACGCAAGGATCGTGGCGTCCGCGACCGGTGAGAATGGTCTCTTCGTGGTCGGTATCGACGGTGTCTTGGGGCCTTAGGACGGTGGCGGTCGGCTTAAATGCGGCGTGGAAAATGATGGGCATTCCGTTGGAGATGCCGCCTTGGATACCACCGGAATTATTGGTCTTGGTGTAGACCGACTTTTTCGACTTTTGTTCGTCAACCGAATAGAACTCGTCGTTGACTTCGAGGCCGGTGTGATCGGTAAGGCCAAAGCCGCCGCCAAACTCGATGCCTTTGCAAGCGGGAAGAGAGAGGATGGCTTTGCCGAGGTCGGCTTCAAGCTTGTCGAATACGGGTTCGCCCCAACCGGCGGGGACGTTTTTGGCGACGCAGGTGACGATACCGCCGACAGAGTTGCCCTCTTTCCGGATGGCTTCGATGTGTTCGATCATCGCCTCGGCGACGGTTTTGTCTGGACACCGAACGATATTCGATTCTACGTCTTCCATCGTGACCGTGAGCGGGTCGATGTCGGTTTGGATGGTGTGGACTTTTTTGACGAAGGCGACGATCTCGACACCGAACGCGGCGAGGAGTTTTTTGGCGATGGCACCGGCGGCGACGCGACCGACGGTTTCGCGAGCGGAAGATCGTCCTCCGCCTTGCCAGGCTCGGATGCCGTATTTTTGGTCGTAGGCGTAGTCCGCGTGGCTCGGGCGGTACTTCGTCTGCATTTCGTCATAGTCGTTACTGCGCTGGTCCTCGTTGAACACGAGGAGAGAAATCGGGGTTCCGAGGGTGAGGCCGTTTTCGTTGATTCCGCTGAGAATTTTGACGGTGTCGGACTCTTTTCGCTGGGTGACGATCTTGCTTTGGCCCGGTCGGCGACGGTCGAGTTCGTGCTGGATTTCCTCGATCGTGATGGGTAGGCGCGGGGGGCATCCGTCGACCACGACTCCCACACCACCGCCGTGGGACTCGCCCCACGTCGTGATTCGGAAAATTTGGCCGAACGAGCTAGACATTGCGTGTAAGTTTACAACCTGAAATTGGGCCGGAAGTCATAGCTTTGTAAATCCTGGCATGGGGCTGGCCGTTTTGAAGAGCATAGGAGAGAAAGATGAACAACATCACAAAATTCGGCACTCTCACCGCTCTGGCGATCTCAATGGTGGTCCCGGCAGCGGCCAACGCTCAGATCCGGCGACGAGAACAAACCGCAAACGAGTGGAAGAACATCGCGACGATCAGCGGCTTGGCGGCGGTGCTCGGGTACCTGAATCACGACGACACTTTGACCTTCGTCGGAGCTACCGGCGCGCTGTACTCGGCTTACCGATACAACGAGGACCAAAAGAGCATCGACCGGATTGCTCGGGCCCGAGCCGAGTACTTCGACCGAGACTACTTCTACCGAGACGGATGCCGCTATGAGAAGCGAACCGTTTGGAGAGGTGGGCAGAAGTACTACCAGTTCGTGAACGTGGACTACGATCGCCGAGATGCTCAGCGCCGTGAAGACGAGCGCAGGCGCGAAGACGAACGTCGACGCGAGGATGAACGACGACGGGAAGAGGCTCGCTGGCGCGACGAGCAGCGCCGCAGGGACGAGGACCGACGTCGGGACGAAGACCGACGACGCGATGACGATCGTCGCCGAGACGACCGTCGACACGACAACGGCCATGATCGGGACGACCATCATGACCATGGCAACCACCGAGGGCACGGAGACCACTAGTTCATCTGGCGGCCCAAAGACCTAGCCTCGGAATCGACGCAGCAGATTACTCGTTTGGACAAAAGGAGACAGAAAATGAAGAAGACACTGACCAAAATCGGCATCCTTGCCCTTACCGCTTGCGCGGTAGTGGCCCCGTCGATGGCTTTGGCCCAGAGCGGTCACCAAATCAATAAGGAGATTGCTCGACGAAACCAGACGCGCGACGAATGGAAGAGCATCGCGACCTTGAGTGGGGCGGTAGCGGTCCTCGGACTTCTGAGCAAGGACGATACGCTCACCTTCGCCGGTGGCGCGGGCGCTCTGTACTCGCTGTACCGATACAACGAGGACACGAAGAGTAAGGACCGCCTGTCGCGACTGCGAGCCGAATACTTCAGCCGCGACCACTTCTACCGAGACGGAGTTCGCTACGACCGACACCTGGTAGTGAAGAGTGGCAAGAAGTACTACCAGTTTGTGAAGGAAAAGGGCTGGCAGAAGCCGGGCCACCACGACAACGGTAAAGCCCATGGCCGAGGCAAGTCGAAAGGGCACCACTAAGCACCTTCACCCTCGCCGACCCGGTTAGGACCGGCGAGGGTGAGACTTTAGCACCATCTTTTTTCGTCGTCTACGCCAAAGTGAACTAAATAAAGTCCTATGTGCGTAATGTAAATTGTGAGGCAATGAAAACTCTCTCTAGCGAAAGCTAGGGAGGGACCTACAAAGCCCTCCCACCTTCCTCGTTCGTAGGAAGGGACCAATAAAACCCCACCCACACCTCTCCATCCCCGGAGAGGTTTTTCTTTTTTGACTGCAAGCTCTTTTAGTTGGGAGTTGGGAGTTGGGAGTTGGAGTTGGGGCAGCCGCATTGCGAGGTATTCCTGCGTGGAGACATGAGCATTGCCGCCATAATGGCGGGGGCGCCTGATGCTCGGGACTCCTTGGACTCTTTCTAGAATGGGCCATTCCAAGGGTCTTCGCTTTGCTACGAGAGTTAGTCATTGGGATCAATCCCTCGGTTCGTTCGTTCCTCGCTAACCGGTCCCTTTGCTAAGGGACATCTTTGATAGGCCGGATTGAAGTCTTGGAACTCGGTTCTGCGCTCTTCGTCTTTGCCTGGATACTTTTGCTTTTTGGCACCGACGTTTCCGAAGCTCATTACAGTTAGTCAGGGTTGCTGATCTTGGCTACTCGTTGGAGGATTGGAGTGGGGATTTCTTGGCTGGACGGAATGATTGTGACGGTGGTGCCGAGCCAGGTAAGAAAGGCGAGGACCTTTTCGGGTGCGTTGGTATCGGTCCGCCATTCGGTTGCGCATATCCGCTGATCTTTGGTTACGTCGGCGGTGACGACTCCGGCGTAGTACGTCGTGCCGAGACCCTTTGCTCCGGGCCTTGCCAGCAGATAGCTATGCTCAAATTGCGTTGAGGGGCCGGTCGAGAACGCCCAACGGTTGAAGAGGCCATAACTTGCCGCGATAGTTTTGTAGCGCCGGTCGACGATGACCTTTTTGGTGATACAGGTAAGGGCGAGACCTGGAGCCGCGGCCCCACAAAGGAGGGCAATATTGAGCCCCCTTTGGTACTGTGTACTAAGGACTAGGGCGGGGAACAGGAGCGCGAGAAGAGAGCCAACACCGCCAAACCATCCTTGAACCGGGATTTCTCTTTGGTCCTCCACCTTTGCTCCTGAAGATCATAACGTGGACTGGGCCGAAAAGGTTCGAGGTAATGACTGGCGGGTACGATTCGAGTGTGACGGATTTTGCGAAATCTTGGAATTTGAGCCGTGGACGACTGAAGGCCGAAATCGAAGGCTTTTCTCATGCGCAGATGAGCTACCGAATCCAGCCGGGGGCGCTTTCGGTGGGTGAAATGGTGGTTCACGTGGCAGGCGTGGAGATTTGGTTCAATTCACAGTTGACCGGTCGTGAGTTGTCGCCCGAGGAGCAACGGGTTGCGAATTCGGCTACGGAGGGCGTGGTGAACGACAATCCGTTTCCGTTTTCGGATGAGGAGATTACGCCGGAGTTGGTCGCATGGGCATTAGACACGGCCGAGTCGCATTTGAGGAGCAATATCGAGAATCCGAGTCCGGAGTTTTTGGCGAAAGAGATCAAGAGTGCGCTGGGGCCGATTATTACGGGCGAGGGTGCGTTGGCGCGGTTCGCGTTTCACCCGGGGTACCACCAGGGGCAGGTGTATTTGTACAAGACGTCGCCGGATTTTCCGGCGTGATTTAGCGTTTGCCAATTTGGAGGATTCTCTACCCCACCTGTTGCCAGACTCCTATCGTCGCGGCAACGTCCTCTCCTTAGAGGAGAGGAATTCTGGTTTGCCGTCACCGGATTTCCCGGCGTGAGGTGAGCTCAAGTAGTCTTTCCCCTCTCGTCGTTCCGCGCGGTGTTGCGGAACGACCCTCTCCCCAAATTTCCTTCGGAGAATTTGGAGAAAGGATTCTTGCCCGCCGCGTATATGGGGTTCTTTGTATGACGCCGGAACAGCGAGCAAATCATGAAGTTGGCGAGGTCGCTAGGGTGACGAGTCTGACGTTAGCACGGGTAAGTTCCGGCTTCGCAGATGCCTTTACCCGTGCAAAGATCGAGATCTAAAGTGGCCTAGAACACGGGGTGGATGAGGTCGACAAGGCGGCGCAGGAGGGTTTGTCCGGCGGGGTTGATGGAGAGGCCGTTGGGTTGCGTGCCAAGACCACCATACGGACGGTAGGTCGTGAGGATGGTGTCGCCAACCCGAACCGTATAGGCCGTCTCGACATAGGTTCGCGTATCGATTCGGGTTTCGAGAACTTCAACATCGCAGAGGCGGGCTAACCATTCGGGATCGAGAACCTGATCGGGGCAGACGGCGAGGCGTTCTTCCCACGATAGGCCGAAGCCTTGGGTGATGCACTCGCGCCAGTAGGGCATGGGTAGGCCGCCTTGCCCATCGACAAGGACGATCATTGGTTGACCGACGCGCTCGCGCAGGAAGTCGCGCCACCCAAGCGCGATTGGGACTCCGTCTTTTCCGAACTTGACGTCATTCATGCGGTCGTCGGAGACGAGGAGGGAACAGTCCTCGAACGTGAGCGAATAGTGGGCGTGAATTTCCCAGGTGTTCTGGGCGCCGCCGAATTCGCAGTGGAAGAGGTAGGAGCCGGGGGCGAGGGAATCGAGGAAGACGCTGGCGATTTGGATTGGTTCGCCTTCGGCACTAGTGGGCTCGGCGATGCCTTCCTGGATCGGCTTTCCGTTGAGGGTTTTGAGCGTCCAAATGGCGCTCCCGGTCGTGGCTGATCCGGCGTAACCGATGCGGATGAGAGTCGGGCGGTCGGCGAAGACGTTGTACAGGTCCGAGTAGCCCATCCGGTTTCCGCCGCGAATCCAGCGGGGGTTGCGGGCGGGGATGAGGAAAAGAACTTGGTCGGAGTTCCAGGTGGTGAACTGGTCGGGCGTGTAGCGCTTTCGGGCCCAGTCGGTGAGGATTCCTGAACTGGAGATCGGGGTGTCGCGGAGGCCAGTAAGGACGTAGCCGTTGAAGTCGCCTTTGGAGCGAAGCTGTTCGACCAGGTGTTTGCGGACAAAGAGAGCTTTGTCGACACTGGAGGCCATCAGTTCCTTATGGCGGGAAACTTTTGCTTCGTTGACGAAGCGGTTCTCGCTGATGAACTTGGGCATGTCGTATTGCCAGCGGACGCCTTGGTCGTTGAGTTCGGCAAGGGCAGAGGCCCAAAAAGGCATTGTTTCGCCAATCTGCTCGATGTCGCGGTGGACGTCGTGGTCCATCGTCTCTCCGAGAAACGACTTTTCCTTTTCGCGCGGGCCGGTCGAGAGCGAATCCAGCAGGGAAGGGAAGAACTGGGCGTCCCCGTAGGGGTGGAAATCGTAGAACGTGCCGTACTCGCGGGGGTCGCCACCGTACATCTCGGCCCCGCCGGAGTTGTCCTTGATAAGTTGGCACCGGGTCAACGCTTGGAGCTTCTTCACCCACTTTTCGCGGAATTCGGCAGGGGCGCTGCCGAACTCACAGCCAAGGGTCCACGCGACGACGTTTGGATGGTGGGCATACTGGCGGACGATCGCGTCGAGTTCGACTTCGGTTGAGGGCGAATCGAAAAGGCAGGCGTCTGGCATCCAAAGGGGGAGTTCAATCCAGGCGTGCATTCCGCGCGCGTGCATTTCCTCGATGTATTGGTGAGGCGGGAGCCAGAGGCAGAATTTGACGGTGTTGAAGCCGAGGGATTGGACGTAGTCGAGTTCTTCGGCGATTTGTTCGGTGCCGGGATGGCAATGGCCGATTTCGGGATACCAACCCCAGTGGAGGATGCCGCGCATGTAGTCTTCGAACGGGGCGCGTTCGCCGGGCATCTTCGTGAGAGGCTCGGCTTCATCGACGATTTCGACCGGGCGGAAGATACCGCCGAAGGTGTGGTAGACGTAAGGGAGGAACCCGGCGAGGGTCTTCTTGACGGGGTAGGTGGCACCGCCGTTCTTGATGACTTGGACTTCGAGTTCGACGCGTTTGCCGCGAAAGGGGGTGAGGACGACTTCGAAGGCGTCCCAGACGCCCTCGTGGAAAGCGACCTGTTTTCCGTTGATGAGGACCTTGCAGGCGTAGCTGACGCCGTTAAATCGAAGCTTGGTTGGCCGAACCGGAACATCGATCAGGGTTTTGTAGATCGCTGGACCTTCCCATCGGACATCGACGTCTTGGCGCCAGGCGTGGGGGACTCGTACTTCCTTGATCGTCCCATTGCCATAGTCCACGGTCCATCGTGTGACTTGCAAACTCATCGTGGGCAAGCATACTTGATGCACCATTCTAGGTTCTACCGTTGGTCGGTTAAAGTAAGGTCAAGGAGATTTGTGTTAAGTCGGCGGGTTGTTGTCTTTAGTGGATTTTCCCCTCCCGCCTCCTGACACAAGTCAGGAGGCACCCTCCCCAAATTTCCTGCAGAGAATTTGGAGAGGGAGCTTGGGGTCGCCCCGATTCTCGGGGCTCCTTGGACTTTTTCTGGCGCGGGCTATGATCCAGGCCTGCGTTCCTGCGGAACTTCGACCTGGGCTAATAACAGATCGCCCCTTCAGGGCTCTTTTGGGCGCCCTGAAGGGGCAATCTCGTAAGGGAGGATCGGTCAATTTCCCGTATAGCCTTTGGCTATACGGGAAATTGAAGGCAGCTGACCTCAAAAGTCAGCCGCGTTTTTCGCATGGGGAGCTTTATCTGAAACCTCAGAACCTCTGCGTACGGATTCAAAAGTAAGACCGGAGCCTCCGCACTGAAGTAGCGGTCAGAGATCTTCCCGTGGTTGCTAATTATGGTAGTCGGACTTCGCTCGAGTCTCCGAGCACGAGCCGCATACTGGCGGGTTTCTGGAGCGCCTTGGTCACCTTTGCGCCCCTTCCGATGAGGCAGCCGTCGAGGCGGGAGACGCCTTCGATTTCGCAGTCTTGGAGGACGATGCTGTGCTCGATCTCCGAACTGGTGACTTTTGTGTTGCGGTCGATGGCGGAAAATGGCCCGATGTAGCTGTTGGTGATGACGCAGCCCTCTCCGATGATGGCCGGGCCGCGCACGGACGAATTCTCGATGACGGCACCTTTGCCGATGCTGACTCGGCCATCGATTTGAGAATTGGTGACGGTGCCGAGTTGGGTGGGTTCGATGTCCTCGAGGATGAGGCGGTTGGCCTCCAGCATGGCCTCGACGGTGCCGGTGTCCTTCCACCAACCGGTGACGATATGCGACCGGACGGTCATGTTGCGGTCGATCAGACCTTGGATGGCTTCGGTTATCTCGTATTCGCCACGGGCGCTGGGCTGGAGCGCGGCGATGATGTCGTGGATGACGCGATCGAAGAGGTAGATGCCGACAAGGGCGAGGTTGGATCGCGGCTGTTTGGGCTTTTCTTCGAGGCGGACGACTTTGTCGTTTTCCATCTCGGCCACGCCAAATTGGGTTGGGTTCGGGACCGGAGTGAGGAGGACGGTGGCGGCGGGGCGATGCTCTTGGAATTCGGAGATCAGGTCACCGAGGGACGACTTGATGAGATTGTCGCCCAGGTACATGATGAAGTCATCGTCACCGAGGAAAGGCTTGGCGGTGGCGACGGCGTGGGCGAGGCCGAGCGGGTCGGGTTGGACAATGTAGGTGAACTTTGCGCCCCAGCGAGAGCCGTCGCCGCACGACTCTTCGATCGGGCTGTTAGGCTCGATGACGACGATACCGATTTCCTTGATTCCGGCGGCGACGATGGCGTCGATGCCGTATTCGATGACCGGTTTATTGGCCACGGGAACAAGCTGTTTGGCCAGACTGTAGGTGATGGGGCGAAGCCGCGTCCCTTTTCCGCCGGCGAGAATGAGAGCTTTCATAGATCATCTCCTAAGTAGCGACCATAGAAGCTTTTAACGAACGACTGGTAGTCGGGCATGGCGACGATGGGCTCCCACCAATCCTTGTTGTCGCGGTACCAACGAACGGTGTTGCGGACCTCAGTTTCGAAGTCCATTTCCGGTTGCCAGCCTAGGGCTCGGGTTCGGTTGGAGGTCATCGAGTAGCGCTTGTCGTGGGCACCTTTGCGGGGGTCTTCGATGCGCTTGACCAGTTCTTCGCCCTGTCCGGTTTCTTCGAGGAGGATGCGAACGATCTCTTTGTTTTGGCGTTCGTTTTCGTCGCCGACGTTGTAGACGCCGCCGGGTTCGCCTTTGAGGAGAACGGCTTCGATTCCACGGCAGTGATCTTGGACATGAATCCACTCACGGACTTGGGTTCCGTCTCCATAAAGGGGAACCTTTTTGCCGAGGATCAGCCGGACGGCGAAGAAGGAAATCAGCTTTTCAGGATATTGGTAGGGGCCATAGTTGTTTCCGCCACGGGTGACGCAAACGGGGGTGCCAAAGGTGATGTGGTGGGCGCGGGCCTGGAGGTCGCCGCCGGCCTTGCTGGAGGAATACGGCGTGTTGGGCATGATCGGCGACTCCTCAGTGAATCGGCCTTCATTGATGGAGCCGTAGACTTCGTCGGTGCTGACCTGGACATACTTTTCGAGGCCGAACTTCTTGGTCGCCTCGCACAGGACAAAGACGCCAAAGACATCGGTGTGGATGAAGGAACCGGGGTCGAGAATGGAACGATCGTTATGAGATTCGGCGGCAAAGTTGACTATATGGGTGATGCCGTTGGCTTTGATGGCGGCATCGACGGCGGCCATATCCTGAATCTTTCCATGAACGAAAGTCGCTCGGTCGCCAAGGATGTCTTGAATCGTCGACAGGTTGCCGGCGTAGGTGAGGGCGTCGAAGATGACCACCTTTGCGCCAGGGTGATTTTTGAGGATCAGGCGCGCGAAGTGTGAGCCGATAAAGCCTGCGCCGCCACAGACCATTACAACCGCTTTGGAGAGATCGAGCATCCGAGTAAATCATAGACTTTTTTGCCAATCGGATGCCAAGTGGGCGATAATACAAGTATTAAATAGGGCAACTGTCCAAGTTCGGAATCTTGGAACGCTTTTTGCTGTTATTCAACGTGGAGTAGTTTTGGAACAAGCCGTAACCGCCACTAATACCGAAAACCCAACGATATTGGACGATATTCGCGATTGGCTACAAGCGCGCATTGACTATCTGAAGGGTCTCGATTGGAACGTGATTGTTCGCTCAGCCAATTTTTGGTTGGCTATTGGTGCGATCGGCGGGCTCTTTCTCATGTTTTGGTCCCTGTTCCGGGGAACGGTTCAGAACTGGATCAACAACGACTACTACTCGCACGGCTGGATTGTCCCGCTTTTGATCGCTTGGCAGATCAAGGTTCGCCAGGAGGACTGGAACAAGACTCCGGTTACGAATGGAGTCTGGGCTTTGGCGGCGTTTGTGCCGATCCTGCTGATTCAGTACATTGGTTTCGTCGGCGACTTCTGGGCGATCCAATGTTTGATGTTCGTGTCGTTCGTCATGACGAGCATATGGCTCCTTTTCGGATTCAAAAGAGCCAAATTGCTGGCGATGCCGATTTGCTTTGCGCTGTTCGCGCTCCCGATTTGGGGTTCGTTCATTGACGCCTATACCAATCCTCTGCAAATGCTTTCGACCGATGTTGCAGAGATGTTGTTGAAGCTGTTCGGCTTCCATCCGCTCCGCCTAGAAGGGCAAACGCTTCAGCTCAACAGTTATGCGCTGACGGTGGCGGTGCCGTGTAGCGGCCTTAAGCTGATGGTTGCGGTGTCGTGTTTTACAGCCCACTTTACGCTGATTGCGCGCAAAGAGTGGAGTTTCAACGTACTGATGTTTATGCTCGTCGTTCCGCTCTGCCTGTTCATCAACGGGCTCCGAATCGCCTTGATCGGCGTGGTCGGAGAGCTTCAGGGCGCGGATGCGGCACACCAATTTCATGATTGGAGCGGATATATCACTCTGCTGATCTGCTTCATGATCCTCTTCAAATTTGCAAGGTGGTTCGGATGGAAAGGCTAACTATGACCAAGAAACTCGGCATTCTCTGCGGCCTCTTTTTGGCTACAGGGGCGACCCTTAACTTTGCGCCGCGGGCTAAGCAGGTTGAGCGCACGGAGAAGCAGATTGCGGATATGTTGCCGACCAAGGTCGACCACTTTACGGCGCAACTGGCCGAAGGACAGTACTGCTCTTACGTGATGAACGAATCAAACTATCAGATTCTTCAGCCGTGGGGGATTGTGGCTCGGACGTTTGTGGACGGTCCGGAAAGCTATGACGTGGTCGTGATTGCCAGCCATCGAAAGGAAAGCTTTCATGACCCGCAGGTTTGCCTTCGGGCGCAGGGTTGGGAGTTGACCAACCAGCGCATCGACAAGATCGAGACGAAGACGCGCGGCACGGTGCCGATCACGCTGTTCGACATGGCTCAGGGCGGCGACAAGCGGACGGCAATGTACTTTTTGAAGACGACCCAGGGCTATTATGCCGACATGGCGAAGCTGAAGTGGGACATGTTCACGTACAAGCTGAAGCATATGGGCAAGGACGATGAGGGCGCTTTTGTGCGCATCATGCCGATGGGCACGCGAGACGTGGACAAGATGAAGAAGTTTGCGGCCGACTGGATCGATAAGGCGGTCGATACGAGTAACAACTACTATTAAGAGTGTCCTGCTGGGCCACCAAGGAGGCTCTGGTCTCTACGTAGCTGGCCAGGGGTCTTCGCTTTGCTTCGACACCCTGGCTACCTTAAGCGACCCTGCCGGGTCGAGATTCAAACGGACGACCTGACGGTTTTCAAAGCTGTCGAAGTATTAGCGATCGATTTCGCCAAGGACGATGTCGATTGAGCCGATGATCGCGATGAGGTCGGCGATCATTCTTCCAACCGCGAGGACTTCCAGCGACTTCAGGTTCATGAAGCTGGAAGGGCGTTCGTGCCAACGGTACGGGCGGTTGGTGCCATCGGAGACGACATAGAAGCCCAGTTCGCCTTTCGAGCCTTCGACGGCGGCGTAGGCTTCGCCGACGGCCGGCCGGTAGCCTTCCGTGTACAGCTTAAAGTGGTGGATGAGCGACTCCATCGAGGTGTCGAGCTCTTCGCGCGGGGGAGGAGAAATCTTGCGGTCACTGGTGCGGAATGCGCCCTCCGGTAGTCCGTCGATGGCCTGCTGGATGATGCGGCAGCTTTCCTTCATCTCCATGACGCGGACGAGATAGCGGTCATACACATCGCCAGTCTTGCCAACGGGTACCCCGAAATCGAAGTCGTCGTAGCTGCTGTATGGCATGTCCTTGCGGAGATCCCATGCGACGCCGCTAGCGCGGAGGATAGGGCCGGAACAACCGAGGTTGAGGGCATCTTCGGCGGAGAGGATGCCGACGTCGAACGTGCGCTCCTTGAAAATGGGGTTTTCGGAGAGAAGCCCCTCAAGGGTTTCTAGCTCCTTGCCAAAGCCTTTGAGAAAGGTTCGCAGGCGAGACTCGAATTCAGCAGGCATGTCGCCACGGAGACCGCCAGGGACGATCCAGGATGGCATCATGCGAACGCCGCTGAACATCTCGAACATGTCGAGGATGAGTTCGCGTTGCTGGAAGGCGTAGAAGAACGGCGTCATCGCGCCAAGGTCGAGCGCGTGGGTGCCCAGCCATACGAGGTGGGAGGCGACGCGGCTGAGCTCGGCGAGGATGACACGAAGGTACTGTGCGCGTTTGGGTATATCGCACTGGAGCAGTTTCTCAACGGCCAAGGCGTGGGCGAGGTTATTGCCGTTAGCGTTGAGGTAGTCCATGCGGTCGGTCATGACCACACACTTGTTGTACTGCTGGTACTCGGCTTCTTTTTCCATGCCGGTGTGCAAGTAGCCGATGACACACTTGCACTGAACAATATTCTCGCCGTCCAACTCGGTGATTACCCGCAACACTCCGTGCGTCGACGGGTGCTGCGGGCCCATGTTGACGATCATCGTGTTCTCGCCAACACGCTCGAAGATCGTCTCGGTGGACGGCATGAAAGTCTGTTCTGACATTACTTAAAGTTTAGCCGATTCCAGTTTGATTCTTAGTTGGCCGACAAGCCCGATCCGGATGGTTTGCGATCGCTGGCGTTCTTGCCCATGATGTAGTGGACGCCGCTTGGCGTGGCGGCTACGAACAGGGAGAAGCCGATGCGATCGCTGACATTGAACGATGTCTGATCGGGGAACGTGACCTGTCCTTGGCTCAAGTTGATGTAGGAGTCCTTGATGGGGTAGCTCTTATCGTCAATTTTCGCGCTTGAGGGCATCTTGCCGCCGGCTTCGACGGGGACCATGTGGGTGTTGGTTTCGCTGGAAGCGTATCTTAGCTCGTTTTCGATGAGCTTGGTCGTCTTCCCGTCGGGCATGAGGATGATAGAGACGCCTTTATCCGCTTCGAGGGTGGTTTTGACCTCGAATTCCTTGCCGCTGGTTGGCACAATCCTCAGGGTCTGTTCATTGAGGCCGATGGGAAGTAGCTCGGAGGCTTCCATTGTGTGGACGGTCGAGCAGACCTTTCGATTCTTTGAGTAGAGATCCACGTCACCATTTGTCAGGTTGACGATTCGCGAATAGCCAGGAGACTTCTTGGGAGCATTGTTCGCTTCCGGCTGATCGGAGTCATCCCCCTTGCCGCATCCGACCAAGATCATGGACACGACTGCCAACGAAAGAAGATGAAACTTCATAGTTCCATATATTAACATGAAAACAGCCTCTCCTTCTTGAAGGAGAGGCTGGAACTTAAATCGTAAGAAACTAGAGAGGCGTATCTGGCGCCACACTACCCGGATTGGTCTTCGACGCGGGCTTGGTCGTATCGGCTTTCACCGTCGAGGAGGAGTTAACGGCATCTTTGCTGCCATCGTCGCCGCCGCTACAGCCTGCCATCACGCCGCCGATCAGTGACAGAACAAATGCGAAGAGAATTGCTTTTCTCATGTTGGTAATTTTACTAGTTTAGTGGTTGGTTCGTCAAATGAAATAAGCTCCACCGAAATCGGTGGAGCTTACATTTAAGTGGCGATTCGACTTAGATGCTGAAGTCGTAGTCCGGTCGGAACAGCCACGGGTGGCAACCGTCCCACCAGTAGGAACCAGCGTGACCAGAAGCATCGTAGCCCGTCCACGGGTCGGTTCGCCAGTCGGTAGCGCCAGGCGAAGCGGTCGCGCCAACTCGGCGGAACTTGCCGTGGGTATCGGCGAAGGCCCAGTTCTGGCCTCGGCTGTATGCCCAGTAGCTGCTGCCGTTGTACGTAGTGTACATGTAGCCGTAAGCACCGTTGCCAGTACCGCCGCACGGAACATAGGTGCAACTTGCGTTAGCTGTGCTACAGTCAAGAGCCGGGTTCGCGAAGCCCCAACCCTTACCAGCATCCTTACCGTTAGCGCCCGTCAGGAACGGAAGTTTAGCAACGTCGGCAATAGCCGTGGAGCTGTAGGCGGTGAGCATGCCGTTATAGGCGTAGTTGGTGGTTTCCTTCTTCTTGCCAGCGGCGATCGGAAGAGTAGCTGCGTACTCAACGACGCTTGCGCCCGGCATGGACAGCATGTCGTAGTTCTTCGTGTACGGCTGAATCGTGTTCATGAAGAAGCCCTGAGAGTACTGAAGTCGCTCGGCCGGGGTCGGCGTGGTCGTCCAGTCAGCCGGAACGTACTTGTTGTAGTTGTGACCCCAGACGCCAGTCAGGCTCTGACCGGACTGAAGCGGGAACAGGTCGTCGTTGTCCGACAGGTAGATAGCCGCAGCGGTACCGATCTGCTTCACGTTGGAGAGGTCAGCCGTCTTCTTGGCTGCTTCCTTAGCCTGTGCGAAGACAGGGAAGAGGATCGCTGCCAGGATCGCGATGATCGCGATGACAACCAACAGTTCAATGAGCGTAAACGCTTTTTTCATGATGTGTTCCTAAATAAATGCTGGAAAGCAATACTTTCCCAGTTTGTCTGAATCCGTCTTAACCTTGACGCACGCCATCGGTTCAGATGGAGACTCGCTGTTGTATGAATCTTAGCAAAAATCGTGCTCAAATACAAGGATTTTGTTAAAAAGTCCAAAAATACCGGTCCTTTGGACATGATTTAACGTTTGATCTGAGATTCCTCAGCGTCCGCTGACGTCTTGAGTCCCGGTTTTGCCTTCAAAGCTCTCGCCGGCATGGGGCGATTGCTTGTCTTCGACCGCGGGGCCACGGTCGCCTTTGTCGAACAAAACGTCTTCGCCGCCAAGCGGATATTCTTTGCGGAGCGGGAAGCCAACCCAGTCATCAGGGAGCATGAATCGACTGCCAGGAGCCAGTCCGTTGCCTGCGAACACGATCCCGTACATGTCGCCGATTTCTTTCTCGGGATATTCGGCACCTAGGAAAATGTGCTTTGCGGTCGGGATGGATTCGCCGTCGTTAACCGACGTCTTGACGAAGACCCGTCGGTTAAGTTTGACGGAGATCAAATTGTAGATCACTTCGAAGCGACCGTCGAGATCGCGTTCGTGCGTCCAGGTCGAGTAATCGACGCCGACACATTCACTAAAGAAGGTGTATTGGAGGTCGGCGCTTTCCTTCAGGGTCCGCAAAGCATCCAGCAGATTCTCTTTGGATACGCACAAATAGAGATCACCGTTCTTTTCAGTGGACTTGAGGAGCTTATCCCCGAGTGCTACAGCTTCGGCTGGCGCTGGCGTTTCGACTGGAGCTTCGGTGGTTTCTTCGGACATTTAGGCAACCTCCCGTTCGAGCTTTTCGGCGAGGGCGAGTTCGGCTTCTTCTTCCCAATCGATCGCGCCAACCCGAATGATGTAGGCGTAGGCGAGAATCCAGGTGGCCATATAGGTCATGAACTCGATGAAGCTGGCCTGGATGAAGTCAACCGACGCATTCTTATAGACGGTGAACCAAGCCCAGAGGAAGACGACTTCAATGTCGAACAGGATGAAGACAATGGCGACCAGATAGAACTTGATTGGGAATCGCTCGCGGGCGTCGCCGACGGGAGCTACACCGCACTCATAGGGGGCACTCTTATAGGAGGTGATTCGCTTTGGACCGAGAACCCAACTGATGGTGGCGAAAACCACGCAAAGCGTTGCGGCCAGGCCCATCAGTGCGAGTATGCCGAGATACGGTCCCATTAGAGGAAAAGATACCCAATGTCCGCGTCAGAAGTGGATAATGAATTGAACGATGGACCAAGCGACGCTCCTCCACAAGATTGTCCTCCGGGAGAATCTCACCATGCCGGAAGCCAACGTCTTGATCGGAGCGATCGTTAGCGAAGGAACTCCCGCACAGATTTCCGCCTTCTTGACGGCTTTGGCGGTGAAGGGGATTCAGGCCGATGAATTGGCGGGCTTTGCTCAGCGACTCCGAGAGGACGCAGTGCCGGTGCCATGCCACGTCGATAACCATATCGACACCTGTGGGACGGGCGGAGGCGTGTCGTCGTTTAACGTCTCGACGGCGGCGGCGATCATCGCAGCGGCGGCGGGTGCCGTGGTGGCCAAGCACGGCAATCGAGCGGTGACGGGTCGATTTGGGAGCGCCGACGTGCTGGAAGCGATCGGGGTTCCGATCTGTGAAGGGCCGGAGATTGCCACTAGGCGACTAGAGCACTTGGGCTTTGCCTTCCTTTTTGCGCCGAAGTTTCATCCGACGGCGGCGCGGGTTGCGCCAATTCGCAAGGAATTGCCTTTTCGCACGGTGTTCAACATTCTTGGCCCCCTGTTGAATCCGGCGGCGGCCCGGCGACAAATCGTCGGCGTGTGGGACCCGGCGCTCCTGAATATCGTAGGGGAGACGCTCTTGCGACTAGAGTCGGAGTTTTCGATTGTGGTGCATGGCGAGCCGGGGCTGGATGAGATTTCGCCGATCAGCACGACGCAGGTTCGGGTCATCGAGAACGGCGAGATGCGACGAGAGGAGTGGACTCCGGCGACATTTGGGGCAAAGCCGGTCGATTTCTCGGCGTTGTTGTCGGCGGAAACGTCAATCGAGAATGGCAACATGCTGATCCGAGCGGTGACCGAGGTCGACTCCGACAAGTGTCTTGCCGTCTTGCCCAGCGCGGCGGTGGCTATTCGGTTGGCGGGTCTGGCCGACTCTTGGCCGTCGGCCTATGAATTGGCGCGTGAGACGGTGCGGTCGGGCAAGGGTGCCGACAAGCTTGAGCATCTGAGGAAAGACGCTTGACGATTCTTGAGAAGATTTTTTTGACCAAGCGAGACGAAGTCGAGCGGTCGAAGTCGATTCTTTCACCGGCGGAGCTTCGGGCTTTCGCCAAGGATAGTCCGCGCCGGCTCGGGTTTTTGCAAGCACTGCAGAATGCTCCGGCTAAGCCTGCGTTGATCGCCGAGGTGAAGCAGGCGAGTCCGTCGCAGGGGCAGATTTACAACGGAGAGTTCAACCCGGTCGAGATCGCTAAGACTTATGAGGCAAGTGGGGCGGAGTGTTTGTCGGTGCTGACCGACGAGCCTTACTTTAAGGGATCGCCGGAGTATCTGCGGGCGGTGCGAAAGGAAGTTCATATCCCTCTGCTTCGGAAGGACTTCATTTTCGACGAATACCAAATCGATGAGGCGTTGGTCTGGGGGGCGGACTGCATTTTGCTGATTGTGGCTGGACTGGAGGTCGAGCGCTTGCGGTCGCTATTTGATGCGGCGAAGGAGCGAGGCGTGGATGTTTTGGTCGAAGTCCACAATGAGCCCGAAACGGAGATTGCGCTTGGTCTGAGTCCAGATCTGATTGGAATTAACAATCGAGACCTTTCGACTTTTGAGACGGACATCGAGACGACTCGGAGACTGATTAACCTCATTCCCGATCACATCTTTAAGGTGAGCGAGAGCGCGCTGCATGCGCACGACGATGTGGCGAGGGTAGCTGGCTATGGCGCGGACGCGGTGCTGATTGGAACGGCGTTTTGCGGATCGCCCGACATTGGGGCCAAGGTGCGTGAGGTAATGGGCCGATGACGAGGGTGAAAATTTGCGGTCTGACCAATTATAAGGATGCGGAGCTCGCCATCGAGTTGGGGGCGGATGCGGTGGGATTTGTCCACGAGCCGTCGTCTCCGAGGTGCATCAGCGAGTTTGATCTGGAATGGCTAAAGGTGTTGCCGCCGGTGCCGATCAAGGTGGCGGTGTTTGGCCGGGTGCATAAGCCGGCCTTTGCGGGCATCTTCGATTTGGTGCAGGGGTCGGAGTGGGAAGAGTATCCCGAGCCGTCAACCAAGCGGATTCATGTTCTGCGGGTCCGACCCGGGCAAAAAGCTTCCGACTTTGCGCAGTTGACGGTCAACTCATCAGCCCTGCTTTTGGATGCCTATAAGGATGGGGCGTACGGTGGAACGGGAGCGATGATCGACTGGGATTTTGCGTCGGAATTTGTGCAGTGTGCGGAGCGGCCGGTGATTTTGGCAGGCGGATTGAACCCGGGCAACGTGGCCGATGCGGTGCGGCGGGTGCGTCCGTTTATGGTGGACGTGTCGAGCGGGATCGAGGAGAAGCCAGGTTTGAAAGATGCGGCGATGCTGAAGGACTTTATTCAGAACGCGAAGCAGGCGTAGGGTTTGGTGCCTTGACAAAAAAAGTGCGAGGGCGCTGAAAGGAGAGCTAAAGCGACCCTCGCCAAGGCTTGCACCGATTGCTTTGGCCCCTCGTGTTCGTTTCTCCCCCGGGGGCGTCCCGCTTCGGTATCGGTAATGATACGAGGCAGGCAAATACATTGTCAAGGGCTATTCTTACAAAATTCTTACAAAGTGTAAAAATGTTGGCGCTAAGTTCAAATTTTGGCCCTAAAGCTAGAATTGAAGGTAGATAAAAAGGTGTTTTGTTAACGAACTTGTAGGTTTCGCATAAGTAAATGTATCGGTAAATCAACCAGGCTGCCTTACGGGTGGTACGATGGCGACGAAGGAGAATCACCATGGTCGTTGTTTCAAGCCTTTTCGTTCTCGCATTGCCGCTCGTCTTTCAACAACCCGTCAAGTTAACCGCCGAGCAAGACCACAAGCGGCTGATGGAGCTACTCCATATCGATAGTCTGCGTCCGGGGGCAGATGGGATGAACCCCAAAGCTGCGAACTATCAGAACGTGGACGAGGCGAAGGCGACCACCTATACGTCTTTGCCCGACCCGCTGGTCTTTAGGAACGGAAAGCCGGTGAAGACAGCGCGCGATTGGGCGGCGCGGCGCAAAGAGCTTTTTGAGGACTTCGACCGGGAAGTCTATGGACGGGCTCCCAAGCAGAAGTTTAAGGTGAATTGGGAGGTAACGGATACGAAGGACGAGACAGTCGGGTCGTACAAGGTGGTCACGAAAACGCTTGTTGGCCACGTCGATAATTCGTCCTGTCCGGCCATCAAAGTCGATATTCGAATGAGCTTGAGTACGCCGAAAGATGCGACCAAGAAGGTTCCGGTCGTGATGGAGTTTGGATTCGGCGGCAACTTTGGTCCGCGACCAAATCCGCAAGGCGGACCTCAGCCGCCAAGTTGGAAGGAACAGCTTTTGGCGAAGGGATGGGGCTATGCGGTGATCGTGCCGACCTCTTATCAAGCGGACAATGGCGGCGGTTTGACGGAAGGAATCATTGGCCTGGCGAACAAGGGTCAACCTCGTAAGGTGGACGACTGGGGTTCGTTGCGGGCGTGGGCCTGGGGAGCGAGCCGAGGGCTCGACTATCTGGAAACTGACAAGGCAGTTGACGCTAAGAAGGTGGCGATCGAAGGTTTGTCGCGGTACGGCAAGGCAACGCTGGTGACGATGGCATATGAGCCTCGGTTTGCGATTGCGTTTGTGGGTTCCTCGGGCAATGGTGGAGCAAAGTTGATGCGGAGGGACTTCGGCGAGAAGGTTGAGAATCTGGCGGGTTCGGGCGAATACCATTGGATGGCGGGGAACTATCTGAAATATGCGGGTCCGCTGACGCCGAACGACCTGCCGGTGGATGCCCATGAGTTAATCGCGCTGTGTGCGCCAAGGCCAGTGTTTGTGAGCTGCGGTTCGCCGAATGTCGAAGGGACCTGGGTCGATGACAAGGGAATGTTCTTGGCGACGGCGTACGCGAGTCCGGTTTACAAGCTGTTGGGCAAGAAGGGTTTGGGGACCATGGAGATGCCGCCGATGGAAACGGCGCTGATCGCCGGGGACTTGGGGTTCCGTCAGCATAGCGGCGGGCATACGAATGGTCCGAATTGGCCGACGTTTATTGAGTTCGCGAGCAAGTATTTCTGAAGGTTAGGAGTCCTTTGTTCGGTTGGTAGGGCATGGCATCCAGCTTTTCTGATTCAGCGAAGCAGGCTTCGCTGGTCCAAAGCTCAAGCCGGCTTGAGCACTCCAAAGCAGGTTGACCTCACTTAATCGCCCCTCGGCCAGCGAGGGAGAATGGCGCTGCACTTGACCGTTTGCCTGGGATTACGCGAAAAAACCGATATCGATGGATTCGGCGAGGAGACGATAACCTTCGTCGGATAGGTGGAGGTGGTCGCCCGAGTCGGCTTCGGCGCGGAGTTTTGTTGGAGTGTTCGGGTCTTGGATCGCCTTATCGAAGTCGAACACGGCGTCGAACTTGCCGCTGGTGCGAATCCACTTATTAAAGGATTGGCGAGCGGCTTCGAGTTCGGGCGAGAAATAGAAGGATTCTCCGCAAGGCGTGATGGTCGCGCCGATGGCTTTGATGCCGTGGTCATGGGCTCGGTTGATCAGTTCGCTATAGGCGGCGATGAGGTCATTTGCGATTTCCTGGGCTGGACGGCCAGGGCCCTGTGCGCTGGATTTGGTGCCAAAGTCGTTGATGCCTTCGAACAATACAACCCACTTGACCCCTGCTCGGCCAATGACGTCGCGATCGAACCGGGCCATGACGCTGGGGCCAAGGCCGTCATTTAGGATGCGGTTGCCGCCAATGCCCTGGTTGACGATAGCGATCCGGTGGGCGACTTTGTCGGCCTGGAGACGTCGAGCGAGGAAATCCGGCCAGCGTCGGTTTTCGTCGGTGGTCGATCCACGGCCATCGGTAATCGAGTCGCCAATAATGGCGACGGTGGCCGACGAGGCGGGAGCTTGGGCGTCGAGAGCGGAGATGTAGTACCAGTGCTGGACCGGGACGGCGTCGGGCAGAGATGCGTCGGAAACGTGATCACCAGCGGTGATGTAGCTGGTGCACCGAGCACCCGGGTGACCGGTGATGGTCCGGGTGGCGTCTTGAACGCGGATGGTGACCATGACATCGGTGATGGCCTTTGCATCGAACTTGACGGGGTCCGACGCGAACTCGGCTCCAGGAGGAATGGTGACGGAGGGCTGTCCGCCGAAGGCCAAGGGCGTATCGGTGGCGACGTCGATCTTTCCGCTTCCGGCGGATTGGGCGATGTGAACAGCCATGAGCGTGAGTGGCCGGGTTCCGTACGCGTTTGAGAAATGGAATCGGAACCGGTTACTGCCAAGGGATAGATGAACGACCTGGCGAAGCGTGGAATCGGCAAGGCCCGGGTTAGGTGGCATATTGCCGGGTTCGGTTAGCTGGGGAGAGCCGCCCCAACAGCACACCCAGTGCGGATTCTCGCGGCCCGCCGAGGTGGTTAGTCCCAAGCCAGCGCAAAGCAACACTGCGCCGACGATCAAGGTGTTCATGGGGCCATTCTACCGACCCAGGCCAAGAGGCCGAAGTAGGCGGGCAGGTCAATCCTTAACGTTGACGTAGTCAGTACCAAATAGAGGTAAAGTTAGGCTCGTATTTTTACGAGGGCGAACACCATATCTAGACTCAAATTTTGGGCCAGCTCAGAACCTGGTACCGGAAAAAAGAGAAACGGGAACTTTGGCATCATTAATGTTGTCACTTCCCGTGCCGAGCGTCGCGTAAGCGCCCGGACTAGGTATCATTACGCCGAAATCATACACGGGAGGTGTGCGTCCCTTGGCCGCCGCCATTGAAACCAAAAAACTGACGAAAAGTTACAAGAGTAAAGCGCACGGGATGGTTGACGTTGTCAAGCAGCTCGATTTGCACGTTGAAGAAGGTGAAATCTTCGGCTTCCTTGGCCCGAACGGCGCAGGAAAGACGACGACGATTAAGATGCTCCTGAGCATCATCGAACCGACAGCGGGTGAAGGCTACGTTTTAGGAAAAGAACTTGGCGACTACGATGTCCACAAGATCATCAGCTACGTTCCCGAACGACCGTACTATTACGAGTACATGACGGGAATGGAGATCCTTAAGTTTTACGGATCGCTTTTTGGTATTTCGGACACGGCCCGCATGGACATGCTGCTGGAGAAAGTGAACCTCCACCGAGACAAGACGAAGACCATTTCGCAGTTCTCGAAAGGTATGCAGCAGCGCATCGGACTGGCGCAGGCTCTTCTCAACGACCCCAAACTCCTCTTCTTGGACGAGCCGACGGGTGGTCTGGACCCCATCGCACACCGCGAGATTCGAGACCTCATCCTTAGCTTCCGCGAAGAAGGCCGAACGGTCTTCATTTCCTCGCACGAGTTGAGCGAAGTCGAACTGATCTGCGACCGAGTCGCGATCATCAACCACGGCGTTATCGCCCGACAAGGCAAGCTGACCGAACTCCTTCGTGGTGGTCGCGTCGAGCTTTCGGTTTCGGGTGTCAAGCGAGGTCTGCTCGAGGACTTCAAGATCAACGATAGCAACCTGCACGAGATTCCGTCGGGCCTGCTGTTCGATGTTCCGGAAGAGTCCGACATCAATGCCCTCATCGACGGCGTTCGCTCGAACGGCGGCTCGGTGATCAGCGTCGTCCCGCGCAAAAAGCGCCTTGAAGACCTGTTTGTGGAGACGGTCACCGCCAAATAACCGGAGCAACTATGAGACCGATTATCGCAATTGCAAAGGCAACGGTTGGCGAAGCGATTCGACGCCGCGTGCTCCTCATCATTCTTTTTGTCGCGACCATTCTTCTTTTCGTCGCTCCGCTTCTCGGCGTGCTTTCGGCCCGCCAAGAAAAGACGGTTTTGACCGGTTTCGTCCTCGGTATCGTTCAGCTCAGCAGCGCAGTGATCGCGATTACGCTCACTGTGTACATGTTGCCGAACGAGATTGAGCGGCGCACCATTTACACCATTCTCTCCAAGCCGGTTCAGCGGTTCCAGTTCCTCATGGGCAAGTACCTAGGAGCGGTGTCCGCGCTGGCGCTGATGATGGGTTTGATGGCTTGTGTGACGATCCTCGAGTTCGGCGTGATGCAACACGACTGGGCGAAGGGTATCGAACTTCTCCAGGGCATCGGCATGTTCTTCGTTCAGATGAGCTTGCTTGCGTCGGTGGCGATGTGCCTTTCGACGTTCGTCGCACCGTTGGTGAACTTCTTCCTCAGCGGTGGTATTTACCTGATCGGAACCTTGGGCTACGCGTTCTTCGACTCGTTCAATAAGAACCCGAACGCTCCGGCGTTCTCGAAGGGATTGGCTTGGTTCGTTAGTACGATCCTGCCGAACTTCGCGAGCTATAACGTTCAGAACAAGCTAATCAACCCAGAGACGGTCATCCAGAACCAGTTTGCCTACGCGGTCAACGCGGTGGTTTACGGTCTGTTCTACATCGTCATCATGCTCATCGCAGGCATGCTGATCTTCGACCGAAGAGAGGTCTAATCCAGTGGCAACCGCAAGCAAAAGAAAGCTGAGAAGCAATCTGATGGCCGCCGGCCTAGCCCTGTTCGGCTTGCAAGCGTTCTGGGGCAGTAAGATGGTCTACCCCGGCTGGAGCCAGAACTACAGCCCGGTACAGTCCGGTAAGGACCTGATCACCGGCGGACTTGGTGCAGACCAGATGCTGTTCGCGCTCGCCGGATTCCGCGAGTTCATCGCCGGTATCCTGTGGGTTCGCGCTGACTCGTTCTTCGAGTCTGGCAACTACGACGCGATTCTTCCGATCATCCGCTTGGTTACGTTCCTGGACCCGCACGAAATCGACGTGTACGCGACGGGTATGTGGCACATCGGCTACAACTTTACGGACGAGGAGCAACGGTCTGACCGACGCTACCTGCCTTCGGCTTTGGCCCTCGGCGAGGAAGGCGCAAAGCAGAACCCGAACACCTACGAACTGTACTTTGAAACCGGTTGGCTTTGGTACCACAAGATCGACGACAACTATGATAAGGCGGTGTACTGGATGGAGCAAGCCGACAGCAAGCAGGACATCCTGCTTCAACCGGCGCGACGAAACCTCTTAAGTCGTTTGTATGAGCGCAACGGCGAAATCGACAAGGCCCTGAACCACTGGTATACGGTCTACGATATCGCCCAAGCGGCCTACGACGAGGACAAAGATCGACGCAACTACCAGCTTCGTCAGAACCGCGATACGATTGAGAACAACCTCGACACGCTATTGATTCGTATGTCCCAACGCGGCTACTTCGCTGAGAAGGAGAACCGCAGCCTTGAAGGGTACGACGTCAATCCTCCGTTCGACGTAGGATTCAGCGTGAAGGTGACGGTTACCGACGAGCGCGTGATCCGCGTTCAGGGTAACTGGAACGTCCTTTCGATTGGTTCGCGAATTCGATGCGTTCTGCGCGATGCGAATTTCCCGAACGTGATTCCGGGTGGTGACAACTGGGACAAGGGGGCGACAGTCAACTTCGACCCTGATCGACAGAGCACCTACATGCAGGAGCAGCTCTTTGTTCGAAACCAACGGTTCGACAAGACGATCGACATGAGCCGCGACCCAACGATGTATCCGTTCTTCGGCGACAACTACGTCCTGGAGTTCTACTACAACCCGCGATCGGCGCCTGAGCACATTCAGGACAAGTTCGGATGGAACGGCGAAGGCATGACCGACAAGGAGAATCCGACGAATATGCGAACGGATATCCGCCCGGGAATGAAGTGCCTGTACCTTTCGCTTCCGATCTCGAAGGACCAAATCCTTCTTCGCGGAAAGTACCGTGGAACGACGCCCGTGATCCGATCGGCCGGGTATCACGATACCGAGAAGGACTACACGCATACTGCGACTGGCGAAGCGGATATTCCGATTCTTCGCGGTCAATGACAAAGCAAGTCAGTGCCCGGCGGTGCTACAATTCATCGCCGGGAACTGCGCGGCAGCAGTTCATCGAACTCCGTCAGGGCCGGAAGGCAGCAGCGGTAAGGTGAAACTCTGGGTGACGCGGCCCTCCCGGCAGTGAGTTCGTTCTCTTGTGGTACGACTTGCTTTCAATCAAAAAAATCGAAGTCAGGCTTTTGAAGATTTGACCCTTGCTGGCTGGTTCGGACGAGCCATGAGCGTGGGTCTTGTCGCAGATATGGCTTGTGGCGGTGAATTCGTTTTCTCGTGGCACAACTTGCTCTCTACCGAAAATATCGAAGTCAGACCTTTGAGGATCTGATCGGGCAAGACCATGTCGTACGAACGATCCAAAACGCTCTGAACTCTGGGCGGACCGCCCAAACCTTCCTTTTCACGGGTCCGCGCGGCACGGGAAAGACTTCTTCGGCCCGCCTGCTGGCCAAAGCGCTCAATTGCGAAAAGGGCCCCTCGGGGACGCCGTGCAACGAGTGCGAGCAATGCGTCATGATCACCAACGGGTCTCACCCCGACGTTATCGAGATGGACGCCGCGAGCGACTCGGGCGTGGATGACGTTCGCGATAAGATCGTGGATGTGGTGTCGTATGCGCCGATGGTCGGTCGCTACAAAGTTTTCATCATCGACGAGGTCCATGACCTCTCGCCCAAGGCATTTGACGCCCTGCTAAAGACGGTCGAGGAGCCTCCGGCTCACCTGGTTTTCATCTTGGCGACGACGGAGTACAACAAGGTTCCGGCGACGATTCGATCGCGATGCCAGAAGTACGAATTCCACCGAGCCTCGCTGAAGAACCTTATCGACCGGCTGAACTACGTTTGCCAGCAGGAAGGTGTGACGGCAGAGCCGGCCGCGATTGCGGCGATCGCGCGAATGGCAGACGGCGGCTTTCGAGATGCGCTAACGCTGCTCGAACAGGCGATCATCGTGTCGGAAGGGCAGATTTCGGTCGATCTGGTTTACGACCAGTTGGGATTGGTCTCGGAGCAGTCAGTCGACGATCTTTTGATTGCGGTGCAGATTGGCGATGTGCCGAAGATCATCACGCTGCTGGAAGAGATCATCCGCACGGGACGCGACCCCCGGTCGTTGCTAGAGTCGATGCTTCATCGACTGGCGGACCTAACTCGGGCGATCTATCAGGTGCCGGGCGAAGGAGTAGACGCAGTGCGCGAGTCGTCGCTCCACGAGATTGCGGCGCGGTTGGGCAAGCCGTTCCTGATTCAGGTTCGGGCAGCGCTGGCCGAGGCGCACAAGATCATTCGAGACATCTCGCTGCCGAAGCTCTGGCTGGAGAGCGAGCTGATCCGCATTGCCACGGCGGGAACCCAGCCGGAACCGGTTCGGGCTGCGCCCGCGCGTGAAGAACCGAAGCCAATGCCTCGGGAAGCCGCACCAAGAGAGGTTCGAGCGGTGGTGGAAACGCCTCCAGTTGAAACGACTCCGCCGGTTGAGGCGGCTCCCGTTTCTGAGCCTGCGCTGGCGCCTTCTTCTGGCAATGGACGACCAGAAAACAACGATTGGGATCGGCTGTGGAACTCCCTTCCAATCAATCCAAACACCGGAAAGCCGACCATGCATAAGCTGAAGCTCGACGCGGCGTCCTTGATCGAGGACTCGGGCGAGAAGATGGTGGTGGCGATCCATCGGCAGATCGACTTCGAGTGGTTCAACGAAAATGCACAGAGAATTAAGTTCGTGACTGACCAATTAGCGGCAATTGGCCGGGAAGGCACGAAACTTGAATTCATCCTTGAAAAAAAAAACAATCACAAGCTGATTGAGTCTGAAGCGGTAGAATTACACGTTGAAGGCGCACGGCTCGAAAGGTTGGTAAAAGAAGTTTTCAACCTTTCGGATAACAAAGAAGAGGATTTAAGTTAGACAATGAAACTTCCAAAAGGACTCGGTGGTGGCATGGGCGGCGGGCTCATGGCGAACGTTCAGAATGCGATGGCTCGGGCTCAGAACCTGGAGCAAGAGCTGGAGACGGAGACCATCAACGTCGACAAAGGCCCGGTCAAAGCGACCTTCGATGGAACCGGCCGCATCCAGACGATCAAGATCGATAAGAGCGTCGTCGATCCCGACGATGTCGAAGCTCTTGAAGACCTGATCACGGGCGCGATTCGCGACGGCTTTGAGAAGGCGGTCGAACTGCGCGCGGATCGCGTCAGTGAAATCACGAAGGGTCTGCCTCCTATTCCCGGCCTCGGGCTCTAAACCTTGCTATTCGCGAAACCGCTTGCTGAGCTGATCGCGGAGCTTGAGAAACTCCCAGGCGTTGGGCCGAAATCGGCGCAACGCTTGGCTTACCACCTTCTGCGCGTGCCCGACCACGAGGCGGAGAAGTTGGCTTCTTCCATCATGAACGCTAAGCAGAAGCTACGATTCTGCATACGCTGTCAGAACATTTCTGAGTCGGAAGAGTGCGAAATCTGCCGCGATGTGCGGCGCGATAAGACCGTTGTGTGCGTGGTGGGCGAGCCACGCGATATTGTAGCGATCGAGCGGATCAACGACTACAAGGGGCAGTACCACGTGCTTCACGGGCTGATCTCCCCGGTTGACAACATTTTCCCGGAGCAGCTTCGGATTCGCGAATTGCTTGAGCGGTTCCACCATGAGCCCATCGAAGAGGTGATCGTGGCGACGAATCCGACCATCGAGGGTGACTCGACAGCGCTTTATTTGGCGAAGCTTTTGAAGCCGGTCGGACTCAAGGTGACGCGGATTGCGCACGGTATGCCGATCGGTGGCGAATTGGACTACGCCGATTCGGCCACCCTTCTCTCGGCGCTTGAGTATCGCCGAGAGATGTAGCATAATTCAGGGCGAGTGCGAGGGCAAGGGCGGGGCGAGTGAGCTAAGCCAGACGGAGTTTGAGTCGGCGAAGTCGGAAGTATCGGTGCATTGCCGACCCAAGCAGGCTCGCAAGGAGGCCAACGGGCACTCCACCCAGCAAGTACATCGCCAGGAGTGGCAGCGTGAAGAACCCGTAGCATTCGATGAACGGTCGGTCGGCGGCGGATTCGAGGATGCCAACCGCTTGACCGCGGAAGTTCCTTTGCCAACCGGTCTGAGCGATCTGCTCCTTCATTTGGCTCTCAAATTTAGCGCGGGATACTGGGCCTTTGATCACATCATCGGCCCTCGCAACAGGGACAGACAGCCTCACATTTGGGCCGCCGAGAAGGATTTGTTCGTTGCCGTCGACTTTATGGAAGGTCTTTCCTGGCTCCATCGGCATGAGGACGAAGATACCGTTGCCTCCGCCCTCACGCAGGGCTGGGATCAAAAGAGAAGAACCATCCGGGATGCCGTTGGCGAACTTCGGATCGCTGAGAATCTGCTTCCACTGACTGATGATGTGATCCTCGAAAGCGATCGCCTTGCGATCCCTCGAAGCGGCATCGGCGGCCATGGCATGAAGTTGATTTCTCGGAAGGAGGATTGGGCTCCCGTTGTACGACTGGTAGTAGGAGAAGAAGCCGGCGGTGGGTAGAGCCAGTCCAGCGATGACGGCGGCCGGAATGAGGAAGGTAGTGACCTTGGGCATGAGTCCGGTGAGGCGCGCGTAGATGCCGAAGAGCGCGAAAGACGCGAAGAGGAGCCAGCCGAAGACATACTGAGGAACGAATGGGACGGCAATGGCACCAAGGACAAGGAAGAGCGTCATCATGGAGACCAGAGATCCGCGAGCCACTCGGGCGAATGTGCCTTGGCTGTCGTGGCCGGTGCGCACAAACTGACGCGCGATGGTCCGAGGATCGCCGAACCGCTCGATGGCGGTCTTTTCGGCTTCGGTCTGCTGTTGTCCTTCATCGGTTAGTTCTTCGACGATCGCCATCAGGTGATTTTTGGTCTCGAAGAGGAGGGCTTCGCGGCGCTCGTCGGGCATGAGGCCGTTGAGCTCTCGACCCATTTCGACAAGGTACCAGTCGATGTAGCTAAGGTTCATTTTCCTTCCTCCATGGTTTGGGCGGAGAAGACTCCCCCGACGCCAGCGACGAACTTTGTCCAAGCCGACTTTCTCTTTTCGAGTTCGACTTTGCCTGCGGGGGTCAGGGAGTAGACCTTCCGATTCGGCTTTCCATCCTGCTCGATCCATTCGGCGGCAACGAAGCCCGATTCTTCGAGTTTGTGGAGGGCAGGGTAGAGCTGGCCCTCGCCGTACTTCAGCACGTCCTGGCTTTGAGTTCGAATTCGCTTCGATATCTCGTAGCCGTGGAGTGCGTGATCGCCGATGACCGCTAAGATCAGTGCTTCCAAGTCGCCTTTAAATCCCATTTTGATACCTCTTATTTCTATGTATGAATATCATACATCAATTTTCTAGGTATACAAGAAAAATATTAAATACGGATACTTTTTGTCCGCGATTCGTTTATTTCGGACAAATAGTATCCATAATATGAGTATGGAGAAACGACTCAACTATTCGACGATCGCCCCGAGCTGGGCAATGGACATGGCGGCCCTCGGCCGAAGCGTCCAGGAGGGGATTGACGGCTCTCTGCTTTACCTGGTGGACATCCGCGCCTCCCAGATCAACCGATGCAGCTTCTGCCTGGACATGCACTCCAAGGAGGCCAAGATAGCCGGGGAGAGGGAACTGAAGCTGTATCACATCGCGGCATGGCCGGAATCGAACCTCTTTAGTGAGCGAGAGCGGGCAGCGTTGGCTCTCACCGAGCATTTGACTCTTCACCCCGATCAGGGTGTCAGCGATGATCTCTACAATGCTTCGCGTCAACACTTTTCGGAGAAGGAGTTTGTGGCCTTGGTGTACGGAATCGGGCTCATCAACGCTTGGAACCGGCTGAATGCGGTGTTCCGAACCACTCCTGGCGCCTACGACAAGATGTTTGGCCTTGACCAAGCGGGCCTCAGTTAGTCATCCTCTTGGCATGCAGCACGGGAATCAGGTCGAATGGGCGATTCACTGCTGTGCCGTATTGGCCGGTTTACCGGAGGGGCGGCGGCTGTCGGTAGCGTCGCTTGCGGAGTTTCATGGAGTTCCGAAGGCCTATTTGGCCAAGGGACTCCAGCGGCTTGAGGAGGCAGGAATCCTCAGTGGTTCAGTGGGGCCAAAGGGTGGATACCAGTTAGCGAAGCCAGCGGCCGAGATTTCGCTCCTAGACATTGTGCTTGGACTGGAGGGGAACTCGAACTGCTTTCGCTGTACGGATATCCGATTCAACAACCCCTGTCTGGTGAATCGAGGGAAGGGGCCTTGCCTCATTGCCGTGGCGATGCGGAAAGCGGAGAAGGCTTATCATCGTGAGCTTGCACAGACATCTCTGGCGGATGTGCTCCGGGAGCTGGCCGAAACGGCGGATCAGCCGACTCTGGAGAGGTCGGCTGAGTGGTTTGCCGAGAGGATTCGTTAGCGGCTACGCAAGGCGACGCCGGAACGACGAGTAGAAGGTGATCGTTGGGATCTTGGATGCGATAAAACCTAGGACATACGCGATGAGGAGGAAGATGAAGCCAGACAGAGCCATCGATCCAATCACTTCGGTCGCGGCATCGGTGCTGGTTCGATTTGACATTCGGTTTGCCATCGACAGGAATGACTGCTGCTCGTCGGCAATCATTTCGAAGGACGAACTTCGATATGGGGACGAACGACTGGCCCATGCATCAAGAGCCTCGTCGGCCGTGGCAACATATTTGAGATTCATGTAGGTCCACGGGAATTCCTCTCCGGTTGGAGGATTGAACTCGTGGTCGCTGGCGGAGTAGTGATATCTCGTGCGATAGTAGTAGGAGTTCATTCCGTTGGTTGAAGTAGGAACCAGGAACCCGGCGGTCAGTTTTCCGTTGAGAGAGACGTAGCTCGGCTTGACCTGCAAAAGCTGGGGGCCGACCTTCCGAATAGCGTCGAGGGCCTGCTCCTTGTTGACCGGCTTCGTCTGATACCGGCCGTCATCGTAGTTTGACGAGAAGTTGGACTCAATCTGACGTTCGAGACTTGCCAGCTTTTTCGTCGCGTTTAGGCCATCAGTCCAAAGATTGATTTTGGCGGGAAGCTCTCCCTTCGGGACGTCGGCAAAGGTGGGCTGAGGACCAAAGACCAAGTAGCAACCAGACACCGCCAGTCCGGCCGCCCATCCCAGGGCTAGTTTTCGCCAATCGCTTTTACGCGAAAAGAAACCGCCGAGGAGCGCGAGTACGGGCACAGCCCAGATCGACCCTAGAGCGCCATATGTGAAGTTGTAGGCCATACCCAGGTGCATCATGTAGGCGCGCATCAACCAGGCACCGAAGATGAGACTGAAGAAGAGCGCGATGCCGCTCAGTGTGTGGAACATGCCGCCAAACCGCCAGCGAGGACCTTGACTCAGCAGGTTAAGGGCGGCGTCTCTGGGTGATCCGAACGATGAGATCGCGGCCTTTTCCGCTTGAATTGGTTCCATCCCCTTCTCCATCAGATCGTCGACGTGTTCGGCAAGGTGGCTCATGATTTCCTTGACCGCCTCGAAGCGCCGGACATCGGACATGCGGCCCTTCAGGTAGCTATCGAGTTCGACCGAATACCAGTCTGCAAACCGTGCCATTATTTGCCCTCCTTGATGGCTGCATCCATCATCACCGAGTTGATGTTGGTGACGAACTTTTGCCACGCGGAGCGCTGGTTTTGGAGTTCCTGGGTTCCCTCGGCGGTGATCGAGTAGACCTTACGATCCGGCCGTCCATGCTGGGGAACCCATTCGGCGGAGATCAGGCCTTGCTCTTCCAGTTTGTGGAGCGCAGGGTAGAGCTTGTTTTCGGGGAGCGCGAGCGCGTCCTTGCTTTTGAGTTTGATCTGCTTGGAGATTTCATAGCCGTGGAGCGACCGTTCGGCAAGAACCCCTAGGATCAGTGCTTCATTATCCGTTTTGAATGCCATTTCATACCTCCCATTTCTGAGGTATTGGAATTATACATCAGTTTCTGATGTAGCAAGTAGCTTTTAGCCAAGAAGCCTTTAGCCTTTAGCGAATTGAGCCCGAGGCTGTATTGGTAATCTAGGCGACAATGCGGCGTTCAGACTTTCGAGATCTTCAGGTTTGGGTGAAAGGCAGGGCCATTTGCATCGACCTTTACAAGGTCACGGCCAACTTTCCGGTTCAAGAGCAATATGGAATTGTTTCCCAAATTCGGCGAGCCGCGGTTTCGGTCCCCACGAACATTGCTGAGGGGCATGGGAGAAGCTCCGATGCAGACTTCGTTCGCTTCCTTCATATCAGCTTAGGTTCGGTCAAGGAGCTAGAAACTCTTCTCGATATATCTGTCGAATTGGGCTACTTCAAGGATCGTCTCGAACTGCTTCCGAGGCTAGGTGAGGAATCAAAGATGATTGCCAGTTTGATTTTGACATTGACGAAGGACGCTAAAGGCTAAAGACTTCTTGGCTAAAGGCTCGAACTAAATTTCGAGGTTCCCAACTAAATCGTCGTGTCCGAAGTAAAAGTGGTGGGAGAATTCGCCGGGGCGGAGCCAGATGAGGGCGGTGGGGACGCCGAGAAGAACGAACGAGGCGACGGATTGAGCTTCTTCGGCAGAGAATGAGCCTTGATCATCGCGAGTGACGATCAGATGCAGGAGATCTTCTTCGCCTTCGAACTGATAGCGGTAAACGCCGAGGGTTCCCGAAAAGTCGTTGGGTTCGAGTCCAATACTGAGGAGAGCGAACTGATCGGACGGGCGCGAAAGAGAGGGATCGAAGACGGGAAGCGCGACTCGGCGATCCTCGCGAACGCACTCTAAAATCCTCCGCATGACCTCATCTCGGCGGGCTTGTTCGTTCTGGTTGGGTTCTAACACCACGGAATAGCTTACTTCACGGTAAAATGCAACCTGGAAACGATTTCCAATGGCCGCAAGAAAACAGACCGGACGCACCACGCGGCGCCGCACAACCGATTTAAAACCTAGCGCCCCAAGCGCACCTCGCACAAGCGAACTCATCGTCAACGTCTCGAACCGAGAGACCCGTATCGCCCTCCTCGATGATGGCAAGCTGATGGAATTTCGCGTGGAACGCGAAGAACGCGTGGTCGGCTCCATTTTCAAGGGCATTGTTCAGAACGTGCTTCCAGGTATGGAAGCCGCCTTTGTGGACATCGGCCTCGAGCGAAACACCTACCTCAGCATCGCCGACATTCTGCCGGAAGAAGGCAACGACAATTCGCCGGCTTCGGTTCGGCGGTCGGAGCTTCGACGTCGAAAGATCAAGGACCTTTTGAAGCCGGGCCAGCAAGTCATGGTTCAGGTCACTAAAGGCCCGCGCGGTACGAAAGGGGCGCGAGTTTCAACCCGAATCTCCCTGCCGGGACGCTATGTCGTCCTCCTGCCGGAATCTGGCGGCGTGGCGGTTAGTCGAAAGATCGACGACCGACGTGAGCGCGACCGGCTGAAGAAGATCGGCGAAAAGATTTGCCCGCCCGGCTTTGGCTTGATCGCCCGAACCGAGTGCGACGGACGCACGGAAACCGAGCTTCGCTCGGACATTCTGTACCTCGTTCGCGTGTGGGAAGAGGTGACCAAGCAGGCGAAGCGACTCCGCGCGCCGGCGTGCGTCCACCGCGACCAAACCCTGCTGTTCCGAACGGTTCGCGAGGTGTTTGGCGACCAGATCACACGGATGGTCATCGACGATCCGGACGAGTACGAAAAGGTACACCTGATCGCTAAGGTGGTTGCGCCGGCGATGGTGAACAAGATTCAGCTTTACGACCGGGAAGAGCCGATTTTCGACTTCTACGGAGTCGAAAAGGAACTCGACCGGCTGATGCAACACCACGTTCCGCTGAAGTCGGGTGGCTACCTGGTCATCGACGAGATGGAGGCGCTGACCGCCATCGATGTCAACACGGGTAAGCACATTGGCTCGACCGCATTGAGCGACACGATCCTGAAGACGAACCTGGAGGCGGCGGACGAAATCCTGCGCCAGCTCCGCCTTCGCGATATGGGTGGCATTATCGTCTGCGACTTCATCGACATGGAGGATGCGGGCGACAAGAAGAAGATTCTCGACCACTTTACGGCGGGCCTTGGCTATGACCGTGCCCGGACGCGAGTTGGCAAGATTTCGTCGCTTGGCCTTGTCGAGTTGACGCGAAAGCGCACCGGCGAGTCGGTCACGCAGGAGATCACGGAAAGCTGTCCGATGTGCATGGGCGTGGGACGCATCCCGAGTAAGGAGACGGTTTCGCTGTGGATCGAGCGCGATATGCGCCGCCGCATGCTGGAGCCGGGCAATGCCTTCTTGGTGGAAGCCCACCCGGCGGTCATCGAAGCACTGATCGGCTTGGACGGCGAGAACGTCGAAGAGCTCGAGCACGAGATTCGACGCGGCATCTATATCCGTGCGAACTTTGATTTGGAGTACGAAGAGTACGAGATCACGGCGGGCACGCTGGACGAGTTCGACAAGGAACTGATGATCTATCGCCGGTCGCAGGTGATGGAAGTGAACGTTCGCCGGTCGGCCTTTGAAGGCTCGACCCGCGCGGTTGGCTGGACCGACGAAGGTTTCTTCGTCGAGGTCATCAACGGCTACGAAACGATCGGGCACCGCGCCAAGGTCGTGCTTCACGACCTACGTCGAAGCTACGGCGTGGCCGACTTAATCATGCCGGGAACTGCGGGAGTCAACCGAAGCCTGGTTTAAGCATTCGAGCAAGGAGCCGGTCCATGAAGCCCCAAACCACTGAAGACCGCGAGAAGATGAGACATCTCGCGGTCGGAGGAGGGCTCATCGGCGGAGTCGTCCTTTTCCTTTGCGGCGGAGTCATCACGTGGATGCTGGCGATCAGCAGCGTCTTTACGGCCACCGCGACACGAAACCCAAACACCGGTGCTGTCACCGACATGGGCGAGGGTGTGCATATTCCGTGGGGCGTGTTGGTGATGGCCCTGGGGCTGATCATCGCAGTCATGAGCGTTATTTACGGCTTGGTGAATGCCCGATCTCCCGGCAAAGGCACGCGGATGACGTTCGCCAATATGACGGTGATTGCAAGATTTGCAACCGATGGCACAGGAGTTTTGTATACCGAACAAAGCCAGATCGAATTTCTGGACGATCCGAAGTACTATGTACGTTTGTCGGGCGCGACCGAGGGCTCAATGGAGTATCAGTGCGTGGAAGAGGTGTTTTGGATGTGCGGTGAAGGTTTGAAGGGAGAGGCGGATATTCAAGGGCGGTGGCTAGGGGCGTTTCGGCCTTATCAAGTCCCGCATGTGCCGGTGGTATAGCGCCATGCCGATGCACCATTGGAACCCTTTTTCGAAGGAGCGACGTCTGGAGCGTCGAGACACGATCATTGGCTGGCTGATGTTCGCCGGGCTGATCCTATTCTTGCCCGGTGGGATGCTGGTCTATTTCTTTGCCGTCGGCGGAGCGATCGGTGGACTTCATATCGACAATATTTTCAACGTGGTGAAGGTGATTCCGCTGATCGGCTTGTTCATGTACGTCGGGGGGCTGGCGTACGGAATCCATTCGGAGAAGACCGAGCACGTGGGGCCTCGGCACATGGTCCAGCATGCCCGGATTATTGCTCGCTACGCGATTACCCGCGACCATCGGATGGTGACGGACGAGTCGGAATTCGAGTTTTTGGATCGTCCGAAGTACTTCGTGAAGATGATGACCCCGAGCGAAGGGTCGATCGAGTACCAGTGCCACCATGCAGTGTTTCTGAATTGCGGTGAGGGGCTGATGGGCGATGCCGAGGTGCAAGGCCAATGGCTTGGTTCCTTCCGGCCGTATTTCGGAATGCAGGAAACCCACGTCGGGCAACGTTTCTAGCCTTTCGTGAACAGGGCATTTAGCTCGTTGACGAAGGCGTCGCCTTTGAACGAGTTGTCCATCGTGTTGCAGTTCATGTAGACGAAGACGGTGGTCTTGGATGAATCTAGGGCGTAGACCGACGACCAGTCGCCCAGGTTCGAGCTACCGAAGTGATAGAGACCCTTGTCGTTTTTGGCCCAGGAGCCGAGAGTGTATTTCGGGAAGTCTTTGTTCGTGTTTCTGGCCGACTCGAACGTCGCGCTGGCAGAGGGGCCACCGAACCCGGCGGCGACAGCCAGTAGGGAAGCGATTTCGTTCGCGGCTCCGGTGATGGCGAGGGTGGCGTCGCACATATAGCGCATGGAACGGCCCCACAGGGTGTAGCGACCGTAGGTGAGGAATTCGTGGGTCTTGCCGTCGATGTAATGCCCACGGGGCGTGGAGCCGACGTTTTTGTCCAGGATGTCCATCCCCATTTGGATAGAGGGGAGCTTCAGTTCTTCGTTGATGTACTGCGCGATCAGCTCTTCATACGACTTTTCGGTGGCGCGCTCGGCCATGACGACAGCAAGGTTCGCGCCACCGGCGTATTCCATCCGCTGTCCCGGGGCTGTGATCCCAGTGGCGCTCAGTTCCAGACGGGCAAGATATTCACGGCCCTCGGTTGGCACAACACCCGTCACTTGGTCCTGGCCGGGCACGTTGTAGGTGAGCCCGGCGGTGTGGGACATCAGCTGTCCGAGCGTGGCGTTGGCGGCGGGCGAGTGGAGGTCTCGGCAAAGGTCGCCAGCGAGTTTGGAGAAAGGAGTCTCCCAGCTCAGGACCTTGTCCTGAACTAGGCGGCTGACGACGTAGCCGCAGATCGGCTTGGAGAGGGACCCGACGGCGATGCGGTCCTTGATAGTGATGTCGTTGGGCTGGACGATGTCGCGAAAGCCGAGCGCGAGCGTGGTCACCGGTTTGCCACCTTTGACGGCGATGACGAGGAGGCCCGGCGCACCGTAAAGGTCGAAGTACTTCTCGCCAAGGGCTTTGACTTTGGCGTCGAGGGATTCGTCGCCAAAGGCGACGGCGGAAAAGAGTCCGGCACCCAGGCATCCGGCCATGAGGTCTCTCCGCGAAATCGACATCGGCACGAGTTTACTCGGGCACTCTCGGCGGCGGCAGAGCGTCTGATTGGATATGATCGCGACATTGGCGGCCATGTACGCCCTTTCGATCGGCTCGATTCGGCTGGAAACGATCCAAGGGCATCCTTGGCTGATCGAGGGCAACACCCGTTTTCGGCTTCCGAGGGAGGCTGGGAATTGGGAATGGTTGTACTCTCAGGGCGACCTTTTGGGCTGGCCGGTGGGCAAGGGGCGTTTGTTGAAGCGTGTCGCACCCAATAGGAATTGGGAGCTTTTGGACCTCGCCCTTTACGAAGATGGAGTCGAGATATCGCGGTTAGATTTCAATGCACTCGGACTAGAGTGGCTTCGCGACGACGCAAAATGGGGTGGCCATAAGCGGGCTAATGATTTACGCTTTTTGACGAACCGAACTTGGCTAAGCCAGGTGGTTGTGGAGCCAACCTACGCCTTTGGCATTCTTACGGTTCAGAATCTGACCGAATCAGTCCAGCCGACTCTTGCTCAGGCTCTGGTGAAGATAACCTTTGAACCGACCTTGAAGGCGAGTTTCATTAGGGACCTGGGGTACTTGAACGATCAGAATGAGCCCATTGCTCCAAGCTGGCCGCGCGTATTTTCAGTTGGTGGCAAGGTTCTGGTGGCGACGCAAGATGGAATCTGCCTATGCGACCCTTCGGGCAATCTAGGGGAAATGGTTGCGCCCATCGCGAAGGGACAATTTCCACTCGGTCAAATCGGAAATCAAGCGATCCTGATCGCTGATCCAGCGCGTAGGCAAATGCTGGTCTGGAAGCAACATGGTTACAGCCGTCCTATCGCCACCGGCAAGAATTATTTTGATCGTTCGTCTCTCGGCATCGATGGAAAATCTCTCGCATTTCTGGAGACCGAAGTGTTCGATCCGGTTTCGGGCAAGAGCCATCATTACCCCGATCGCGTTCTACCGTGGAAAGACTATGCCGTGATGTGGGATGGAAAGGTCGCCAAGGTCTACGAAGGTGCGACCGGAAGGCTCGTGGCCACCTGCAAGCGACATAATTGAAGGTGTTCGGCGGGATGCGTTCGCCGAGCGGCGGTGATGGTGACCACCAACCGAGATCGAGTGATTCAGCTTTGGGGAGCGGACTTTAGGGCCGAGGGCAACGGGCTGTCTGACCTCACGAGTTGTGCCGTCGACGCCGAAAGCATTTGGGAAATGGACGTCGAGCGGCTACGGCGGACGGTCGCCTTCGTCAGCTACGATCTTGCTCGTGTGGCGGACGGCGCTTTCCTGCACCGGCCGGATGTTTTGGCCGAAACCTGCCGCGTCTTGCAGGACGCGCCGGGTCTCTTGGTTTCGCTGTTTCCAGCGGATGGAGATTTGGCCACATGCCGCCGCGGAATCCTCTTTCTGGAATTGCTTCAGAGTGCAGTGGCTGGTGGGCAGCGCTTGCTGGAAGGGGAGGTTCGGTGCCCCTGGGACGACGACGATCTGCGGCTTTTTGCCGGGCGCGTTCGACTATCGGTTACCCGTCGCCTGCTTCTGTGACGTAGAATAGCCTCATGGATCCCATCATGCAGGCCGTGTACTTCGGCAAGGTCGATGAGTTTATTAAGGAGAAGGATCCGAACACGGAGGAGCAGATTCCTTCGACTCAGGACGATGTGTTTGCAGCGCGGGTGGCCTACAAAGAGAATCCCACAGAGGAGAACGGGCAGGCTTTCGTGCGGGCCTTGCGGCAAAGCGGGCACCATCAGGAGGCGGATGAGTTTGCCATGGCTCACCTGAAGGCGAAGCCGAAATTCACGATCGATGGGTTTTAGAGCTGTTTGGCTCTCAGCATGATCTCGTAGGCGTGTTCGAACACGCACTTGGTGAGGTCATTCCAATCGTAATAGATGTTGGGCAGATCGTCCATGGTGACGATTTGGCGTCCAAGCGACTCTTCGGGCATAGAGATTTCGCCGAGGCTCACGACGTTGGCAACGTAGACGTCGGCCCAGCGGACCTCGCCCTTTTCGCAGATTTTGTAGCATCCGATGTACTGCACGCTGTCGATCTCCGCGCCGCCTTCTTCCATCGCTTCGCGCTTCACGGCTTCGATCGACGATTCGAACGGCTCGACACGGCCGGAGGGGATGCACCAGCCTCGGTCACCGATGTTGCAGAGGAGAATGTTTTCGTCTTGCCAGGCAAAGACGAGGGCGGCGAAGGCTCGTAGAGGAGCTTTGTAGGGGGCCGCGAAGAACTGGAGGGTCTGTCGCCCGTAGGAGCCGCAGGGAAACTTCTTTACCGCCAAGTGATTACCTTTCCTAGAATGTTGCTCTGCAGAAAGGCTCCAAACTTGCGGCTGTCGTCCGAGTGGTTGATGTTGTCGCCAACCACGTAGATTCGACCAGGCGGAACGATATAATTGCCCTTTTCGAGGGGCCAATCCCTCGGGGCCATGCTCCAGGGGATCGCATCTCCCGGAAGGCCGAGAACTCGCTTGATGAAGTAATCATTCGACTTTTCTTCCTTCAGGACGATGATATCGTTGACCTTAATTTGCCCGACAAGCCAATAGGCATGGCATGTCAGAACTTTTTGTCCGTTTTGCAGAGTCGGAAGCATCGATTCGCCTCGAACTTCGGCTGTTTTGAAGCTGGTGAAGAAGACGATCGATACCATGAGGACGACGATCAGGAAAATTGTAAAGCCCCGAACCTTGGTCTTTGGCTTTGGCGGATTCTGACTTTCAACGACTGCTTCCATTCCCCACTCCGCTATACTCTTATACTTTTAACGAACATTCCATGGCCGATATAGCTACTTCATTATCCCACCTGGCCGGATGGCTCCTGCTATTTTTGCTGGTCGTGGTGGGGGTGATAACCATTATTCTTGTCAATTTTTGGCTGGTTCTGAATAGGACACGGCGTAAATTTTCTGATTTATTGAATGCGAACTCGTCTCAGAACGTCGAACAGATGCTCTTGGATCACATGAGAGAAAGGCAGGAGCTTCGCAACAAGACCGAGCAGTTGGAGGAGCGGATTACGACACTTGAGCGGAAGCTACAGAAGTCCAAGCGACACGTTGGCCTGACGAAATATGATGCTTTTCCTGACATCGGAGGAAACCAGTCGTTCACTTTGGCCGTCTATGACGACAATGGCGACGGCGCAATCCTTACGAGTATTGTTGGCCGAGTCGACAACAAGGTCTACGGCAAGCACCTTTCGAACGGTAAGACTGGGCACCCGCTCACTGATGAAGAGCAGGAAGCGATCATGGATGCCGTGCGAACCCACGCGAAGGGCTCCGATTCGGCGTAGTGTTAAAATACAAGGCTGGGTGAGCGACCGCGCGTAGGCATGAGCGAGTTCTTTCAAAACGATGCGATATTGGTGGAGAAAGCACAGAGGGGCGATAAGGCCGCTCTGAATGAACTCATCCGCAAGTATCAGGAACGGACCTACCAGTACGCCTTCCGCCTGACCCGAAATCCCGAAGAGGCGTGCGACGTGGTCGCCGACGCCTTCCTACGCGTCAACAACGCGATCAAGAATTTTAAGGGCAACAGCGCATTCAGCACTTGGCTGTACCGAATTGTGACCAACTGCTATCTCGACCGACGCAAACGCGACCGATCTAAATCGCTGGTGAGCATCGATGCGACCGTCCACCACGACCACGAGGAGATCACGCGCGAAATCGAGGACAGTGGCAACACACCAGACGAGCTGGCGGAGCGCAACCAGCGCGAAGTGATGCTCCAACGCGCCCTCAACAAACTGCCCGAATTTCAGAAGGCGATGATCATCATGTTCCACGCCGAGCAGCAGACTTACGAGGAGATCGCTGAGGCCTTAGACCTACCGCTTGGAACCGTAAAAAGCCGTTTGAACCGGGCGAGGATCAGTCTGAGGGAACTGCTGGCAGAAAACGAGGAACTGTTTAAGGTTTAGTCTCGTCCAACGGACATAGAACGCACGGAGTACTTAGAACACGATGAGCCGAGAAAGAATTCAGGAACAATTCTCAGATTTATTTGAGGGGACGATCGATCCTGGGCTCGGACAGCAGATCAAGGCGAGGCTCGACTCCGATTACGATCTTCAGTCCGACTACAAGCAGTTCGCCGAGACCATGGCGCTCTTGGATACCTTGAAGGATGAAGAGATCGAAGTTCCGACGAACCTTTCGTCGATGATTGCGGATCGGCTGGAAGCCAATGAGAAGAAGCCTGCGTTTTCGTTCGGCCTTATTTGGAGAAATCTTGGAATCGGCGCCTTGGCCTGCGTTGCCATCGCTGGCGCTTTCTTTGCTATTCAGAATCGAAACGCCGCCCAAGCGGTTCAGTCGAGCGTGACGCCAGGAGTCGGCCCGACGCACACCGTCGAGGCTCCGCGAAAGGTTCTCGACACCATCGAAGTTAAGATGATGAATACCCGTCCAGTGCTGACGTTCAATAGCAGTGGACCGAAGAGCCTGAAGATCATGAATCAAGAGGATCAGTCACTGATCCGCAAGTATGAACTGAACGGCAACGAGCTTTCGAACCCGCTGGAGAATACCGGCGAGCAACCCTGCGTCTTCCAAGTCGAAGCTACGGGCGAGGCGACGGACCATTACGTCGTGCTCCCTGGTTCCGCCACGGACTACGAAGCTGCCGGACATGGGAACCTCATCACCTTCGCCAAGCTGTTGGCGACCAAGTATCGAACCGTCGTTCATCTTCAGCTTCCCAAGGACGCCGAGACCGACGTGACATGGGACGTCAACCAGACTTCCGCCAGCGAGGCCGCCAAGGCCGTCCTGAGCTCATCTGAGTACACGATTACGGCCAGCGATGGCATCGTCGTGATTCAGAAGCAAAGCCACTAAAACCAAAATCCTGAACAATTGGCCCATCGCCGTTATGGTGAGGGGCCTTCTGTTTTTTTAGAAGGGAATTTGAAGGCCGTCGAAAGCGAGCCGGACGTGGCTGGGCAGGTTTTCTTCGAACGTGTTGTGGTCGTATTCGTGGCTGAGGTGGGTGAGGAACGCCTTCTTGGGGGCCAGCTTTTCGATGACCGTCATCGCGGCGGCAAAGTGGAAGTGGTTGGGATGCGGCTCGTGGCGCACGGCGTCGATGACCAAGGTGTCGAGGTCCTGTAATTTTGCGATGACCGCGTCAGGGATGAAGTTCACGTCGGTGAGGTAGGCGAAGTCATTGACGCGGATGCCGAGGCATGGGACTTTGCCGTGCAGCACTTCGAAGATGTAGATGTTGAGGCCGCAGGTCTCCAGCATCGGCGGGGCGTCGCGAAGATCGAACCGTGGTACCCAAAGGCCCGAGGGATGATCGACGAAGGCGTACGGGAAGATCCGGCGGATATCGTCTTGATAGCGGGGAAGGGTGTAGACCGGAATGGCTCGCTCCTCGGTGATGCAGAACGAGCGGAGGTCGTCCATTCCCATAACGTGGTCGGCGTGGGTATGGGTGATCAGCACCTCTTGAACAGAGAAGATGCTCTCGCGCACCAGTTGGATGCGCATCTCAGGCGTGCAGTCGATGAGGAAGTTGCCGTCCGGACCTTGGAGCAGGCAGGACGAGCGGGTGCGGTGGTTCTTGGGATTGGCGAGGAACTCGGGGGTGTAGTGAACGCCGAGCATCGGCACGCCGTTGCTGGTTCCTGATCCGAGGATGATCGCCTCGCCCGAAGCCATCGTTAGATTTCGCCGGATCGCTTCAGAACTTCGTACGCGACCTGAGTGCTCGGGACTTCGGTGTACTGGGCGATTCTCTCCAAGCATCGAGCGAAGTTGCGCTCGTTGGAGTCATCGTAGGTGGTTTGCTCTTTTCGAGCTTCGACCACGATCGAGATCGCCGCATCGTAAAACCTCGCGCGGTTCTGGGGCAGGGAGCGGTTCGGCACGGCCGCAAACTCGCGGCTAATTTTTTCGTAGATGGATTCCCAAGAATTCCGAACGAGGAGTTCGGCCTTCATCTTTTCCATCTCGGCTTCCTGCATGCGCCGACGCTCGGCGTCGCGCCGCTTGGCGACCTCCCAGTCGTGGGGATCGGTGCCGTCGATGATTCGAACTTTGGTGGGGGCTCCGAGAACCTTCGCTGTCGTGACTTCGATGAGCCGCGACGTCGAGGCCATTCGCAAATGTCCGCCGAGTTCAGCGCTTCCGTGGGGGACGCCGAGCACGAAGACTCCGTCCTCCAGAGCGACGGGCACAGCCGTCTTCAAGGCGGTCCATACGCCAATTCCGGTGACGCCTTTGCGTACCTCTGGCACAACCTGTTCCCACAACTCAGCGACTTCCGGCATTTGCGATTGAATTATAGTCTTTTCCCTGTAAACCTTGCTTGGGTCTTCTTAGCTTTTTTCGGCTCAAATTCGGCGGTTTTGAAGGGATTCGAGTAGGATATTGCCATGTTCCGTCGGTCGATTCTGATCTTTGCCATCGTGCTTGTTGGCGGTTGCGGTGGTTCGGGCGGAGGATCGTCCAGTAGTGGCATCTGCTCGCCGACGCTGTACGTGCCGAATTATGCCGGAGCTTCCAACCTGACGCTGCGGCGGTGGAACCATCTGCCGATTAAGGTTTATTTTCAAACGAGTACGCAGATTGGGGGGACGACGATCGAGGATTTGGTGCGGGATGGATTTAACAAATGGGAAACGGCCCTCTCGCGCGATTTATGGACGGAGGTCACATCGGCGTCGGGTGCGGACCTCACGGTGAAGGTTCAGGCTTCCTCACCGCAAACAACATTGGCCACGACGACGGTTTACTTTAGCGGTGGCTCGAGCACGTTGACTTCGGCGGAAATGACCATCTACACCTGGCCCTCGATCCCGCAAAACAACTATGACCCGACCGGGTGCCACGAGATGGGGCACGCGCTGGGCATCGGTGGGCATTCGCCGAATAGCTTAGACATCATGTATTACACGGGGAATGCCTCGGGCGAATTGACGACATCCGATTTGAACACGTTGCGAACGGCGTATTGCGATTTCACTGGATTCGCGCATGCCACGGCAGAGCCGACGGGTCCGATTATGTCGGAGACCGAGGTCTTCCCGGCGAAGAAGTAGCTAGTACCAGCCGCGATCCTGCGTGACGAGTCAGGAGCCACCCTCTCCACACTGTAACTGCCTTTGTGGCAGTTACAGCTGCGGACCCCTCATTTCAAGAATTGGGAGGGGGTTGTTTTTGATTACTTAACCGAGACCAGGCCGATGTCTACATGCTGTCGCCCTTGGGGCGAGTTGCAGTGGACGGCGATCAGGTTTTTGCCCTTCTTCAGCGCTTTCTTGGCTTCCGGCGAGAGGTCGGCGAGGACGAAGTTATTGATCGCCCCTTTGCGGCTAAGCGCCAGCACGCCGTTGATGTACACCTCGACGTCGTCATCGTGCAGAAGCAGGAGCTTTAGGTCGGAAGTTGAGTCGAGGTTAACCTCGCGTCGGATCCAAATGTCGGGCGTTTCGGGGAGCCAGGCAGTGTGCGGCACGGCTGGGTTTTCGTTCGTGTAGCGTCCCTTGCCGGTCGACCATGAGGAGTCATCGAACTTGGCCGCGGCCCAGTCGCCGTCCGGCTTGGCATTCGTGTACTTGGAGGAAGCTCCATCGAAGCCAGCGGGCGGGACAAGGAGCTTGGCCCCGTTCTTCGAGTCGTACAGCTTCAGCGTGGCTTCGCGGGCTCGCTTCTGGTCAATCTTGAAGACCTTTCGGTCGTAGGTCATCCACCCGTTGGTTTCGACCTCGACGTCGGTCGTTTGGGTATAGACCGCCGCGCAAAGGCCAAGCGGAACCAGCGCTCGCAGGTTCGTGATGAGGTCCACGTAGGCGTCGGTGACTTCCTTGGGCGAGTTGAACTTGACATAACCCCAGTTGCCCTTGTCGAGCCAGGTGTGGCCCGCAACCGGCAAACCAAGACCACCGAACTCACCGAGGACGGAAGCGCGCTTCTCCTCGAGGTCAGGCATGCCCGGACCAGGATAGACGTGCGCGTCGCTGACGGACCCAACTCCGTGATCTACCCAGCCCGAGGCGTTGTTCACCAGCCGGGTCGGGTCCTTGCGCTCGACGAAGTACGTGATCCGCTCGGTGTCGTACTGGCCCCAGCCTTCGTTGAAGGGCACCCACATGACGATGCTGGGGTAGTTCCAGTGGGTTTCGATCATGCGGGTGAGTTCGGATTCGAACTCAGGCTTGTTGAGGAACGGCTGTTCGGACATGCTGGGCATGTCTTGCCAGACCATGATCCCCATCTTGTCGCAAGCGTAGTAGTAGCGATCCGGCTCAACCTTGATGTGCTTGCGGAGCATGTTGCATCCGTAGTCCTTGATCGCCTTGAGGTCGAACAGGAAGCAATCTTCGGTCGGGTAGGTATGCAAGCCGTCGGGGTTGAAGCCTTGATCGAGGGGGCCGAACATGAAGGTCGGCTCGCCGTTCAGCATCAGGCGATTCATACCGCTTTTGTCTTTGGCGACCTCGATTTCTCGGACGCCAAAGTAGCCTTTCACTTCGTCGAGCTTGTCGCTTCCATCCTCAAGCGAGAGGGTGAAGTCATAAAGATAAGGGGTGTCGGGGCTCCAGAGTTTTGCGTGGCGAATCTTGCCTTCGAAGACCAGCGGATTGGGCAGTCCGCCCTTGGGGCGAAGTTCGGCTTCGATGTCGGCGCCCGGAATTCTCAGCTTGGCCACCGGATCTTTGAACTCACCGGGAACATTCACGGAAATCTTGAACGAGCCATCCTTTTTGGTTTCGACGTGGTAGGAGCGGATATACCGATCCGACACGGGCTCTAGCCAGACGGTCTGCCAGATGCCGCTCGTGCCGGTGTACCAGATGCCGCCGGGCTTGAGAACTTGCTTGCCGTTTGGCTGTCCACCAGTGTTGCCGGGGTCGGTGACTTCGACTCTCAGCTTTTGCGGGCCAGATTCGGTGAGGAACGGGCGAATGTCGAAGGTGAACCGATCGTAGCCGCCGGCATGAGAGCCGACAAATCGGTCGTTGACGTAGACCTTGCAGGACCAGTCAACGGCATCGAAATTGATGAGGACCTGATCGTTGCCCCAATCCTTTGGAATGGTGAACTCTCGGGAATAGATGAGGATATCGCTAGGCTGGACTTGGTAGCCAATGCCGGAGAGGGAAGATTCGACCGGGAACGGAACAAGAATCTTGTCCTTGATCTTGGCTTGCGATTCCGGCGCTACTTTGGCGGCAAAATCCCAGAGACCGTTGAGGTTCATCCACTGCTTTCGCACCATGGCCGGACGCGGATAATCGGGCAGAACGTGGTTCGGATCAACCTTGTCGGCCCAGGGCGTTTTGAGTGGTGAAGGAGCGGGTTTCCAAGTGTCTGCAAGGGCTGTCATGGCGCAAAGGGCGAGAATGACGATCGAACCGATCTTCAAGTCCATCACGTTTGAGTATAGCGGCTCGGGGCCGTTCGATGTAAAATGCCCGAACAATGCTTCTCCTGACGTTGAGCGCTGGTTTTGTCATGTGTAGCCTGAAGCCTTCCTATTTGCGATGCGAAAACTTGGTCGATCCGGTCGGGATCGGCGCGACCCACCCGCGACTGAGCTGGAGGTTGGACAGCGTCCGAGCGGACGCCAAGGACCTTCGGCAGAACTGCTACGAAATCGTGGTGGCTTCGGACCCCAAGAACCTTTCGCCCGAGAAGGCCGATATTTGGTCTTCGGGGGCGGTGACCACCAATCAGAGCTATGGGATTTCGATTCCGACAAACAAACTCCAACCCGACCATGAATATTTCTGGAAGGTGCGAGTGAGGGATCAGGACGAAAAGGTTTCCGATTGGTCGCCGACCGCATCGTTTGGTGTTGGGCTCACCGATCCGGCATTGTGGAAAGCCGAATGGATCGGGTACGACAAGCCCCGCGACGAGACGAAGGAGTTGGGCGGGCATATCCTTCCGCCGCCGGTGTTCTTCCGGCGTTCGTTCGACGTCTCGAAGTCGGTTAAGCGGGCGGTGCTTTACTGCTCGGCGTTCGGCATTGCCGACTTCCACCTGAACGGCAGCAAGATCGGCAACGAATACTTCATGCCGGGCTGGACCGACTATGAAAAGCGCGTTTACTATCACTCGTACGATGTGACAAAGTCCCTGCATAAGGGTGAAAACGCCCTTGGCGCGATCCTGGGCGAAGGGTGGTACGCCGGTTACGTTGGCTTTGGTGGTCAGCGAGAACACTATGGCAAGCACACGCGGCTGATTGCCCAGCTTGAGATCGAATACAGCGACGGCTCGCACGACACGGTGACGACGGGGCCGGATTGGCGGGCGTCGGTCGGGCCGATCCAATATTCCGACTTCCTGATGGGCGAGTCGTACGACGCCCGTTTTGAGCAGGACGGATGGGATTCGGCGAAGTTCGATGCGTCGTCCTGGAATCCGGTCGTGACTGGAGCGACATCGAAGGGCGCTCTGGAAGCGTTTCCCGGCGACCCCGTGCGGTCGTACCAGATGGTGAAGCCGATCTCGGTTTCGGAGCCGACGAAGGGCGTTTACGTTTTCAACCTGGGCCAGAACATGGCGGGCTTTGTTCGGCTGAAGGTTCAGGGCTATCGAGGGCAAAGGATCACGATTCGACATGCTGAGCGGTTGAACCCTGACAACACGATTTACACCACCAACCTGCGTACCGCTTTGGCGACTGAGACATACGTTTGCAAGGGAACAGGCGTCGAGATTTTTGAGCCGCACTTCACCTTCCACGGCTTCCAGTACGTCGAGGTGACTGGCCTGGAAAAGAAGCCAGGCTTGGACCTGGTCGAGGGCATGGCAATTTCCAGCGACACGCCGCACGCGGGCCATCTGGAGACCTCAGATTCGATGCTGAACAAGCTGGTCTCGAACGCCTACTGGACCCAGCGTATGAACTTCATCGACATCCCGACCGATTGTCCGCAACGCGATGAGCGATTGGGTTGGACGGGTGATGCGCAGGCATTCATCCGTACGGCGACCTACGTGACCGATGTTCAGCCGTTCTTCACCAAGTGGCTGGTGGACCTGGACGACGGCCAGCGAGCCGACGGCCAGTATCCGATGGTCGCTCCCGTGAAGGTGGCGGGCGACGATGGCGGTCCGGCTTGGGCCGACGCGGGCGTGATCTGCCCGTGGACGATTTGGCAGGTGTACGGCGACAAGCAACTGCTGGCCAAGCACTATCCGAACATGAAGAGGTTCATCGATTTCTGCGAGAAACGATCGACACCTGACCTCATGCCACCGGCGCAGTTCCACTGCTTCGGCGACTGGGTGAGCATCAACGCGCATACGCCGAACGAAGTGATCTTCCTGGCCTACTTCGCCTACTCGACCCAATTGGTGGCCGAATCCGCGCGGGCACTGGGCCAGATGGACGATGCGAAGCGGTTCGAAGACCTGCACGCCAAACTGGTGAAGAACTTCAACGACCACTACATCGACGTCGACGGAACGGTGAAGGGCGACACGCAGTGCAGCTACGTGCTGGCCCTGTCGTTCGACCTGGTGAAGCCGGAGAGCCGCGATAAGGTGGTGGCGAAGTTTGTGGAGAGCATCGAAAAGCGCAACTGGCTGCTGTCAACGGGCTTTGTCGGTACGCGCGACATCATGAACGCGTTGACAAAGATCGGCCGAAACGACATTGCCCTGCGTCTGCTCCACAATACGGACTTCCCGTCTTGGGGCTTCAGCATCAAGAACGGGGCGACCTCGATTTGGGAGCGGTGGGACGGTTGGACTCCAGATAAGGGCTTCCAGGACCCGGGCATGAACTCGTTTGCCCACTACGCATTTGGAGCGGTGGTTGGATGGATGTATCGCGAACTGGGCGGCATCGAGTACAGTTCGCCGGGCTTCGATACGATTCGACTTCAGCCGTTGTTCGATCCCAAACTGGATTGGGTGAAGGCCAGCTATGATTCGGTTCACGGGCCGATCATGGTGAATTGGAAGCGATCCGGCGGCGGATACGCCGTCGATGTGCAGGTGCCGCCGAACACGACCGCCGAGGTGATGCTGAAGGATAAGACCGAGAAGGTCGGCTCAGGTAAGTATCACTTCCAAGTGAACTAGGCTAGCCGCAACGGACGGTCTGCGTCGTAAACGTGCCGTCTTGCATCAGTTCAATGCTGGTGTAGGACGGCGCAAAGCCCTGGTGAGGGCCATTCCACCAAGATCCAGACACGGAGCCTCCGCAAAGGTAGGTGGTTCCGTCGAATTCGCATCGGTCCACCATGTGCGTGTGCCCACTCAAGCAAAGCTTGACATTGTCGACTTGGCGGAAAAGGTTGATGACTTCGCGAGCGTTGCCAACTTGCGAGCAGAATGAGACCGGCATCGACATCGGGCGAGCCTGAGTCGAGAGGTCGGCCAGCGGCGTGACGCTGAGGAGCGGCATATGCCCTACGACCATCGTCGGCGTCTTTTTGTCGGCTTCGAGCGTCGATCTTAGCCACGCCATTTGTTCACGGTCTACGTGGCCGTAATACGAGACTCGATTTCGGTGAACCGTATCCAAGCCGATAATTCGCCAGCCGCCCACTCGTTCCTCCCAATACCGATGCTTCATCACGAAGGCTTCCATGGCTCGGCGCTTGCCGCATCCGTGAGATTGGTCTCCATCGTCCCACATCTCAATATCATGGTTGCCGACCACAGATAGGTGAGGCTTGGAGACGTTATGGGCTAAGAACCGTGACCAGTTATCAAATTGAGCGGCCTTTTCGGCCTCGGGCTGGTGGTCGATGGACATGAGATTGTCGCCACCGAACAGGAAAAGATCGCAATCGGAGGCTTTCTTGAAAATCCTCTGCGCTCGGTCGTTGATCTCATTGCGGGCAGGAAGGTGCAGGTCGGTGAGGAACGAAATGCGAACTTTACGCTTCTGTGAGGCTAAAGCCACACCGGGAAGAGAAAGGAGCGGAGCCGATCCCAGCAAAGCCAATATGTTGCGTCGACTCAGTTCCATGACAGATTCTTACAAAATTATTATAGATACTGACGCAAAATTCAGCAGAGTGGCGCATAAGAATTTCACTTTTGTAAGAATTGTGTATGACAAGTGCTAAAAAAACCGCGGTGAATTGTTAAGAAATGACACTAGTCAGGATTCTTTGGAACCTGTCTTAACAATTCACCCGTACACTCTTTCAAGTTAGGCAAACCTAACCTTAGCGCCCACCAGAGGCGGAAAAAGCACGATTTCGCAGTCTCGGCCAGCAGGCCGGGACCTTTTTTTGTCTTTAGTGACCCATCTTGGACTTCATCGCCTTCATGGCCGCCTCAGTGCGGCTGTTGACGTGAAGCGCCTTGAGGATGTTGCTGACGTGGTTTTTCACCGTCTTTTCGGCGATGCCAAGCTTGTCGGCGATTTCCTTGTTGCGAAGACCTTGGGCAACGAACTGGAGAATCTCCTGCTCACGGTCGCTAAGGACGAGCAACTCACCTTCGGCTTCCTCGGCAGTGGTGTCGGTTCGCTCGAAACGTCGAAAATCTTCGACGATCTTGGCGGCGACTCGGGGCGTGATCTTGGCTTCGCCTCGCGCTGCGAGGCGAACGCTCTCGATCACTTCTTGCGGTGTCGAGGTTTTGAGAAGGTAGCCAAGGGCTCCGGCACGGAAGGCGTCGAAAATGGAGTCGTCGTCTTCGCGAACCGTGAGGATGACAACGCGGACATCCTTTTCCTTGCGGAGAAGCTTGCGTGTGAGCTCGATGCCGCTTTGGCGCGGCATGTTGATGTCCGTTAGGAGGACCTCGGGCGCTTCGGACAAGCAGGCGTCGAGGGCTTCTTGCCCGTCACGGCAGACGGCGATTACATCGATGTCTTGGGCGAAACCCAGGGTCTTCTGGATCGCCTTTCTATAGTTATCTTCATCGTCTGCGATGACTACGCGGATTTTTTCGGACATTTATAACTTCAGATTATACGGACTCCAGATAGAATGTTGCCAATGTCTTTGTTGAGCGTCAGCGATTTGCACGTGGCATTTGGTTCTACCGAGATTCTTCGAGGGGTCAGTTTTGACCTGAAGGAGGGTGAAACCCTGGGTGTCGTCGGCGAGTCGGGATGCGGAAAATCGATGACCGGATTCGCCATCATGGGGATGCTCCAAGCCCCTGGCAAGATCACGTCCGGTTCCATTCAGCTTGAGGGCCGAGAGTTGGTCGGAATGAGGGAGCGCGACATGCGAAAAATCCGAGGTCAGGATATCGCGCTGGTGATGCAGGACCCATTTACGAGTCTAAATCCGATGATGCGGATCGCGGACCAGATCGCTGAAGCGTACACCTTGCATGAGGGTATCAGCCATGGCGAAGCCCGTCGGCGGGCGGTCGAAATGCTCGATAAAGTTGGGGTTCCCGCACCCGAATCGAGCGCCAACAAGTATCCCCACCAGTTGAGTGGCGGACAGCGGCAAAGGGTGGTCATTGCGATGGCTTTTGCCTGTAAGCCAAAAGTCCTGATTGCCGACGAGCCGACGACGGCTTTGGACGTGACTTTGCAGGCGCAAATCCTCCGATTGCTTCGCGAACTTCAGCAAAAGGAAGGCACGGGCGTCATTCTGATTTCTCACGACATCGGGGCGATCGCTTCGGTCTCTCACCGCATCGCCGTGTTCTACGCCGGTCGCATCATCGAGACCGGATCGGCAGAGCAGGTGCTTCGCCACGCCTCCCATCCATATTCCCGGTCATTGCTGATGTCGTTGCCACGCGCTGGACAAGATCGCTTGGAGAGCATCGGTGGCCAACCGCCCGATTTTTCAAAGCTGACCGGCGAGTGTTCGTTTGCGCCGCGGTGCCCGCTACGAATCGATCAGTGCGCATCGGAGCCTCCCTTGGAGTTCAGCGAGAACGGTGTTGGGTGCGCTTGCTGGCGGGCCAAAGAAGTGGCGAATCTGCCATTTGGAAAGAGTCTGGCCGAGCTTGTTCAGGCCAAATAGAGTGAGGCCACCAAAAGGAGGAGGAGTGGTGGCCCCGGAAGTCTGTCAACGACAGACCTATGGTTTAATTACGCCGCTCACCTTGGGTTTGCTGTGCTTGAACCCGCCTTTCGGCATATTTGCGCTGGCTCCGCCATAGGGGGCGAGGGCCGCTTTGAGGTCGTCGAGCGCTCTCTGGAGGTCGGCGATGGCGTTGGCCTTGTGGCCGTTGCTTTCCCATGTCGTTTTATTGAGAAGAGCGATGGCGTTTTCGAAAAAGTGACCGCCGACGACCAAGTGGACGTTGCTCTCCTTGATCTGCTGGTCAGTGTAGCCCTTGGGGCTCTTGTTGTCCTCTTCCTTCTTGTCCGGTGACTTGGCTTGGGCATTGACCTTCTGCTCGCCCATTCCGATCACGAGTTCGGCATGAGCCATGCGGCCAAGTTCCATTGCATTGGCGCGATTGCCTTGGTAGATGGGGAGGCCTTTGTGGAGTGCCTTTTCGCCCTTGCTGATCTCCTCCATCGCGTGGTGAATGAGACGCATGTTGGGATCTTGGCTAACGGCCGAGTTGGCGTGGTGATGCTTTTGGACGGAGGTGGTTTGAGCCGAGGCCGAAGAAACCGTCAGGACTGCGAGAGCGGCGACGAGGATGTGAATGCTTTTCATTTGAACTGACCTCACTGGGAGCCTTTATGGTTGCTCGTTGGTGATTGAAAGCGCCTAACGTTGGGCGTTTTCTGGGGTTCAAATACGTGGGGCGTTCGTCCTGGGACTTTGCGCCCGAATTAAGTTCGAGGCGTGAAGCTGGTTCCGCATCCGCAACTACGGGCGGCGTTGGGGTTTTGGAAGGCGAAACCGCCACCGACGAGGTTGCCGGTGTAGTCGAAGGTCGAGCCTTCGAGGAAGGTCGCGCTCTTGCTGTCACAGACGATCGTGATGCCATCGACGACCATTTCCAGATCGATCGGCTTGCGAGCGACGTCGAGCTTCATCACGTACTCCAGACCCGAACAGCCGCCGCCTTTCACGCCAAGGCGAAGGAAGACGTCGGGGCGACCATCTTTAGCGATGATTCGCTTCACCTGCTCAAGAGCGGTTGGAGTGACAATGACAGGAAACGTTTGGGTGCTCATTTGTTCGAGACGGCTTGTCGTGGGTGTGAATCGAAGAAGGTGACGTTCGGTTTTTGGCTCTCCAGCATGTCGGCAAGGGTGAGCCGGTCGAGAACGGAATCAACTGCGCCTTGGATGACCTGCCAGAGGCTCCGTACCGAGCAATCGACCGCGTGAGTACAGATATCGAGTGCGCCGCTGTGCTTGCCGCAAAACTCGGCGTCGTAAAGCTTGCCGCCGAGACTGTTGAGCACGTCGCCGATCATGATTTCGTTTGGCTTTCGGGCCAGCGAATAGCCACCAGACTGTCCGCGGGCGCTGGTGATATAGCCTTCCTTACGAAGGATCATGAGCAGTTTGGCGGCGTGGGTGCTGGTCAACCCTTCAAGCTTTGAAATCTCCGGAATTGTGACGCTCCCGCCATCGCCTCGCTTGGCGATTTGGATAAGACAGCGTAGTCCATATTCTTCTTGCGCGGAAAATTTCATCTAGTCGAGCCCCAAAATCAGTTTAGCCTCTTCACTCATCATTTCGATGGTGAACGGCGGATCCCACGTCAGTTCGAGTGTGACTTGACCAATGCCGGGCGTTTGTTTGACGGCGTCCTCGACCTGGCCAGGGAGGATGCCCGCAACCGGACAGCTTGGCGAGGTTAGTGTCATCAGAACGTGCGCATTTTTGTGATCGTCGATTTGAATATCGTAGATCAGCCCGAGATCGTAAACGTTGACCGGAATTTCGGGGTCGTAAACGGTCCGAATCTGTTCGATGACTTCGGACTCGAATAGGCTTCGTTCGATCGTCGACATCGCCCTCGATTCGCCCTGACTTTCGGGGACGGCTTTCGGCATATCTAACTATTCTACGTCAGAAGATTGATTTATAATTGCCGCGTACGACGATGGCAAAGAAGACTTGGCGCGAAAAGCTGAACAACGGCAAGCAACCAGCGGTTGAGGTTCTGGATAAGTCCTATGCAGGCGCGGGGCCAGGAGATCGGATGCTGATACCGACGCCGATGCAAGTGGATGCCTATATGCGCTCGATTCCCAAAGGCGAGGCGCGGACTCTGCAGGAAATGAATAAGGCTTTGGCGACGGAAGCGGGCGCGGAAGTGAGCTGTCCGATGTGTTGCGGAATCTTTGTGCGGATTGCCTCGGAGGCGGCGCACGACGAACTGGTGGAAGGGAAGAGCGAGTCGGAAGTGACGCCGTTCTGGCGAATGATTCCACCGAAGGCTCCGATTCGTAAGAAGCTGACGTTTGATGTCGGGTTGATCGACCGGTTGCGGAAAGCAGAAGGGCTTCCGGTTTAGGGGAAATTTGGCGGTCAGTAAAGGATTCGAACCTTTGGAGCCTTGCGACTCACGGGATTAGCAATCACGCGCATTCAACCACTCTGCCAACTGACCGGGCAGATTCAACTTCGACTGAACGAAGAGCAGTGGATTGCGGTTCGAATCATTGCTGACTGAAAGTGTACCTGAGTTGGGGAAAATGGTAGAAAATGGTATAATTTCTACCATGGGCCTGAATATCAAGAATGCCGAAGTCGAGCGTCTGGCGACCGAAGTCGCGAAGGCAATGGGCGTTTCGAAGACCGAGGCGATTAGGCAGGTGCTTCAAGATCGGGCTCAGGTTCTTGGCATTCCCGATCGTCGGAAGAGTCTTGAGGAGTTTCATCGAATGCTTGAGAAAATGTGGGAAGAGAATCCCTCGATTAGGCAGACCAAGATCACGAAAGAGGACTTCGACGCGATTTTCGAATGAAACTGGCCACGGTTGACGCATCGGTCCTCGTTTCGATTCTCATGGGCGAATCCGGCTGGGAAGCGCTCGAAGCGATTCTCTTGGGAATCCAGCCAATGATTTCAAGTGCGACCATTCTTGAGACTTTTCTTGTTCTGCGACCAAGGTTGGGAGACTCTGCTCAGGAATTGATTGATCGGGCGTTGGCAGACTATGGCTTCACGGTTACCGACTTTAGTCTCCGTCATTTAGCAATTGCCCAGACTGCCTTCGAGAAATACGGAAAGGGCCGACATCCGGCGAAGCTCAATTTTGGTGACTGCATCGTTTACGCCACGGCTAAGCTTTCTGATACACCGCTCTTGTTTGTGGGTGACGACTTTGCCAAAACGGACTTGGAAGTCGTTAGGATTCCTGAAGCCTAGTCGGCGATGGGTACACCGGTCGGATACCAACCATCTTCGCGCATTTCGTAGGTGGTTTCGCCGATGATGGTGCCCAGCGGGTAGCCAGCGCCATCGAGGTGTGCCGCCGGATGGTACGCAGTGAAGGACGAGTCCAGGAAGACCGCTTGGGTCAGGATGACGATCTTGTCGGCGTTATCGACGGGCGACTCGATGGAGTCGGAATCTTCGAAGTAGACATACTCGGTCGATTCCCAGCCAGCATCGGTGTAGATTTCTAACCAACTGGCGATGGGCTGGTCTTGGGTGTACGAAGTTGCGATCCGGTAGTAGGGCGTCAGGAGCCAACAGGTGACGGCGCTAGCCGACTGGATGTCCTCGAACTGGCCGTACCAAGGTCCAACCGCGATTTGGTAGGTTCCGTCGGAATACGAGGCGTTGATGGTGAAGGTGTCTTCGATGGTCGGAACGATGGCGAATGCTTCATCAGATTCAGAATCGATGCGGATTCGACCGGTTTGCTCTCTAGAGTCAAGCTTGTCTCGAAGGCTTTCCAATTCGGGGATCATGAGAAGGAAAGTGGCAGAGCGGGAGGGATTCGAACCCTCGAGACGTTGCCGCCTACACGATTTCCAATCGTGCTCCTTCGACCACTCGGACACCGCTCTATTGGTCGTTAGTTATTATGGCTGATTTTTGTTCCGTGTAAAGACCGCGCCTAGTATTTCCACTAGCCTATGGCGCAAACACAAACGAAGTGCGGAGAGATTGGCCTACATAAATGTCGGCGATAAAGCGAGTGCCCGGCTGACTCTCCATGGTTGCCGAACTGATCTGCCGATCGGCTTCGCCATGATGTAGCGCAAGCACCAACTTGGCAAAGAACTGATCGGGTTCAATTTCGCGCACGTCTAGTCCGCTCGTTCGCACTCCCTTTACGAGTACGCCAGAGTCCTGTCGGCGGACGGCCACAAACGATGTCGGCACGCTGATATTTGGTGCCTCAAGGCAAATATTAATGAGCTTCCATCGGTGTCGATCGAGGCGGCGGCAAGCTACGATTGTGGTCGTGCCAGCTTCGTCGTAAGAACCCACCAACTGCTCGCTGTAATCAATATACATATCCGGATCGAACTTTCCGTCCTTTCGGGCATAAAGCTCGTGAGTCGAGTCCCAATGTCCACCGACACTTCGATACTCTTTGTGGAGCACTTCGAATTCCTGGCGCGACACGGGCCCGTCGATCCTCGATTTAGGGCGATAGGCGTTTCGAACAAGACGTAGAATTTCCCTTTGAAGCATTTCCTCGCTCATGCCGGGAAACGACATGGCCTCATCATAAATGAGGAATGGATCATCGGGCGGACGAAGAGCGTTGGGGCGTATTGTGAGTCCATCAGAGTTCTCGAAATGAAGGAATCGCTCTGGACTGCCATTCAGGGAGGCTCCGTTGAAATCCGTTACAGGGAAGTCATTGATCAGGGCTACGGGGAACGTCGGCCAAGTGCTCAAATCGTCAGGTACGCCGTATGAACCCAATCGAGGGGGTCTAAATACGTAATCGGGATTTGACGAGACGAAGGCGCATCGAATTAGCCAAAAGAGCCATGAATCATTCCATGGAAAGCCAATACTACGGGGAACTGTTCGGCAGTACTCGTTGATGACCGAGATTGCGCCGTCGGTGCCTAGCCGTTGAAGCGCATTAGTGGCCCGGATAAGCCTTAGAGGATCGTTCGGTTCAGAAGATCCATCGTCGAGTTGCGTAAGGAAGTCATTGGGTCGCCACATGACGTTTAGAATCTTCCTAAGCAAAGGCTCTGGTACAAGGCTAGTTGGTGGGGGCTTCAGTTTGAAGAAGTTGCGGGTCCCAACGTCGACCACACCATCCTCAATTTCGACGGTCCCCAGGGTAGGACAGGTGACTGGCCCATCTAGTCCGTACTGCCAGGTTTGCCGGTTGTTTTCAATACTGAAGACAATGCGGTCTGGAGGACCAAGAAGACGACGAACTTTGTCTTCGCTCCATCCGTTTTTGACACCGTCGATGGCTTTTACGAACTCGGCTCGGGAGCGAATGTTCCCGTATGAATATTGCTGGTGTGCAAGAACGAGAGCTAGACAAGCCCCAACCATAACCTCATTATCCGCCAATCACGGTTGAGAAACAAGGTTAGAACTAACCCAGAGACTGGGTTAATTCTAAGCCATTACACCAGGACAGCCAAGAGGTCGGAGGTCTCTTGCAGGCTTTCTTCAAATGCTTGCAGAGCGAAGTCGACCTGGTCGGCGTTGATGACGAGCGGCGGTTCGAACCGTAGGACGCGCGGGTTGTTGAGCGCATAGGCTACACAGACGCCGCGCTTCATCAACTGGGCGACGACGACCTCGCCGACTTCGTCCATGGTGAATTCGACGCCGATCATGAGGCCCCGTCCGCGGACTTCCTTCATCAGATCCGGGAATTTGTCCTTGATCGCTTGAAATCCGGCAAGCATTCGCTCGCCCATGACTTTGGAGTTCTCGACGATTCCGCCGGTTTCCAAAACCTCCATGGCCGCCAATCCTGCGGCACAAGCGAGCGGATTGCCGCCGAAGGTGCTGGTGTGGGCCATGGGATTGTCGCCAAAGACCTTGTCGTAGATCGCTTGGGTGAAGATGGTGGCTCCGAGGGGAATGACGCCGCCGCCCAACGCCTTGGCCAGCGTCATGATGTCGGGGGCGACACCCTCGTGGTTGCAGGCAAAGACGTATCCGGCACGGCCAAGTCCGCTCTGTACTTCGTCGAAGATAAGGAGCGCGCCATGCTTGTCGCAGGCTTCGCGCGCAGCCTTGAGGTAGCCGTCTGGCGGGACGATGATGCCGCCTTCGCCTTGGATGGGCTCAACGATGAAGCAGGCGGTTTGGTCGTCGATGGCGGTGGACAGGGCTTTGATGTCGCCGTATTCGACGAAGGAGACACCCGGCATCAGCGGCTCGAACTTCTTGCGGTACTTCTCGCGTCCGGTAGTGGAGAGGGCGCCGATGGTTTTGCCGTGGTAGCTTCCGTTGGTCGACACGATTTTCATTCGTCCCGTGGTTGCCTTGGCGAACTTGAGGGCCGCTTCGACGGACTCGGTTCCGCTGTTCGAGAAGAAGGTGATTTGGAGATCGCCCGGCGTCATGTGCGCCAGCTTTTCGGCGAGATCGGCCGCCTGCTTGCTGAAAAAGGCTTTGCCGCTTAGGGCGAGGTGATCGAGTTGGTCTCGAACCGCGCCGACGATTTTGGGATTTCGGTGGCCGAAGGTGAAGCAGCCGTAGCCGCCGAGGCAGTCGAGGTATTTCCGGCCCTCGTGATCAAAGATGTAGCATCCTTCGCCGGTCATCTCTACGCCGAATCCGGCGAAGCCCATGAGTCGAGCGAGGTTGGGGTTGATGTACTTGGTGTACTTATCGTACACGTCTTGGTACAACGCATCCGCGTCCATACCGAAATTATACGGGGTAGGCGGGGGTGTCGGTTTCGATTAGTAGTGATAGCGGCACTGGACTATCTCGATGCAGTCGTTTTCGACTCGATACACGAGGCGTTGCTCTTGGTCAATGCGACGAGACCACCAGCCGGATAATTCGTGCCGCAAAGCTTCGGGACTTCCTAGGCCCTCGTATGGGGTTCGCTTAATTTCAGCAATGAACCTACTGATTTTGGTCAGCTTCTTTAAGTCATCTTGTTGCCACGAAACGTATTCTTCCCATGCTTCGGGAGAGAATTTGACGTTCATAGTTCAACAATGATGCCTTCGCCCTTTTCGATCGACTCAATCGACCTTGCCAGGCGAGCGGCATTCTTCGGGCTCCTCATCAAATAGTAGGTTTCCTCCATTGATCGATAGTCCTCGAGAGATATTAAGACGACCGGATCAGCCTTTTGCCGCGTAACCACCAATGGCTCATGGTTCTCGCAGACCATGTCCATGGACTTGGCCAAGTTGGCTCGCAACTCGGAGTAAGTTATTGGTTTCATAGAATCATTGTACCATTTTCTGTACAATGATTAAGCGCTTCCGACCGGTTGGATAACTCTTTCTGCCTTCAGAAATGCGTCAACGACTTCCGGGTTCCACTCGATGCCTGCGCTACGCTCGATCTCTTCCAGTGCGATTTCGCGCGTCGTCGAACTCTTCCAAGCGGCGCCGTTCATCATCACGTCGAACGCTTCGCATAGACCGATGATTTGGGCGGCGGTGGGAATTTCGGGTCCCTTCAGACCTTCGGGGTAGCCCATCCCGTTCCATCGCTCGTGGTGGGATCGGATACCAGGAATGGCGGGCACGAGGAAATCGTAGGACTCGACCAGCTTGACCGAGTATTCGGCGTGACGACGCAGAACGTCCAACTCAGCTTCGGATAGCTTGCCAACCTTGCTGAGCAGGGAGCCGTCGAGTTTGGTCTTTCCGACATCGTGAAGGAGCGCCGAGTAACGGAGGCGAAGGAGTTCCTCTTCGCCAAGCCCAAGTTCCTCCCCAGTGGCGACGGCGTAAACGGCTACGCGTTCGGCGTGCATACGTTCGCCGGGTGCGTTGAGGTCAAGGGCGTTTAGCAGGGCCCGGAGGGTTTCGTTGCGCGCCTTACGAGTTTCGTTGTCTATTTCCATTTCTCCCAGCTCTCCGAGAGTTTCGCTTTCAATCCGTCGAGAACCCGCGAGCCGGCCTCTGGACGCCATGAATGATAGATTGTTTCATCGCATCGAGGATCAAGCCAGATCGCATCTTTCTCGATTCTTCCAATAATCTTAAGCCTTCTGAGTTCTTTTGCAAACCCATCAGGCTTGCGGCTGGGCAGGACCAGGGCGTAAGACTCAACTCCTTTCCCAGATCCTGACCCCGAGCCAAGCTCACAAAGGGTCGGCCGTACCTCTGCACCGGCGGGAGCCATGGCCTCACACCAAAGGCGGACCGTTTCGGCGGGGATGCCGAGGATGCGATGCAACGGGATTCTGGCGAGTTGGTCCGCGCGATAGTGAAGGAGGACACTTTCCAGGCTTAGCAAGCTGACTTTGTCGATGCGGACGACACGGGCGAGAGGATGTCGTTTGAGTTTGGCGATGAGGTCTTTCCTGCCGACGATGATTCCGGCTTGGGGACCGCCTAGTAGCTTATCGCCGCTGGCGATCGTCAAATCGGCACCAGCGGCTACGCTTTGGGGCAGGGTTTCGATGCCCTGGATTCCGTAGCGCTCGAAATCGACCAATGCTCCGTTGCCTTGGTCGTGGATGAAACAAACTCCATTCGCTTTTGCCGCTTTGGCGACCTCGTCGAGAGATGGAGATGCCACGAAGCCGGTGACTTCGTAGTTCGAGGGATGGCAAAAGAGAAAAGCGCCGGTTTTTGAGTTAATGGCGTCGACGTAGTCGGACACGTAGGTCTTGTTGGTGGTACCAACATCGACAAGGCGGCAGCCGCTGGCGCGCACGATGTCCGGCATTCGGAAGGAGCCGCCAATTTCGACGCTTTGACTACGGCTGAGGAGTACCTGCTTGCCTTTTGCGATAGCGGTCAGGGCGAGGAGGACGCCAGCCGCGCCGTTGTTGACGACTAAGGCGTCTTCGGCTCCGGTTAGCTCGCACAGGAGTTCTCGAACGTGCGTTTGGCGGTCGCCTCGTTTTCCGTACTCAAGGTCTAGTTCCAAGTTGAAATAGGCGTTGCCAAGAATCGGCGGTTCGAACGGGGCACGCCCGAGGCCGGTGTGAAGAATGACGCCGGAAAAGTTGTGGATCGCTTGTAGAGAAGGCGTCGTGAGGCGGAGGGCTTCCGCTGCGGCCAGGCCCCTGATATCGGGCTTGCCACCGTCGGCAATTTCGCCTCGGGCAGCGGCTATCGCGGATTGAGAAGCAAGGATTCGGATGCGCTCGGGAAAGGGTGCTAGTTCCGGACTCGACGCCAATTCGGTCACACTCGGCAGTGAGCGGTAGTCCGGCATAGGTTCATTTTAACGGATGGGGCTTCGTTCCTACTTCCAAAACCTAGGCGAATCCGTCATAGTAATGGAGAGAAAGCAATGCAAACACCTCCGCCATTTCATGGGTATGAAAGCCAGATGCCGCCACAGAAGCCGAAGACGAACGGCTTGGTGATCCTGTTTGCCGTTCTTGGCGTTCTGTTGATCTGCTGTGGCTTACCGCTTGGATTCCTTGGTTACTTTGGATACAAAGGCTTCCAGGGTGCCGTCAACATGGGCGGATGCTTTGCCAATGCAAAGCTGATGTCGGATGCCTTGGACAGCTATGTGAAAGCTCACGATGGTAAGTTGCCGAGTGCGGAGACCTGGCAGAGCGACATCTCGCCGTACATCAAGCACAGCGAAAAGGCGGATAAGTCTCCTCTCAAACTTTGGAAAGCGAACGGCGAATGGTCTTGCGAGGACGGTGGCGAGAAGACGGGGTTTGCGTTCAATGTGGATGCTTCGGAAAAGAAGGTGGCGGACCTGTCGAAGAAGGACCCGAACACTGTCGTCATCTTCGAGACCAAGACGGTGGCCTTCAACCAGTCAGCGGCTTTCAAAGAGTTGCCTTATTCCGAAAGCCCAAAGATTCTCAGCGGCATGATCGATGAGCGACGAGGTTGGATTTTGCTGAACGCCACCGGCGAGCTAATGACGCGAGACAAGAAGGGGCGCCTTCGCAACATGGGCAAGAACTTCAACTTCGACGATTCCTTCGACGAGGGATCGGGCGTGAAAATTAAGGGCGGCATTAGCAGCGGATCAAGTGATGATGGGATGAATAAGGACTCAGATACCGGTAGTTCCACCAATTCTTCCGACGATAATTCGAACTAAGGTCAGTATACTGACGTTAACGCTTATGTCTATGAATAACTTGCCGTTCGCCGCCTTTGGCCTTCCCGGTGGCTCCGAAATCTGGGTCATCCTCGTTTTGGTCGTGCTCCTGTTCGGGGGTGCGAAGATTCCACAGTTGATGCGAGGAGTGGGTCAGGGTGTAGGCGAGCTCAAGCGCGGCTTGGAAGAAGGAAAGAAGGCTTTCGAAGATTCCAGCAAGGATGACCCGAAGAAAGACGAAAAGAAAGAGGACTAGCGAGCAATGCCTGGGTTACCCGGTGGAAGCGAATGGATCGTCATTGCTTTAGTCATTCTCCTTTTGTTTGGCGGGGATAAGCTGCCCGAACTGATGCGAGGCATTGGGCGAGGCGTCGGCGAACTCCAGAGAGGGCTCGAAGACGGCAAAAGAAAGCTCGAAGAAGCGATTCACGACGAAAGCAACCAGTAAACTTCCCAACGAGGAAGTCTGGTGTCTGATCAACCTACGCTGAAAGTCTGGACCAATCACGACCTCGATGCCGAACGGCTCGACTGGTTGCGTGAACACATCGCCCCCCATCACCTGATCGTTTCTAACCAAGATCGGGTCAACAATCTCACCGCCGGAGGGAGGGACGAAGAGTGCGTGTACGCCGATATCGCTTTCGGCCAGCCATCGGTCGAAGACCTGATGGCCTCAACTGACCTTCAATGGGTCCACATCACGAGCGCGGGTTACACCCGGTACGACCGAAGCGATCTGCGCGAAGCCCTGCTCGCCAACGGGATTGCGTTTACCAATAGCTCGTCGGTTTACGACGACCCCTGCGCGCAACATGCGTTGGCCATGATGTTGGGGCATAATCGGCGAATCATAGCGAGTGCAGAGAGCCACCGAGAGGGCAAATGGACCTACGACGCCTTGCGTCCGATCGAGAGAGTCCTGGGCGGTGAGACGGTTTTGATCGTCGGATATGGTGCGATCGGGGTTCGACTGACGGAGTTGCTATCGCCGTTCGGGTGCGAGATTCGAGGTGTGCGACGACAGGTCTCAGGTGATGAGCCGGTGCCGACCTTTGCTATTGCTGAACTCGACGAGCACTTTGGGTGGGCGGACCATGTGGTGAACCTTTTGCCCGCAAGCGAGTCTACAACGCGGCTTTTCGATACGCAGCGGTTCGGACTGATGAAGCCGGGAGCGGCGTTCTATAATGTTGGCCGCGGCGATACGGTAGATCAGGATGCCCTGGTCTCAGGCTTGGAGAGTGGGCATGTTGGGGCGGCGTACCTCGACGTCACTTCACCCGAGCCGCTGCCTGAAGATCATCCGCTTTGGCGCGCGCCTAACTGCCTGATCACCCCTCATGTGGCTGGAGGGATGCAGAATGAACAGGATGTTCTACTGCGTCATTTTGCGCGGAACTTCTCGCGGTTTCTGGACGGGGAGCCGCTGACTGATCTGGTGCGGTCGCTGAATTCTTAGGGGCGGGGAGGGCCATCTGGGAGAGGGTGAGATCGCGCCAATCGCGTGAGCGCTTGGACTGCATTTCGTCGAACTTATCGAGCAATTCCTTCTTGCCGAATTGAACGATGGCGGGGCGAGCGTCGGCTCCGGCATCGGTGATCATGGTCGGATCGATGCTAACGGCGTGGCTTCGAGTTAGGTTGACGCGGGCGATCCAGTAGTCGGGGCGGGCAATGTTTAGCCCAAGGGTGATGAACACCATCGCGCCATAGACGACCTTGCCGATTTTGTCGAGTTGCCACTTGGTGCCGTAGATGAGGTAGGTCACGAAGAGGACCAGCAACCAGAGCATGCCGGCCCCGACGTAGACGCGGAGCGGGGAGAGCCCATAGGCACCGATGTAAAGCTTGAGGCGGAAGGCGGCGGAAGCGAGAAGGAGCATCAGAAGGGCAACGACGATCCAGATGACGATGTTGACGCCTTTGCGAATAGTGGTGGACAGGTTGCGGAGGGCATATTGCCCGAAGACGACGAGGGGAAGGCAGATTCCCGCCACGGTGACGATTTCTAGAAAGCCGCGGCGGGCATAGTCTGCGTAAGTCAGGCCTTGGGTGAGCTGAACCACGGAGTTTCCGCCGAAAAGGTAGCGGACCTGGACCAGGGCGAAGAGAAGGAACATCGCGGAGATGAGGCCGAAGAAGGTGATGAAGATCGTCGCGTGCTCCGTAGCCTGACCGGCCGGTTCCTTGGGGTCCGCGGGAGTGGGGGCGTTCGGGGCCGTCATCATTGGGTACGGTGGCGGCGTTGGGCTTGGCGATAACATGACGTTAATCGCGTTGAAGATCGGCTTGGAGAAGTAGCTGAGTACGCCGGCCATGAAGCATGCGGTCATGGCGAAGATGACCGATCTCACTACGAATTGATCAGGGTCAATTTGCAGATTGAAGGAGAACATGTTGGCGAACATTGGGTCGGCCTGTCCAAGCAGGGAACCGAAGACCGCGAGGAAAGGGACGGCGGTGAGACAGCCGATCAAGGCTCCCCGGCTGATGTGGATATTTCGGTTTTTGGGGCTTTGCTTCCAGTCGATGACGCCGAGGAGGGGGAAGGCGCACCAGGGCAGAACGAAGAGAACGAGAGGAGCTTTGCCAATGCTTTCTACCAGCGAAAGGGGGCGGCTGGCGGCGGCGCGAAGGGCGCAGTAGGAGACGGTGAGGAGGACCATCCAGGTGTTGAGGGAGTCGAGGCCGCGCGAGTCTGGAACGGCATAGCCGTATATTCCGGCACAAAATGGCACGGCCAGGACCCACATTTTGAAGTCGGGAACGATTTTATTTCGCCACTTGAGAATAACTATAGCCAGAAAGAAAGCTAACGCAATCAGGCTCATGTTAAAGCCGATGTCGCCAGTGACTAAGAGTTGCTGACAGACGAGTCCGAAGAGGGTGGCGGCGGCAAAGACCGACAGGACGACCGATAATGCAACTTTCATGTTTTGGCCCGTTCTTATGCCGGACTAACGTCATGTATGGGTCGGAAGTTCCGTGCGAAATTTAGCTTTCGATCACTTTTCTGAAGAATTCGTCCAGCTTTTCGGTTGGCATGAGAGGACGTTTCGGTGGCTCGTTCGAGGTGTCGGAGAGGAGTCTGCCAACCTCTCGATGGAGCGTTGGATTTCGCGATGTATCGGCAGTTTCGATTCCTTTTCGTTTTGCTTCGAGGAGCTTTTCGATCTCTTCGCGAACATTTCCATCCGGGTAATACTCGTCGAGTAGAACCTGGAAGAGGCAAGGAGCGGGTTTTCGGTGGTCGGCGATGTAGCGCGAGCACAGAAGGGCTCGGAAGACGTAAAAGTACTTTTTGAACGGCAGTTTGTCGGCATCGACGAAGTCGCGAAAGTTGGTGGTCGCCATCGACCGGAAGTGTTGGTAGCCAGAGTGGGGATCGAAGTACTCGCGACTCAGTTCTTTAAACTCGGTGAAGAAACGGTCGTCCGTGTCGTAGCAGTCGGGAGTGGCGAGCCAGTCGTGGAGGGACGGGTTGGATTTGTGAGCCAGTTTGAGGGCTTTGCGAAGATCCCATCCGGCAAAGTCGAGGTCGTCGTCTCCGATTTCTTCGATGACGTCGCGCTTGTTCTCGATGCTTAGGTACCAGTCCTTGGGCATCCAGTAGACGAAGCGGACGTCGTAGTCACTATTGGCGGACTCGAACCCCCAGGCACGACTGCCAGACTCCACGGCGAAGAGGCACTTCGCTTCGTTTGCTTCCAAAAGGCCGTGGAGCCGGGCTCGAACTTGATCGGGAGTGATCGCGCTACACCTGTTCGAAGAAGTCGTTGCCTTTGTCGTCGACGACGATGAAGGCGGGGAAGTTTTCGACCTCGATCATGCGGATGGCCTCCATGCCGAGGTCTTCGAAGTCGATGACTTTGACGCTCTTGATGTTGCTTTGGGCAAGGATGGCGGCGGGGCCACCGATGCTACCGAGGTAGAAGCCCCCGTTCTTTTTGCAGGCGGCGGTGACGCCGGGGCTGCGGTTGCCTTTGGCGAGCATGACCATCGAGCCACCATTTTGCTGAAAAAGGTCAACGAAGGCGTCCATTCGCCCGGCGGTGGTGGGGCCGAACGAGCCGGTGGCCATTCCTTCCGGGGTTTTGGCAGGGCCGGCATAGTAGACCGGGTAGTCCTTGAAGTATTGGGGCATCGGCTGGCCATCCTCCATCATCTTGCGGACGCGGGCGTGGGCGCTGTCGCGGGCGACGATCATCGGTCCGGTGAGGCTGACGCGAGTCTTGACGGGGAATTGGGAGAGGAGTTCGCGAATCTTTTCCATGCCCATCGTGAGGTCGATGGGCACCGGCGGGGCCAGCTTGGGTTGCTCTTCGGGAAGGAATTGGGCCGGGTTGTGTTCAAGCTGTTCGATGAAGACACCTTCTTTGGTGATCTTGGCCTTGATCTGGCGGTCAGCGGAGCAACTGACACCGATGGCGATGGGCATGGAGGCGGCGTGGCGGGGAAGACGGAGGACTTTGACGTCGTGGGCGAAGTACTTGCCCCCGAACTGGGCGCCAATGTGGCAGTCTTGGGCGATCTTGAGAATTTTGGCTTCCCATTCGGGATCGCGGAAGGCGCGGCCCTTGTCGCTCCCGGTCGTCGGAACGTGGTCGAGGTAGCCGGTGGTGAGAAGCTTGAGATTTTTGGTTGCGCTCTCGATGCTGGTGCCGCCGATGACGACGCAGAGGTGGTACGGCGGGCAGGCACTGGTGCCGATCTCTTTGAGCTTGGAGCGGATGAATTCGGCCATGTCCTTCTCGTTGAGAACGGCGGGCGTGGCCTGGTAGAGAAACATTTTGTTGGCGCTTCCGCCGCCTTTGGCGACGAAGAGGAGGTTGTACTCATCGCCTTTGGTCGCCATGATGTCGATTTGGGCGGGGAGGTTGTTGCGCGTGTTGACCTCGCTGAACATCTCGGTGGGGGCGAGCTGGCTGTAGCGAAGGTTCTTTTCTTGGTAGGTCTCGTAGATGCCTTCGCTGATGGCTTCTTCCTCGTCGTAGTCGGTGAGGACGAACTGGCCCTTTTTGCCGAAGGCTATCGCGGTGCCAGTGTCTTGACAGGTGGGAAGCAGGCCTTTGGAAGCGACGACGGCGTTTTGGAGGTGGGTGTAGATGACGAACTTATCGTTGTCGCTGGCTTCGGGGTCGTCGAGTTCGCTACGAAGCTGTTGGAGGTGCTTTCGGCGGAAGAAGAAGTTGATTTCGGCGAAGGCCTCTTTGGCGAGCTTTTTGAGGACGCTTCGATCGATCTGCAGGTACTCGCGGCCGTTTAGCTGGACGGTGGAGACGCCGTCCTTACCGAGGGAGCGGTATTCGGTGGTGTCGGGGCCAAGCTGTAGCGTCGGTTCGTACTCGAAAGGCATATGTGTTCATTTTGAATGAAGGTTGACGGGAAAGACGGTGTGGGGGACGGGAAAATCGCTACGGGTCGACGTGGGGAATGGGTTTTAGGAGGAATGTTCCGCGGTCGGTGGTGGCGACGATGTCGCCTTGTTCGTCGATCTTGTCGGTTTCAATTACCCGATCCAGCGAGGGCAATGAGCCAAAGAGAGTTGTGTAGATTTCTCGGAGATCGTAGCATCGATTTCCGACCACGTAGTATAGATACGACCAATATGGCATCAACTGTCCTGGTTTACGCGCTTCGACTGGCGACGGGCTCCAAGAGTTCAAGATGTGTATTCCTTTAGAATTGATGGCGGTTACAGATGCGGTAACGGCCCCGGTGGGAACCGCGAGGCGGAGGTATTGACCTGCGGCAGTTCTTTGATAGGGGATTCGTTCCTGGAATGCCCGGCCACAGTTGATGGCGATGGTCGAGCCAGAAACGACCACATCCAGAAATCCGGTGGGCAAATGGGTGTCTTCAATGCTCAAGTCCTGACCCTTGAAGAAAACTAGGTATTTCTTTTCGTAGGGGCTAGTCGGCTGACCAATGCCGACATCGCCCAGTTCTTCGCTCGACCCGCAGAACTGAAATCGAAGATTCTTTGATCCGGCGGCCGAGTGGGGTTTCAGATCGAAGTCGTCGAAAACGATTTGGCCCGGGGAGTCGATACCGCCCAAATAGAATCCGTGCTCGCCAATGTGATATCCCGGTGAAGTGGCGTAATTCCACGCCTTCGTGCTATCGTCTATGCTCTGCTTGACTCCGTCCGGCTTCGTCATTGTTATCGCCTGGCTGCTTGGAGAACCCTGGGTGAAGGAGTATGTCTTTCCATCGCTGGTCAAGAAAACCTTTTCCGCAGTGATCGACTGTTGAATGTGGCCGTCGCGGTCGAGCACAGTCCATGTCCGATCGTCTTGAGTCAACATGCTTCCGTTTGGAAGCAGTCGGACGATCTTGCCCGGCAATTCCATCACTTGAAATTGAAGCTCGAAGATGTTGCCTATTTCTAAGTAAGGGCCGGGCAGCGGTTCGACTCTTCCCTGTAGGAAATCGCGGTCATAGGCGTCCGCTTCTTTCTTAATTTTTGCGATGCGCTGATATTCGACCCAGCGGTAGCCTCCGTAGCCGGCTAACGCAAGCGCGGCGAGCAGGAGGAGTGGGCGGAGTTTCATCGTCGAATAAGGTCATTATACGGAATGGACTGGGATGGTTCGAGGTGGTTGGGTGTTCGTTTGGAATGACCTTACATCGGCGGTTACGATTCGCTTTGCTGTCCGATTCAGCTTCGCCTCTCGGAATCGTAGACATTTCCCTACGGCGGGAACTTCGTGACGCTCGCAACTCCCATTGGGCGGGCGTCCATTGAGCGAAGGACCATTCCGATCCTGCGAGCGAGACGCTCGCAACTCCCAGCGGGCTTACCTCCGGTGAACGAAAGATCACCCACCCCGTCTCCGATTCTCAAAACCAGCCCTCCTTTCTTGAGCCTGTCACGTGGCAGTTTTTCCGACCATCGATGACCCTTTTGGGGCCGCCGTAATGGCGGGGTCGTCCCGATTCTCGCGACTCCATCGGACTTTCAATTCTTTTGGGTCTTTCCCGGGGTGCAAGCACCCCGGGCTACCTTCTGTATCCGCGACAAGGACTGCCCCTGTGGCAGTCCTTGTCGCGGGGATCAGGCTTTTGATCGTTTTGCGACAGGCTCTCCGGGGAGGGGATTTCAGCGCTCCTTCTGGGATCACTGGTAAATCCCAGCTGCGCAGGAGCCTTTACCAGTGCCACGACGATGCTTGTGCCTGACTCTCCCCTCCGTCTTCCGCTAAAAGCGGAAGACACCTCCCCGCTGGGGCGGAGCGTAGCTGGTAGGTCAACGTTGAAGATGACCTACCTCGGCACCAATTGTCGGAGACATGGGGTAGCGATTGAGTTTCAGACTACATCGAGAAGTCGCCGTAAAGGGTTTGGATGTAGTTGATTTGGCCCATGTGATAATGAAGGTTCCACATCGGGAAGCCCATAACTTCAGCCAAGGTATAGCTACCCCACGGCAGGTTCACGACGACATTGAAGTCTGACTCGGGGAGGGCGTCAACGGCAGCTTTGAATGCTTCCATGTTCTTTTGCGCGGCGGCTTCGCATTCGTCGAGGGTCTTCCAGCCTTTGCGAGTTTCCTCGTAGGCGGCAAAGCCCGAAGGGTCAAAGGCTCGCTTTTCGAGAAGACCAGGGACCCAGAGCGGGCAGTAAGCGCACTCCTGAACCTGATCGAGGGTGGATCGACCGTTTTCGAGCGGTTTCCATTCGACTTTGTCAGCCGACACTTTGCGGGCAGACTCGAAAACATTCTTCAGCGACTTTTCAGTTTCAAGGACGATATATTCCTTCAGCGTCATAGCGTTGAAAGTATACAAGTGTCTACTTATGTTGTCAACTATTTTAGCTCTTCGATCACAACGTCCAAGTCTTCAGCCTCGGACAGGGCGCGGCCGATGACGAGGTAGCTGGCACCGTCGGCGATAGCCTGTTGAGGCGTGGCAATACGCTTTTGGTCGTGGGATGCGCCTCCGGCAAGGCGGATTCCGGGAGTGACGACGAGTGGCTTGGGGCCGAGTTTGTCGCGAAGGAGCGTGATTTCGTGGGGTGAGGAGATAAGGCCGTCGAAGCCGCATTCGATGGCGAGGGAAGACATCTCGGTCATTTGGCTATCAACCGACCGGGTAACGCCGATCTGATGGAGTGACTGGTCGTCGAGTGAGGTGAGCACAGAGACGCCCATGAGCAACGGGCGATTGGGGATTTCGGCGGCGGCACGCATCATTTCGGGACCACCGACGGTGTGGACGGTAGTCATCCAGACCCCGTACTTGGAGGCTTCTTTGACGGCGAGGGCGACAGTGTTGGGTATGTCGTGGAATTTAAGATCGAGGAAGATCTTTTCCGCACCGGCGTCTTGAAGTTTTGCGACGACCGAGAGGGAGTGGGAGAGGGTTAGCGAATGCCCTATTTTGAAGCGTTTGATGTGGGGCGAAAGCTTTTGAACGGTTTTCGTGGCGACGTCGAGATCGCTCGTGTCGAGCGCGCAAATGATTTTGTCGAGCACGAAATGGAAGTTTACCCTTCGTTCAGTGCGAGGGCGAGGGCGAGGGCGAGGAGATCGCAAGAAGCCCAATGTAGCCAAGGAACCAAAGCACACGGTTCTGATCGATCTACTCTCCCGGTTCGTTCCTCGCCGACCTCTCTCAAGAGAGGTGTTTTGAAATGAGGTCAAGGTTCCCTTCCTCCCGAAGAAGGAAGGGAACGACTTCTCGCTTAGAGGTCGCCGAGGGCGCCCCAGTTGGAGCGGAGGATGTTGAAGTCCGCCACGCCAATGACTCCGTCGCCGTTGAGGTCGGCGTTGGGGTTCCAGTTGGAACTGGAGGGGACGGCACCCCATGCAGCGCGCATGGCGTTGAAGTCCGCCGTGCCGATGACGTTATTACCATCGATGTCGCCGTTAACCAGGCTAGTCGAAACGGTGGTAAACGCCGTGACGTTTACGCCGGGAATTACGCGTCGGAGGTAGGATGGGCCTTCGATGACTACGTCGTACATGCCGAACTTGTCGGTTTGGAACGAGAAGGTGCCAGTGAGACCGGTCATGGTGACCGGGTAGGTCGCGACGATCGTCGAACCCGTTCGGAGCTTGACCGTGAAGTTCTTGGTGCCGCCGAATCCATTGAGTCCGACGGTGCCGTCGATCTGCTGAACCCAAGGCTCACCGACGACACTAATGTCATCGATGATTGCGCCGTTGGCGACGACGGACGAGTCACTGGTCAACTGGAATCCGACTCGGGCGGTGCCAAGCACGCCGAGCGGAACCGTGTACGAGGCGAAGCTCGTTCCGAGTCCGGTGTAGCTGGCTTGCGGCACCCACGACGAACCGAAGTCGGTCGAGGTGGACACGTTGAGGAAGTCGTAACCGTTCTCAACGTTGATAAGTCCTTTGAAGGTGACCGACGGGCTTCCGCTCGCTTCGGCGTCGAGGTTGACGATGCCTTTGAGCCATTGGTTGGTGTTGTTGACGTAGTTCGCGCCGGGGCTGTCGTTCCACGCATGAGTGGGCGACGCGGCAGATTCGGTGCTAACGACCCACGTGGAGCCGGTCGGATCGAACATGTTTGCGCCCTCGACGTCGTCGTTGAAGGTCGTGGTGAGAGCCTTCACGGCGAAGTCATCAATGTAGACGCCGTCGTAAGTGACGGAGGAGTCGGAGGTCATGTGGAAACGGAGCCTCACGGTCTGACCGATATAGTTGGACAGGGAGGCCGTGAACGACTTGAAGACTGAACCGGACGTGCCGGTGGTCTTGGTTAACTGAGACCAGGTGGCTCCGCCGTCGGTGGAGACTTCCAGGTACAGGTAGTCGTAGTTGCTTTCCAGGTCGTAGCGCATCAGGAACGTGACGGCCATCGGCGTGGTGACGTTGACGGCGTTGTTGTAGGTCAGCGTCGAGTTGGCATTGTTGAGGTAGCTGCCGCCTGGGCTGTCGGTCCAGCTTTGGCTTCCCGAATTGGCGTAGTCGGTCGTTCTGGCCCAGGTGCCGGTTGGCGTGAACGGCGATGTCGCGCCATCCATGTTTTCGTAGACCAAGGCCGGGAGAACGGTGAACGGTCCGGCGGTGGTGATCGTCGACTCGTTGCCGACATCGTCGAGGGCTTTTACGGCTATGTAGTAGCTGGAGCCGGGGACGAGGCCGCCGATACTGGTCTTGACCGGATTGCCCGCGCCCGGAGTCGGAGTGGCGAATAGGTTCTGGGGTGCCGAGCTAAAGTTCGCAGCCGTGATGGGCGACGTGCTGTAGCGGACGTCGTAGTAGTTGGCCGCGCCGACCATGCCGTCATCGCCGGAGGCCATGAACTGCACGAGGAAGGTACCAGCCGAACGTCGGAGCAGGGTGAGGCCGCTGACGGGAGCGGGAGCCACGGAGTCGTCTTGAATGGCATTGGCGAGGTTGACTCGGCCATAAGTGACTTTTCCGTTGAGTTGCGGCTTGTGATCGCAGGTGAGGCCGAGGCGGGCGATGGCCTGTGAATAGGTCATGCTTGGGTAGAGGGCGCGGATGGTGCCCATGATGCTCGCGGCGAAAGGCGAGGCCATCGAGGTTCCGCTGTAGGTGTCGTAGCTACCGAAGGGGACCGTGCTGAGGATGTCCACGCCGGGGGCCGCGACCTGAACCTGCGCGCCGTAGTTGGAAAACGAGGCGAGCTGGTCGTTGTGGTCGGTGGCGGCTACGAAGCAGAGATTTGGCGCCTGGGCGAGCATGCCGAGACGAGCGGGGTCCTTTTCGCCGTTATTGCCCGCAGAGAGCATGGCGACGCCGTCCGCATTTTTGAGTCGGACGAAAGCGTCAACGAGGAGCTGGGTCCAGCCGTCGAGGTTGTAGGAGATGTTGATAACCTTTGCGCCGCGGATGCGGGCGTAGTCGACGGCGAGAATGAGGTCGGAGATCCAGGTGGATTGTCCGCGGTAGAAGCGGACGCCGAGAAGCTTGACGTTGCGAGACGCCGAGGCAACGCCTAACGCGTTGTTGGAGACGGCGGCGACGATGCCGGAGACGTGGGTTCCGTGGGAAAACGACGTATCGGGCGGGGTGGGATCGTTGTCATTATCAGCAAAGTCCCAACCGAGGTAGTCGTCTACGAAGCCATTGCCGTCGTCGTCGATGCCATTGTTGGGGATTTCGCCGCTGTTGACCAGGGCGTTGGCTTGGAGATCGGGGTGGCCGACTTCGATGCCGTCATCGAGCACGGCGACGGTGACGGGGCTAACGGTGGGGATGAGCGGCCAGGCTTCGGGCGCGTCGACATCGGCGTCGGGTGTTCCGCCGGTTTGGCCGGTGTTGTTAAGGCCCCACTGAAGATTGTATTGCGGGTCGTTGACCTGGTCGGGCGAGACCGGCATGTCGTACTCGGCACGCGAGACGTTGGGCAGGGTATGGAGGGCGGCGATGGCCCGATCCACGGTCATGCCTCTCAACTGCGCCTCTTGGCTGATGAAGTACCGTTTGAAGTACGGCGAGTGAATCGACGTGTCTTCGTAGAGGCCGAGTTGGTTTTCGACGGTCGCCATGCTTCGTTGGGCCATTGTGGACTTGTAAGCGACAAGGACCGTGTACGGGCGCGGGACCAGTTTGACGTTTCGAGGCGGCTTTTGGTTTGCCATGCCGTCGATGGGGCCGATGAAGTTTCGGTTCTGGGTGCCTCGACCCTGCGCGCCCGCCAAGACGGCGGCGGCGAGTCCACACCCGAGAAGCGAAGTTCTCAGGAGAGAATGAACGCTAAACATAACCTTCCTAAACCAATGCCCTCAAAGCGCGAAGGCAAAACGATAGGCGCATTATAACGGAATCTACGGGCTATGGATAGGCTGTATGGATTGTCAGCTAAAAAGCTGGCAACCGTGTGCAATAAAAAAGTCCCCGAGAGTTTGATTCTCGGGGACTTTGGTTTTAGTTGAGTGATTTAGAATCGCGATGTGGACGACAGGAACTGCAGAATCGGCAGGGTTGGCGTCTGCTTGCTTCCACCGCCGGACTCGCCGATTGCTCCTTGGCGAATCTTGTAGAAGACGGCCCAGCCGAAGTCGCCGATCGGAATCGAATTGGTATGGAGGTCGGAGAAGACCTGCGTGATGGCGTCGGTGAAAGCACCAACGTTTTTACCGTTGCGGAAGATCGAGAAGACCGAGCCGCCTTCCATGGTGGATTGCATCTGCGAGATGCTTCCAGCGCGGGACTCTTCTTCGCCGAAGAAAGCACCGTTCACGGACGGGCGAGGGACCTGGTAGAACGCGTAGACGCTGATGCCCTTCTGCGTGAAGGGGAAGAAGACGTCGTTCTTTCGGACCATGCTGGAGGTGTCGGTGGCGATCTCGGTGTTGACGCCAGCGAACCAGTCGCGGTCGTCGACGTTGGCTCCCACGCCGGTGAAGTAGAAGAACAGCGTTCCTTCGGCCGGCATTTTGGACGCAAGGTCCTTAGCGGCGGCGAGCATTGCGGCCGCATTCACGTTCGTGAGCGTGACAATGTTGTCAGCCGGGTAGCCAGCGTTGGTTGAAAGTGAATCCTTGAGGAGTGCGGCGTCATCGGCGGCGTAGGGTAACTGCTGACCTGGCAGCTTGTTGTCACCGTTGCAGATGATGAGCGCATATTTGGTCGAGATGATCGGTACGGGGCCACCTGGGGTTATGGCCGCGTTGCCATTGCCATCGACCTTGCCTGCATCAACGACGCTGACGATGCCGCCGTTATCGCTGGTGGTTGCTCCACCGGCACCCATCGCCGAAATTTCTTCGGGAGCGAGGATTTCGGTGTCAACTTTCCAGTTCGGCTGGGCGATTTTCGATGCCAGCGCTTCCTTCTTGTCGGACTGATTCAAACGACCATAGATCGAGTAGAGGAAATAGACGGTTTCTTGGCTGACCTGCTTCTTGGTGATGAGGGCTTCGAATTCGTCGGCGGCGGACTTGAAGAGGCTGGTGGCCTTGTCCGGCTTGGATTCCATGCCTTCGCGATAGAGGCAGTAGGCGGCGAGAAAGTTTGGCGAGTAGGGCGAGCCATTTCTCCACTTCCTTTGCTCAGTTACCGGTCCGGGGAGGATGGTGGCGGTGGCCACATCGTCCGGTCGGTACGCCTTGGTTTGCATGAAGTCCTTCCTGGCTTCTTCCCACTTTCCAGCCTTGGCGGCTTTGAGTCCGGCATCGTATGAACCGGTCCAAGATTGGCCAAAAGCAAATGCTGTTAGAGCTAGCCCAACAATCCCTGTAATCACTCGTCGCATATTGATGTCCTTATTTCTCCACTCGATAATTGAAGGCAAAGGCGAAGTCGCTTCCGCCGCCATTCGGCTTTCCGTAGTTCAGATCGACCGACCAGGGCTGAGCCTTGGGTCGATATCCGAAGCCGAAGGTGAATGCGTTGCGGTCTCCGAACTGGCTGCCGCCCGAGGCGATGGACGAAAGACCGACTCGAATCGGAATCGTCGCGCTGTCTCGAACGATGTTGTATTCGGCACCGAGGCCGAAAACGAATTGGTTGTTTCGGTCGAAGAGGCCGGTGCCGCTTCCGCCGAAGTAGTAGGAGGCTTGACCGCCAAGGATCAGGTAGTCATCCTTGCCGCGCAGTCGATCCTTGCGGGTAGCCATACCAAAGGAGGCTTGACCGGGAAGAACATCGTACACGCCGTTTGCGAACGTGTTCGAGCTCATCTTGATGGGGGTGCGGATGCTGCCGCCGATGGTCGTGTTTGGACGGTTGGCAGGAATCGATTGGAATCCGGCCACCAGTCCGACGCCCCAGGTCGAAGCCGAGTTGTCAGCGTCGATCAGAACCGTTTGCGGGTTGCCGGGAACAAAACCAAGCTGTCGGTCGCGCAGGTCCAAATTGGCAATGGTCAGACCCCAGCCGAAAGATTTGTCGCCCGCGCCATTGGTGCGACCGATCGCGAGGGTGTACATCGCGGTTTTGGCTTTGACGGCCTCATCGTAGGTTGCGCCGCTGAAGCCGCCGATCGTCACGTTCGTTCCAGATCGAAAATCGTCGAGGTAACCGGTGACCTGGTAGCTGAAGCCGAAGGTTCCGCCCTTCTTCAGCGGAAAGGCATAGCCGAAGTGGGCCAATTGAGTTTTGCCGCTTTGACCGGTCGAAGAGTAAGTTGGGTTCGCGATGTCGCCGAAAATCTGCGTCGTCGACTTTGGCATGTTTCGGTAAGCGATTCCAAACGTCTTCGACGACAGGAATCCAATTCCAGCCGGGTTGTTCAGAATGCTTTGAGTATCGGCTGAGGTGACGCCAAAGGCGCTGCCGGCCCCCATGGAGCGGCTTCCTGCGTCGATGGTGTTGAGCAGATCGGGAATCTGCGCAAACCCAGCGGCCGAGAGCCCTAGCGTGCCTAGGGCGGTGTACAAAATCCGTTTCTTCATGAACTAATTCCTTTTATGCGCCTGGATGTACAGTTACTTCTTGTCTGGTAGCTACATTACCCGCCTTATCGAGCGCGGACGCAACGACCTTAAAGATCGGCGGCAGTCCGGATCGGTAGCGAAGTCGGCCGGTCCATCGCCAAGTATTATTGCCGATGTCTCGCCACGACTGCCGAGCGGCCCGGGTAATGAAGGTGCCGTCGGTCTTTTGAATCACAACGTCGAGTCCGGTCAGATCGACCGAGCCGGAGAATTGATCGGCGACGTCGATCACGATGTTGACATCGCTTCTCGGTCGGATCGGGCTTCCGTTCTGCGGGAACTGAATCGTAGAAACTGGGGGTTTGCGGTCGATCGTCAGCGGAATGGTGAAGCTGAGCGTGTTGTCGGCTTGGTCCTTTGCGGTCAGCGCAATGTTCTGGGAACCATCGTTTTCAAGGGTGGATGAATCGTAGTTGACCGAAAGCGTGGTTTCGGTGGTGCCCGTGTTGTTGGGAATGTCTGCCCCGCCAACCGTGATACGCCATTCCTTCATGTTGTTTTCAAGAATCTTGAAGAGGATGGGCACGGTGCCTTTGGCGAACGAGTTCTGCGCTGGGCTGTATTCGAGCAGCTTCGGCGTTTTGGTGTCGACGTGGACGTCGAGATTGACAGGCGAGTAGGTGTTGCCCGGCTCGGTGGCAGTGACGGCGATGGTGTAGTCGCCTTGGGCGGAAGATGTTGAGAAGGTGAGGGCGAGGGTTCCTGAGAAGTCGCCGTTTACGTCGGGGTTGACCGTGGTGGTGAGGGTGGTGGAGCCATCGGGGCCAGTGACGACCGCCTTGACGGTGACCTGGACGCTGGCACCTTTACCGGTGAAGCTGAGTGTGTTTGTGGTTCCGAGCCACTTGCCGTCGGTCGGCGCTGTGACGTTGAAAGTACCCGCATAAGCCGAAATAGCCGACATCAAGCCCGCTGAAACCAGTGCAATCTTTATCCCTCTCACGTTCCTTTTCCTTTTAGCTCTCGCTAACGATATTAGAGTTTAACAGAATACACCTGTCAATGAATTCCGCAACCCCTCCGTCTTCGTTACTTTTTACGACGAATTGAGCCAGTGATTTGACTTCGGGAAGTGCATTTTTTACCGCCCCCGCCGTCCCTACCCAGCTTAGCATTTCCAGGTCGTTACGATAGTCGCCGATGGCGGCGATCTCCGAACGGTCCAGACGCAGATACTGAGCAAGCTTCGCAAGCCCATTTCCTTTATTGGCTTGCACTGGCAAAATTTCCAGGTATTCCGGCCCACTTTCGGTGAGTTGAGCCCGTTGTTCGGCCACGAGGAAGGCGAATTTTTCTCGATGGATCGGTAGAACTTCGGCGGAACAGATTAGAACGATTTTGAAAAGCGGCTTCTGCTTGAGGGCTTCCATCCCGAGGATGGGGATGTCAAGGCCACGGACGAGGGTCTTGTACTTGGTGAGCCACTCGGACTCTCGGAGGGTGCTGACGCCATTCTCGCCATAGCAGGACACGTGGATGCTGTTCTCGTCGGCGTATTCGAGAATCCACTCTTGAACATCGCCGGGAAGGAATTCGGCACCGATCACCTCTTCCTCATCGTTGATGACGTGGGCACCATTGGAGCAGACCAGCGGACCGCTGAAATCGATGGCGGAGGCGATGCGTTTGGTGCTCTGGAATGCTCGGCCTGTGCAGATAGCCAATTGGATGCCGGCGTCGCGGGCCCGTGAGAACGATCCAGCGAGATCTGGATGAATCGTTTGATCTTCGCGGAGCACAGTCCCATCGAGGTCCATCGCAATCAGTCGAATAGCCATTTAAATCACTGTAAAGATGACAGGACGGTTTGCCAACACTTTATGTAACTCATGTCAGATACTTTAGAGCTTCATGAAGACGTTGAAGTGGCCAACGAACTCAAGTTTGTCCGTTTTCAACTCGGCGACGAGCACTTTGCCTTTTCCGTCGATTCCGTCACCGGAATCATCAAGTGGCGAGAGGTTACCCCGCTTCCCAACGTCGAAGACCATCTGTTGGGGCTTGGGAATCTGCGCGGCCGCACCCTGCCGGTTACCGATCTGCGCCTGAAGATGGGCATTGAGTCGCCGGTCGTGAAAGAAGACGGTCTCGTCATTGTCACTGAGGACAACCATAACAGTGTTGGCTTGTTAGTCGACCACGTCATCGAAGTCTTGACGGTGAATGAGAATGACATCCAGGAGAATACGGTGGACATTTCGAATGACATCCAAGGCTACGTAACGGGAATTGTGAATGTGAAGGACGTTTTGATTTCGATTCTTGACCTTGAAAAGCTTGTGGAGGTGGCAGCGTAATGAGCAACGGCATCAACATGTCGGACTACCTGGACCTTTTCCTCCAGGAGACGGAGGAGCAGCTTTCCATCCTTGAAAGCGAAATTGGCAAACTTGAAGCGGAGCCGACCACTGAGCGAATCAACTCTATTTTCCGGGCGGCGCACACGATCAAGGGATCGAGTAAGGCGATGGGCTTTAGCAGCTACGCCGAACTAGTACACGAATTTGAGAACATTCTCTATCTCGTTCGCGATGGAGCTTTGACCGTCGACCATGAGGTTGGCGAGACTTTGATTCAGACGGTCGACGCGATGATCACGGGCAAGGAGCACTTGGCTTCGAGCGGCGAGGACTATGTAGCGGAGGTCGAGCTTTTGGCTAGCCTAAAGATGCTTTCCGGAGGAAAGTCGGCTGCAGGGGCGAGCCAAGCGGCTCCGACGGCGAAGAGCGGCTTTGCGTGGCCCGAATCGGTCAACGAAGCTTTGACCGAACTGCCGAACCACGAAAACATCTACACGGTTCACCTTACGCTCGATCCTTCGTGCGTGATGAAGTACGTTCGCGTCTTCATGGTGATGACGGCTCTGGGCTCGCTGGGTGAAGTTCTGGCCTCGAACCCGGTTCAGGACAAGCTGGAGGCCGAAGAGTTTGACTTCGATGTGAAGTTCCTGATCTCGCTGGAGTCCTCGATCGAGGAAGCCACTCAGACCGTGAACGGGATCGGCGAAATCGCGAGTGTGACGTTTGAGAAGTACACGGTTTCGGAAGACAAGGCCGACGACCATGCGGCGACGACGCAAGTCGCAGCGGCAGCCGAAGGCGACGGGGCTAAATCGGACAAGCCGAAGCGAGAAGCGAGCCAGACGATCCGCGTGGACGTGTCTCTCCTTGACGCCTTGATGAACCTGGTTGGCGAATTGGTCATCGACCGAACGCGCCTCAGCCAGATCGGCGCGAACATCGCGGCCAAGGTGAACGACTCGGAGAATACGGACGCTTTGGCGGAGACAGTTGGGCACATCGCCCGCGTAACCGGGGAACTGCAGGAGCAGATCATGCGAGCACGAATGCTCCCGATCGATACCGTGTTCCAGCGATTCCCGCGCATGGTGCGCGACCTCTCGCGAAAGTTGAACAAGCAGGTTTCGATCACGATCGAGGGCGGCGAGACGGAAGTCGATCGATCCGTCATCGAAGGGATCAGCGACCCGTTGATCCATATGGTCCGCAACTCGCTGGACCACGGCTTGGAAGACGCGGCCGAACGAAAGAAGAAGGGCAAGCCGGAAGGTGGTTCGATTCTTTTGACGGCCAAGCACAAAGACAACGCGATTTGGGTCGAACTCAGCGACGACGGACGAGGCATCGATCCCGACAAGCTTCGCGCCAAGGCGGTAGAGAAGGGGCTGATGACGAAGGAAGCGGCGGCGCGACTAACCGATCGCGACGCTCAACTCCTCATCTTCAGCAGTGGATTCAGCACGGCGAAGGAAGTCACGGACGTTTCCGGCCGTGGCGTGGGCATGGATATCGTACGAGCGAACATCCAGGCGATGGGCGGAATCATCGACATCGAAAGCACGCCGGGCGAAGGCACGAAGATCATTTTGAAGCTGCCGTTGACGGTAGCGATCATGGGTGGGCTGCTGTCGCGGGTCGGCGCAGTCGATTACGTCATGCCGATTGGATCGGTCCTCGAGACCATCGCGACGGCATCGATGGAAGTTCAGAAGGTTGGCAAGCGACCAGTTCTGCTCCTACGCGGGCAAACTGTGCCGTTGTTGAAACTTCGCGAACTTTTCAAAGTTAAGCAAAGTTTTGCGGGCGAACATACCGATGATTATGTTGTAGTCGTCGGTTCAGCGGACCAGAAGGTTGGTCTCGTTGTGGATCGGCTGCTTGGGGAACAAGAGGTCGTCATTAAATCCATCAGTAAGTACTGCGGGGAGTTGAAGGGTCTATCGGGCGCAACAATCCTTGGAAATGGACGTGTGGCGCTCATTGTCGATGTGAATTCGGTTCTTGAGTTCACTCGAGGTTTGGAAAATGGTCATTGATGCAGAAGCGCTAGTTATCCGGAAAAGGCTTGAGCAGTCGCTCAAGGAACTCCCGCCGTTGCCTACGGCAGTTGCCAAGGTTCTCGACGAAACCAATCGTCAGGAACCCGACATGCACCGTATCGACCAGATTATCTCTGGCGATCAGGCTTTGGCCTCCAAGGTGCTTCGCATCGTGAACTCGGCCTATTACGGCCTTTCGCGACAAGTCACCAGCGTAGGTCAGGCGGTTTTGATCTTGGGCATCCAGCAGGTACGCACTATTACCCTGAGCGTCGGCTCGATCGCGGCTTTCTCGTCGAAGGGACCGGTCGATGCAGACGGTATGCGCCGATTTTGGCAGCATTCGTTTGCCACTGCAGCGGCCTGTACAGCTCTGTGCTCCAAGCTGAACGTGGACCGCAAGCAAGCGGACGAGATTGCGACCATCGGCATTCTGCACGATGTCGGACGCATGTTCTTCTACTGCAATTTCAAGCAGACGTACCAGAAGCTTGTGCTTCGAGCCTGCCAGAACTGCAACAGCTACGAGGAAGAAGAGTTTCTGTTCCTCGGCGATACGCACGCCGGAGTCGGCGCGATCGTCGCGGACAAATGGGAGCTTCCCGAGAAAATCGTCGAAGGAATCCGACTGCACGAAGGTCCGTTCGACAGTGGTGAGATTTCGATCACGGTTGCGATTTTAGCGGTGGCGGATTGGATGAACAAATCGTTCTATTACGACAATAAAGGACCCATCGGGCCGCTCGCCCCGCAATTGATCGAGACTTTGGGCCTAACCTCCGAAATCGTCCATGAGATCGGTGAAGAAGTGCGGAAGAAAGTTGATGAGGCGAGCCAAATCTACGGCATGATGGCGGCTTAACGAGGGAATAGATGGCTACGAGCAGTACGTCGGGAATTACATTTGGTGGCATCGCCAGCGGTCTGGATACTGAAGGCATTATTCAGAAGTTGGTGGCGGTCGAAACCAGCTCGATCTCGCGTCTGACTCAACAACAGAAAACGCTTCAGCAGAAAGCCGACCTATACGACTCGTTCAAAGGTCAGATATCTGGGCTTGCGCAGGCGGTTAATGCCCTCAATACCACGACAGCCTTTCAGGCGGTGAGCGTTGGGGTTACCGACACTTCCGTCCTTTCGGTCACGACTTCAACGGGTACCCAGCCAGGCAGCTACACCCTTAAAGTTTCCAAGCTGGCGCAAGCGGAAAAGATTTCTTCGGCGGCGCAAGCTTCGACTTCGACGGCTCTCGGCCAGACGGGCCAGTTCGTGGTTAATGGCAAAGTGGTGACGGTCGATGCGACCGATTCGCTTCAGTCCATCGCGAGCAAAGTTAATGCTCTGAACGTCGGCGTGAGTGCGGGCGTTATCAACGGCGGCGCTAACCAGGCCTACCTCACCTTTACGTCTTCTCAGACGGGACTTCAGAACAAGCCGCAGTTGGCTGATCTGACCGGCAACTTGCTTTCGTCTATCGGCATTCTTTCGGGCACGAGTTCGATTCGGCAGACGATGACGAACGGCGCAGTAGGATCGCAGATGACGTCCTCTTCGACGGCTGTCGGCAGCATGGTCGGCGCTTCGGGGCTTTCAAGCCAGACTTTTCAGGTCAACGGCGTCGGTGTGACGGTCGATCTCTCGACCGATACCCTTCAGGACGTCGCGGACAAGATTAACTCGGCATCGACGGGCGCAACGGCGAGTGTGGTCGCGGTTCAGAACGCGGGCGTCACTTCCTACCAGCTTCAGGTTGTGGGTTCCAGTTCGACACCGACCTTTACGGATAGCGGTAACACCCTGGCGGCGCTCGGCATTCTGCAGAACAACCCGACCAACGAACTGGTCCAGGCTCAGGATGCGCAGTATTCCATCGACAACGTCAACTTGACGAGCGCGACGAACACGATCACGGATGTTATCGCTGGTGCGACAGTCACGCTTTTGAAGGCGGATTCGACCACTCCGGTGACATCGACCATCAACCTGACGAGCGACGCGAGCGCGGTTGCCGAGCGAGTAAAGGGCGTGATGACGGCTTATAACCAGGTTGGAGCGTTCATCAACCAATACAGTCAGTTCGATGCCTCGACTTACGCGACCGGGCCGCTATTCGGCGACAGCTTAGTCCAGCAGTATCAGTCTTCGGTTCACTCCGCGTTGATGAGCAACGTCCCGGGCCTGACGGGAACCTACAAGAACCTGATCGACATCGGTTTTGGCCTGGACACAACGGGCAACATGACGGTCGACGACACTAAGCTTCAGGCGGCAATTTCGGCTGACCCGGTGGGGGTGCAGCGCATCTTCCAGAACTTTGGCACGACCACTTCGGGAAGCCTTGGATACGTTTCGAGTACCAGCGACACGCTAACGTCGAGCACGGGCAACTACGATATAAACATCACTCAGGCGGCCACCAAGTCGCAATACATCGCAGGGACGACGAAGACGACGGCCAACACGACTTCCGAGAAGCTGACCTTTGCCGGAAGTATGTTTTCGAACGGTTCGGTGGATATCACCATCGACATCGGCTCGACCATGGCGGACATCGTCAACAAGATTAATAGCGACCCCCGGCTGAAGGATTCGCTGGTTGCCAGCGACAACGGCGGAAAGCTGCAAGTCGACAGCAAGAAGTACGGGACGAACGGACGATTTACCCTGGTTAGTAACCAGTCGCCGACTTCGGACAACTCGGGCGTCGGCTTCTCGGCAGGAACACTCTCGGACGGTCTGGACGTTGCGGGCACCATCGCCGGGCAAGCAGCAACGGGTGTCGGACAGTTTTTGACCGGTGACACCACGAACACGGTGGCGAAGGGTTTGCAGATTCAGTATTCGGGCACGACCACGGGTCTGGTAGGGTCGGTGAACTTTACTTCGGGCTTGAACGGCGTGCTGAACAAGCTGCTGAACGTTTATACCGACTACACGAACGGCTTGACGGTGACGAGTGCGAAGAGCATTCGCGACCAGGCTGACGAACTTCAGACGCAGATCGACGCCATCAATAAGCGCGCTGAAGACAAGGCGACCGAGCTTCGCGACCAGTTTGCGGCGATGGAAGACAAGATTTCTCAGCTTCAATCGCAGGGCAACTCGCTTTCGGCTCTGCTGAGTTCCGCTACTACCAAGTAGTCGGTTCTTTCCGGCGATGCGTTTCGTCTTTGACTCGTGTCCCAATCTATCCGCGAGCAAATCGAGGCGCGCGAAGCTCAGATTCTTTCTCCTTTCGCCACGAAGGCGTCGGAGAGCTTGGGACGTCAATTGGCGATCTATCCTGACGCGGTTCGAACCTGCTTTCAGCGGGATCGCGACCGGATTTTGCATTCCAAGTCGTTTCGGCGGTTGAAGCACAAGACGCAGGTTTTCATCGATCCTTTAGGCGACCACTATCGCACGCGATTGACGCATACGCTGGAGGTGGCGCAGATCGCCCGGACCATCGGAAGGGCTTTGCGCTTGAACGAAGATCTGATCGAGGCGATCGCCTTGGGGCACGACGTGGGGCATTCTCCATTTGGGCATGCTGGCGAGCGGGCACTGGACGAGGCTATCCAGGCGTATTGGGCTCAGAAAGGGGAGACAGTCAATCTGCACCAAGACGAACTCCCGTTGGGAGTTGCGAAAGTGGACGAGCCGAGACACTTTCGCCACTATGAGCAGTCGTTGCGGATCGTAGACGTTTTGGAGAATTTGAACCTGACGGAGGAGGTTCGAATGGGGATCGGTGGCCACAGCAAGGGCCGGAAGGACCTTTCGGCGGACGATGAGCCTATTTCGAGTCTGGAGGCAGGCGTCGTGAAGATCAGCGACCGAATCGCGTATTTGAATCACGACATCGACGATGCCTTGCGGTCGGGGATGATCGACTCGGTTCCTTCGGAGTTCGATGCGCTGGGAACGACATATTCGAGTCGGATCGGGATTTTGGTGGAGGACGTGATCACGCAGAGCCTCGACCAGCCTTACGTTCGGGTTTCGCGGCCACTGGTGGCGAAGATGAACGGATTGAAGGAGTGGATGTTTGAGAACGTGTACCTCCGTTACCCCGTGGTTTTCCCGGACGTGGAGAAAGCCGTGAACCTGGTGAAGGAGCTTTTCGACCACTTTGTCCAAGAGGGCGAATTGCCAGAAGGGTATGTTGGATTGCGTGGCGCGGTGGACTATATTGCAGGCATGACGGATCGCTTTGCAATCGAAACGTACGAGGCATTGAAGTTGCCGGCGGCATGGGAGCGACGATAACCAATCGTCATACGTCTAGTAAAAAGGCATGAGTCAGGGGTTGGCAACCGAAGTTCAGTTTCTGAAGGGCGTGGGCCCTCGGTTTGCCCAGATCTACAAGAAGATTGGGATTGAGACGGCGGAAGACGTGCTGTTTCACCTGCCGCGGCGGTATCAGGACCGGCGCGATATTCCACCGATTGCCCGGGCGCGACCAGGACAAGTGGTGACCATCATCGGTCGAGTGCGGCGGGTTGAGTCGCGTCCAATCGGGAAGGGGCGGGTGTTGCTGCGGGCGATCGTCGAGGACTCTTCGGGGGCGATCACGCTGACTTGGTTCAACCAACCCTGGCTGAAGAAGCAACTCGACGATGCGCGGCAGATCATCGCCTACGGATTGGTGAAGTCGGGGACGAACCTCTATGAGATTTCATCGCCAGAGTGGGAAGCGATCGACGATGAGGACGAAGCGGACGCCTTTGCGCAGATTGTGCCGGTGTATCCGCTGACCGAAGGGTTGCCGCAGAAGGTGGCGCGGCGGGCGGCCGAGTCGGCGCTAGCGACGGCATTGCAGTTCGTCGACGATCCTTTGCCCGAGAGTCTGCTTCGGTCGCAGAAACTTCGCGACCTACAGTGGTGCCTGCAGCAGATTCATCATCCCGAGAGCGAAGAGACGCGGCTGTTGGCCCGTCGCCGAATTGTTTTCGAAGAGTTTTTGTACATGCAGTTGGAATTGGCGATGCGGAGGGCCGAAACCCAGCAGGAGCTTGGCATCGCGTTTCCGATTCGGGAGTTGGAGGCCGGAAAAACGGTGGAGCGTCCGGCTCCACTGATGGTGAAAGAAGACAAGCGGGCGAAGCGGACGGCGGACCAGATGGTGCCGCAGGACCTGTTTTTTGAGGAAGAAGCGAAGAAGCGAGAGGGCGAGCCGCTGTGGACGCAGATCGGACGGATGTTGCCGTTTACGCTGACGGATGCGCAGGACCGAGTGATTCGAGAGGTGTTTGCGGATATGGCGTTGCCCAGCCCCATGAACCGGCTGGTGCAGGGCGACGTTGGCGCGGGAAAGACGGCAGTGGCGGCGTGCTGTCTGCTGGCAGCGGTACGGAGCGGATTTCAATGCGCGCTGATGGCACCGACCGAGATTCTGGCCGAGCAGCACTTTAAGAACCTGCGGGGTTTGTTTGAGCCGCTCGGCATCCATGTCGAACTCTTGGTGGGCAAGCTGGGCAGTCGTGACCGGAAGGCCGCTTATCAGCGACTTGAGAATGGGAGTGCGCAGATCGCGGTGGGAACGCACGCCTTGATTCAGGAGGGTGTGACTTTTCAGAGTTTGGGTTTCGTGGTGGTGGACGAGCAACACCGGTTTGGGGTGCTGCAGCGCAAGGCGATCCGGGATAAAGGCTACGGCAACCCGGACGTTTTGGTGATGACGGCGACCCCGATCCCGCGCACGCTCACGATGACGGTGTTCGGCGATCTCGATGTGTCGATCATCGACCAATTGCCGCCGGGCCGAAAGCCGATCAAGACGCATCACCGTCCGCCGTTCCAACGAGATTCGGTTTACAGCAAGGTGCGAGAGTTGGTGGACCAGGGGCGGCAGGCTTACTTTGTTTGCCCGATGGTCAGTGAAAACGAGAAGATGATGGCGCAGGCGGCGGAGGAACTGTACCGCCAGCTTTCGACGGGTGTGTTCATCGACTTTAAGGTTGGGCTTTTGCACGGTCAGATGAAGTCGGCGGACAAGGACGTTGTGATGGAGCAGTTTCGGGCCGGAGAGCTTCAGATTTTGGTGGCGACGACGGTTATCGAGGTTGGGGTGGACGTGCCGAACGCCTCGGTGATGGTGATTGAAGATGCAAATCGGTTTGGTTTAGCGCAGCTCCATCAGCTTCGGGGGCGAGTCGGGCGCGGTGAGACGCAGTCGTACTGCATTTTGATTTCAGATACGAAGTCGGAGGATGTGATGAAGCGAATGGATGTGATGGTTTCGACGACGGACGGCTTTCGGATCGCCGAAGAGGACTTGGATATCCGCGGACCGGGAAATATTGCCGGTACCGAGCAAAGCGGTTCGCTCGACTTCAAGGTTGCGGACTTGGTTCAAGACTCGAAGCTACTGGAGGTCGCGCGGCAAGCGGCGATGCGAATCATCGAGGACGACCCGACTCTGTCCGGTTCCGAGTGGGCGAAAGTGCGGACAAAACTGAAACAACGGCGATCAGATGTAGCCCTGATTACGGTGTCATAGCTGTAAAATGCGGACATGTCGGATATACCAGGGCTGACGCCCATCGAGCTACAGGCGGAAATCGCCGGTGGGGCGGACCTGTATTTGCTGGACGTTCGAGAGCCGGATGAACTGGTCATCAGCGCTCTGCCTCATATCGTGCATATCCCCCTGGGCGAAATCGAGGATCGCTTTGATGAGATTCCGAAGGATCGCGACGTTGTGGTGGTCTGCCGTACGGGTGGACGAAGTGGGCGAACGACACAGTTTTTGCTGGGGCAGGGCTACACGCGGGTGCGCAACCTTGAGACAGGCATGAACGGTTGGGCGACGACCGTCGATCCCAGCATGAATACTTACTGATCTTTATAAGTTTCGTAACAGAATTCGGCTACAATTGCCGGAATGGATGATTCCCTTCAGTCTCAGATAGATGAGGCAAACCGCTTACTTGGCGAGCGGAAATATGACGAAATTATTGCCTTAGTTCAGCCAATTTTAATTCGGGAAACCGATGGTCAAGCGCAGCGCGTGTATGGAATGGCGCTTTTGGGGCAGGGCAAGTATCAAGAAGCCGTGCATTTGCTGATGACGGCGGCCCAGCTTTTGCCGAACGATGCGACGGTTGCCTTCGCCTACGGGAACGCCATGAATTTGAATGGGCAGACCGAAGGGGCGCGTGCGTCTTTCGAGCGGGCGCTGGGATTGGACCCGAACCACCCGGGCGCGAAGATGGGCTATTTGAATACGAGCAAGGCCTTGGCCGACCGCGACCAGCCGGAATCGCCCATGAAGGCAATCGAGTGGCTTTACGGAGCTTGGCAACGCGACATGGGCAACGCGGAACTTGCGATGCGGATCTTTAATATCTATGTTGAGAACGGATGGGGAGATTCTGCGCGGCAGTTCGCCGAACTGTTGCCACCTCAGTTGAAGAATTCGGATACGATGCGGGCGAGGCTGAAGGAGTTGCCCGCCGAGGCTCCGCCGGTTAGCGCGGCGGCGGGTCCGGCTATGGCTCCGGCCGCATCCTCCGTGTTTGAGGCGTGCCCGTTCTGCAAACAGCAGATCATGGCCGGCGTGCATACGTGTCCGCACTGCAAGATGGTGATTCGGTCCAAGGCGATGCCGGGGGCGGACTACAAGCCGGAGTGGCAAGAGGTTGTGCTGAACATCCTCTGCTGGATCGGTATGTTGATCGCGGCCTTCCAGGGGATTATGGTGTTCGTGGAGGGCAGTCAGGCGACGCCAGGCGGCGGGTTTACGCTCGTCATTGCGTTCGTTCAGGTTCTGGCTTGTATCTTCATCCTTCAGCGAAACGACTTCTGGATGTCGATTTCGAAGTGGCTGTATGTGATCAGTTGTATCCGATGTATGTTTTGCGCGTGTCTGGCGTTTGGCTTTGTCGGGGACGCGACCGGAAAAGCTCGTGAAGCAGGCTTGATCGTTCTGATCGAGATTTTCGTGACGGGGTTGTTTAGCGCGTTTATGGTGTATCTGCTGAACTACGAAGGGGCGGATTAGACTCTAATTTGCAGAGTGCAGAGTCTTAGACTAGCTCGCCCGTAAGGCCCCATTGGTGGCTTTTGGTGGCCTTGACTCGGGCGAGGCGGCCGATGCGTTCGGTGGGGGCTTCGAAGTGCATCATTCGGAAGCAGCGGCTATAGCCCTGCATGAGCGACTTGTTCTTGGGGGTCGGGCCCTCGATGAGAACTTCGAACTCTTGGCCGACCTGCTGGGCATTGATTTCCTGCGTGATTGAGTTCTGCAAAGCAATGAGTTCGTTGAGCCGGTCCTTTTTGACCTGAGCGGGGATTTGGTTTTCCCAGTCGGCGGCGGGAGTGCCGGGGCGAGGAGAGTAGGCGAACATGAATGCGCCGTCAAATCGGATGTCGCGCACGGCTTGGAGAGTCGCTTGGAACTCCTCGTCGGTCTCATCGGGGAAGCCGACGATGAGGTCGGTGGTGATCGCGATCGACGGGATGGCTTCGCGCATCTTGGAAACGATTTCGTTGAAGCTGTCGAGCGTGTAGAGCCGCTTCATGCGTTTCAACTCGCTATCGGAGCCAGCTTGGAGGGGCATGTGGACGTGCTCCATGACCTGAGGAATGTCGCGGATGGCTTCGATGACGTCCTTCCTGAAGTCGCGCGGGTAGGGCGAGGTGAAGCGGATGCGTTCGATTCCGGGGACTTCGGCGACGAGGCGCAGGAGCTCGGAGAACGGAACTTTGCCCTCGGGCATGTTTTTGCCGTACGAGTTGACGGTCTGACCCAGGAGGGTGACTTCGCGGGTGCCGGTGTCGGCGAGGCGCTTGACTTCGTCGAGGATGTCGGCGGTGGAGCGAGAGCGCTCACGGCCACGGGTGGTGGGGACGATGCAGAAGGTGCAGAACTTGTCGCAACCGTACTGGATCGGAATGAAAGATTTCAGCTTGGCCTCGCGTCCGACGTGGCGTTGAGGGAGGTCTTCGACGACGGCGCCTTTGCGTTCTGGAAGCTCGAGACGGGTTTTGAAGCGTCGCTCGATGAAGGCTTCTTGAACAAGAGCCGGTATTTCGGACAGATTTCCGGTGCCGATGACGAAGTCGACATGGGGTGCGCGCTGGCGAATTTCTTTTGCCCGAAGCTGGGCCATGCATCCGCAGACGCCGATGACGACATCGGGGCGCGCCTGCTTCACAAAGGCGAGTTCACCGAGCATCGAAAAAGCTTTGTCTTCCGGCTTCTTTCGAACCGAGCAGGTATTCAAAAGTACGACTTGGGCTTCGATGATGGAATCAGTTCGGACGAGGCCGATCTGCTCCAGGTATAGCCCCATCTGCTCACTGTCTTCCTCGTTCATTTGGCAGCCCCAGGTTTGGACGAAATAGGTCCCTTTCTGCGTCTTTGGGCGCACGGTGGTCACTAGGTCGCGGGGGGCTACGATTGCGGTCATCGAGGAACTTCTAGGATACCTGCTAGGTTCAATTTGGTATGGTTGACGTTTCGAAACCGTATAATCAGGGAGTGAGTCCGCTAACTCTCAATCGAATCCTGCTTATTCTGGGAGTTGTGGGACTGTACGTCTCCGGCGTCCTATCGGCAGAGCACTTATTTGAAATCCAAATTCCGTGTACGTCGGGCGGCGGTTGCGCCGTGGTGGCGCGACACCCATCGTCGTATATTTTTGGAACTCTGCCGGTAGCGTATGTTGGCTTCGGCGGGTATTTCCTGCTGACGGCGCTTGCCCTAGTTCGACTGGCAACGGGCGATCTGTTGTCCCGCATCTTAGTCGGGCTTGGCTATATGGGCGCGGCGGTCGGCGTGATTACGAGCATCTACCTTCAGTACGTGAGCCTGACTCAGATTCGGGCCCTGTGCGTTTGGTGTATGTCGTCGGCAATCACGATGGTGATCACGTTCATTTTCTACACCATTTTGTTTGGTAAGGTCGGGTCGGTCGAAGTCGAAAAGACGCGGTCGCCGAAGTCGCTTTTCCAGGGACTTGCGGGTGTTGCCTTGGCGGCGTTCGCGATCGCCGGAACGGTTTATGGCCGACAGAAGGAAGCCGGAAAGATCGAGATCATTAGCTCGGCCGACGCGATTGCCAAGTTGGTACCGGAACCTCGCTCCGAGCGAAATCAGATCGGTCCGGACGACGCGCCGGTGACGGTCGTCGAATATGCCGACCTTTGCTGTCCGACTTGCCGACAGGTGTTCCCGAAGGTTCATGACCTTGCGGCGAAGTATTCGGGCAAGATTCGAATCATCTATCGACACTTCCCGCTGGACACCCTTCCGGGGCACCAGATGGCGATTGTGACGGCGGTTGCCTCGGAGCTTGCGGCCGAGAAGGGCAAGTTCTGGGACTATGCGACTGCATTTACGGCTCCTGAAGAGGCACCGACGACTCGCGAAGGCGTCGAGCAGATTGCGCAGACGGTTGGCGTTTCGGGCGAAGAGATCACGAAGGCGATCCAGAATTCAAACTCACCGGCTCAGACTCGCGTGATGCGCGACCTGGGCGAAGCGCTGGGAACTTTCGGCATCAAAGGGACGCCGACCTTCCTGCTTTCCGTTCCGGGCAAGCCGATCGAGAGGCTGTCTTACACCGGACTGACGAATGAGCTTGAATCGCGACCGATTCAGGACATCATGAACGCGAAGAAGTGAGCAAGAAGCCTACCGTCCTGGTTGCCATGTCGGGCGGAGTCGACAGTAGCGTAGCCGCGGCTCTGATGAAGAAGCGCGGCTACGACGTCATTGGTCTGACGATGCAGATTTGGCAAGAAAGCCAGACCGACCCGCGCCACGCCGGATGCTGTTCATTGGGAGCGGTCGAGGATGCGCGGCGAGTGGCCCGAGTACTGGACATCCCGCACTACGTGATGAACTTTCGGGAAGAGTTTCGGAAGAACGTTATCGAAAACTTCGTGGAGGAGTATTCGCGAGGTCGGACGCCGAACCCCTGTGTGCAGTGCAACCGACACGTGAAGTTTGAAATCCTGATGCAGAAGATGGTGGAGCTGGGTTGCGACAAGCTCGTGACTGGCCATTACGCACGGATTCGGAACCGAAACGGCCGGTATCAGCTTTTGAAATCTCGGGCGCAGGACAAGGACCAGAGCTACGTGCTTTACATGTTGGGCCACGACCAACTGAAGGATGTGATGTTCCCGATGGGGGAGATGCCCTCGAAGGCGATGGTGCGTGGCCTGGCGAAGGATTTGGGCCTGCATCTTTACGATAAGCCGGATTCGCAGGAAATCTGCTTCGTGAGTGAGGCGGGCGGCTACAAGGAGTTTTTGCGCAAGCAACGGCCGGAAATGTTCGGCGAAGGGAAGGTACTGGACACGGATGGCAATGAGATTGGGCGGCATGAGGGCGTGGCGGACTTTACGATCGGCCAGCGGCGCGGCGTAAAGATCGCTTCGCGAGACGGCAAGCCGATGTACGTGATCGACCTTCAGCCAAAGACGCAGACGGTGGTTTTAGGCTCCGAAGACAGCCTTTTGCAGTCGGAAGTTGCGATGGAGGACGTGTACTGGTCGGAAACGTTGGACGAGCCGATCGAGGTGAAGGCAAAGATTCGCTACAACATGGAGCCGGTGTCGGCTGTGCTCCATCCGGGACCGGAGCCGAAGGTCGTCTTTAAGAAACCGGTGAAGGCAGTGACGCCGGGACAGATGGCGGTTGCTTACCGCGGCGCGACGGTGATCGCCGGTGGTATCATTGCGGACTCTAATAGGAAATTGAGACTAACGAGCGACGTTCCCGAGCTTATTTCTGTGTAATCGGGGAGTAAAACGTAACTCGACCCTAAGCGCAAGCGTAAAATGTGCAATAAGGAGAATTAGATGAGCGATAACAATAACGATAGCAACAGCATGCTCTACCTCTTGGCCGGCGTGGGGCTCGGCGCGATCATCGGCGCGGCCGCCGGACTTCTGTTCGCACCGAAAGCCGGTTCGGAGACTCGCGACGAGTTGAACGATAAATTCACTGAACTGAAGTCGAAGACCGAAGAGTGGATCAACGAACAAAAAGCTAAGCGGGCTACGGCTCCTTCGACCGAAGAACTCGGCGTTTAAGAGCACCTCGTGACGGCTAGAACCGCCGACTGGAGAATTGTCCTATGGGTTGTGATTGCGATCGCAACCCTTGGCTTTTTATACATGGTCCGCGGCATTCTTTTGCCGTTCATCATTGCGATTCTGATCAGCGCTCTTTTGCATCCGATCTACCGGATGCTTCGCAAAAACGGCTGGGGCAACGGCATGGCGGCATTCGTGCCGATGCTGGTGTTCTTTGGAACCTTGCTGGTGGGATTGATTGCGCTGATGCCGATCATCACCAACCAGGTGGGCGGCTTGCGGGATCGGGGCGAGCAGATCGTTTCCTCGTTGGCGAAGCCGAACCCGCTGGATAACTTCTTTATGCGGGGCAACCCGGAGAACCGGTTGAAGATGGCATCCAACAAGGATCCGGTCGACCAGTTCCTCGGCAACTATTCCGATCTGCTGAGCCGGTTCAACCTCCCTTCGACCAAGCGCGAACTGATCGCGCAGTACATCGAGCCGCAGAGGGACCATATCAAGGATATGATCCAGAATCTGATCAAGGGTTCTTTCAGCGCGGCGACGGGGTTCCTTTCGCAAGGTTTTACACTGATTTTTGTGCCGCTCCTGGTGTGGTTCATCTTGCCCAACACGCAGAAGTTCAAGAAGAAGTTTCTGAATCTGATTCCACCTCAGTTGCGGGAGTCGTCGATCGACCTGGCGGACGACATCGGGGACGTCTTTAGCAACTACCTACGCGGCGTGGCGATCGCAGTGTTTGGGTACATGGCGTTCATGGCAATCCTGCTATCGGTTTTGGGTGCGCCTTACGGGCTCCTGCTCGGTTGTTTGTTCGGGGCGATCTACCTGATTCCGTATTTGAACGTTTTGATCAGCGGGACCACGCTCTTCTTGGTCACTGGACTGAGCGGAAAGGTTCAGTGGTTCGGCGTTCACTTTTCCTCATCGTGGGCCTATGCTGGCGTGCTGGTGGCGACCTACGTGATTTGCCACTTCATCTTCGACAGCATGGTGTATCCGCGGTACGTGGGTAACGCGGTCGGCTTGGACCCGATCGTTTCGATGTTCGTGATTTTCTGCGGCGGCGCGCTGTTTGGGTTGCCGGGAATGATTCTGGCGTTTCCGATCGCGGGCTCGGTTAAGGTTCTGCTGGATCGGCTGATCAAAGTCACGAATAAGGTAGATGTGGAACTGGTCTTACCCGAAATTCCGTTGAGGCATAGAAAGGAAGCCTTGTGATCTCCACGCTCTTAACCCTCGGAATTCTCTCTTTTCAATCTCCCATCGGCTACGACTTCCCGGTCGACTCGGTCACCAAGTTCTCGGTGAAAGTGCAGTTTGACGGATTCATTCCACTGTTTGGCGGCCGGAACGGCAAGGCGGACGTGGATATGGTGGTCCAGGCGACGAGCGTGGCGGAGAAGGTGCCGAGCCTGCAAGCGGTCAACTCGGAAATCGTTGAGATGTCGGCGACGGCATTTGGAGCGAAACTGCCACTGAACAAGAACAACATCGGCGAATTCTTTCCCAGTGCGGTGGCGACTTTTGACCGCACCGGGCTGGTGAAGACGAACGGGGCGGGGAAGGTGGACATGCCGGTCAAGCTTCCCGGATTGGATTCGACCAAGCTGCCGGAGATCAGCTATCTGCCAGTGGTGCTGAACCCGCTGGCGATTTCATCGGGGACGGCTTACTCGTTCGACCGGACTTTCAACGATGTGCCGATGCACTACAAGGTGACGCCGGGGGCGGTTAAGGACGGCAAGCAGGATTTTGATATCGAGATCGAGCAGAAGACAGCGGGCTTTGAGGACCTGTATGGCAACCCAGTGGTAGAAGAGGCGGCGAAAGTGAAGCTGACGACGGACCTGAAGGGAACGGGAAAGGCGACTTTCGATCTGGCGAAAAGGATGTTTGACAAGGTGGCGATGGAGACGAATGCGGCCACCGAGGCAACGACGATCAAGACGGGGAAGACGACGAACAGAAACCTCAAAACGACCCTTACGATCGTGCGCCAAGATGCTAAGGTAAATCTGTGATCTCGCTTTTTGTCGCGGCGGCTTTCGGCCAGTCGTATCTGCAGTCGGTGAAGGCGGCCGACCTTCGCCATTTTGTGACCTTTTTGGCTTCGGACAGCATGAAAGGGCGGCAGACGCCGTCGCCGGAGCTGGACCAAGCCGCGGACTATATCGCGAGGCAGTTTAAGGAAGAGGGCGTCTTGCCCGGCAACATCGACTCGTATTTTCAGATTGCGGATTGGTCGCGCGGGGCGGGGACGGGCCAGAAGGTCCGGAATGTCATCGGCGTGATTCCGGGCTCGGATTCGATTTTGGCGAAGCAGTTCGTGATTGTTTCGGCTCACTATGACCACCTGGGCGTGAAGCGGGGCGACGCTCAGCCCGGCGAAGACGTGATTTACAACGGAGCGGACGACGACGCTAGCGGCGTGGCAGGGGTCCTTGAAATTGGAAAGGCTTTGGCCAAGGAGAAGCCGCGTCGAACGATCGTTCTGATGACCTTCTACGGCGAGGAGAAGGGGCTGGTGGGGTCGCACTACTACGTGGATCATCCGGTTTTTCCGCTGAAGGACACGGTGGCGAATATCAATATCGAGCAGATTGGGCGGACGGACGATACCGAAGGGCCGCGGGTCAGCGCGGCGTCGTTGACGGGCTTCTCGTTTAGTTCGATCGGAACGACGTTCGAGCGGATCGGGAAGGCGATGGGGGTTCCGGTGACAGGGCATCCGCGGTATTCGGCGATGTACTTCGGGGCGAGCGACAATCTGTTCTTTGCGCGGGCGGGGGTGCCGGCGCATACGATTTGTACGGCCTTCGAGTTTCCCGACTATCACGCGGTTGGCGATAGTGCGGACAAACTGGACTACGACAATATGGCTAAGGTCGTTCGGATGACGGCGGCGACGGTTTTGGATGTGGCGAACAGCGAGGCTCGACCGACGTGGAATTCGTCGGAGCCAGCGGCGAAGCGGTATCTGGAGGCGGCGGAGAAGTTGGCGGGGACAAAGGGCTCGCTTCGCTAGGGCTCGCTCAGGGCAAGGGCCGCTTCGCTCAGGTCGCCAGGGCAACAATCCCTCGGTTCGCTGGTCGCTCACCGATCCCTTCGCCAAGGGATATCTTTGGCTGGTGGGTGTTTGGGGGTTGGGGACGCTCGCCGATAGGAAAGCTGGTGCAAGGGCCGCTTCGCTTGGGGCTCGCGCTTCGCGCTAGGGCGGTTTGCTTCAATCCCACGGTTCGCTCGTGCGTCGCTTACCCTCCACGGAAAGGGCATCTTTGTGATGCCCTTTCTGGCGGACCCTCCTTCGCCAAGGGATATCTTGGTTCGGAGTGCAAGGGCTGCTTCGCTAGGGCCGCTTCGCTTGGGGCTCGCGCTTCGCGCTTGGGCGGTTTGCTTCAATCCACGGTTCGTTTCCACTCCCTCCGGTTCGCCGCCTAGCGCCTGCTCACCGCTCCCTCGGCCAGCGAGGGAGAATGCCGTCCGTAATGCCCTCCTAAAAATGAATCTGGGCACTCAGACAAGTCTGAGTGCCCAGATTTCCGGTTACTTCTAGAAGCTTATTCTTCGCCCTTCTTGCCGCGCTTCTTGGTAGTTGCACCTTGCTCGACGCCGACGGCGCCTTCGGTGAAGTTGGCTTTGATCTTGATTCGCCGACTGAGGTCGCCATCGGAGATCGTGCTCCAGTTCGCTCGGTCGAGCGCCCACTGCCAGCCGATATCCTGTGCACCATAGACGTATTCGACGCCGCCTTGAAGGACATCAGACAGCAGGGTCTTCAGGTCTTCGCGGTTGGTGAGAACGGCTTCGCCGGCAGGAAGGTTCGGGGCGAGGCCGATATTGACCATGACCGGCTCTTCTTCGAGAGCGGCGGCCGCGGCCTTGGTGGTCTTCTTAGGCGTGCTTTCTTCGATCGCCTCGTTGACGGAGTGGAGATGGGCCGACATGGACTCCATCAGCTTCTGATTGTCGTCCGGCCAAAGAAAATACTCACCTTCGTAAACCGCCTTAGCGTGGCGACCAGAGATGCTCAAAGCGGTGGCAACGAGGGCTGCATCAGCGGCGGCCACTTTCGGATAAGCTTTACGCAATTGGTCTACGGCGGATTCAAGTTTGGTGAGATTACAAGTAATCAAACTATGGGGCTCCTATTGGCGCAAGAAACTGCGCCATAATTCGCCTAGTTTACCAGGTACGGTATTAAGGATTCTCATGAAAACACTGACATTTGGACTGGTTGCGGCCACCATGGCGCTCCTCCTAACCGGCTGCACGGGTGGTGATTCCAACGGCTCCGGTACGAGTTCCGCGTCTTCGACGGCGAATAACGGTGCGACCAATCCATCCGGTTCTGACCTCAAGGTTGCGATGGTTTTCGATACCGGCGGACGGGGCGACAAGTCCTTCAACGACTCGGCCTACGCAGGTTTGGACCGAGCCCAAAGAGAGTTTGGCTTTAAGGGCCGAACGGTTGATACGAAGGCCGCCAACAACTACGTCACCAACCTCTCGACACTTGCCGAAGACGGCGAAGACATTATTTTTGCAGTTGGAATCAACCAGCAGAACGCGGTTCAGCAGGTTGCTCCGAAATATCCCAAGGTTCACTTTGCGATCATCGATGCTTCTGTCGATGCTCCCAATGTTCGATCTCTGCTGTTTTCGGAAGAGCAGGGCAGCTATCTGGCGGGATTCATTGCCGGTTCGACGACCAAGACGGGCAAGATCGGCTTCGTCGGCGGACAAAAGATCGATCTGATCGAGAAGTTTGAGGCTGGCTATAAGGCGGGCGCCCTGGCGGCCAACCCGAAAGTCGTCGTGCTTCCGGGCAAGTACACCGAGAGCTGGGACGACACCCAGGCGGGCAAAGAGAACGCCAAGGCGTTGTTCAGCGACGGGGCCGACATCGTTTACCACGCGGCGGGCCGATGCGGCATCGGCGTGATCGAGGCGGCCAAGGAAACGGGCAAGTATGCCATCGGCGTGGATAGCGACCAAGACGACCAGGCTCCGGGCCACGTTCTGACCTCGATGATCAAGCATGTCGATGAAGCGGTCTACCAAACGATCAAGGACGTGAAGGACGGCAAGTTCACGCCGGGTATCAAGGTTTATGACCTGAAGGTCAACGGCGTGGGCCTCAGCGACATGAAGTACACCAAGGACATCATCGGTGCGGATACGCTGAAGAAGCTCGACCAGGCGAAGCAGGACATCATCGACGGAAAGATCAAGGTTCCGACGAAGCTGTAACCGGCGGTAAGCCGCGAACCGTGGGTCGTGCCTAGGCACGGCCCACTTTTTTTAGGCACGGCCCACTTTTTTTATAGCGTCTCGGTGACCTTGCTAAGGTGACGGGCCTTATCGGGATCGAGGCCACGAGAGCGGGCAACATGGAGAGCCAGCCATTGGCCGACAATGATGTCCCAGATAGGGAAGATCGGTTCGGTGTCGCTCGACTTCGGAAGGGGCGAATCGACTTCGAGGATTTCGCATCCCTGATCGCGAAGGCCGGGAAGCGACCCGAAGTAAGAGATCGCCGCGCTGCCATGCCCGGCGAGAGCCTTGGGGCCATGTTCGAAGTCGGCGGCACTGTAGGCCTTGCAAGGCACCAGAGCGCATTCCATCAGCTTGAGGGCGGTTTCGAGAGCGGTGCAAAAGCCGTAGCCGCGGGCGATGGCGAAGATGGGATTGCACCGGTTCATCGGTCCCGAGAAGCCTTGGGCGATTTCTGAGCTGCGCTCGATCCAGGCGTCGTCGGGGATTTGGGGCGACGGGAGCTTTCCGCCAAGGGCACGAACCAACTGATAGAGGGCGAGAAGCGTCGAGGTGTAGGTCTTGGTGGCGGCGACGGAGTTCTCGGGTCCGCATCCGAGAAGCAGGCTCTCGGTGGCGACGGTGGTCAGCCGGGAGTTGGGCGTGTTGGTGATGGCGAGGGTGGTGTGGCCCTGCTCCTTCATGTAGCCCAGGACTTCGGCGACGTCGGGTGCGGCGCCGCTCTGCGAGATGCCGATGGCAAGCGCCTTGCGGTAGCGGATGTTGCTTTTGTAACGGGTGATGACGCTGGGAGCGGCGAGCGAAACAGGGATGCCGAGGTGGATTTCGATCAGGTATCGGGCGTAGAGCGCCGCGTTGTCGCTAGAGCCACGGGCGGCCAGCAGGACCATGTCGAACTCTTCGCGCTCGCGGAAGAAGGCTTCGAGCTGTTGAAAATACTTCGGACCGTTTTCTGCCAGCACAGAGGGTTGCTGACGAATTTCGCTCTCCATTGCGACGCCGAGGGTCATGCCGAAATTATAGCTTTTGAAGTAACCTTCCTCTGATGTCGCGGTACCTGATTCTCCTCGTTCTGATTTTTTCAATCGTTGGATGCGGCAATGGTGGTGCGCAAGCGGTCTCGAGCAACGCGGCACCGGACTCGGTGACTTTCGATAAGCCGACCGAAGAAAAGTCGGGGACGGTTACGATGGCGGACCTGTGCAAGACTGCCGGCATCAAGGCTTACCCGGGAACGGAAAATGAGAGTGGCGACGTCTTTAAGCGATCGGACGGGGGGCTGAAGGATGAGATTACTTTCACCACTTCCGACCCGATGGCGAAGGTGGCTCAATTCTTCAAGGATCAGGGGCTGGACACCAATATCTTGGCGGATCAGGCCACGACGATGGCGGCGACCAAGACCAACGCACAGTTGATTATTTCGTACAAACCGACTTCGGACGGCAAATGTGAAGTGGTGGTTAAGAGTCTTCACTACGATCAGAAAAGCCCTTAGGTCCCGGCCCGTTTGGGGTCGAAGCGTTAGAATAAATGGAGAGCACGGATAGGAAACTGTGCCTTTTAAGACTATGTCTAACATTCGAGATATTGAAGGAATTGGAGATTCGTACGCGGAGAAGCTTGAAGCGGCAGGCATCAAGACCGTAGAGACCCTTTTGGAGCAGGGTTCGACCCCGGCCGGTCGAAAGAAGATCGAAGAAGGGACCGGTTTGGCCCATGCGCACGTTTTGAAATGGGTTAATCATGCCGACCTATTCCGCATCGATGGTGTGGCCGGGCAGTTCGCCGAACTGCTTGAAGCGGCCGGTGTGGACACCGTCGCCGAGCTTGCGACGCGCAATGCGACGAACCTGGCGGCAAAGATGACCGAGGTGAACGAGACGAAGAACCTGACGAATCGGGTTCCATCGGAAAGCGAAGTTGCGAAGTGGGTGGAAGAGGCGAAGGCGCTTCCGCGCATCGTCATGTACTAAGTCGTATTTTGGCCATTTCGAGGGCTCTTTCGGTTGACGAAAGAGCCCTTTCTGTTTGTGAATCTAGATTCACGGATTTTTCGGCGACTCCGCCGAAAGTGAGTGGGTAAGGTCACGTTAATGATCGTTCCGATCGTTGCTATGAGTTTGTCGAAAGCCTCTATCGAAAGCCGCGCAAAGGATTGGAGAAACGGCGCCGTGGTGTACCAGGTGTTCGTCGACCGGTTTGTGCCGCCTGCGAACCCTCTGGCGAAAGCAAAGTTTTACGCCAGTCCGCGAACGTTTCACTCATGGGACGACCTGCCGAAAGCGGGAAAATTTGACCCTAAGCTGGGGGTTTGGACGCATGAACTCGACTTTTGGGGCGGCGACCTGAAGGGTGTGGAGTCGAAGCTGTCGTACATTCGCGACCTTGGGGCGGATGTACTTTATCTGAATCCGATCCACGAGGCGTTTACGAACCACAAGTACGATGCCATCGACTACAAGAAGGTCGATCCGGCGTTTGGGACGACGAAGGACTTGTCAGGCCTGATTTCGAAATCGCATAAGTCGGGGCTCAAGGTTGTGCTCGACGGCGTGTTCAACCATATGGGACGGCGATCGCCTTATTTGCAGGACGCATTGAAGTCGGCGAAGAGCCCGTATCGCGATTGGTTCTTCCTCGGCAAGCAGTACCAGGCGGGCTACAAGGGGTGGCTGGGAGGCGTGAATATGCCGGTCCTGCATCTGGAGGATGCTGGACTTCAGAAGTATCTTTGGCGAGACAAGGACTCGGTGGTTCAGCATTATTTGAACCTGGGGATTGACGGTTGGCGGCTGGATGTGGCCTATGAAATCGGCCCAGAATTGCTGGGCGAGATCACGAAATACGCGCACAAGGCTAAGAAGGGAAGCTTAGTGGTTGGCGAGATTCTGGGCTACCCGGCGGGTTGGTTCCCGAATATCGACGGGCAATACAATCTGTTCGCACCGGGTCTTTGCATGGAGATGTTGGATGGGACAGTGTCCGGTGGGCGAGCGGCTGACATGCTCAACGACTACGTGGCGGATGCGGGCATCGAGAATGTGCTGAAGTCTTGGCTGGTGGCGGACAACCATGACACGCCGCGCTTGACCTCGATGTTGCCCAGCGACAAGGATCGGATGTTGGAGTGGGCTCTATTGTTCACGTTGCCGGGTTGTCCAAACGTGTATTACGGAAGCGAGTTGGGGATGACCGGAGGCGGCGACCCGGAGAATCGCGCACCGATGCGATGGGATTTGGTGAGTCCGCAGAACGAGACCCTGGCGTGGGTGAAGAAGCTGATCGGGTTCCGAAAGAGCCATCCGTCGCTGCGGTACGGGGATTTTCAGGCTCTTAGGACGGAGAAGCTGCTGGCGTTTACGCGGACGACGGGGCTGTTGCGCGAGGATGTGATCGTGGTCGTGAATCCGACGGCGAAGAAGGTCACGGAGACGTTTGCGCATCGGATGGGGAACCTGATGAGCTGGGAGGAGATGCAGGATTTGGTGTCGGGCGGAAAGGTTTTGCAGAAGATGGGATTGATGACGGTGGAGGCTCCACCGAAGTCGATTCAGATATTTGTTCCGGTGGTGACGCGGGTGAACGGGTTCTCGCCGTACGATCGGATTAAATGAGGAGTTAGGGTTAGTGGCCCGTTTTGTCTTGGGTTTGTCGTCAATCCCTCGGTTCGCTCGTTCCTCGCTCACCGATCCCTTTTTTAAGGGATAGCCTCGTTTTCCGAATGGTTCAGGCTTGAGAATTCAGAGGCTTTCGCGACTCTCTCGGTTCGTCTGGCAGTTTCGAATTCTCTTTTTTGGGGAACAGACTCTCCGGTCTCTCTCGCCAGAGAGACACCTTGGTTTGGTGGACGTTTCAGAGCGGAGTGCAGAGTGCAGAGTGCAGAGAAGATGTCGCTTTGTAGGGGTAGCATTTGCTCCAGTGAAAGAGTGGGCTTTGGTTGCGGTTGTCGTTGCCGCCGTGATTGGCTGCGATGCCCGCACAGGTTCTAGCGCTCAGTTGCCGCATGCGAAGCTGTATCCGGGCGCGAAGATCATTTCGAACGGTGAGAATGCGGGTGTCATTGGTGCGAATCTCACGACACCCGACTCGCCAAAGCAGGTGATCGAGTTTTACTGCAAAGAGTTTGGTGTGCCCAACAAGGGCTACGACTCGCAAACCTTCGATGTGGTTTCTGAGGGCCACAAGATGCAGATCATGGTGACGCGAGGCATCAAGGGCTTGACCGCCATTTCGATCATCGAGCCCAAGTAGGCTAGCGCAAGGTCAGCAGAACGCCGGTGACGATGAGGGCGGCGCCGCCGATGACTTTGGCGTCGACCTTTTCCTTGAGGATCACGATACCGAGGACCATGGCGATGACGAAGCTGAGTTTATCGATGGGAGCGACCTTGGCAACCTCGCCGAGTTGCAACGCGCGGAAATAGCACAGCCACGAGAGCCAGGTAGCGACGGCGGAGAGGACGAGGAATATCCAGTTTTGGCGTGTGAGTCCGCCAAGGGAAGCTTGGCGGGAGGCGACGGCCAGGCCCAGCGAGAAGAGGAAAACAAACGCGACGCGGACGGCGAGAGCGGTGTTGGCGGGAACATCTTCCACACCTTTCTTGGCTAGAATCGCGGTGATGCCGGCGAAGAGGGCCGAGAGCAAGGCGTAAATCCGATAGTCCATGATTTCCAAGACGGATCAGGAGGGTCAAATGGGGGATACTTCATCCAGTGAAAACCGTCGAGATTTGGAGCGAATACATCACCTTGGGCCAGCTTTTGAAGCTGACGGACTACATCTCGAATGGGGCGGAGGCCAAGGAGTATCTTGCAAACCATTCGCCGCTGATTAATGGTGAGCCGGACAACCGTCGAGGGAGAAAAATTCGCCCAGGCGATATTGTCACTTTTCCTGACAAACAGTCTGTTAAAATAGTAACAAAGGAATGAGATGAAATTTCGCTTACTTGTTTGGGGACTCGTCGTTGCTTCGTCCAGCGCTTTTGGCCAAAAGACCACACTCGACGCCTATGTTTCCAAGCACAAGGCGGATTTGTTTAAAGGCGGTCCGGGGGTTTACCTGGAAGGAGAGCGACTAAAGGTCGAGAGCGCTTCGATTGCGGCTTTCCGTCGAAAGGTAGTCGAGATTGGCGACCTGACGGCCATTGTTCCCACGACGATGATTCAGATCGATGACTCGTTCAGCAAGCAACCGGACCTGTACGAGGGCATGGACATGCGGAGCAAGATCATCTATCTGCTTTCAACGCTGACGCCAGGGCAGATCGACCAGGTTACGTCCAGAGGCATTGGCTTCGGCGATCTTAATCGCGACCAACAGCTTGTGTTCGAGTCGCTTCTACCCAAGAAGTTTGAGGTCGAGCGACGCGAGGTATTGGGCAACGACTTCAAGACGACCGACAAGTTCACGCTGAACGACGAGCAACGAAAGCAGGTGCGGCTCCGCATCACGCGGACGGTGTCGTTCGACTTTTCCCTCAAGGATGGTAAGGGCACGGTTCAGCCGGACTCGATGGACAACGTTGGGCTCCACCAGGTGGCGGGATTCTATCGCCAGCTTTCGGACATGCAGAGCGGACCGGGATCGATTTTTGGGATCAACGTCCGCACGGAGGTCCCTAACAAACAGAAACCTTCGGACCTGAATTATTCAGCGAAGAGCCTCGACTCGCTCGTCGGGTTCTCGGCTCAGGTTACAGTTCAGGAGGCTTTGGCGAGTATCGGGCAAGTGGTCCATCTGACGATTTATGCCGACCCAAGAGTCGCCAAGCGCTCGATGACGATGGTGGGCGGCAAGGCGCGGGCGGGGGACCTTTTGGCGGCGATTGCACAGATGGTGACGGGCACCTACCGTCGAGTTGGGAGCCAGTACGTTCTGACGTCAGACTTGATGGGATTGGGGACGCGAAAAGCGAGGTTCGACCAGTGGAAAGCCGAGCTTCGCGACTACCAATATAAGATGTCGGACGAATGGGGCGCGGCAGTGGGCAAAAGCAGTTTGTTGAAGGCGGCCAAATCGAGTCCGCGCGACCCGTATCAGCCGACGAAGGAAATGGAGGAGTACCTTGCGAAAGGAGAGGGAGCGATACCGCCGAGTCTGGTCGACGATGGTCTGCGGTCGATGGTGGCGAAGTTCAACGAAGAGTACACCGTGCAACCCGTAAAGGTTGACGGGGCACGAGCTCATAATGCCCTGAGCTACCACTTTGCCTTGCCTAGTGGAGAGGACGTCTTTGAGGAGGCGGGAGGCTCGATCGGGCAGTTTAGGACTTTTGTGTTTGGTGGACAACGTCGCCAGGGACCGGCAGCACCGACGCCTCCGTGGACGATTGCTAAGGGCATCAACGTTAGTTGCATTGTCCGAACGGATGAACCCGAACAGATTCGGGGGCTTGTTGCGAAAGCCAAAGCGATTGGCATGAGCGAGCTTTGGGTTGACACGCTGGACTCGGGCACGCTCACGGCGGCGGTGGACGCTTCTACTCGGTCGGGGTTGAAGGTGAAATACGTCGTCCGACCATGGCGATCTGTTTCTTCGTCGGACGACCTCGATCGGACGGTGATCAGCACAACCGGGGAAGAGGCGGGGAAATGGGCTTTGACGAGCAAAAGATTGAACCGCCTGCGGGAACCGAGCGAAATCACTCGTTCCGTGCTTGCCTGGGAGAATGGGGTTTCGCCCGATCAGACGCCGGATGATTGGTCGTTGATGGGTCGCCTAGCCAAGACTCCTGGCCTTGCCGGAGTGGTCGTCTGCGATGAACAGCCGATCGGCTACGAGGCGAAGTTGGGTGAGGGATACTCGATCGGAAATAGTCCGTCGGAGTTGGTGGGTCGGCGACTCGGGTATTCGCTGTCAATGCGGTCGGCGTTTCTGCGGATGACGGGCGTGGACCCGATCGACTTGGTGCCGGATGGGCTCATGTCGAGCGTGAACGTATCGCCATACTTCTTTCCCGACATGGAACTGATGGGATACCCGCGCACCTATGGGCGAATCGACGGGGATGAATACATTATTCATCCTTACGTGGCGCAGTGGGACGATTTTCGAGCCAAGGAGATGGCGGACGGGTTAAAGCGGCTTCGGACCAAGGTGCTTGCGGGCATCTCCGTGCCAGTATGGTCTGACCTGTTGCCGGGGCTCTCGAATAAGGTTGAGGGAAAGATCGTGCCGCTTTGCTTGATGACGGAAGACACTCCGTTTACGTTCGATGGCGGCGGGGCGGGGATGCCGTTCGGTGTGAATTTGGCGAACATAGCAGGGGCTCGGTTCGTGATCGATAGCTTGAGTGGAGACGAAGTGAAGTGGCAGTTGAACTTGGCGATCGATGGATTGTCGAAGAGCCCGAAGCCGATTACGTGTTGCCTCGATTTGTCTCGGCTGAGTTCTTCGGATGTTGAGAAGCTTTTGGGTTCATGGTTTGCCCCGGTTAAGAGTTAGGGTTGGTGGGCGGAATGGCCCTCACCCGGCTCCAGACATCAGTCAGGAGCCACCCATCCACATTTCAACTGCCCTTGTGGCAGTTGAAATGTGGACCCTCAAATCGGAGAATTGGGAGAGGGATTTTGGGTCGCCCATTTTCTAGGTTCACTTGGCACAGCGAGGTTGGATGAAACTCTCTGCCTCATCTCATCAGTGCCGCCAAAATGGCGGGGTCGTCCCATTCACGGGACTCCTCGGACTATTTTGGGTTCGAATTCATCCGGGGGTCTACGCTCGTACCTCGCTCCGACGCCCCGGCTACCTGCTGTGACCGCTACGCGGTCAAGGCTGTTCGGCTATTTTAGAGGCTAAAGTAGAGCGGAAAGTTTTGAGACTAGATTTAACTTCCATGGTCACGGTCGCCTAGGTTTGAGTGCCGACCGATGACATGCGTGGTGGGCGAGGAGAGACTCGAACTCTCACGCTGATTAGGCGCTGGAACCTAAATCCAGTGCGTCTACCAATTTCGCCACTCGCCCAGCGAAACGTCTATTTTACCAGACCAATTTATTTGGTCGATGGCGGCAATTGTCCGGGCTTGAGGGGTTTGCCGTAACGCTTCAGTTTGAGGTTGAGCGTGGGTTGGAGGCTTTGCCATTCGGCCTCATCGACGACTTTGGCGTGCATGTCAACGAAGGCCACGCACCGGCGTCCATCGGCCCACGGAAGGGACTCGTAGAAGAGCACGGTTCCCGCTGGATTGGGGATTTCGTCAGAGTTCGTGCCCGCCAGGCTCATGTTGAGCCGGAACATGCCGCCCGCCGGATTCAGCGTCTTGAATACTTCGCGGTTTTTGATGTAAGGATTCAGGAGGTCGAAGAGTTGAGGCGTGCTCTCGACGTAGGGAATCCGGTCGTCGTAGTCGGCTTCGAAGATGGCGAGGGCGGTGGCGACCTGCTTGAGGTTTGACAGCGTGGCGGTTCGTTGTGTAACCGTCCCGACGGCCTGAACCGGGGTCTTCATCATGTCGCGGAGGGCGGTCGGCGCGAGGTCTTCGCGAGGAGTGAGGCTCACGATGGCTTGACGGCGAACGTAGGTCAGACGGAACGTGAAGCTGTTCCCTTGGGACTGGCTCGGTAGGAAGGCGCGCGAGACATCTAGCTTGTAGCCGATCAGATATTCGCTATTGCCTTGTTCTTCGCCTTTGCCGATCCAAATGACATCCATCAGCGACATCAGGAATTCTCGGCTAAACGGATTTGGCGCCGAATCGTGGGAGGAAATCATGGTTTGAGACATGCTCAGACCCATCAGTGTGGCCAGGTTGTCTTTGGTGGTTGCGACCTCGACGGCTACCAAATCAGCGGGCAGGCTATCGACCGTGTATGACGACGGTCGTCCACTACCGAGCGGGTCGGTGCCTTGGGAAAAGGCGATGGACGCGAGCAGAATGAACCCCGAAACACTTGCAAGCTTCATGCTTGTAGAGACGGGTTTGGGACCGGTTTAGGTTGCAGAAAGATCGCCTTCGCCGATGACAGTCACCTGTCCGTCGCCGTGAATGACCCCTTTGAAGCGGACGGGGATCGGGAACATGTCGGACTTGACGATCGGGTTGATCTGCGCGATCTGGTTGGCGACCATGTTCTTGAGACCGGCTCCGAGAGCCTCGGCAGAGACGAGTTCGACCGAGATTTCTTCGGGTGAATCGAGCTTCAGGATGGCGTGGGCGGTGGCAGGAATCGGAACGATGACGGTCTTGACGGCCTGGATATGGAGTCCCGTGGGCTGGATCGAGACTTGGAAATTCGTCAGTCCGCCCGGCTGGAGTTTTTCGAGGAAGACGGCGACCGACTGATTGCGGATGATAGCTTCGAAGGAGAGTTTGCCGCGGCTCTTGTCGAGGTCGTCGGTGTCGATATCGAGGGGGCCGCCCTGGAGATTGACTTCATCGATCAGCAGGCCGATCGGTGTCATAAGCCACGTGAGCTTCGAGGTTATTTCCCCGATTTGGATCACGCCGTGCGAACTCACACTCTCAAATTTACCAGTAGAATGGGGGTAATGACTCTGCTGTTTGCGACAATGATGCTAGCGAACGACAAACTCACCGCCACCCTTCCACCGATTCCACGGGAATTTCGGGCGGCTTGGGTTGCCACTGTGGACAACATCGACTGGCCCTCTCGGCGGGACCTGACGACCCAGCAACAGCAGGACGAACTGCTGAAGATCATTCAGAAGGCGCAGGACCTCAATCTGAATGCGTTGGTGTTTCAGGTGCGGCCCTCGGCCGACGCGTTATACCGCTCGTCATTGGAGCCGTGGTCGGAGTATTTGACGGGCTTGCAGGGGCGAGCACCCGATCCGGCGTGGGACCCGATCGAGTTTGCGGTGACGGAGTGTCATCGACGGGGAATTGAGCTTCATTGCTGGTTCAACCCCTATCGGGCGGAGCACCCGGCGCAGAAGGGGCCGCTGGCGGCGAACCACCTTTTCAACACGAATCCGGGCATCGTGAAGAAGTACGACCGATATCTTTGGATGGACCCGGGCGAGAAGGATGTGCAGAAGCGCTCGCTCGACGTCATTTTCGACGTGGTGAAGCGGTACGACATCGATGGCGTGCACTTGGACGACTACTTCTATCCGTACCCGGTGAAGGACGGAAGCGGGAACGAAGTTGATTTTCCCGACGGACCGAGTTGGAACAAGTATAAATCGAGCGGAGGGACGCTGAGTCGGGACGACTGGCGGAGGCAAAACGTCGACGAGTTCATCGAGAACCTGTATAAGGGCGTGAAGAAGCTGAAGAAGCACGTGCTCGTGGGTATCAGCCCGTTTGGGATTGCGCGTCCGGGCAAGCCGTCGACAGTGAAGGCCGGTTTCGATCAGTACAGCGAGCTTTATGCCGACGCGCAGAAGTGGCTGAACGAAGGGTGGTGCGACTACTACTCGCCCCAGCTTTATTGGGCGATTTCGTCGCCGCAACCGTACCCCGACCTTTTGAAGTATTGGCTGGGGCAAAACAAGCACGACCGGCACGTGTGGGCGGGGCTTTACACAGGTCGGACCGACCCGAGCGAAGGGAACTGGAAGGCTACGGAAATCCTCAATCAGATCGCGATTTCGCGGAAGTTGGAAGATGATTCGGGCAATGTCCACTTCAGCTTTAAGTGCTTGGCCAACAACTTTGCGAATGTCGCCACGGCGCTGAAGAACGGGCCGTACCAGGACGACGCGTTCGTGCCGGCCTCACCGTGGCTGGGCGACAAGAAGCCGCGGATGCCGCGAATAGTGGTGGCGGGCAGCGTGAGTTTTGAGGCGCCGAAGTCGGGCGAGTTCATGGCGATTTGCTACGGGACGCGGAAAGACCCGGACGGCGGCGATGAAGCGGAGAACGTGACTTGGGGGAACTGGCAACGGTACCACTCGGGCGATCCGATCAGTTGGGTGAACGTGGCGCATGGACCGATTGCGGCGGTTACGTTCAGCGATACCGGCGTGGCGAGCGAGCCGGTTATCCAACCGACAAAGAGGTAGAGTCGCCCTTCGGGAGCACCACGCTAAAGGTCGAGCCGCGGTTTTGGGCGCTGTCCACGTGGATGGAGCCGCCGTGGGCTTCTACGATGTGCTTGACGATGCTGAGGCCCAGGCCTGTGCCTCCGCTGGCGCGGCTACGAGCTTTGTCGACGCGGTAGAAGCGTTCAAATAGGCGGGGAAGGTGTTCCTCGGGAATGCCGATGCCGGTGTCGGTGACGTCGAATCGAATGTATTCGCCTTGGTCTTCGAGCCGAAGATCGACGCCGCCCTCGTTGGTGTATTTGATGGCGTTCTCGACGAGGTTAACCACGACTTGAGTGATCTGCTGGGCGTTGGCCTCGATGTCCATGTCCTCGGGACCCTCGTAGGTGATGACCAGTCCTTTCTCCTTGGCCTGGGGCGTGAGTAGATTGATGGCGTAGCGGATGATGGCGCCGAACTCGCAGGGGCCTTTGCGGACGGGGCTAGACTCGGCGGTGCTGAGGACGAGCAGGTCGTGGGTGATGCTGGTGAGGCGATCTACCTCGGAGATGATGCGCGGGAGATACTTCTTGCGAAACTCCTTGCTGTCGTCGTCGATCATGGTTTCCGCGTAGGCACGGATGACGGTCATTGGGGTTCGAAGCTCGTGGCTGACGTTGGCGACGAAGTCCTTTCGCACGCGCTCCATCCGGCGTAGGTCCGTGATTTCGACCAGGGAAAGGTAGACGCGCTGGGGCGGCTCGTTGGTGGTCCAGGCGCGGGCGACGCAGATTCGCTCCTTGGGGAAGCTGAAGCTGATCTCGGCCTCGATGACGTTCTTTTCGTCGAGGGCGTTGAGGGCTAGCTGTTCGAGTTCGACCGAGAGAGTGACGGCGAGGAGGGAGCGGCCGAGCGGATTCTCGAAGCCAAAGAGGCTTTGGGCGAAACGGTTAGCGTAAGCGATTTGGCATCGCTCGTCGCAGACAAAGATGCCGACGTCGAGGCCGTCGGCGAAGGCATCGACCGCCGACTTTTGAGATCGGGCGATTTCGCCGAGGGTTTCGTTCTGCTCGCGTTTGCGGGCTAGGTCGGCCTCCACTGCGTCGAGTTCGCGCTTGAGGGCACTACTGAAGGCAAAAATGCCGACGCCAAGGGGAATGGCGACCCAGATCCAGGCACCAGAAAACGCGCCGACGGCGAGAACGCCAATGGCAAGCAGGACACCGATGATCAGCGAACGTTGGGACACAAATTCGCCCACAAGAAAGAAGACGCATCAAATCGACCGATTGAATCGTCTAATTCAGCGTAAATTTGGGGGTCCTCGTGAAGCGAATCGAAGCCATTATTCAGATCGGAAAGCTTGAGGCGGTGCAGGCGGCTCTGCACGACGCCGATATCCAAGGCGTGACCGTCGACCAGGTTCGCGGCTATGGCCGACAGATGGGGAAGACGAAAGGCGCGGCTAAGACCAAAGCGCCGGTGCTGTTGCCCAAGATGCGGGTCGAGGTGGTGGTGCCGGACGATCAACTGGACGTCGCGGTGAACGCGATCGTTGGGGCGGCGAAGACGGGCGAGATCGGTGACGGAAAGATTTTTGTCTCCGAAATCGTCGAGGCGATTCGGATTCGGACCGACGAGCGCGGGGACGCAGCGCTTTCTTAGCCGATGGCGGGCAAGCGATGGGAGAACTTTTCGATTTGGCGAGGCCGGTTGCCGCATTGGCGGGCCGATAACGTCGTTTACTACGTGACTTTTCGACATCGGCGCGACTTATCGGACGAGGAGCGGAATCGGTTACTCTCCAATCTGCTCCGCCCGGATGGGCGGAAGTGGGACCTCATCATCGCCTGCGTGCTACCCAACCAGACAGAGCTAATGTTTAGGGTCGAGGAGGGCAACGAACTGAGCGACATCGTGGAGAAGGCGAAGACGAAGACGGGCAAAGGAATCGTGAAGAAGACGGGCGAGCGGTGGCCACCGTTTTACGAGGAAAGCTATGACCGGATCATTCGGGACGATGCGGAATTTGAGGAGTTCTGGACAAAGATTTTGGAGTCGCCGGTAGACAACGAACTAGCCGAAGAGCCGGGCGAGTACCCCGGTCTGTATGTGGCGAACGCTCCGTAAGCAGGTTCGAACAGCAAAATTGCCAGGTTAAGCGTCTACACTTAATGGAAGCCGATGCAAAACGCTGGGAAAGTTGGGGTCTTAGTTGTCGCCTTTTTCGCGATGCTGTACGCCGCGTATGCGGTGCTGGGTCAGAAGCTGTTTGGGCCTAAGACGCAGACGTACTACGCAAAATTCCAGGATGCGGGCGGGATCGCGCCGGGAACCCGCGTTTTGATGGCGGGTGTGAACATCGGGACGGTGAAAGCGGTGGCGTTGAAGTCTCCAACCGAGGCGCAGATGGTGCTGGCGGTGAACCCAGAGGTGCAGATTCCACGGGGATCGGTGGTTCAACTTCCGACCAGCCTGACGGGCATTGGTGAGAACATCGTTTCGGTCGTGCCGCCGACCTCAGCCGACGGTTACCTTTCGCCCGGCGACGAGATGATGGGCGTGAAGCAAGGCGCGCTGGACAGCTTTTTGCCGAACGGAAAGGATGCGGTGGCCGAGCTGACCAAGACCATGGCGGCTTTCCGAAAAATCCTCGAAGACAAGACGCTGGTGAACGAGGTCAAGGACCTGATGGCGACCACGAACAAGACGATGGCGCAGTTTGGCCAGACGGCATCGTCGGTGAATAGCTTGATCGTTTCGAACCAAGCGACCCTCTCGAAGACGCTTCAGGAGGCTTCGGCGACGATGGCGAACATCCAGGGGATGACGAAGGATCTGTACGCGCTGTCGAAAGAAGGGAAGATTCAGGGCGATCTGAAGGAGACGCTAGAGAATATCCGGGTGGCTTCGGAGCAGGGAAGCAAGATGATCGCGGAGATGAACAAGCTGGTGAGCGACCCCGACCTCCAGACGGCGATCAAGAGTTCTGCGAAGAACATCCAAGCGATGACGGATAGCGGAGTTAAGATGGCAGCCAACGGCGAGGTCATCGCCAAGAACGTCGAGACGATGTCGAAGGATGGGCCCGAGATCAGCCGCAAGATGAGCGAGTTGATGACGAAGGCGAACGAAATCGCTACGAAGATCAACGATATTGCGGACGATGTGAAAGGGGCAGTGAAGAAGGTTTCCGACACCGTGGGCGGTAACGGATCGCTGATTCCGGCTCTGAAGTATGAGTCGCATTTCGACGTGATCGAGGAGTCGAAGCCGAACTTTACGCGGACCGACTTTACGCTGGTTTTCCCGCAGAGCAACGGGGACAGCGTGCATTTTGGACTTTACAATGCGTTTGAGGGGAACAACCTGATCGCGCAGTTGGGTAAGAAAATCGACGATCGGTTCCAAATACGGTACGGAATATTTGCATCTAAGCCCGGACTTGGGGTAGATTATTCGTTCGGTCCTGCGGCATCGTTGCGTGCGGATTTGTTCAGTTTGAACGATCCGAGATTCGATGTGCGACTCCGATATAACTTCGGAAAAGACGTGTACGGCTGGTTTGGCATGGACCGCGTCTTTAAGGACAACGCCCCGAGCATCGGCTTTGGAATTAAGCGCTGAGGCCCGGGACAAGAAACCGCTGGAGAAGATTTTAACGAGATGAAGGTAATCCTGAATCAGACAGTACCGAAGGTCGGCAAAGCCGGAACGGTCGTGAACGTTGCCGACGGCTTTGCGCGGAATTACCTTTTCCCGCGCGGCTTGGCGATCTATGCCGATAAGAGCCAGATCGCGGCACTTGAGAAGCGAAACGCTCGCTTGGCCGAAAAGGTTGCGGCGAAGAAGACCGATGCCGAAGGCCTGAAGACGAAGCTCGACGGTCAGACCGTCAAGATCGAGACCAAGGTTGGCGCAGACGGCGTCCGACTGAACGGTGCGATCACTTCGCAGAACATCGCCGATGCGATCAAGGCTCAGCTTGGTGTCGAGTTGGATAAGAAGCAGGTTGCTCTGCACGATCCGATCAAGCGACTGGGTTCGTACTCGGTCGAGCTCGATCTGCACGCACATGTTGACGGACACATCACCGTCGACGTCTTCGACCCGGCATTGAACGTGGTCGAGGAAACAGAAGAGGAAGAAGAGTCCGCTCCGGTCGAAGCCTAAGTTCTCGGTTTTGAATAGGAATCCCCAGGGCTTTGGCCATGGGGATTTTTGTTTTTAGGGGAGACGAGTGTCTAGTATAATGGGTTCGTGAAGCGGACGGACCTACAGGATACGTCGATCGAGATGCACCGGGCTCGGGTTCGGCTTTCGCGTGAAAAGGGCCCTTCTTGGCGTCTGAAAAAGACTTTGGAGCTGATGGCGGGCATGAAGGTCGTTCGGGAGACGACAAGGAAGTACCGGCCCGAGTGACCATTTTCGAGACCCTATTCGAGGTGGTCGAGAAGCTCCAGACCGCTGGCGTGGATTTTGTGATCGGCGGGTCGATGGCGAGTTCTGTTTGGGGGCAGGAGCGCAATACTCGCGACGTGGACATTGCGGCTTCTTTGTCTGTTGAACAGATCGACCTCCTGGAAGAGGCTTTCGAGTGGCCCTACGTGATCGACGCCGAACTCATGCGGGAATCTCTGAAAGGGCGCCAGGAGTTTGCGGCGGGTCAGATTCTGCATGGAGAGACGCTGGATAAGTTCGACATCTTCCTTTTGCCCCACGACGAATATTCCAGAGGGCAATTAGAGCGGAAGCGATGGGTCGAATTCCTGCCGGGAAAGTCGTTACCGTTCGCGTCTCCCGAAGACATCGTGATCACGAAGCTAAGATGGTTTGTTCTGGGGAATAAGGTCAGCGATCGTCAATGGAACGATATTGTGCAGGTGTTGGAGACTCAGGGAGAGGACTTGGACGAGGCGTACATGACTCGCTGGGCTGAGCACTTCGGGGTTCTGGAGCTACTACGCGAGGCGCAATCGCAAGTAGTAGCCTAGGCTCAAACAGAATTAAGGGGTCCCGCCTGAGTCGCCTTTCGACGATCCTGACGGAACCCCAAAATTTAGCTCTCTTCGGCGCCTAGCCGAAGCTAAGCGCCTTCAAGAACTTTTTTCCGCCTGTCTAGGGCTCACGGGCCGAAGCCAGCGAGCAAAAGCGGGTTTTGCCATGTTGCGCCTTGTCGAAACTCCGCGCCTTCCGGCTGCCGCCCTATCTGTGGATCTGACCGAAATCTGATCTAAAGGCGACTCGCCCCTGGTTTCCTGCCGAAGCTCTCCACCGGAGACATTAATACTATACGACATTAATTCTTAGAAAACAAGAAAAGATTCGCGAAGTTATCCACAAATTAGTGTGGATAACTAAAAGGGTTAGTTGCGCCCGGCTTACATGAAAGAAAGCTCGCCTTACCGGCAGAGTGTAAGACGCAAACGAGTGATCGGCGTCGCAAGGATTTTGCGATCTAAAGATTCGGGTTTCCTAGGGCGCATCGATGTGAAATCAATGTTCCAATAGTTATCCACATAGTATGTGGATAGTTCTATATCCTTGAATGATTGGGAATTCTCAAGACAATTAAGGGGCTCTACCTCCGTCGCCTTTCGGCTTTGGTTGCAGAACCCCAAAATGTTCGTCTTTTACGGTGGCTAGCCGAAGCTAACCACCTCAAAGACTTTTGTCTTCTTTGAACCTACCGAAGTCGATCTCGGAAGACGGTTGCCCTACTTACATGGTCTGACCGAAGTCTCTCACTGAAGGCGGTGCCTCCGTTTGCTTCTGGCCGAGGCCGTCTGCTGGAGACATCTTTACTATACGATGCATATTGAAAATTAACAAGAAGAATTGCGCTAAGTTATCCCCATGTTATGTGCATAACTGCTACCGAAAGAAGGGTTCGCAAAAATGAATAAGGGACTCTACCCAAGCTGCCTTTCGGCTACTGTGACAGAGTCCCAAATCTCGTCCTTTTCGGTGGCCGATCGAAATCAGCCACCTGAAAGACTTTTTCCTTCAACCGAAGGAATACGAGCATCGCATTCTTTTGCCGAAGCATCCGAATCCTGGCTCTCTGTCTTTCGCGTCTTAGGAGCCCGAAGGCTGTGCACGAGAGACATGATTATTATAGGTGTGCGGTACGCCAATCGCGCTAACAAAATCATCATGTTTTCCACAGGTAGCTGGGGATAACGTGGCGGCTCAAGCCTGGCGAAGGCGTTGATCGGGTGAGTAGGACCTTTGGAGGGGGGCTCTACACAGTATTTCTACCAGGCGTTATAACGGAATCGATTCATCTGTTTGGTGAATGTGCGTTGGCGAGATTGATCGCCTTGAATGTGGGAGAGCGAGCGGGCGGTCCCCACCTGTCATTGGGAAGACACGTGATGGCCCGCCATTCGCCCGCCGACTTGCTTCGAGCGTCGCTTGTCCGACGGTTCAGGAAGTCATTATGAAAATGTATGGGATAAGAGGGGTGATGCCGGGAGTGCTCGCGGCGAGCATTTGTCTGGCACCGGTCACCTCAGCGCGGTACGAGTTTGCGCCACCTTGGAGTTCGGCTCAGCAGGTCAACCTTGCGAGCCTGGCCGATCGATCGACGATCATCTTGCGTGGGACGATTCAGAAAGTCAATACGAGCATCGAGCCTTTAATGCCGGCATCGAATCGTACGGTGGTCGTAAAGGTCAGTAAGGTTTACGTCGGGGAATCGATCACCGGGAACATCGTCGGAAGTCTCGCGACAATAGAGATGTCCAGCAGGGGCGCGAAAGCAGGAACCGATATGGTGTTCTTTGGCGTGCCCAGATTCATCGGCAAGTCGCTGACAATGTCGGCCATTGGTGAGGTTACCGGCCGAGTAGCGGATGCCTCGAAAGCTGATTTCACGTCGGCCGTTCAGGGTCGCATCGATTTACCAGTTCGCCTTGTACTGCGGGAAGCCAGCCAGGTTTTCCGGGGCAAAGTCGTGAAGGTGGAACCTATCGAGAGGGAGGCCAAGGATTTGGATTCTGAGCACGACCCCGAGTGGCAGATGGCGACGGTCGCGGTCGAAACAGGGATGAAGTCGGTCAAGCAGGGCGAAACCGTTCACATTCTGTTTGCCAACAGTCGTGACATCGTTTGGTACGCGTCGCCCAAGTTTAAGGAAGGCGACGAGGGTGTTTTCATCACTCGCAATCCAAAGCGAGAGGAGGCGATCTTGATGCGCGAAACCGGCGCTTTGGAGATGATCGACAAGATGAATGCGGTGCTTTTGACGGACAATGCGGCGTTTCAACCTGGTTCGCAGATGGAAAAGGTCCGCACGCTGATGGCGAAGGAGATTGGACGATGAAACGTCTGCATGCGATTAGCCTATTGACTCTGATTCCGAGCCTAGGGCTCGCCCAGAATCGATTGATCAATATGACGCCGAACAACCGGAGCGCGGAAACCAACTGCGACTGTGAACCGACATTGGCGATCGACCCGAACAACTACGCCCGTTTGGCGGGAAGCGCCTTTACGTGGGACAACCTGGCGGGATCGACGATGACGGGTAGCCTGGCGCCGATCTACGTTTCGACTGACCGCGGCAACACGTGGACGCTTTCGTTCATTGTGCCGAGCAAGGTCGGGGGATTTTGCACGGGAGATATCCAGCTCAACTTCAGCTCGACCCTTGGCGGATCGGGGACGGACGTGAGCTGGTTGTATGGGGGCATCCTCAGCACGGCGACTTCGGGTCTGCCGATGGTGGTTCTGCGGTCTCAAAATGCGTACTCGGCGACGCCGATGACGGTTTTGGATACGCGGAGCGGTAACGTCGATCAGCCACATGTGCTGTCGGCGACTTCGGTGTTTGGCGGCGAGGACAAACTGTACGTCGGCTTTAATAACGGATGGGGCGGTGTGATTCCGAATGGCCGCACGGCCACGCTCGACATCTCTCAGGACGCCAAAGTCGGGGCGGCGAGTTTTGCGCTGAACCTGATTCAGCATCGTGACACGGGTGGACAAGACGGCTTCGCCGAGGTTCCCGCGCCGCATCACGACGGGACGGTTTACGCGGCTTTCTACGGAAACTGGAACTCATCGCCGCGAATCTGCGTGGTCCGCGATGACAACTGGGGCATCGGCGCAAGCGGATTTACGATCTTGAAGGATCCTAGCGACACGGTGGCCGGCCGATTCGTTACGCCGGTGTTGACCTTGCCATCTGGCAATATGGGGCAACAGCGGCTTGGAGCGAGCAATATTTCGATCTCCGTCGACCCTCGGAATAGCGACCGCGTGTACCTGGCGTACGGCGATAGCGGAGGTTCGAATCTGGAAACGATCCACGTTCGCCGGTCGACGAATCGTGGGCAAACGTGGTCGGGAGACCTCTTGACGGTGACGAGCGCGATGAACCCGCACGTGGCGGTGAACATCGAAGGGACGGTCGGCTGTTTGTACCAGCGGGTCGTTTCGGGACGATGGGAAACACACTTTGTGCAGACTACGGACCCCGATGCGACGACGTTTAATACTCCGGGCATTACGATGTGCAACCAGAGTGCGACGACTCCCTCGGCCACCTACCTCGTTTACATCGGCGACTACGCGTCGCTGTTTGCGGCGGGGAAGAACTTCATGGGGATGTTCTGCGCCAGCAATTACCCAGATACGGCGAACTTTATGCCAGGCGTACAGTTCAATCGGGAGGTGAATTGGGCCACGCACACGTTGTATACCAACGCTTCGCACACAACGACGGTGGCGCCTTCGATCGATCCGTACTACTTTGAGATCGAGACGACGTCGCCGTCCAACGATGTGTATGTGCGCGACTGGACCGATGATCCGACTCATGGCGACAATGGCGCGGAGCCTTCGACCCATGGCAACTTCTATTCGTTTAGCGACGTGTGGAATCGGCGGGGTCCGACGGCGGGAACGTTTGTGAACGATCAGCCGCCGAACGAGGATGCGGGCAACGGCTCGGGCTCGACGGGCGATAATTGGGCGTTTGCGCGGATTCGACGCAACACCAGCGGTCCGGTGACCAACATGACGGCCCACTTCTTGGTGTCCCGCTTTGGGACGGGAAGCAACTATGTGGACAACACGTCGGCCGACCCGAACGTGACGATCGATCCCGATCCGGTTTTGACGACGGACGGTACGGCGGGGCCGTGGATTACGGATGCGTGCCACTGGCACCTGGAGCCGACCTCGGGCAATCACCTTTGCTTGGCGGTTGAAATCTCGTCGCCGTCGGACCCGTATGTCGCGCCATCCTTGGTGGGCAATACGCCAGGATGGGGCACGGGGACCGACCTTCGGATCATCAGCGACAACAACAAGGCGCAACGCAACATGCACCTGACGACTGACGCTCCGCACGGCGGGTTTGGGCTCATCGGCGACTGGGCGATCATCCATAACGCGGGCCTGATGCGGCGCGATATTCCGCTCCAGATCAGCGTTTCGGGGCTCTCGCGACGCTACGTGAGAAGCATTTCGTACCAGGTGGCGGGTCAGCGCGAAGGGCGACCAATCACGGTCAAGACCGGTTCATCCATTGTGCTGAAGGGCATGGAGCCGGGCGAAAACCGGTGGGTTCGAGTGAACGTCCAGACGAACGGAGTTCCAAAAGGGACGACGGCTTTTGTCGGCGTCGATGAGCTTGCGGCCGGTCAAGCGGCGAGCAGCTTTGGGGTTGGCGTGACGGCTGGCACCTTGGAGCAAGCGATCCGCGAGAGTCTGGATACGCAACAGCAGGAGTTGGAGCGCTTGGCGGCGGGATTTGGCGGCGTCAAGGTTCCCAGTCAGTATTTCGACGGCGCGGCAAAGAATGGGGCGACGTACCTGGCATTCACGAAAGGGAAGTCGCTACCGCTGATGGCGAGCGACCTGAAGAAGGCTGGGGCTCTGACGGGCGCCGATCCGTTTGGACTGGTTGCCGCGATCACGGCGGCGGGCAAAGCGACGACGCCGGAGACCATGATCCAGGCGATGGCGACGCTGATGAACGGCATCGACTCGCGTCTGACGCAGATGCAGTTGATGAACGGCGACGTGGCCGACATTCTGCAGATGGTGCGGTGGCAACGGGCGCTGTTCCTTCGTCCGGCGCTGGCGAAGCTGGACGGCGTGGACAAGATGCAACAGGCATGCTTCGAGTTCATTCATGCTCGCGAGTCGGGCAAGATCACAAACAAGGAGTATCCGAAGTTCTTGGATAGCGTTCGCGAGGGATTGCGGCGGGCCATAGCGTCGAGCAACGCCGGAGTGGATGTGAACGCTCTGTTGAGCGGGAATAATCTGGCTCGGTTGGAAGCCGGGCATCGCCGGATTCTGCTGGCGTTGGCCAAGTAGAGAAATGGGTGCGGGTTGCGCGTCAGCCCTCACCCAATAGCCTTCACATTATGAAGATGTGAGTACAGTATGGGCGAACCCTTTTCGAACCGCAAGAGCATGGCGCTCCCTCCGGTTCGCCTATGGTCGGCTCACCGCTCCCTCGGCGAGCGAGGGAGAATCTTAGGTCGCCATCCTATCGAGGGCCTCCCTCTCCCAGTTTCCTGCGGAGAACTAGGAGAGGGGAGCGACGGCTAGTCCTTGTAAGGATCGAAGGTGTCGCCACCTGCCATCGCCACGCCAAGCGGCTTCAGCGTATGGATGATCTTTACTGAACTGGAGTGGTGCTCCAGTACCCGGTGCAGTCGCTTATACACGAGGGGAGCTTCGTCAACTCCCGCCCCGCGAAGAACGACTTGTTCCCGTTTGATCCACTTGTGCATGTCTTCTTTCGAGACCGCACCTTTGACCTTGCCTTTACCCTTGGCCGCCGTTCGCGACATCACGCGACCCGCGCCGTGAACGGTCGAGTACAGCGCCTCTCGGCTCTCGGGTGAATCGACGCCTTCCAAGATCACGCTATTGTCACCCATCGATCCGCCGACGAATCCGCGTTGGCCCGGGAAAGCCGGAGTCGCCCCTTTGCGTACGACCCAGAATTCCTGACCTTCGTGATTCTCTTTCCATGCGAAGTTGTGATGGTTGTGGACTTCCTCAACAATCTTCCCACCGAGGATCTTGGCGACCTTGGCGCATACCCAGTCGCGGCCGGCGTAGGCGTATTCGCCTGCCACTCGCATCGCTTCCAGGTACTCCTGTCCCTCGTACTTCTCAGTCGACAGCCAGGAGATGAAGTGCTCCGTCTGGCCGTTTGCTTTCGCGATATCCATGAAGTGCTGGGCAATGCCGTGCCCAAGTCCGCGTGAACCAAAATGCACGCCAACCCAGATTCGGTTTTGCTCGTCTTCAAAGATATCCACGTAGTGGTTTCCACTCCCGACGGTTCCGAGCTGGGCCCTCGCTTTCTCTTTCAGAGTTTTCAGCGGGTTCATTTTCCAGGCTTCGTCGTCGAAGAGTTCGTGATCCACGTCTTCGTTATTTGCGCGTCCTACGCCAAATGAGATCTTCTTAAAGACCTCGTCCATGATCGGATTGATCTTGGCTTTGACCTTAATCGCGTCTACATCCAGCCGGACGGCTTTATTGCCACAGGCAATGTCGTAGCCGACGCCACTGGGTGAGATTCGGTGTCTGTAGGCCACCACGCCCCCGATGGGGACGCCATAGCCGACGTGATGGTCTGCCATCAGCGCCAACCGCTCCGCACCCGTGGCTCGAGCGTTGTCGAGTTGTTGCAAGGCCTCCGGAAAAACCGGATCGCCCCAACACGGAATGTTCTCAATGAGCTTCATTGGCAAGGATATGTAGACGTTGGGAGGGGCGGAAAGGTTCGAAATTTTGTGAGCGGGAGAAGTGGCGCGTCCAGCGAGGGAGACTCCAAAGTCAGAGAGAGAAGAAGGTAAGAATTTGCTCTCACTTCCTTGGAAGGCTTTGGTCGAATACTTCACTTATCAGATGTGCGTGGTCAAATCCTAAAATGACTTTGACCGAAGACCGCATTGAATGAAATACCTAAACACACAACAATTGAGTTCCAGGCTCCACTAGAGTAATTGGTAATCGAAGTTGCGACCAAATTGGTCCCGCTTGCCTCATTTTTGGGGCAGCATCACTCTTCAGCCACTATATTTGTCGTTAGCTCCGTAGTTAAAGCGATCGCAAACTGCTTCACCAAGCCCTTGAAGTTCTGAGAAAAGGTATCGTCATCACTAACGAGACGCTCTTCCTCGGGTGGGGAATAGCAAATGATATTTCTAGGCGACCCGTTCCGATGAGAACCGTAATTAGCTCTAAGGATAACGCCACCATCATTGGATAGCAAGTAAACATCTTGACTGCCGTACTTTGCCCTTCCGCACACCTTAGCTACGAACTGGTCGTCGGGAGTAACTGGCTTAAAAAGGTTATGTTCATCGACTGTAGGTTCGGTAAGGTCAATCTTAAGGTTGATAAGAGATGAGAGGCTTACGGAATTACCGGCCATCGGATTGTCTCGGAACATGTTAAGGAGATTTCGAGCTCGATTTCGTTGCCCTTTGCTGATGTGGTTATCTTTTATTAACTCTAATTCACGCAGAATTGGCATGCAGATGTAGAAATCTCCTTCGGCAATCCCCTCCGGCAAGAACTTTTGTGGTGCGTCTAGGAAGTTGTAAAGAGTGATGACATGAGTGTCGACATATATCTCGGGCTTCACTTTGCGAGGATACTTGAATGTCCTTGGCTAAGTCGATTTGTGCACTTAAAGGTCAAGTTGTGCCGGACAAGTCGGCCACGCTAGCCGTTGTGCACTAGGCTAGGGCGCTAAGTCGAGTTAAGTGTTGGTTTCGAGGTCTGAGATCTCAAATCTCTGGCGTAGAATTGAAGTCGATGGTTAAGGTTGCTTTTTCATTCGCCCTTGGAGTGGCGGTTTCTTCGGCTTATGCTCAATCCTTCAAGTTCACCGAGATCGTGAGCGATGATCCGTTTACCATGAACTCGGTGAACGACCGAGGAGATGTCGTCGGCGTTCTGACCCACGCGGACGGTACCAAGACGGGCACGGTTTACAATTCGGCGACCGGATTCCACAACCTAGGAATCACGGATGACGACCAGGTCTTTGGAAAGCTGACGCAAAGCGGGAGCGTTTATTCTCGGCTCTACAGCCAATTCGCGTCTGGACCCTACTACCGAACATCACTCGACGGCACTCGGTCTCAAATCGACTTTACCAACGGCGGGGCCATCTCGTTTCATGGCCAAATGCAGGCGCCGCTGGTCAGCGATGACGACCGACTCGTTTTGAATGACGATACCGATTTCTACATTTGGACTCCGACGACGGGGACGACCTACTTTGCTCCGAAGTCGGGTCCGGGAATTTCGAACATTTTCGGCTTTGGGAACAATGGGACTCTGTTGGCCAACGGTCCGGGCAAAATCTTGCGAGTCTATGGGGATGGCACCACTTCGGATATTGCCTTTCCTTCTGGTGCCCTTGCACAAGGTCAGACTGAAATTCAGTACGCTGAGACCCCGTCGGGAAGCGCTGTTTACGAGATGCTTAGCCTACAGAATTATGGCGGCGGTGCCTCCTCCTGGTTCAATCGCGACTATGTGGTTCCATCCAGCGGAGCCGCACCCTATGTCGTTTCTCGCGAGGCCTATTACGCTTCGGCAAATGCAAGCGCGGTCAATTCTGGTGAAATCATCCTGGGTTTGACGGATGACGGGTATGCGGCTAGGAGAGACGCAGATGGGTACCTTACTAACCTTCCCAGCTACTCGGTTCTGGACCGGAATAACATTCTCGATAGCGGGATTTCGGTGAAAGGGCAAAGCGCCTCCATGGGCTGGGTGATTGGGCGTGGCACCGGCTCTGGACTGGGGACGAACGTCAATATCATCGGACAATATGGCATGGTGCCTGAACCTGCGTCGTTTGCAATTTTGGGCTTAGGGACTGCGGCACTTCTGGTTCGAAGAAAGACGCGGAGAACTGCCAACCGCTAGCCTTTGACCGCGTTATAATGCACCATGCGTCGGGTTGCGTTGGTGGTCTTGGTCCTTTCGGTTGTTGTTGGTTGCGGCGAGCCGCCAGACCTTACGGCGGTGAAGCCGACGTACAAGGGCTACTGGCGGACGGGAAAGTCGAAGGACAACTACATGGTGATGGAGATTTACCAGGATAACTCCGTCAACCTTTTTGGAACTCGGCAGGACATGCAGGCTCCGGGCGATTTGCAGGGTGACAAGCTGACCGTCGATGCCGGCAAGGCGACGATGAAAGGTCACAACTATTCGGCGGACCCAAATGCCAAGTTTCCGTTCGACCTGAAGCGAGTTTCGGACAAGAAAATCGAGATTACGGATGAATCGGGGCAGGTTTTTGGCGTGAATACTCCGCTGGAGTTCGACAAGATGTCCAGCGACGATCAGGACTCAACCAACGCGGCCATCATGCAGCGGGCCATGAACGGCGGTTAACGAGTACACGAAGAGGGGACGATTGCCGTTCGGCTTGGCGACCTCGCGAAGACGTGCGATGTCGCGATTCAGCATCGATCTCTGTTCGTTGTTGATGACGAGGTCCTCGGCTTCGAGGATTGAGTGTTTTTGGGTGTGGGCGATCTCCCAGTCGGCGTCCTGAAGGTCGGGAGAATCGACAAGCGACTCGCTATCGAGCGTCCAGCCTGAGCGGGGCAGAAGGCTTTTCAATTGATCTTGGGTGAGCGGGGTACGGATGTTGGCCTGACTTTCGGGTTTGGCGGACTCGATCATTTCTTGGATTTGCACTGCCGTGAAGTGACCCAATTGATCGCTTGAGTGGAGGTGGAGATCCCATTCGGCGAAGGCGAGGCGTGGTGAGAGACGGCGAAGCGCTTGGAGGGTTTCGACCAGTTCTTGTTGGGAAGCGAAGTACCAGGACGACATCGCCATGACGGCGACATCGAAGGAGTTTTCGGGGAAGTCAGCCCTTCGGATGTCGCATTCGAAGTGAAAGTCGACTCGGTCGCCGATAGGAGAGTTTTGAATCTTCTCCGTCGCTTCGGCAAGGGTCTCTGGAGCGCCGTAGGTCGGCGAAGCAAGGTCGACGGCAGTGACGTGTCCGTCTGGGCCGACGGCTTCCATGAGCACAGCGGTCATATCGCCTTGCCCGCATCCAACCTCGAGCACTTTTGATCCCGCTGGAATGCTCCATGTTTCGAGCATTCGGCGGCGATGGGCGGTTTGAATCCCTTGAATCTCGTGAAGTGCGCTCATTTGACGACGGTGAAGTATTCCTCGAAAAACTTGGCGGAATCGACTTTGCTGGCGACAAAATCGGTGCCTTCGCCAGCGGCGAATTTGGTTTGACCCTTCTCGGGATTTGCAGCGACTTTGCCTTGCTCGAAGGTGAGTAAGCCGGGGTTGAAGATCGAGGCGGCCGCGAGAGGGTCGTGGAACGTGATTTTGCCCTCACGCTCGAACCACTTGGTGGCCATCTTTAGCACCAACTCCAGCAGGGGGCCCTTGAAGTGCTTTTCGCATTCGGCTTTCTCCATTTGGCATTGAAGGGTGACGTCGAGCCCGACCCAGTAGTGGCGTCGCCGTTTGGCGTGGGCGACCATGGCGGTGGCGACGGGGTCGCATACGCAGTTCCATTCGGTATCGAAGTCGAGGTGAAAGACGCCAGCCATGGAGACGAACTCCTTGAGCAGGAACGGGATTTCGGGATCAAGAGCGAAGAGCAGAGCGACATTGGGGAACGGGCCGATGCTAAGCAGGGTGATCTCGCCAGGGCGGGAGCGGATGGTTTGGCGAAGGAAGTCGACGGCTTCGTCCTGCTTTCGGTCGAGTTTGTGAGGCAGGTCTTTGATGGGTTCGTACTGGGCACACCAGGGCTGGCCCTGGCCGTAGGCGAGCACGTCGGAGCGGCCGCAATGGATGGGAACGTCTTTTCGACCAGCGGCGGAGCACAGGACTTCGGCGATGGCCGCTCGCTGATCGACGGGGCCGGTAACCGTGGTGATCCCCAAAAGGTCGCATTCCGGCTTGCTGAGAAGGTAGCTGATGGCCAGGGCGTCGTCGATGTCGTTGCCTGGGTCGGTGTCGAGGAGGATCGGGATTTTGTCCACGGTATCGCTATGTTACTACCGGTGCGAGCAAGAAGAAGCCCCGCCCTAGGAACTTGGGTCGGGGCATTGAGGGTTCGCAGAGACCTAGCTAAGATTCTTCTTGCGGACGATGTAGGCGGCGATGGCGAAGGGAAGCCAGACCGGAGTGAAGACCAGGGCGTAGATGCAGACCACGCCGAGGACTTGTCCGACGGAACCGAGGCCGCTCTTAGCGTCTTTGAACGCATTGCCGGACCAGTTACTGCTCGTGCTTCCACCGGCTTGATCGGCCTTGTCGCCACGCAGAAGGTCCACCGTGATGGTGCTGTACTGCGAACGCTCGGTGAGGCTCTTGACTTGGGCTCGGTAAGCGTTCAGGTTGACTCGGACCTCGGCGATCTCACGTCGCAATACGTTCTTCTCATGCTCCGTTTTGGCCTTGTCCATTGCCTTGACCAGGCGATCCTCTTCGTCGGCCCACGAGATCATTCGGGTGGAACTGTCGACGGTTTCGCTGGTGATGTCCTGGCTCGCGCCACTTTCGGAGAGGACCTTGCCCATGTTGCGGAGCTTGTTCATCGCGCCGCTGTAGTTCTTGGTAGGGACGCGAACGACCATGTTGGCGGAGCCGCCGTCCTCGGTGTTCTGCATCTGGTTGTTGACCACAAATCCGTCGAAGCCTTGGACCATGCCAGTCACTTCGTCGACCGAGCGGAGCAGGTCTTCCACCTGGAGGCGGATTTCGCCGGTGCGCTCGAGGTAGATGCCGTGGGGTGTGTCGTTGAGGGTGACAGGCGCGTTGGCAGTCTTATCGCGAATGTCGCGCATTTGGGACTTGAACGGAGTTTCGGGTTCGGCCGCCTTCTTCATGGAGTCGGCGGGGATATAGCCTGATCCCTTGGCTTGGCTCATTTGTTCGGGCATGCCCTTGATTGAAGCGCCGTCAACGGCCTTATCTGCTTCGGCATCGCCCGGGAGGCCGCCGCCACTGTAGCGACTCAGACCGGATACGCCATTCGACTCACTCAAAGCAGGCGAATCGGTGGTGCTGTCCCCGGGGCTCATGGGTGCTTTGCCAGCCATCGTGGGAGCGGCCCCGTTAACAGGGTTCTGGTACTGTGCGCTGAGCCTGGACTTCTCCGTCATTTGTTTGGCGGCCGATGCCGTCACATCGCTCTTTTCGCTCGACGCTTTTGCCGCAACCTTAGACTGGGCAAAGACAGGGAAGATCATGGCGGCGACGATCAGTGAGCCCATGCCGAGACTGAGATAGGTGGCAATGCGCCAAATCTTCTGGGTCTCCTTCTTTCGGTCGGCCCCCGACTTCTGCAAGCGCTCTTGAAGCTTGTCGAAGCCGTAGGGCTCGCCCGCATCGGCGGTGCGAAGGGTGTCTGAAATCGTCTTGAAGTCTTCGACCATTTTCTGCAGTTGGGAATCGTTTCGAAGGTGGGTTTCGACTTCCGTCTGCTGGGCGAGGTCGAGTTCGCCGTCCAGGTAGCTCTTGATGTTTTCCATTTACTGAACCTCCGTTTGAGGCTGGGTTTCGGGCGAATAGATGGACTTTCGCAGGTTGGTGAAGGCGTGGAAGAGGCGGCTCTTGACCGTACCGACGGGGACGCCGGTGATTTGGGCGATCTCTTCGTAGGTGAAGCCGTCGATCTCGTGGAGGGTGACGACCTCGCGGTGCTCGTCCGAGAGCTTGGAGAGAGCGATGCGCAGGAATTCGCGGTTGATTAGTTGGGATTCCTGGGACGTCTCATCCTTGAACTCGGGGAGTGGCTCGGTGCGCGATAGGTTGCGGTTGACGCGCCGACATTCGTTCAGCGCGATGCCGATCAGCCAGGTGAGGGGTTGGCTTTCGCCGCGGAATTTGGCAAGGTTGCGCTGAGCCGTCAGAAAGGTTTCTTGGGCGGCGTCTCCGGCGTGGTGGTATCCCACTCGCGTCGAGCAGAACCGAAACACACGGTCGTAGTGCTGCTTGGCAAGTTGGGCAATATCCAGCTTTTCCACCTTTGGGGCCGCCTGTTGTTGGACAACTAGCATCATACAGAACGTGGGTGCGCCTTAACATGGGAATCGTTCAAACTCTTTTTCGGTGCGAAAAAGAATGTCGCGGGAATTGGCGATAGAGCAGTGCTTGGAGTTAGGAAATTGTATGAGAATTGCCCTGGTAGAAGTACGGTCACGCTGAATTCAAGACACTTCAAATGGTCTTTTATTGTGTTCGTGGTAATGTCCTGATTCTTACGAAATTCTATTTACGGTAAAAATACTGGGTGAAAAGGGGGATTTCGGGTTGCGGGCATTCCTTAAACATGTTAAAAATACGAGCGGCTTGAGTTCCAGCGTGGGGACTTGCCTCATTCTTTTTGGAGCACACATGAAAATAAGCAGATCGCTAACCACGATGCTTGTCTTGGGCTTCTCTGCGAGTTACTCGTTCGCCGACTTTACTGTCTCGAATGCGGGTCCTTTGGACTCGGTCGGGGCTATTGGGACGGCAGGAAACGGATACTTCACAGGGACCTACACAGGCGCAACAACATTGTTCGGCAATATTAGCTTCTCTGGAGATCTGACGAAGGTCATTTCAGGCACCTATGCCAGCGAAGCTCGCTGGAACATTTCGAATCTCAACACAGGGTTCTCACAGTCATTTCAGCCCAGTACAACAAGTTCGTATAGCGGCACGATCTCTGTTACCAAAGATTCTTCAGCGCTCGTGTGGGCAAACGCGGGTGATACCTTTGGATTCGAATCGTACGAGTATTTTGATGATGGGGCTGGACCGGACTCGACCTGGAACAACGTTTCGTTCACCTTTAGCCGTGGTCCGTCGATCATCAACATCGGCAACTACTCTTCCGGTACGGACTTTACGATCGATACCGAATCGTCGAGCTTCGATACCGAATTGGCTCTGTACACGTCGACAGGAACGCTTTTGGGCAACGATGACGATGGAGGCACGGGAACGCTCAGCCTTTTGACTCCGGGCGTCCTGGCAGACGGGGACTATTACATTGTGGCCGGTGGCTACAACAGCACGTTTGCGAACGGCTTTGCTTTCGCGGGCAATGCGACGGGCAATATGAACGTCAATGTCAATGGGACATCGGTTTACGCTGGCAGCCACCCGGCAGGAACGTTCGATGTTCTTGAGTTCACGGTTGGCAGTCCGGTTCCAGAACCGGCTTCCTTCGCCGTCCTCGGTCTGGGCGCGGTAGCCTTGCTTCGACGACGAAAGAAGTAAACATCTCTTGCCAGTAAGAGAGAAAGAGGGGAGCGCAGATTGCGGTCCCCTTTTTGGTTATTGGATGGGAGGCGGTTCGTTTGCCTTCGTAGGTTTCTTGGCCGCGACTGGTACGGGCGAACTCGCCTCGGCGGCATTGATGAACGACTGGAAGAGCTGGTCGCTGATTTCTCGGTAAGCACCTGGTCCAGAGGGGACGAAGATGACCTTGGCCTTTTCACCCTGCGAGATATCGCGCATGGCGTCGAAATACTGGTTGATGAGCACAAGGTTCATCAGGGTTTGGGGATCGGCGCCAGGCATGGCGGTCTTGAGGCTTTCCACTGAAATGGACAGGCCGCGCACGATGGCTTCGCGCTGGGCAGCGATACCTTCGCCTTGCAGGCGCTTGGCTTCGGCTTCGGCTTCAGCGTGGAGAACGGTGCGGAACTTTTGGGCTTCACCTTGGTTCTTGGCTGCGACCTTCTCGTTCTCCGAAGCCTGAACGGCGTTCATGGCGCGAACGACCTCTTCGGCGGGACGAACTTCGTTCACCAGCGCGTTGCGGATTTGGAATCCGAACTCGCTCATGGAGATCGTCAGTTGCTCGTTGACGGCGTTGCCGATGGAGTCTTGATGCTCGAAGACGTCGCGGAGTTGCATCTTGGCAACCTCGCCGCGGACCACGTTGAGCACGAACGCTGTGATCTGCTGTTCGGGGCTTTGGAGCTTATAATGGGCGTCCGATGCTCGCTCGGGGATGACCGCGTACTGCACGCGCAGAATCATGTTGATGAAGACGTTGTCGCTGGTTTTGAACTGACCAGGGATGTCGAGTTCACGGATGCGGAGGGAGAGCCTTCCGGCGGCGGTCTCAAGGACCGGCACCTTGAAGTTGAGGCCTGCTCGGGCGACGCGGTTGAATTTGCCCAGCCTCTGGATGATGACCGCGTCCTGCTGACCGACGACGAAGACCCCACTGAAAAAGAGAATGATCCCGACGAGGGCCAGGAACGGCAAAAGGACGACTCCCGCCCCTGGACCGTCCGACGCCTGTGCGAAGAATAGTTCTATCACAACAAGTAGTACGGTGGGGTGATTCGTAAGGATTCTTCTTTTAAGGCGACCGAGCTTTCCGGCGTAACTCGCTTTTGCCCGAAAGGTCAAGCTTTGCGCGTCGCCTCGAGCAAAACGACTCCCACATCAGTCGACTAAGTCTAGAATATTATTAAATTTTCATTTATTCCCGTAAAAATGCTTGGCGAACTGGAATATGATGGTACTTATGGTTAAGAGTCTTCCCCAGGAGAAGAGCACTGATACTCTTGTTCAACTCAAATGCCTTTTTTGGGCGGTCTTATTGTCGACAGTTTTTATTGTCGTCCATCAGTTCTCGTACCGAAACTGGGGACTCTTTGGGGCCAGGTCTGTCGCAGCATCGGAAGCGCCATTTTTCCCTGCGCCAAATCTGACCGTTGATCTTCAGGGCGCTATTCGAAATATCAGCGCTCATCTCAATTCGATTCCAGGTGCCGATAGTATCGAAGTTCAAAAATGGACTCCTGCAGAAAGCGGTTGGACAGCTTGGACCGCCGTCACGCACGAGTACTATTTTGATGATGGACGACAATATAACTTCTATCTAGGCCCCGGTTCTGTGGTAGGGGGAATCTACCGGATTCGGGCAAGGTTCATTTACTACGACGGCGATGGCGTTCTAACTGGCGGGCCGTGGGCGAGCGTCGCCATCATCTGGACTCCAAATGGGCCAGCAATTCCCTATTATTCCTTTAACCCGGGCGATCCTTGTGGGCCAAGCAGCCCCCTTATGGGTGGTGCCAGGGCAAACTGCAGCGATGAAGGGCGGAGTGCGGACCCTGTCAATTTGGCATTGGGTTTCGAAAGCTATCGGCCCAAGCCCGACATAGCTGTTTACAACCCTGCCGGCCCGAATGTGATCTTTCAGCGTACGTACCATGAACTTGGCGTTTCTCAGTCTGGGACATCCGCAGGAATGGGTTTGGGCTGGTCGAACAATTACGATGTTTCAGCCGTTTATGATACGACCTTAAACGGTTGGGCACCGATCCTCCTCAAGTTCCCTGGCAACTCGCAGGTGACTCTTGATCCAGTCCTTTCTTCGGGAAATCCGACGGGCTCTTTTACGATTCCTTCAGGCTCACCGTATGTTGTACAAGGTACGCCGAGTACTACAACCGCATTCAGTTGGGATGTCATAACAATCAAGTGGAATGACGAGACCGTTTGGACGCTCACTCCATCCGGCTCTGGGAAGCTTCGTTTAACAAAGATCACGAGTAACACCGGTCAGTACCTGTCCTTGACTTGGAATGGAGACTATTTAGCTTCTGTCTCGAACCAAGATGGCACTACTCTCCTGACTCTTGTTTACAGCTCCAACTTGCTTTCCGAGGTGAGAGATTGCTACTCGAGGAGTACTTACTTTGCTTACTCTGGCAATACAACTTCATTGCTTCAGTCAGCAAGTCAATTAGTTGCCACCGGTACTGCTAACCCACCTTCGAAGGCAGCTTACGCATATTCATCGGTGGACGTCAGCGGTGGAGTCATCATAGACGGACTCTTGAGTACCGTTACTGTTCCAAGTCCGATTGGTGGGGGGGCGACTAGCCAGGCCGTTCTTAATTATAACTCTGGACTTCGAGTTACCGATGTCACCGATGCAAACGGTAACAAGGAGGTCTACACCTACAACAGTCTAGCAACCGTCGTCAGTGACAAAGATCCGAGTAATAGTGTTGTTCTTCAGTACACACAGAACTTCGACTCCCAGCTTCGAAATACGGGCTTCACAGACTCCAATGGTCATACCACAACTTATGAATACCTGGACTCAGCGAACCCATATCGGCCGACGAAGGTCACTGATCGAAACGGACATATTACTCACTTTGGATATGACGGCTTTGGTCACGTCGTTTCTATTACGACGCCACGGACTGTAACTACAACCTTTTCGTACAACTATAGTGCTTGGCCGACGGGCAGACTCATCCAAATTCAACGCGGTTCAGAGTCGCCAACGAACATTTCTTATTTCAGTAATGGCCTCGTCGATACGGTCACGTCGCCTAAGCCGGGTGCTACTTCTGGCACGGTAAACACTTCCTTCACCTATGACAGCCTCGGGAACATCGCTACAAAGACGATTCCGGGTAATAACGCCGTTACGTCTGCAACGACGACATACGGCTATACGACAGACGGAAGCTACTCGCAAACAGCTAGGTCGCACGAACCGATTGTCATTACCGATCCAAATGGCAACCAGTCGCATCTTCGCTACGATAGCCAGGGGCGGGTAACCGATGCGACGGATCAGGTCGGGCGGACAACTAACTTCACATATGACATCATTGGCAGCATCACGGATGCCTACTTCCCGGCGAGCGGGCAAACTGGTACGGGAAATACTCATAAGCAGGACACCTTTATGTGGCCGGGAGGGCCACTCTCCGATTCCAAGCTCTTCGATGAGTCCGGTGCGCTAGTCAATCAATCTCATTTCACGTACGGTTATGAAGGTGAGTTGCTCGGTCGATCGGGAGATAACGAAAACGTTTCGCTGGTGTACGATGCGGTGTATCGACCGACCTACCGCTATGACGGAAACAATCACGCGACCCAGTTTTCTTATGACAATGTTGGCCGGCTGAGCCAAGTGACATACCCCGGCGGTGCCAATGAGCAATATACGTCCTATGACAATGAGGGACATTTGCTACAGCGAATTGAGCCTCGTGGCCGAATCATCAACTACGATTACAATGACCCTGAGAGCTTCCTGACAAGCGTAAGTTACCCCCTTACGCCGTCAGACAATATTAGTTACCTCTATGATTCCGTTGGTCGTACTCAGCAGGTAACGGATGGTCAGGGAACTTATAACTACACCTACGGTCGGAACGACGAGTTGTTGACGGATACAACTACCTATACTGGGGTCAAGTCCGTAACAATGAGCTTTGGCTACTACTCGAATGGCAGCCGCAGCCAGGTACAAGTTCCGCAATTCGACTTCCAGAGCAATTATAGCTATGATGCGGGTGGGCGACCGGCCAGTATTGTAAATCCGTTTGGAGAGACGACCAACTATGACTACAATGCTGACAACTCGCTTAACAAGCAGACAGACGCAAATGGTGTCAACACTACATATAGCTATAATGCTCTTCGACAGGTCCAAAGCATCATCCACAAGAATAGTTCGGGAACTACTCTCGGCAGCTTTTCCGTCACTGGGCGAAGTGGTATCGGCGACGTCACGGGCTTGACTTCTTCGATTCCTGGAGCCCCAAGGTACAGCGGTACGTCTACGTATTCATACAACTCAAAGGACGAACTCACTAGCGCTGTTTCGACTCTAAATGGCGGATATTCACAGGCCTTTGCGAGCGATGGCGCCGGAAATCTGACTACGATTCGGGGAACGGGGTATTCCTATGACAACCTGAATCAGATTTCGGGAACTGGGTTCACTTATGATCTGGCTGGTAACCCCACGACTTATCGAGGCTTGACAGCAACATATGATACTGAGAATCGATTGTTATCCTTTGGATCTAGCTACACTGCAACTTATAGATTCGATAACAATCGTGCCAGCCGTACGATCGATGGCGTCACCCGATACTTCTACTACCTCGACGGGCACGTTGCGTTCGAGACTGACAGTTCGCCTGACTGGCAAACCTACTATACGTATGGCCCCGATGGCCTCGTATCTACTCGGGTAGCGCCTACAGGTGGCCTGGGCACCTATACGACGTCATACTATCATTTTGATGGCCAAGGTAACGCTGCATTTAAGACGAGTTCTTCGCAGGCAATCGGCGGTTATCAATATGTTGATCCCTACGGATTAGCAGCGATTTCATCCAAGAAAACTGAATCGTGTTTCGGCATGGGTGCCAAGTACGGCTATTATTTCGAGCCCGCGATCGGAATGTATTGTCTCGGCAATCGATACTACGACCCTACTACGGCCCGGTTCCTCACTCGAGATCCGATTGGAGCGGCTGGGGGAATCAATCTGTATTCCTATACCCAAAACAGTCCGATCAGCAAGGTGGATCCCGCAGGTACAGACTCTTGGTTATCGAATTTTGGTGCGGGCATACATCGCTTTTTGCCTTATGTTGATGACGCAATTCGTGACGGTCAAGCCAATCACGGTGCGCTTGGAGTCGGTATTGCTACGCTCGAAACCACGGCTGTTGACTTCGTTGGTGGTGGCCTAAGCAATATTCTTCGAATGGGGACGGACTTAGGGCATTATGCCGGAGGTGACCCTTGTACCCCACTTAGTGCCGCCGTAATGGATGGGGCAAACATTGCTTTGAATCTGCTGACAGCTGGGCAGGCCTCTGGGATTAGCGCGTCTGAATCAGTAACGGCTCGCCCGATTGTAATTGGCGAGACCATGGATCGCGTGATCAATGCGGCTAAAGTTTATGACCTAGAGTACTTCAAACCGTCCAAAAGTGCGCTGAGGGCTGCAAAGCGTGGAGACTGGGATAAATTGACATTGGAGAATCAAGCCTTCATCGATTCAGCTAAGGCTAATGGGCGCATTATTTACTCGATTGGCATTGACGCTGCTCGAAGCGAGCGGGGGCTTGGCTTTATCTATGAGCAAGGATGGGTGGGAGATTACCCGACGATACCTCTGAGTTATCCGCCTACGGGCTGGCCACCAACTCAAGGTACGATGATGATACACTAAAGTCGCGGAACAGCCTTGGATGGTGTTCCTTTGGCTGAAATCCAGGAAGAACAATCCTTGGTCTAGATATTTTCAAGTCGACGAGTATATCTGTGATTTGTCCATCTTTTTCCCTTCCGCGGGAATCGCCAGGTACCTCTAGCAAGCAGCAAAGGGTACCCATGATACTCTTTGCGGAGACCGATCGCTTAATGTTAGAATTGAAGCAGCCAACATTTCTCCCCGCAAGTTATGAGTCTAGTAAAACTCAATGGAATTCAGTTTCAACGGGCTTGTCCCTCCGAACTCAGCAATGCAAGACAAAATATGAAATTCTTTCGAAAATCTGGCGAAAACGATATTCAGTACTATCTGCCCAAAATACGAGAGCTCACACAAAGACTTGAGGCATTTGGATTTAGGATTGTCTCCGAACGTGTATCAGGGCCAATAAAATTCACGATGTCCCTTGAGAACGAAAGTATCCAATTGACTTTTCATTACGACACCGGCGACTATTATTACACGGCCTACTATTTAGAGAACGGGAGAGTTTGGAGAGACCACAGCGGAGAATTGCACGCACAACTCCTCCCCTTAGCCTATGCCGTTAATCTTCGTGGCGGCGAAAAGAGGGCACCTAGTCGGTTAACTTCACCCCAAGTGGCTCAAGCAATCCAAGAAGATATTCGTAAGCTAACTCAATTTGCGCCAGATATCCTAAATGGAGAGATTGCTGGAGTGGCGGATCTTCAGCTTCAGCACTTTCGCCTACTGTATGAGCAATACGGTGAACAAGGCATTCCCAATTCAATCCTCAATAAATTAAGAAGCTGACTTATGCCTGACTCCACTTGCCGCCACAGACATCCCCGCTCATATTAAAGGCCACGCACTGGGGCGAGGCCAATCCAAGATTTGCAATCAGCTACCGCTTCGCGGCTTTGAGGCGAGCGGTTGCTCGCTCGATTTCGAGGATGGCTTCCCCTTGGGTCATGGTCGAGTTACCATCGCCTCGGAGTTCCATTCGCGCCTGCTCCAGCGCCTTTTCAGCTTCGCTGACATCGAGATCGCCTGCATAGCGGGCCTCATCGGCCAAAACGGTCACCGAGTTGTCGCCAACCTGCACGAATCCGCCACCGACATAGACATGATGCCGGTTGTTGGAGTTATCCAGGTACTCCAGCACGCCCGGTCGAAGAGCCGACACGACGGCGACGTGGCCAGCCTGGACGCCGAAGTATCCATCGACGCCAGGAGCGATCACGCTGATCGTGGTCGTGCTCACGACCTCGCGGTCGGGAGCAACGACGGAGAGTGCGAATTCGGTTGCCATTTTTTAGCCAGCCGCCATGAGCTTCTTGGCCTTCTCGTGGACGTCTTCGAGACCGCCACAGTAGAGGAATGCCTGCTCTGGGTAGTGGTCGAGGTTGCCTTCCACGATTTCCTTGAACGACGCGACCGTTTCATCGATCGAAACGTATCGACCGGCGTTACCGGTGAACTGCTCAGCAACGAAGAAAGGCTGCGAGAGGAATCGCTCGAGCTTTCGAGCTCGGCCAACCAACTGCTTGTCGTCGTCGGAAAGTTCGTCGATACCGAGGATCGCGATGATGTCTTGCAGTTCCTTGTATCGCTGCAGCGTCTGCTGAACCTGTCGAGCGACGCCGTAGTGCTCAGCGCCGACCACGTGCGGGTCGAGGTTCTTGGACGTAGAAGCGAGCGGGTCGACCGCCGGGAAGAGACCCTTCGAAGCGATGGATCGCTCGAGGTAGACGTACGCGTCAAGGTGCGAGAAGGTCGTTGCCGGAGCCGGGTCGGAGGGGTCGTCAGCCGGAACGTAGACCGCCTGGACCGAGGTAACCGAACCCTTGGTCGTCGAGGTGATTCGCTCTTGGAGAAGTCCCATTTCCGTGGCGAGCGTCGGCTGGTAGCCGACCGCGCTGGGCATTCGTCCGAGAAGCGCCGATACCTCGGAACCTGCCTGGACGAATCGGAAGATGTTGTCAACGAAGATCAGAACGTCGCTGCCGACTTCGTCGCGGAAGTACTCAGCCATCGTAAGCGCGGTCAGAGCTACTCGAAGTCGTGCTCCGGGCGGCTCGTTCATCTGACCGAAGACCATTGCCGTCTTATCGAGAACCGACTTTTCGGTGCCGTCCTTATCCTTAAACTTGGCTTCCTTCATTTCAAGCCAGAGGTCGTTTCCTTCACGAGTTCGCTCACCCACGCCAGCAAACATCGAAACGCCCGAGGCTTCAACCGCAATGTTTCGAATGAGCTCTTGGATGGTAACCGTCTTACCCAGACCTGCACCACCAAAGAGACCGATCTTTCCACCCTTGTTGAACGGGATGAGAAGGTCGACGACCTTCAGACCGGTGGGAAGAAGCTCGACCTTGGTCGACTGCTCTTCGAAGGACGGTGGCTGGCGGTGGATCGGGAGCCTCGGCGTGCCTTCGCTAACGGCGGCGCCGTTGTCGATCGGCTTGCCGAGAAGGTTGAAGACTCGGCCGAGGGTTTCGTTGCCGACCGGAACCGAAATCGGAGCACCGGTGTCGGCGGCGTCCATTCCGCGGACGAGGCCGTCGGTGGAAGCCAAAGCGACCGTTCGTACGATACCATCGCCGAGGTGCTGAGCGACCTCACAGGTGATGTCGATTTTTCGGGCTGCGTCTTTGATTTCAATCGCGTTGTAGATCGCAGGCAGTTGGTCGGACGAGAAACGGCAGTCCACAACGGGACCCAAAATCTGAATAATCTTTCCGGTGCCAGGCATTCGGTTTAGGCTTCCTTGTCGGATGTGACAAATTGGCGCGGATGCGCCGGGGGAAATTATACCCCTTGGGAACCCTCGATCTTTGCATGTCCGTCAAACGAATATGGATGAATATAAAATCCATTGGGTGAAAAAGGAGCGGGGCATCGAGCACGCCGACGAACTCATGTGCCGAGTCGAGCATATCCTGAACGAGTTGGCCACCCAGGGCTGGAAGCTGAAGGAGATTCTTCCGAATGTGAATACAGCCTCGGGTGACTGGTTGGGTGTCTTTCTGGTCCTGAACAAAGCCTAGATCTAACTCTTCTCCTTCAGCGGCGAAGGTAGGTGGATTTGAAAACTGCGACGAAGCAGGGGGAAGGTTCTTTGTGTTGAGGGCCAGCATTCGGTGAGGTACCCGCACCTTTACTCTTCCCGGAGTCGTACCTAATGTTGTGCCCACCTATAAAACCATCCACGTTGTCAAGGAAGATTCGGTTTTTAAGCCAGATCGCACCGTCTTGGAACGGGCAGAGTCTGCGCTTAACGAACACATCGCCCAAGGATGGGAATTGGATTTCTTTAAACCTAAACAAATCGGAGTTCAAGTCTTCCAAGTCATCATGCTTCTCAAGAAACAATAAGAACGCCAACAAACTTCTAGTAACCTTATGAATGGTGCTGCCCGACAATTTCGGTTCGAAGCTTGGCGCGTGGGATCCGGTGCATGGTTGGATTCCGGTGACCTATCTGAACTGCTTTCAGAAGCAGTCGATTTCGGGCGTGTGTCGGATACTGGCGGCGACGGCGGGAAGCACGACCCAACTCTTGACCGACTTGCTGGATTTCTTTCCCGGCCCGTATCGGATGGCATACCTGCTGGTAACTCCGCCGGAAGGGTTCGAGCCGATGAAATACGAAGTTACCGGGTTGGACAAAAGTCAAATCGTGGACCTTTTCGGGCGGTTTCGCCGATTCTTGGAGAGCGACGCTCGGCACCATCTGTGGATTCACGCCGAGGGGGGCGGAGGAACGCTCATCTGTGATGAGCACGATTGGATCTACGTTTACGGCAACTTAGGCGCCGTTGAAGAGTTCTTGATCGAGCGAGGCTTTGGAGAAGAGATGCCAACGATTCCGTTTCCTCACCTTCATAATGAGTCGAGCGCCAATGACCCTGACATGCAAGCGCTTTTGGCGTTTTTTGACTGGAAAGCTCAGCCCGTCTCCAATCTTGGTTAGTCGATCGCCATGTTTGCCCCGCCAAAGCCAGACGTCCCGCTGATCGTGGCCATTCCGTCCCAGTTTTTGTTGCTGGTCATTGTGCTTTTGCCCTATGTGGCGGCTCTTTTTCTCACCAAGAACCGTCGGTGCTGGCTTTTGTGGCATCGCCTCAGTTGGCGGTTGACTTTGGCTGTGGTGGCGGTCATCACCGTCGTTCGCGTTGTCTATTACGTCGGTCTTCCGATCCTTTGGGCAGGATCGAACGAGGCGCTTGGATCGGGGTTCTATTCGATCATCCTTACTTTTGGCCTCGTAGAGACTTATCCGATTTTGACGATCAGCCAGATTTTTCACGGTTGGACCCCAATGCCGTATACCGAGTATTTCGCGATCGACTTTGGACTTTTGTTCGTCCTGTTTAGCCTATTGCACTTCTCGAAGACCCGCCTTGCGAAGCGGGCCTACGAGATCGAATAGCGGTTACGAAGTCTTCTTTCGTCGCATCAGCGCGAGGCATCCGACGCCGAGGATGGCGAATGAGGCTGACTCGGGAAGCGGTTCGGCGAAGCCGGTGTAAGTTCCGTAGACTGTCTCGAAGCCGGTGCTTGCTTCGTAGTTGCTGATGCCGACGATGTAGCCGGTCGAAGCAAATTGGGCATCCAAGAATGTGTTGTGATAGACCGTTCCCGTTGCATCGTTCTTGACGTCGTACAACATGGGATTATTGAGGCGGTAGGGCTCGCCTCCAGCATTGTTTCCGGTAATGGCGAGACCGTTGTCGTTGATCGCTAAAACGTGATCGCCCCAATAGTAGGTGATGCCGAAATCGCCAACGGAACTTCCATGTCGAAAAATATTAGATGCGTATCCTCCGACGGGCACAACGAGCTCGGTTTGCGTACCGGTGTAAGGAGAAGTGAACGTGTACTGCTTTGTTCCTGATGCCAACTCTTTGTAGCCAACGAAGGTGCCGTATTGGTCCGAGCCGGATGGAGGATCGACGATCGAGTGATTTCCGCCGGAGTCAACCTTCTCAATTCCCAAACTGGTCTTGAGGAACATGCTGCCACTAGGTCCGAAGGAGACCACGTATCCATCGGCTAGCTGCTGGGTGCCAGTTGCTTGGGACCAAACGTAGTAGTGGCCGCCGCTCCAGAAACTTACGCGGTCATCGTCGGCGAGGACCGTATTAGTAATGGTTGTTCCCAGGCTGAGGGTTCCGCCGTTGGTCAGGTCAAGGAGAGTCTTGGTTCCGCCCACCGAAGTCCGATAGATACCGCTGTTGGGGTCGGCGTTGCCGGAGGAACCCTTGTTCTGCGAGTAGACATAACCGCCGGACGTGAAATTGCCAAACATGACGTCGTTGTTTCCAAGGGCGATGTCTTGGAAACCGGTCGACGGGTTGTACACGAATCCCTTCTCGACTCCGGTTGTCTCGTGGTAGAACCCGGTCACGTCGCCCGAATCGTTCAGGGACTTGAACTTAAGAGCGCGGTCTGTCCGAAGGGTGTGTATGTCGAACGAGTAGTTTGACGCGGTCTGAGCATTGGCCGCCGTCGCAATTACCAAACCCAAAGCAATGAAAAGGGAACGAGCCATGGTCCCCAGTATAGGGGAAGATACATTTATTGGGTGATGTACAGCGTCAATTTCTAATAACTCAAAAACAAATGTCCATTCGATTATCGAATTGTTTGGTGCGGTCGCGTTTTGGTTCCCTACAGGTCCTAAAGTCCCAAAATCGGGAAGACCTGTCATATTTACCAGGCTAATCTCGTCTCACAAAGGGAGAGGGATTGATGAACAAAAGCCGAATAACGGTTCGAGACAAGCTCGAAACGATGTGGTACTTCCACAGGGATATTGTCGTCCAATTCTTGGTCGCGGATGCGATCATTGGGATTCTATTGAGTTTGGTGACGGGCGAATCCGTTGCCATGTTGCCCGCCTATGCGGTTCCTTGCTTCAGCGTTGCCAACTACGTGATTGCCAATCGGCGATACAAGGCTGTGCAGTTTGAGCTGCCGCTAGGCATGTTCTTCGCCTTTGGCTTCGCCACATTCCTTGCACTGGCCAACAGCCTAACGATGACCGTGGATCACGCACGGGCCTCATTTGGCGGTTGGATCAGTTTGCTATTCCTGGTTCTGTTCGGCATTTTAACGGCGGGAATTGGTTTTGCGACCTACCTGCTGTGGTCGGAAGACGAGATGGATGCTCGCGTGAGCCTCCACCAGTTCCGGGCTCGACGCTAAGGACTCATCAAAACAGAGAAGGGTGCGACGAAATCGTCGCACCCTTCATTCTGTGTCCTGGATTGGTTAGCCTGAGTTTCTCAGGCCCAGTGAGACGTTGCCAGTGACGGCACTGACGTCGATGGAGCCATTGCCGGCGCCGAGTCGGCCGGTGATTCGCTGGTCGTTTTGAGCTCGGTCTTCGAGTTCAATCGAAGTTTGGGCCAAGCCGCGAAGCGTGGTGACCGCGACCCGAGCGTCCGAGCCATCGGGGATCGAAATCCAGGCGTTGCCGTTGACGGTTCGGACGTTCATCGATCCTGTAACCGGTTCGATGACGTCGATCGAAATATCGCCAGAGACGGCTTCGACCGCGATCGTCTTGCCGCTGGAGCTTCGGATCGAGATGTTGCCGCTTGCCGAGCGGAGGTTCATGTTTCCGGTGACCTTGTCGACGGAGATGTTGCCCGCTTTGTTCTCGATAAGAACATTGCTGGCGGTGGAATCTTCGAGATACACATCACCCGAATAGGCTTGGACTTCGATTTGACCCTCAAGGCCAGACAGGTCGATGCGACCGTCGGTGCTATTGATGCGGCACGAATTCTTCGTGTCCTTGACCGTTACATGTCCAGCCTCCGACTTCACTTCGACCGCTGGGGTGGCGGCGACGAAAATCTCGAGATCAACGTCGAGGCCGGTAACGTGGGGCTGTTTAATCTCAACCGCGCGGTCGTTGCCTTCCACGATCAGCGTGTAGGCATCGGCCTTGGCTTTGGCGTCTTCTTGGGTGGCTCCCCGGAATTTGGCTCGGGCTATCACGTAGGATTCGGCGGTGTCGGGCATGATCGTGACGTGGCCGCTTCCGTTTTCGACTCGGAGCGTCTGACCTTCCTTAATGGTGATGGGAAGGCGAATCTCGCGGGTGGTGGTGCTGAACAGCCAATTGATGTTGAACTTGCCTTTGCTGACCTCTTCGAGACCCGATTTGAGCGCGTCCAGACCCTTCTTAGCGTTGGTTCGCGCGGATTCGGTGACCTCCTTCCAATCGACGTTCTCGGTGACTTCTTTGCCCAGTCGCTCGACGGTGTCGATGATGGCTCGGAATGGGTCTCTGGGCCGAGACTCGCCGGAGTAGGCTTTCTCGTCCGTTTTCGGCGGCTCCTCAGTGCCGGTCGTGGCGCCGTTCGTCGTGCTGGCGGCACCAGCGTAGACGGCTTCTTCGCTCTCCGAATTGTAAAAGGCGTCGATCAGGTCGGCCGCGTCCTCGGGCGACAGCTTGCCCTCGGCTACGAGCTTGTTAATGCGCTTGATTTCCTCTTTCAACTTAAAACTCCCAATTTTCTCTTCGCTTCCTCAGCGGTGATTTCACCCTTCTCCAACTGCTCGAGAATCTGTTTGCGTTTGCCCGATAGCTTGTCGCCGCGTTCCTTGGTCTCGTATGGCGTGAGGCCCAGGGCGTTGAGCAGGGTATCGAGGCGAGCTTTGGCGGTAGGGTAGCTGATGCCAAGCTCTCGTTCGACTCCGTTCAGCATTCCTCGGCTCTTCAAAAAGATTTCGAGGAATTCGATTTGGTCGGGGTCCAGTCTCGCATACCGCGGGATCTCAAAATTTCCACGAATGGTAATGCCGGTTTCCTCGCTGGTGAGTTCGCTTATGAAGAGCTCGCCACCGCTTACCGGGTCCTTGTGGGGAATTCTGTGAAGTCTGTTCCGGTCCATATGTGCCTACTTACTCTTATCTTGGCGGATCGGTTGCAAAGCCATAGTGGTCCCACCTTCAATTATTTGGGACCTTTCCGCAATATTCGTTATAATTCTAGCCTGATCATTAGAAAAGTTTAACTTTTGACGGGCATAGGTCCCGGTCGGTACACTGGGCCCTATGTCATCTTCGTTAGACATTTTGAAAGAGCGTATGGCCGATGTGAACGCCCTTGGGGCGGCCATGTCGATCATGGATTGGGACCAACAGACCTATATGCCGCGTGGTGGCGCCGAAGCCCGGGCCGCGCATTTGGAATCGCTCTCTCGAATGCGACACGAGCTCTTCACTTCGGATGAAGTTCAGAAGCTGGTTGAGGCCGCAGCAAAAGACGCGGAAGGCGACGACCTAGCTTTGGTAAGAGTCATCAAGCGCGATCTTGAGCTGGCGACGAAACTCCCGTCTGAGTTGGTGGCACGCAAGAGCAAGCTGGCGGCCATCGCCCACGAAGATTGGGTTTCGGCGCGGACCCGCAACGATTTCCCTGGCTTTGCCGAGACCTTGGAGAAGATGTTCGACATCTGCAAGGAGGAAGCGGAGTGCCTGGGCTACACAGACCATATCTACGATGCGCTGACCGATCAGTACGAAGAAGGCATGACCGCCGCCGAGTGGAAGAAGATGTACGAGTCGATCAAGGGCCCGCAGGTCGAGTTGGTCAAGGCGATCAAGGAGTGCGGTCCGGTCGACGACTCGCGACTGTACGGCGATTGGGACAAGACTAAGCAGTCCGAATTCACCGAGATGATCGTGAAGGCGATCGGCTTCGACTTCAATCGTGGCCGCCAGGATACGGCGCCGCACCCGTTCTGCACGGGCTGGTCGGTGGGAGATATCCGATTGACGACGCGCTACAAGCCATACCTCGGCTCAGCGATCTTCGGCTCCATGCACGAGGCTGGGCATGGCATGTACGAGCAGGGCTCGCCGGAGAAATGGGACCTGACCTCGCTCGCCGGCGGCGTTTCGCTGGGCGTACACGAAAGCCAGAGCCGCACATGGGAGAACATCGTGGGCCGCAGTCGCGCGTTCTGGACGCACTTCCTGCCCGACCTGCAGAAGACGTTCCCGGCAATCGCCGATCTCTCGGTCGACCACTTTTACAAGATCATCAACAAGGTCGAACCTTCGCTAATCCGGGTGGAGGCCGACGAACTAACTTACAACCTGCACACGCTAGTGCGATTTGAGATCGAGTGCGCGGTTCTGACGGACGAGCTGAAGGTGAAGGACATGCCGGAAGCTTGGAACGCCAAGTATGAAGAGTACCTGGGCGTCCGTCCGACGACGGATTCTGAGGGATGCCTCCAGGATGTGCACTGGTCAATGGGATCGATCGGGTACTTCCCGACCTACTCGATGGGCAACATTCTCAGCTACCAGATTTGGAATTCGCTGGAGAAGGATGTGAAGAATCCTGACGAACTGATCGCGAAGGGCGAATTCGAGCCGATCCTGGGCTGGCTTCAGGCGAAGATCTACTCGCAGGGTCGCAAGTATACGCCGAAGGAGTTGATCCTGAACGCGACGGGCGAGCCGATGAACGCCAAGTACTATCTGGATGGCTTGGGCGCAAAGTACCGAGAGCTATACGGGCTGTAAGGGGCTGTTAGTTCAACTCCCACACTTGGGTGTGGGAGCCATCTTCTTCGGTTCGCGTCTCGGTTAATTGAAAGCCTAGCTTCGTCAAGACATTCTGCGAACCGCGATTGTCGGGGTGGACGGTGGCGATGAGGCGCCCGATGCCCCAGTTTGCCTTTCCAAACTCGATGAGGCCGCGAATGGCTTCGGAGGCGTAGCCTTGGCCCCATTTGTCTCGTCGGAATGCGTATTTGACCTCCGGTTCGGGTTGCTGGTTTGGGTGAACGATGCCTCCGCAACCGATGACCTCGCCCGCAGCTTTGTCGGCAAATGCCACCATTCCATATCCTCTTACTGCAAAGTTCTTGTCGGTGACGTCAACCCACCTATGACAATCTTCAAGCGGCAGCGGGTCGCCGTCCGCTATATAGATCGAGGCTTCCGGGTCTCCGTAAATGGCGAACATTGCCTCGGCATCCTCGTGAGTCAGACGACGCACAAGCAGGCGTTCGGTCTCGAACAGCATCGATTAAGTCTACCGAGGAGAATTCATGCCGCATCGCGAGGCCAGTATTGCGTCATATATAAGTGTCGTGCATCAGGAACTGCTGATAGCTGGGTATCGAATCGGAGGACCATGCGACCAAGCGGTCGGTAAGGAAGTCGTGCGGAATCCGTATGACGGCTCCATTGTCGGAACGGTGGCAGAGGGCGGATGGTCGGAGCTTTCGACGGCGCTTGCCTCGGCTCATGATGCCTTCGATAGCTGGCGCAAGTCGAGCATTGGGACTCGCATCGAGTTGTTGCTCAATATCGCCAGTTTGACAAAAGCTCGTCGGCAGGAACTGGCTGACCTTGCGGTCAAGGAGATTGGGAAGCCGGTCAACATGGCCCTGGCAGAGGTAGATCGGCTGGTGCGAACCTTCGAACTTGCAGCAAAAGAGTTGGAGAGCGACGAATGGATTTCGCGGCACGTCGACATCTCGTACGATCCCCGTTCGCAGGGGGCGAAGGCGTTTGTCGAAAGGCGGCCGCGTGGCGTCGTGTATGCCATCACACCTTACAATTGGCCCTACAATCTGGCCGCGCATAAGCTGGCCCCCGCGCTGGCCACCGGCAACACGGTGATCCTAAAGCCGAATCCGCTGTCGGCGCTGTGCACGCTCACCTTGGCCCACCTGATCCACGAAGCCGGGTGTCCACCGGGAGTGGTGAACTGCTGGAACGGCCCGACTCCACTGGTCGAAAAGGCCTTACGAGATCCGAGAGTGAAGATGATTTCGTTCACGGGTTCGGCGGCGGTCGGCTGGTCGATCAAGCAGGCTCACTCGCAGCTACCAGTGACGTTGGAGCTTGGCGGGAATGCACCAGCTATCATCTGCTCATCCGCCGATCTGGATCAAGCGATTGGCAAGCTGGTGCCAAGCGCTTATGGATACGCCGGGCAAGTGTGCATCTCGCTCCAGAATTTGTATGTCCACGAGTCTGTGTATGACGAAGTCCGAATCAGGCTGATCGAGGCAGTGAAGGCGGTATCGACCGGCGATCCGAGTAGGGAAGAGACCCTTTGCGGTCCTCTGATCGGTACGAATCTGGTTGAGAAGATCTTGAACATGATCGACGCGTCAGGAGGGAAGGTGTTGGTCGGTGGAGAACCGAACGGCAATCTTTTGCCGCCTCAGTTAATCGAGGAGCCGCGTCCAGGCTCGCCGCTGATGACGGAAGAGGTTTTTGGGCCTGTCCTTACTCTCAGTCGCTTTTCGGATCTAGGTGACCTTGCCAAAGACCTCAATTGCGGAAAGTACGGAATCCATGCGTCGATCTTTACGAACTCGGATGACGACATTCTGGTCGCTTCCGAGATCGAAACTGGGGGCCTGATTGTGAACGATTCGCCGAGCCTGCGATTCGACAGTCTGCCGTACGGGGGAGTGCGCGAGAGCGGATTTGGGCGCGAGGGCGTTTGCTATGCAATGGAAGAGATGACCGAGCTTCGGTCAACGGTGATTCGCCCTTGAAGTGTAGGTGCTCCTTTCGGAGCACCGTTCGTAGAGGTTTCACTTTCTTCACTCGCCGAAGCGAGATCCGAAACTTTAGTATTCCAGAGTGACTTGGGCCATCTGGGTTGAGAGGGCGGCCAATCAGGCGAAACGCAAGCGCATCAGGCCCGGGCCGTAAAATCTTTACGGATTCTTTTTGTACTTGGTTGTCGTTTTGGACGTCTTCAGTTCGAGCCCGTCCTTGTCCATCGACATTTTGTACTGTTGCACGACCCCGGTCTTGGCCTTGAAAAGGAGCTTTTCTCCGTCGGCCTTCCATTCCATGTCGTCGTTGATTTCCTGCTTGCCCTTCGGGGTGTTGGCAAAGCCATGGATATGGACGGTTCCGTCCTCCTTCATGTCCAGGTTTTGGCTCTTGTCGTCGTTTGACCAGGAGCCGACGAGCTTCTTGTCGACGCTTCCTTCAAAGGGAACCGTAGCCTGGGTTGGCGCGGTTACAACTTCGTCGTCAGGATTCGAGCAACCTACGACTGCGGAGAGAATGAGGATCGGTACTAGTATTCGTTTCATGATTGAGCCGGCGGGGCCCAAGGTTTCCCTTGGACACCCGCGCTTATCTTCCTTTCACTTATCGATTTGAAGGTTGATTTGAACGCCCTTTGTTCTGATCGGCCATAGCCTTCGAGTACTCCGACATCTGGGACGCGTGGGCAGCCGCTTCAGGCGGCATTTTGTCCAGTTGCTCCTTGGTCGGGGGCGGGGTCGTTGGATTGTTGGTCACGTCGAGGTGGTCGGAATTACATCCGACCACCGCTCCAACCATCGCGAGGAGAACGAAGTACTTCATCCGAGTGGCGAATCTTGTCCGTAACAAGGGTTACCCGGGGCAAACATCCACTGCCAGTTGTCGCCTCCTGGAGGGTTGTGGCTAAAGCCCGGATAGACCTGCGTACACCAGTTCAGCGAGAACTTCTTGACGCCCTTGGCGTGGCCGTCTCCCCAGACGACGTTGGCGACCTGCGTGTAGCGGTAGCGCGGCATTGCGTACTGGTTGTAGTTGTTGCCGTCGCCTTCGTTCTTCGCGCCGCTGTTGGGACCGCCAGTGACGTTCGGAGGCCATACTTCGCCGCCGTAGAACCACCAGTCGCCTTCCAGCGTGGTCGGTCCGGAGTTCGACCAATCGGGGTTCAGACCGTTGGTCGTGATGAGAAGCTGGTTGGCCGGTCGGCTGAGCTGGGTTGTGGAGACGGACGGTCTCGGTGCGCCTGTACCGCCAAGGGTACAGCCAGTCTCATTAGCGTAGGCGAAGTAGCCGCCGCAGATCATCTCGGGGAAGATTGCGTTGTGCGCACCGTAGCCGTTGACCGAGTTACCCGGTTCGGTTGGCGAGCGCCAGATTCCACCCACAGCCCTCTCTTTGCCCATCGTGTAGGGGTTGCTCTTATCGATTCCACTCTTAATATAAGGGTTCGTGAATTCTCGCCAGGAGTACCAATACCCGGTAGGGTTTGCCATGTCGGCCGGATAGCCGCCACGGGCATAGTAGTCGTCGTTGTCAGCGGCGTACATCATCGTCCCAAGCCCGATTTGCTTGAGATTAGAAAGGTCAGCCGCCTTCTTTGCCGCAAGCTTGGCCTGAGCAAAGACTGGGAAAAGAATCGCCGCTAAGATTGCGATGATCGCAATCACGACGAGGAGTTCGATGAGCGTAAACGCTCGATTATTTTTCATCATTGCTTACGTGTCCTCCTTTGGACGGGTCGTCGAGTCTCTCTCGACCAAGGTTGTTTCAAATCGTACGGATGCCGGTGCGGTGTTGCACTCGATGAGGGCGATGAGCGTTTCGGCGGCGTGGCGGGACATTCTGCCGATGGGTTGCTCAATCGTGGTGAGGTTGGGTTCGATGAGGGTTGTGACCGGTGCGTTGTCGAAGCCGACGACAGAGATGTCGTCGGGGATGCGCAAACCCTTCTGCTTGCAGGCTCGATAGAAGCCGACGGCGACTTCATCGTTGGCGCAACAAACTGCGGTGGGCAGGGATTTTTGGGCCAGCAGTAACCCCCCGGCACGCTGGCCCGTGTCTGGATGAAACATCGCGGAAACCATCCATTCCTCGCGAATCGGGAGGTCAAGTTCTCTCATGGCCTCGACAAAGGCCGTATTGCGTTCGTGGCCATCGACGAGGTCCTCGGGACCGAGGAGCATGCCGATCTTTCTATGTCCAAGATCGGCTAAGTGCCGGACGGCCTGGCGGATGCCGGATCGATTGTCGATTTCAAAGCTGGTGGAGTCCCGTCGGTGGCCGCTGACGATGACGTGGGGGAATTCGATCTCCTGAAGGTAGTCGAGACCGGTCGAGTCCTCTTGGGGGGCGAGGAAGATCGCGCCGTCGCATCGGCCATCGAGAAGGGGATAGAGGGACTCCTTCGATTCGGTCGAGCTGATCTGGGTGAGCAGCAACACGTCTTGTTGCATGTCCTCGCAGGCGTTGACGATGCCATTGAGCATGTTCACGAAGTACGGACCGATGATCATGTCCCGCTCGATCCGGGTCGGAACCACGCCGATGACGTGACTGCGCCGGGTGATGAGGGACCGAGCGACCCGGTTCGGGCGGTAGTGAAGCTTGCTCGCGACTTCGAGGATGCGCTGCTTGACGTCTTCGGGAACAGGACGGGGACCGTCGTTCAGCGCATAGCTGACCGTGCTCACCGACACCTTTGCCTCTCTCGCAATATCCTTGATCGTCGCCATCGCCGTCTGGATTCCGAAACGTTTCGCGAAACGTTTCGGAATACTATACACCAAGTTTTTCGGACGTGCGCAGAAAATGTAATTTGCGGTTAGAAAATCAGAGGAAATTCTTTTAGCCTTCTTACAGGGCAAAGAAGCAGGACTAAAGGACTATCCTCGTCAATCTTTCCTTCGCAGGTGGGGGAACTATCGCTCCCAGGCATAAGTCCCAGTTTTCGTTTCTGCATTCTTTTGATAGAATGTCAGCATCGAGCATTTGTACCAGTTCTGAACTTGGAGGGTCTATCTTGAAATTATTGTCAACTTCCTTGGTCCTGGCCGTTGCGGGACTATCTTTTGCTAACCCGACATTTCGTGTCCCTGTCCCCACATCGGAGCAGTTGAGTGGCCAGATTGTGCCCGGCTTCGTGATGGTGAAGTATAAGAAGGAGGCTGCGGACGCGATCGCAAATGGGCAGCCGTTACGCCCCGTACGAGCGGGCGGCACTGGTGGCGTTCAACTGACCTACCAGTCAAGGCTTGGCAAGTCCGGCTGGATTATGTATCGAATGCCGACGATCGTCGATCCAGTGAAGGCAGCCGATTATCTTCGAAAGAATGAGCCTGGGGCAATCACAGTCGAAAATGTCCATACGGTTCACACGCTTTTAGGCCCGCCCAACGATCCCGACTTTAACGCGCTCGAGGTCGATGATGGTTCGGGAACCTACTTCCTCGACTTCCGCGACGATCAGTCTGTGCCTCTCTCGTTCCGTCGAGACTGGCACCTCGATGAAATCGACGCCCTAAACGGGTGGTCGACCTGGCCCAACACATATTACACGGCGGCCAACAAGCCGACGAACACCCCGACGATTGCGATCATCGACAGCGGCTGTGACATGGACCATCCCGACTTTATGAATGCGGGCGGCTCAGGTAGCGATGTGACGCAGGGCGGTCAAATCGACAAATCTCGATCCATCAAGTTTCAACTTGGCGATGTGGTGCCGGGTGGCGACCCCACCGATATGAACGGGCACGGAACCCATGTGACCGGCTTGGCGCTTGCGTCGGGCAACAACGGTAGTTTTGTCGGTCACGGCACCTTGGGTACGGGCTACTCCTGCAAAGGCATGATCATCAACTGTATGCAGGACAACGGTAGCGGCTTGGACTCCGACGTGGCGGGCTCGATCTACTGGGCGACCGACAACGGTGCCGATGTGATCAGCATCAGCCTTGGCACCACTAACTTCAGTCAGGTAATGCAGGACGCTGTGACCTACGCGACCGAAAAAGGTTGTGTGGTGGTCTGTGCTGGCAATGAAAATGGGAACGGAGGCGGCGACCTCGGGCCAATCTGGCCAGCGGCTAGCAGTGGCGCGCTCGGCGTTACCGCAAATGGTCCCAACTGGACGTTTGCTAGCTATGCGGGTTATGGTTGGTACGTTGACGTCGGCGCTCCTGGCGGCGACTTCCAGCAGGTCGGCGACATCTTTAATGGCGACGGCTACTACGTGATCCAGTTCGACTGGTCAACTGCGACGCGCTATGACAACTACATCACGATCAATCAGTTGGCCTTTCCGCCCTACACGCTGGACTACACGTACCTAACCGGTACGAGCATGGCTTGTCCGGTGGTTTCGGGATCGCTTGGCAACTACATGGCGATGAACAACTGGCGTCACGGTGACTGGAATAACATCAAGGTCTATCGAGCGGCAGAACTCGCGGCCCAGAGCCAAGGCGCCGCGTTCGGAGGTTGGGAACCGACCAACGGTTACGGTTTCTTCGATCTGGATGCGTTAATGCGAAACCAGGATTCCCGTGGTGCGCAGATCGGCGGTGTTGAGGGCGTTATCTACTATGGTGGAACGCCGATCGGCAACGCTTCGATCCAAGCCCAGAAGTGGGATCCTACGACGGGAACATCCTCGGGCACGAAGTATTCGACGACGTCGTACGCGACAGGTAACTTCCGATTCGACGGCATGCCTCCCGGCTACTACAAGGTCTGGGGCGTGGCTTTCGGATCGCGAAAGGACATCTATGTTCAGGTCAAGGCTGGTTCGGACCGAAGTGGAATCGACTTCTACTGCGGACCTCCCGTCATCGACTCGGACGGGCCGGTCGTTCAGCGGCTGAACCTCACTTCGGTGACGGCGACTGGCCTTGGCGTCGACCACTTCGCCTACGACCCCGACACGCGGCTTGAAGACATCACCTTCCAGGTTCTGGATTCGAGCAACAACGTGGTCGTGAACCCGTATCGCATCTTCCCCGAAGGTTCGGCCGTGACGTTCCCGTTCGGAACAACGCTCCCGAACGGCTCGTACAAAATGCGAGCGATCTACACCAACGGCGAAGGCTTTACGACGACGGTCGATAAGCCGTTCACCATTGGTACGGCTTCGGTCAACGTCTCGGGCACGATTACGTTGCAGAACTTCGGAACGACGAATGATCGTACGATCACGGTCGATATTCGCACCCATGGCACGACGACTGTCCTGGAAAGCCACAACATCACCGTTCACAACGGCTCGGCTTTCTCATTCACGACGACGCGCCAGGGCAACTTCGACCTCGCGTTCAAGGGCGCGCACTTCCTGCGAAAGACCCTTACGAACGTGAATATCGGAAGCACCGGCGTGAGTGGCCTGACTCCAAGCCTGAAGAATGGCGACTGCGACGGAAGCAACGTTGTCGGTACGTCGGACTTCAACGCCATGCGAGCCGCTTGGGGTTCAATTTCGACTTCGTCGAACTGGAATGCCAACTGCGACCTCGATGGCAACGGCACGGTTGGAACGGCAGACTTCAATATTCTCCGTAACTTCTGGGGTCAACTCGGCGACAACTAAGGTCCGGCGGACCGCAAAAGCCCTCCTGTGTTCTGGACACAAGGAGGGCTTTGTGCTTCATAATCAACTCGTATGGCAGAACGGCCAAGTTGGGATACCTACTTTATGGAAATCGCCCATCTGGTTGCGACGCGGGCCACCTGCCCTCGCCTGAGTGTTGGGGCGGTCTTGGTGAAAGATCGTCGCATTCTCGCCACGGGCTATAACGGCGCTCCACGCGGAATCTCGCATTGCCCCGAGGGCGGTCACTCGACTGAATGGCCACAAGGATGTCTGCGGGCGGGTCACTGCATTCGCGCCCTGCACGCCGAGCAGAATGCCCTCTTGTCGGCAGCCATGATCGGTACACCGTGCGCCGGTTCGACCATTTACGTCACCAATCAGCCTTGCAACATGTGTGCGAAGATGATCATCAATGCCGGAATCGAGAAGGTGATTTATGAGGGAGCTTATCTCGACGAGTTTTCGTTAGAACTGTTTAGGGAAGCAGGTACCGAGCTCTATCGATTCTTCGATGGCAGGCTGGAGCCGGTTCAGTAAATGATAGGAGATCACAATCGGGCAGCACTGATGCACAATGTGCAGGAGGCGGGAATCGCCTTCGCAATCGCCGTCTTTGTCAGCTACGTCCTCACGCCTTATGTCCGCAACCTGGCGATAAAGAGAGGGGTTGTGGACGATCCGAAGCAGGACGACCGGCGGGTCCACAAAGAGCCGACGCCTCGCTGGGGCGGTCTGGCCATCTATGCCGGTATCGTGGCGGCGTGGATCATCGCTCTGCTCGTGTTCAATCGCGGGATCGGCGCCTATATCTGGGGCATTTTGGCGATATCGAGCGCTCTCGTGGTGGTTGGGGCGTTGGACGACCTTTACCAGTACAAGGCCAAGATTCAGGCCGGGGTTCTGCTTCTGGCCGGTGTCGCTATTCAGTTTTTCGATGACGGTGTCAAGAATGGCCGGATTCAGATTCAGGGATTCGATGTGCCGTTTGCACCTGGCTACATTCATCTCGCCTGGATGGCGATACCCCTCACGGCGATCTACATCTTCGTGGTGACGAAGACGATGGATACCATCGACGGGATCGATGGATTGACGGCGGGCATTGCGACTATTGCGGCGGCAACCCTTTCCCTAATTGCGATTTACGAAGGGCAGGGAAGAGTAGGCATTCTCGCGGCGGGCATCTGTGGCGCGGCGCTGGGATTCCTACGCCACAACTACAATCCGGCCAAGATATTCATGGGCACTGGCGGCGCTTACGTGCTTGGCTTCACCTTGGCTTGTTTGAGCGTGGTCGGGACCCTTAAGACAGCGGCGGCGGCGGCTATTTTCATGCCCCTCCTGATCTTCGGTCTGCCGATTGTGGACGCGGTCGTTGTGGTGATTAAGCGCATCCGAAGCGGCTCGCCGATCACCCAAGCCGACAAGCGACATTTTCACCACGAACTCTTGGCCCGGGGCCTATCTCAGCGTCAAACCGTAGCGGTACTCTATACGGCGGTCGCGATCCTTTGTGTGATCGGATTGCTGATCGTACGGGTCTACGGAAACCATAAATGAACCTGATTCAAGCCATCGTCTACGGCGTCGTTCAAGGACTGACCGAATTTCTTCCTATTTCGTCCACGGCGCACCTTCGGCTTGTTCCGGCGTTGCTTCACTGGACCGACCCGGGCTCCGCTTTTACGGCGGTCATCCAGCTTGGAACCGTGCTCGCGGTGTTCATCTATTTCTGGAAGGATCTATCCGCTGCGTTCATGGCCTGGGCTCGATCGCTGTCGGGCGACAAATCATCGGTGGAAGCCAAAACCGGCTGGGCGGTGTTCTACGCCACGATCCCGATCGTCATCATTGGCTTGGCGCTTCACAAGTACATCGAGGGGCCCCTTCGGTCGCTCTGGGTGATCGGCGGATCAATGATCGCGATGGGCGTGCTGATGGGATTTGCCGACAAGGGCCAAGGTGGCCGCGACCTTAAGACGGTTGAGCCGATGGACGGCTTGAAGATCGGCCTCTGGCAGTGTCTGGCTCTGATCCCGGGCATGAGCCGAAGCGGCAGTACGATCAGCGGCGCGCTTTTGACCGGTTTCGACCGTGCGGCAGCGGCTCGCCTTTCGTTCTTGATGTCAGTTCCGGCGGTCACGCTGGCGGGCCTCTATGAGGGCGCCAAGGAGTTCAAGCACCTGTCGGGTGGCATGATGACACCGACCCTCGTCTCGACGTTCGTTAGCTTTGTCGTCGGTTACGCCTGTATCGGTTGGCTGATCTCGTTCTTGTCCCGCAAGGGCACGCGGCCCTTCGTTGCTTACCGAATTATCCTCGGCCTCCTGTTGTTTGGCCTTTGTGCCGCCCACGTGATCGATCCGGTCGATCACTCGTCCGATACCGCCAATGTTTCGTCGCAAACCACAACCGCCAACTAGCGTCGAGTGGATCATCGCAGGTCTGGGCAATCCTGGGCCGGAATATGCTCGCACCCGGCACAACGTGGGATTCGATCTCATCGATGTGCTGGCGGATAAGCATCGAATCAAGATTGATCGAGCCAAGCACAAGGCTCGCATCGGAGTCGGAACCATCGATGGTGTCGGCGTTGCTTTGGTGAAGCCGCTGACGTTCATGAACCTCAGCGGCCAGGCACTAGCTCCGATCTTGCGCGAGTATGGAGTGAAGCCCGACCATCTGGTGGTCATCGCGGATGAACTTGATTTCCCGGTCGGGAAGGTTCGGATGAAGCCGAAGGGCGGATCGGCGGGGCACAACGGCCACAAGAGCATCATTCACTCGCTGGGCACCGACGAATATCCGCGCATCCGAATCGGTATTCACTCAGAGCGGCGCAACGAAACCATCGACTTCGTGCTGTCCAAGTTCCATCCCGAGGAGCGCGTCGATGTCGACGCCGCGATCCGCAAGGCGATCGCCGGGATTGAGATGCTTGTTGAGAGCGGCGTCGAACGCGCTCTCAACATCGTGAACGAAGGTGCATAATATTTTTTAAACTTTTATTGTCATATTCATGTGGCAGTGCCTATATAATGTGACCGCAATGAAACTATTTGCGTTTATTGGAGTGTTACTTGGAAGTGTTACCTTTGCCGGAATGGCGCAAGAGACTTTCGCTCAAGCCGGAGCGGGTGGGGGACAGAACAGTAATCCCTGGACTATCACCTATGACTACGCTGGAACAGACACCTATGTGTATCCGAAATGGGATCAGTCTCAAGGAAGTTATCGACTCTACACCTACACCAGAGACTGGAAGACTGGTCGATGGTCTGAAGATGGGGCACTTTTGCCTCAAGGAGTCGCTGTTCCCTCACAAGCATCGTGGAATACGCCGACCTCATTTTCTGGTTCCGCGGAATCCACAGGAATTATTAAGATCACGGCGACTTGGAACGGAACTGGGAGTCCGCCGAATTATATGTACTTAGGAATATCCAGTAGCGCTTCTAGCGCGGAATTAGGGGATGCAACTGGTGGATCTTACAGCGGATCGGACGGGCAAGGGGACCCATACACAATATCCGGTGATTCTGGCGAGAGTGCTGGAACTCATGCCAAAAAGCTCTCCGTTGGCTCAGACAATACAGCTTCTTACTACGTATCCGTATCTGCAAAAGCGACAAAGACCGGCTTGAAGGCTAATCTTGGAGCGGGTTGCGGCGCAGACGCGGCTTTGGACCCAAAGGCACTTGGAGTAAGTAGCTCTCCAACCTACTATAGGGATGAAATTAATACTGGCACTCCCGAAATCAGGCGTACCCTAGTGGATTCACCTGAGTTTGACGCTCAAACGTGTGTCTTTGCTGCAAAGTCTAAGTGGATTGGCTACTTGGTTCCACCTCACTCGGACTTTGACGGTGGAACGGTGGATCGCACCTATGGGGTCGCTCGGCTTGGGAATTGGGTAAAAAGGAACGAATCGTTCGTTTCGTCTGTTGATCAAGGAAGTAAAGTTGAACTATGGGATGGTGGTCCGACATGGGACATGTTTTACGTTAGTGGAGTCGAGCACCTTATGGATATAAGTGTAGACGACATGTTTTCGATGAGGACTACTCCAAAATACGTGACGCTGAGGGTGCAAAGTACCGATCCATTTTCCACAAACGTGGGACCCTTTTCTGGCACGATGAAAGCGGAAATCTGGGCACCAGCGAGGCTCCTAAGTTCGTATAATTACGATTCATTGACGGATTGGTATGAGCCGGCACTACAGGGCCCTAACGGAAACTACACGCTAAGACAGGACCTTACTGCAGTAGGACAATCCGCTTCGCTGTCCTTCTCGATTACAGAAACCGATACGTACAAATTTCCAGTTGGCCTCTCGACAGGTGTATCTTTTGGAGGAGACATTGGCTTCCTAAAGGCCACTGTAAAGGCTGACATAAATAGGCAAATTGGTGATTCTCAGGGATTTAACATCTCAAGTGGTGCCTCTGTACCCATCGGACCTTGTCAAGACCCAGTGGAAGAGTGGGGTTTACAGATACAAATAAGGACTTATTACAGGGATCGACACGAGGCACTTTATGATGATGAAGGATATGAGTCTGACGACATCGATACGATTTCAAACACTCAGCCAGCCAACATAATTGTCAGGGGCCATTTATTTTCAAGTGGTGGTTCCTATTGATTCTATCTCTGCTGGTTGTAGCCTTACAGAGCCGTTTAGCCCTCTTGCCATCTGAAGTCTTCCCTGCCGGTATGTTGGACCGGCGGGGAGATATTTCCTTGGACAGAGTAGCAACAAAGGATGAGCTCGGATCGTCATACTATCGAGATTTCAAAATCGGTAAATTTGATATGGCCGCGCAGAGTGTAATCACAGAACTTTCATCAGAGCCCGTTACTGCATTCAAAATTAAGTTGGCAATTGACTCTCTTCGCAAGACGACCGTTGTGTCTAAAATTCAAGAAAAAATATCTGACGCACTGCTGGCAAAAGGACTATCGCGACTGAAGAACGGAGAATCACAGCTGGCCATCTGCTATATGTCCGTTTGTTTGCGAGAATTATCTAATTTGAGCAGGCAGGGGCTAAGCAGTGGTACTGCCCAAACTCTTGCTCCTCTAGCTAATTTTGGACAACTGCGTACGTCTAAATCTCTGGGGCATGACTTGACGTTGGCCGCTCTTGGACTTGGCACTATGTCCTATGAATATAGAGCGATTGTCAATGATTGTGTAAAGATGTATCCCGACGAACCGTTCTTTCTAGCTTGCGCTGTCGAGGAGTATACTGGCGGTTATCGCAACGCGGAGGACAAAGAGTTCAAACCGGGATGGGGCCCGAATTGGAAATACGTGGAAACGGCCTGTACGGAGGCGATTAAGCGATGGCCGAACTACCCGACATTTTGGCTCTACCGCGGTCTAGCTTTTCGCCGAAAATCAGATTCTGCCCTGGCTGTAAAGGACTTGACTAGATATCGCGACCTTATACGAGCGAAGGGCGGAAATCGCCTAAAGAACATGGATACGTTAATCGAAGAACTGAAGAAGGCTGTTAAGGTATGACGTCTTAATAAGAGCATCATTGGCGTGTTTACCAAATGAGCGCGTTATTTGTTTGTAATAATGCTTTGGGGCACCAGTCACTTTGGTTGTTTTCATCCAAGGCGATTTCAAGAATTGAATCAGGTCTTTTTCCTAAGTGGCAGGACGTCTGGGGTAGTCTGTTGATGCCTTTGTTGTAGAGGATTGGTGGCAACAGGCTTCGTATTTTTGACTTCCTTAGTGAGGATAAGGCCAAGTGTTGCAGGGAGACCAAATAAGCGAGTTGTCTACACCTTTTGTATCTTAGGCCGCCAGAATGTTCGGCTTTTCGGGCTGAACCAATCGACGATTGACGTGGACGCTCAGTTCCTGGTCGATGGCTAGCCACGGGAACCGCTTGATCGCGGCATCGATCTTCTCGAAACCGTTGGCGTGCGTCGCCACAAAGAATTCGTTACCCGAATAGCGACCGATCACTGCGTCGCGCGGCAGACTTGCTACCAGGATCGTTGCGATGTTGCGCAGGACCTCGTCGCCGGCGGTACGACCGAACTTTTCGTTGATCAGCCCCATGTTTGTGACCTCAAAGATCGCGGCAACTTCGAAGTGATTCGACGATGCCTGGGCGAGGGCCTCATTTTGATTGAGGACTGCGGTCAGCGGGTCGTAGCGGAGCATGGTTTCGACGCGCGAGTGGTGTCGCTCGATCTGCCGCTCCGTGAATATCCAGCCGTTCTCTTGTTGAGCGATGGTCTCGACCGGAACGAGCGCTTGACCAATACCAAGCGTCATGTCGTGGACCTTGGCCCAGCGGGTCATGCGGGACTGCTGAGCTTTCTGTTCGAGCTCGGCCGATTTACGCATGGCCAGCATGGCGGCGCGGTAGTTTCGTTCGCCCTCGAGGACGGACGAATTGAAAAGTTGAATGAGCGCCATGTCGTCGACGGGCGTCGCGTCCGGTGCTTCGTCGATGGCCGACGCCAGGAACCGGCGAGCCTCGTTTGAGTTTCCACAAAGAAAATGGGCGTAGCCGATAGCGCCCTGGATGCGCGCTTCGGAACTGTAGTGGCCACCGTGAGTCGAGGCCTCTAGGGCAATCTGCAGATTCTGCAGGGCTTCTTCAGGTCGATCCTGGATGAGGAACGCCTCTCCGAGCGAATGGTAAGCCTGCTCCATCGCGAGCGGCGTCAGGTCATTGGCGTACTGGTCGAGGACCTTCAGGACAATGGCGGTCGCGATCTGGGCATCGTAGTAGGAAAAGCCCTTGTCGCCGACAAACGATCGCTGCCACGCCTTTTCGACGTAGGTTCGGGCGAGCGAGATTCTCAAGTCGATTTGAGTCGCCGTGTCGTCGAGCAGAGTCACTAATTCGAGGGCGCTGACTTGGCATCGGATTGAGTGATCGAGCAGGCCGAGCGAGCAGTAGTTGGCCCCGTAGTGCATCAGGATCCACGCGGTGCCGCGCATGTCGCGAATCTGTTGGAAATAGTCGAAAGCGATCTGCCAGTCGGAGAACGCGAGGACCGAGTTTCCTTGGGCGTAAGCGATCCAGCCTCGGGCCTGGTGAATGCGGGCGATGACGTAGGTCAGCCGAAGCTCGAAAGCCAGTTTCTGGGCTTCGCCGATATGACGAGCGGCTTCTTCGAATCGGCCCAGGCTCGCATAGCTCGAACCGAGCGCGGCGAAGGCGAATGCTTGAGTCTCCGTGTCGTCATCATGCGCAAAATTCAGCGCACTATTGGCGAGTTCGAGGGCTTGATACGGAATCCGATTGCTCAGTTCGAGCGCGGATTTAGCATCGCTGAGGGCTTGCTCTTGTCGTTCAGTCATATCGGCGGTTTGCTGATATTGTCGGTTCTAGATGGCACCAACCTTACGCTGAACGACTCGCTGAATTGCTGGTTTTAGGATTGGACCGGCAGACGGTTCCGGCGACGGTTGACAACCCACATGACCACACCGAAGACGACGAGGAAATCGTCTAGCCATCCAATAACGGGTAAGAAGTCGGGCAAGACATCAAATGGAAACAGTAGATACGCCGTCGCCAGAGCGCAGGCGATCCGCACGGGCCAAGGATTGTCGGCATTCTTGGCTGCCTTGGCAAACCGAATCGTTTGGTTCACGTTACAATTTGACGGGTTGCTGGACTAGCGCGTTCCGCCGGAGGACTTTCCGCCCCCGCCTCCATCTTTGGTCTTGGGGTTCTTGGCTTCCTTCATGGCGGTGGTCTCGAAAGGCAACGGCGTCAGGGCAGGAAGCGACCTGATCTTGCCGCTCTTTTGGTAGTCGGCGAGCTTTTTCTGAAGCGAAGAAATGCGGCTCTTGTCGTCCGGGTGGGTGCTCAGGAATTCCGGCGTACTGCCCGAGCCCTTCAAGTGCTCGAACATTTGGAAGACTTGGATCATGCCTTCGGGGTTATAGCCCGCTCTTAAGTCGAAATCGAAGCCAAATTGGTCGGCTTCGCGTTCCTGGCCGCGGCTGGCGGCAAGGTTAAAGCCAAACTCGTTGACGACCTGCAGAATGTCCATCTGTTGGCGTTTAACGCCAAAAAGCGTTCCAAGCAGGATCAGACCTGCCTGTTTCTCCTGTTGGGAGTTGACGGCGCTCGCCCAGTGTTGGCGGCGTACGTGGGTGAGCTCGTGCCCCATGATGCCCGCGATTTCATCGACATTGGTGAGTTTGTCGAGAAGACCGGTAAAGAAGAAGACTGGGCCTCCGGGAATGGCGAAAGCATTGACTTCTTTCGAGTCGATAACGTCAAACGAGTACTGCCAAATCTCTTTCTTCTTCTCTTCTGGGGTTCGAGCATCGAGGAATCGTTGGCCGACCTCCCGAAGCAGTTTGACTCGCGGGTCCGAATCGGGCAGGACTTTGTTTTCTTTGCGAATCTTAGCCGCGTATTCTTTACCTGCCTTTACCTGGTCAGCGGGAGACGGTTTGAATAGCTGGGCATTGGCGGATGCAACCGTCAAGGCTATCGAAATCGTTCCTAAGAGCTTTTTGGTCATGGCTGAACTCCTTTCCTATTCTACGGATTTAGGACGACCCGTATCCGGTCACGGATCGGCGTCTGTCAAAAAAGTTACCTTTAGTACCAGAATCTTCGCGATTCGTGGAATAAGCCATTTGTATCTCCTAACCGTGGGTTTAGAAGCGACAAACAGAGTCCCGCATTTTCCACAAATGTCTGAGGATTCAAAAATGAAACTCCGAAACTTTTGAATGGGAGCATCCCGGATTAAGACTGGGAGGATGTCAAACCATATGAAGCGAAACAACATGCGAAATCGAGCGTTTACGCTCGTCGAAATCATGATCGTCGTCCTGATCATCGGTATCTTGATGGCGATCGCAGTCCCGAACTTTGTCAAGGCTCGAGAGAGCAGCCGCAAGAATTCCTGTATTGCCAACCTTAAGCAGATCGACTCTGCCAAAGAGCAGTGGGCAATGGATAACAAGAAGGATGCCGGCGCCTCCGTCGCGATGACCGACCTCGTCGGTGCGACGCTTTACCTGAAGGCCAATCCGAGCTGCCCGAGCGGCGGTACGTACACCGTCGACAACATCGGCACCAACCCGAGCTGTTCGGTGTCCGGTCACGCGCTGCCGTAAGGATTCTGATCCTTTCAGTCAAAAAGCCCAGGTTCAAAACCTGGGCTTTTTTTGCTTTAGACCGGTCGCCAATTCACGATTAAGGCATTTTTACTGTGTGGGAATTGGTGGCGGCAGGGAAAGTTGCAACCATTGAGGAGAATTCCGCGTGGCGGAAGATCTGAAACAATGAAGCGAAACAACATGCGAAATCGAGCGTTCACGCTCGTCGAAATTATGATCGTCGTCCTGATCATTGGTATCTTGATGGCGATCGCAGTCCCGAACTTTGTGAAGGCTCGAGAGAGCAGCCGCAAGAATTCCTGCATTGCCAACCTGAAGCAGATCGACTCTGCTAAAGAGCAGTGGGCAATGGACAACAAGAAGGATGCCGGTGCCTCCGTTGCAATGACCGACCTCGTCGGTGCGACGCTTTACCTGAAGGCCAATCCGAGCTGCCCGAGCGGCGGTACGTACACCGTCGACAACATCGGTACCAACCCGAGTTGTTCGATCTCTGGCCACGCGCTGCCGTAAGGAAAACTCCTTCCAGTCTAGGGTCCGGGCCGTATGGTCCGGGCCTGTCCGCAGTTTGATGGTCACAAAGGCAGTCTTCTTGCCACTTTACTGAATTTGATGTGTTGGTTTTGGGACCCGAGGTGGAATAAGAAAAGAAATCGCGGAGAATATATGAAATTCGGCGGATCCCAACGAATGAGAGGCTTTACTCTCGTCGAGATCATGATTGTGGTCTTGATCATCGGCATTCTTTTGTCTATCGCCGTTCCGAGCTTTATCCAAGCTCGCCAATCCGGCCGACGTTCTTCGTGTCTTGCCAACATGAAAGAAATCGAGTCTGCCAAAGAGCAGTGGGCGATGGATAACCGCAAGAGCAACGGTGACACCGTAGCGTTTACGGACCTCGTGGGGATGACTCTCTACATGAAGTCGACCCCATCGTGCGCCGAAGGCGGTACCTATTCGCTCAATCCGATCGGCACGGTTCCGACCTGCACCGTTTCGGGCCACGTTTTGCCCTAAAATTACGAGCCCAAGGAACCCAAATTCCTGCATAAGTACCAGCCCCGGTAATCGCACTTAATGGAAGAAATTTCTTAAGATGCACCAGAAAGCAACTGTTCATAAAGGATTCACTCTCGTTGAAACAATGCTTTCAGTGTTTATGGTCGCTTGTGCAGGAGCCATCTTGGCCAGTGCGATGCCAATTTCGACGTTGAGCCGCAACAAGGCGAACTACGCGAACAAGGCAGCCAATTTTGCTCAAAAAGAAATCGAGTTGATGAAGGCGCAAACCTACGCCAATCTCAACGAAACCAAACTCTACGCTGCCGATCTCATCGATAGCACCACACCGGTGAGCTCCAATACCTTTTCCTGCAATAACACCGACAGCGCTGTCGGCGACCGAGTTACCGACCTGCTTCCCAACGGCAAAGGAACCGTGAAGATCGAACAGGTCGATATTGAACTCAAGAAGATTACACTCTCCATTTCCTGGACCGAAAGGGGAAGAGCCCGCTCTTACGTGGTCTCTTCATTGGTGGCCAACTTATGAGGAAACATACGAATCGTCGCAAGCGCGCGGCAACTCTCCTCGAAGTTATCACGGCTTCCGCCATTTCGGTATTCACACTTGTAGGCGGTGTTGCCTGCTACATGGCCGGCATGATGAGCTGGCTGAAAGGCGTCGGCGCAATGGACTCTATTTCGAGTTCGCAAAACGCCGTTAAGCTGATGGCGCAGCAACTGCGCGAAGCCGTCAGTGTGACGATCAGCAACGATGGGAATACCGTTTCCTACCAACTTCCGTTGAAGGATAGCAGTGGCAGCTACATACTGCCTCTGACCACGGATACCACCGTTCGAAAGTTCACTTTGTCGAACGGAACATTATCGCAAACGATCGGGACTAGCACTCGAACGATTTCGAAAAACGTTCTTACAACCGACCCAACCACGAACGCGTCCTACAAGATCTTTACCGCCAACTCCGGTACGGTCACCCGCCAGGTCATCGTTCAACTTGTCACATCCAAACAAGGATTTCGAAACAACTGGACTCCTTCGCGATCACGTGAGAGCGTGTATCTGCGAAACATTCCGCAACTGTCGAGGTAAACCATGAACCGATTCCGAAGAAAGAGAGGCTCTACTTACCTTGCCGCCACAATGCTGATGGCCCTTTTGAGCGTGGCCGGCATGACGTATATGAGTTCGGCTTCTACCGCTTTGCGTTCGGCCAAGCACCGAGCGCTCGATGTCCAAATGACGCAGCTTTGCGATGCTGGCGTCCAGACCATCCTTCGAACCTACTGGCGTGACTTCAAATCGACCCAGAGTTTCGACTATCTCGAATCGACCTGCCAGAACGCAAGTACCGAACACCCGAAAGCTGTTACGACAGGGACTATGAGTGGTGTTGGCAACTACTCGGTAGGTGTGATCAGCTACTCCGAGCCTAACGGCGATGACTACACGCGGCGCGTGACGTTGCGCGCGGTCGGCTATATCGACAGCAATGGCAACGGGGTCTTGGACTCCAATGAGCCAGCCAAGATTATCGACGTCAAAGTGACGTTCCAGCTCAGCCGTAGCCAAGTCTTTGACTACGTCTACTTCGTGAACAACTATGGTTGGATGGACGGCTTTGGGCCGAGCGACCTGACTATGAACGGCGATATCCGGGCCAACGGTGACTTCACGTTCACGAACGGCACTCCGACCATCAATGGGACGGTCATTGCCACCCAGAACGAAAAACTTAGCACCGGTGTCTCGGGAAACATCTCCGGCACGCCGGTGAAGTGGACGAACTCAACCTACGCCACCTACCAGGGTGGATCGGGTACCTATGTTTCGCGCATGCGTCAAGCGTATGACTCGACGATCCATGGCACCAAAGGATCGACGACCTACGATACTTGGAAGGATGTCCTGTTCGATACCACGGGCAGCGTCCTGAACAACCAGTTGATCGGCTCGACCTTGCAGGATTCCAGTGGATCACGGTCGTGGGTAAAGACGTCTTCTTCCTCGACGCCGACTTTCGCCACAATCGACCCGGCCCCGGCCGAGGAGGTCATCATGCCGGACCTCGGCGACATTGCCGACTACCAAACGGCCAGCGCCGCATATGTGGATACAAAGGCTACTTACGCCGACGGCACCGCAAACCCGTACTACGGGCAGGGCGCTTACGTCGACGTTTGGAACTCGACGACGAACGCCTACCAGCGACTGACTACCAGCGGTTACGTGAACGGATCGGCCGTCATCGTAGGCACTTCCAGCCACCCAATCAAAATCCATGGTCCCGTGACGGTCGCTCAAGATGCCGTCATCAAAGGCTATGTAACAGGCCAAGGGACGATCTATACGGGGCGAAATGTGCACATCGTCGGTTCGATCAAGTATGTGAACGCGCCCGACTTCCGAGGCACCAATCCGACCACGATCGACAACAAGAACGAGAAAGCCGACCTGTTGGGTCTGGCGGCACGCGCATCGGTCATGATGGGCAATCCGAACTCGTTCACATCGACCACGCTCCAATATATGAGCCCTCCGTTTACCAAGTCGCGCCTGGACGAGAATGGCAATACCATTCCCGCGTTCAACGCCTACGACACGGACTCGACAGGGCGAAAGAAATATCAGAGCGTCATCTCGGATACGACGATGAACAGCATCGCGGAAGGCATCAATCAGATCGACGCGGTGATGTACACGAACTTTGTCGGTGGTGGAAACCTAGGTACGTCCGGTGGCGGTGTGACGATCAATGGATCGATCATCAGTCGCGACGAGGCGATGGTGATCTACAGTCTGCCGATGATGATGAACTACGATACGCGGATCAAAGAGCGCACGCTCTCGCAGAAGCCGCTGGTCGACATCAAATTGCCAAGAAGCCCAGTGCTGATGAAGAGCACTTGGCAGGATAGGGGAACGACATATGGTACGTAAACTAATCATTGCCGCCGCGGCTCTTGGGGCTGCGGCATTGAGCCCGGCGCCCATCAACGACGCCCGCGTTGCCCAGCCTCACCACCCTGAGCAAACTCAGGAGCAGGTGGCTAAGCAGCAAGCCTTCAACGGTGTAACGCCGATCGTGGGTCAGGTTCCGGGATATACAAACGACGCTGGACAAGAGGGCGACAAGCCCAGGCCAGGCATGGCGGCCGCTTCGAATGGAGAGGAATCGCTTGTGCTGGGCTCCGAGAAAGCCGACAAGGTCGGGGCGATCACGACGGCCACTAATCGAGTGGCTCAGGAAGAGAAACCCTCGAAGCCGTTATGGATTTGGGGACTGCTTCTGGCGGTCGGTGGATTCCTGGGATGGAAGCTCATTCAATACAAGATTGAAAAGAGTACTCCGATCCCAGAACTGAGTAAGAAGATGCTGAGAGAGATTAGCGAAGGGAAAATCTAAGCCTTCTCTTTCAGCGCAGCTTCGATAGCCTCGACCACGTCGGGGCTACCCGGCTTTGGAATATCCAAATCGATTGAGTAATTACTCCCAACCACGTGTACTCGCGACTTATGGCCGAATATTTGAGGGGTCGATGACCTGAACGCCTGCATTGCTCCAAGCTGAGTCGTTGGAAACAAACACATCGCAACCAGTCAGAATGCCCGTTGCCAGGTGAATGGCGTCTGGCACTTTGAATCCAAATTGCGATCTAAGGTCAATCACTTTCTCAAGAACTGCAATTGAGATTGGTTCAATAATGAAATTGCTAGTTGGAGACAGGAAGGCTCGAAGTACCGATTCGTGGCTTGCCTGTCCGGCCTTTCGGGCGCCAACGACTGTTTCTACAATCGTGAGCTCACTTGTAACCGCCACAAACGCCCCCGCGTCTAGTGGTTCCAGCAGACCAGCTTTCAGATTCGCGTAGCTGGAGAAGCCCTCAAGTGCGTAAATGATCGTGTTGGTGTCTAAGTAAACGCGCTTGCCAGCAAGAGTTACCATGCGTCGCGTATCTCGTCGATTGCCTTATCGACTGCCTCGGGCGAACCATATCCATTTTTGAGAATGCCAAACATCGATCCGTAAGAAGGACGCACTGTTTCCTGTGGCGGGATTTTCTGCACACTGAGCCCCGCTTGGATTAGCCGAATGAGTGCTTCGGTTTCCGAAATGTGCTGGGCCCGGGCAAATTCCTTCACTTGGGGCTCAATGTTTGGCGGGATATCGAAGCTCATGATCTTTCTCAAAAAGGTCGTTGCCTACCTATTGTACGTTAGAACAAACTGCTCGGTCATAAACAAAGAAGGTTGACAGCCGACGACCATCAACCTTGATTATCTTATGACGTTCTAAGCCTTCTCTTTCAGAGCTGCTTCGATAGCCTCGACCACGTCGGGGCTATCCGGCTTTGTTTTCGCCGCATATCGCTTGACCGTGGTTCCGTCTCGGCTGACAACGAACTTGGCGAAGTTCCAGTCGATATCGGTGGTGCTGTTCGATTCGGTCAGAAGCCACTTGTACAGTGGAGCGATGTCCTCGCCCTTCACCGAAATCTTGCTGAACATCGGGAACGAAACGTCATAGGTGGAGGTGCAGAACGTCTTGATCTCTTCATTGGTGCCGGGCTCTTGGCCGCCAAAGTTGTTCGCCGGGAAGCCGAGGACGACCAAGCCTTCCTTGTGATACTTCTTGTACAGCGCTTCGAGAGCGGCGTACTGAGGCGTGTTGCCGCACTTGCTGGCGACGTTCACGACGAGGAGGACTTTGCCCTTGAATTTCTTGAGCGGAGTGGGCTTGCCGTCGATGTTGTTCATCGTGAAGTCGTAGATTGTTCCGGCGGACGGATTACCTACCTTCATGGCTAGCAATGAGGCGATTGCGAGCGTGGTTACCATGCCCTGATTCTACGTCATACTCTTCGGGAAAGTGGGCGAAAAACTCTATTTCATACGCGTCGGTGGGACCGCCATGGGCGGGGTGGCCGGAGCCTGCAAAAAGCTCGGCAATGAGGTCTTCGGTTCGGAGGAGGTTTTGTACGAGCCGATGAAGTCCTACCTGGCCGATTGTGGAGTCGAGGTTTTCTCGTCCTTCGATCCCGAACACATCCTCAGTTTAAATCCAGATCGCATCGTTGTTGGCAATGCGGTTTCACGAGGCAACGAGGAGTTAGAGTTCGCGTTGGAGCACAAGCTGGACTTGATCTCTCTGCCGGAGTTGGTCGCCCAGCAACTGATCGGCAAGCGGACCAGTGTGGTGATTGCGGGAACGCACGGAAAAACCACGACGACGGCGATGACGGCCAATATGCTGACGGTTGGCGAGCTTCGACCAGGCTTTATGATCGGCGGAGTGCCGGGTAACTTTTCCGTTTCCTGCCTTCCGGCCGAGAGCGATGTATTCGTCATTGAGGGAGACGAATACGATTCGGCGTATTACGACAAGCGGTCGAAGTTCATGCATTATCGGCCCGACATCGCGGTGGTGAATAACATCGAGTTCGACCACGCGGATATCTTCGATGACTTGGAGGCGATCAAGAAGTCGTTCCGGCTCTTCATTCGGTTGGTGCCACGCAATGGCTTGGTCTTGGCCAATGGCGATGATCCCGTTGTCGCGGAGGTTCTGAAAGTTGCTTGCTCCCCGGTGGAGACGTTCGGCTTTGGGGACTCTTGCTTCTGGCGGGTTGTGGACCTTGAGGAGTCGCCGGAAGGCTCTCGTTTTACGGTTCTGCGGAACGGCGAAAAGTTTGGCGAGTTCGCGAGTCCGGCCAATGGCCGGTTCAATGCCCTCAACATGTTGGTGGCGCTCGTCTGCGGGCATCGGCTGGGAATGCCGCTCGATCAGTTGCAGTCGGGAGCGGCGTCTTATCTTCCGCCCAAGCGACGGATGCAGGAAAAGGGAACCTGGCGGGGCGCGCTGGTGATCGACGATTTCGGCCATCATCCGACCGCGATCCGCGAGACAATCGATGCCCTAATTGCTCGGTATCCGAACAGAAGGTTGATCGCTTGCTTCGAACCCCGGACCAACACCACGACGCGACGCTTTTACCAACAGGAAATTGTTGACTGCTTCGCCAAGGCTTCCGGCGTTGCGATTGGAGCCTTGGATCGACCGTGGAGATATTCGGATTCCGAACGATTGGATTTGGATTGGCTCCGGAGCCAATTCAAGGTCCCGGCTTTTGTTCTTTCGCTTGAGCAAGGCAAAGAGTCGGATTGGGGGAAGTACGTTCGGGATTGGCTGGAGGATGTGGTCCAGCCTGGCGATCTGGTCGTGACGTTTAGCAACGGGGACTTTGGCGGCCTGCGAGCAATGATGGCGGAGTAATTTCGGAAAGCGGCCTTTGGACTGCGCGAATTTATTCGCGCTCTAGCCTTCGAGGCAAGTCTCGAAGGCTAAAGACGACTCTCTCGGTTCGCATAACGCTCACCGGTCTCTCTCGCCAGAGAGACATCTTGGCCATTGGCCAGAAAGGCTGAAGGCTCTAAGCTATCCGCTGAAGTAATCTAGCCTCATGGTTCCTGCGTTCCTCGCCCTCTCTTCGACTCCGCCTAACCTCACCAAGCTTGAGAAGGACCTGACGGCCATAGCTAAGGCGTTTCGGGGAAGGCTGGGCTACTGCGTGGTCGATCTGACGACCGGCAAACGCATCTCCTTTAATGGTGAGGACATTTTCCCGACAGCCTCGACCATCAAGACCTCCGTTGCCTTGGAGGCACTGTGCGAGGTGGACGAAGGTCAGCACAAGATGACCGACAAGTACCCGCTACTCCCCACCGAGAAGCGGCAGGCGAGCATGTGGACCTATTTGATGAAGGACGGGACATCGCTGGACATCGACGGGTACGTGAATCTGATGATCGGTGTGAGCGACAACACGGCGACGATGACAATGCAGGACTTCATCGGGAGTAAGCCTGTCAACCAAAGGATGGAGAAGCTTGGCCTGCTCCATACCAAGATTCTTGGCCACCGCACAGACCGCGACAACCAAGAGAGCGTGTGGCAACAAAAGTTCGGGTGGGGCATGACTACTCCGCGCGAGCAGGCGAGACTATACGAATTGCTGTACCAGCATAAGGCCGCGAGCCCGGCGGTATGCGAGAAGCTACTGAGGATTCTGTCGCGCCAATACTGGGACGACATTACGCCGACGATGTGCCCGATCGATGTGAAAGTGTGCTCGAAGACGGGTTCAGTCAACCAAAGCCGGTCGGAAGTGGCCATCGTCTACGCCTCGCGCCCGTACGTTTTGGCCATGTATACGGCCGATCAGCAGGACCAGCGCTGGGTCCACGATAACGATGGGCTTGTCGCTTTGAGGAACATTTCGAAACTGGTTTGGAACACATTTGAGCCTAATCGACCGTTCGAACTGCCCAAAGGTTACGACAAATTCGCGCCGACAGGCGGAGGCGCATAAGGGTACTAAATCCCCGCACTGCTTCCAAATTTGATGTTTCCATGCCGTAAATGACGAAACTATGTGCGTATAGTAGTTTGAGTGAAACTCCGGTGGAGTCTCGCCCGTTACCTTTTCTACAGAAGTCTTGAACTACCGACCGGTAGGATTATGGGACTTGAGTCCCATAGGCTCAAGCTACTTAATATCAAAAAACTCAAAAATGTGGAACATTCCGATGACATATCTCGTTTAACTTATCAGAGCAAGCAGCTTTGAACCAAAAGGAGGAGTAAAGCTAATGACAACAACCTATGCACTGAACGAAAAAGAAACGGTCCGATTCAATCAATTGATGGATGAGACCTATCGAAAGGTCTACAACATGGCCTATCGCCTCAGTGGAAATCGGCCCGACGCAGAGGACCTGACGCAGGAAGCCTACTATCGAGCCTACCGGTCGTTCAACGACTATGAGGGAGATCGCCCGTTCGAGAACTGGATTTTCCGAATCGTGACGAGGCTCTACCTGGACCTTCTGCGCAACCGACGCCGACGCGTGCAGACGGTCAGCTATGACAATTCAATTCCGGCCGAAGTGGGCGGAGACACGATCCACTTCGAAGTGGCTGACGATGGTCCTTCGCCGGAGCAACAGCTCATCGAGAACGCCTACAGCGAGCCGCTTCAGGAAGCTCTCGACGCGCTTTCGCCGGATCAGCGAGAGCTAATCGAATTGGCCGACGTGAAGCAGGTTCCGTACACGGAAATCGCCGAGATGCTCGGTGCTCCGGTGGGCACGATCCGCTCACGACTGCACCGAACCCACAAGGCTCTGCGAACGAAGCTGGAACAGGCTCGCGCTCAGCAGGCCCTGCGCGGCAACCGATCTTAAATCCGACACTAATGAGCACCAAAGGCCGCCCGAGAGGGCGGTCTTTTTTTGTCTCATCGTCCTGTTTGTGATAAAGACAGGGGACTCAATCGGAGGTTAGGATGCTCATCCAGAGCTTTTTGGGGCACTCTCGTTGGTGGCCAGGGTGCTTCTCTGTTCATTGGGTCAAGATTACGGAATGAATGAAGATTGAAAGATTCAGACTGTCGAAGCTCGGGAAAATTCTGAGGGGATACTAGGGCCGCTAAGATTAGGGCGAAGGAGTACCCTAAAGCCCGGAGACGCTCCGAATCCCGGTGCAAACCTGGAACGTTAGCTCGCAACGTACGACTTCTGGTAACCCATTTGGGCTTACAATCAGTTATGAATTTAGACCGGTTGTTTGCGAAAATGGAGAGCCATGTCGTCGGCGGCGAAGTGCCAGGCATTGTTGCTTTGGTTAGCCACGGCGATAGTGTTCATCAGATGGCGTTTGGAAACGTCGAACTCGATACGATCTTTCGGATTGCCTCGATTACCAAGCCAGTAACTGCCGCGGTGGGGATGATCCTCGTCGATGATGGCAAGATCGGGCTCGATGATTCGGTTGAGCCATGGCTTCCAGAATTGGCTAATCGTCAAGTATTGCGGGACATCGGTTCGGAGTTGAACGATACGGTTCACGCAAACCGACCCATTACTTTTCGTGATCTCCAAACGTTTACATTTGGATTTGGGAGCGTCATGGCCATGCCAGGCACCTACCCGATTCAGAAGCCCATTGCTGAAGGGAATTTAGGTGGTGATGGACCGCCAAGACTGTCCCGAGCTCCGGGGCAGGACGAATTCATGCGTCGCCTCGGCGCACTACCCCTAATGCATCAACCTGGGGAACGATGGCTCTACAATACAGGTTCGGATGTTCTTGGCATCCTAATTTCGCGAGTGTCGGGAATGAGTCTCCAAGACTTCATGAGAGAGCGCCTCTTCCAACCGCTCGGGATGGCGGACACCGGTTTCAGTGTTCCAGAAAGCAAGCATCATCGTCTGCCTGCCCTTCTTTGGCCGAACGAAGGCGGGCTTCAGGTCTTCGATGCGGCCGGCTCGTCAAGCGAAATTGCAACTCCTCCTGCCTTCCAATCTGGCTCTGGTGGCTTGGTTTCCACCGCAAGCGACTACCTGAGTTTCTGCAGGATGTTGCTGAGGAAGGGACAGGGCGTCCTTTCCGAATCAAGCATATCCATGATGATGTCTGACCGCTTAGTGCCGTCCCAGCGCATAGGAGGTGAAATATTTTTTGGTGACCACAGTAGTTGGGGCTTTGGCGGCGCCATATGCATTGGCGGTGAAGAACCGTGGCAGGTTCCGGGGCGGTACGGATGGGATGGTGGCTTCGGCACTTCGGCCTACTCCGATCCATCAAATGACCTCTGTGGAGTCCTGATGACCCAGCGTATGATGACCTCGCCGGAACCACCGAAGGTGTTTACGGACTTTTGGCGGTGCGTTTACGAAGGCCTGTAATACTCGACGGTCTCGTCCAGCTTGTTCTGGTCGAATTTGCGTTTCTCGGACTTCAACCCGGTGAGAATCGCGTCGCGATCGTCGAAGATGAAGCAACTGCCAGTGAACTTCGACTCGCCTTCGGGGATCTCTTCCAGGTACTTCAGAATCCCACCTTTGAGGTGATACACCTCTTTGAAGCCGCGCTGAAGCATCATCGCCGACGCCTTTTCGCACCGGATTCCGCCGGTGCAGAACATCGCCACTTTCTTGACCTTCGACGGATCGAGGTTTTGGTCCACCCAAGCGGGCAGGTGGGAGAAGTTACGGGTATTGGGATCGACGGCACCCTCGAAGGTGCCCTCGACATACTCATAGTGGTTGCGGGTGTCCAGGACCAAGACGTCGGGATCGGAGATCAGGTCGTTCCATTCGGCAGGCGAAACGTAGGTGCCCACCACCTTGGTCGGATCGACCGCCGGATCCTTGATCGTGATGATCTCCTTTCGGTGGCGGATGCGCAGTTTACGGAACGGATGCTCTTCGTGCGACGAATCCTTGTAATCCACGTCGGGAAACTCGGGCAGGGAAGTCAGCGCTCGCCAAAACGCCTCCATGTTCTCCGGCGACGCCGAAACGGTGCCGTTGATGCCTTCGGTTGCGAAGGTGATCGCGCCTTTGAATTCTAGTTCCTCGCACAGCGCCTTGATCTGAGCGGTGACCTCATCGGCCCGCTCAGGCGTCATGGCGACGAACTTATAAAAGGCGCGGATCGCAATCATGGTTACGCGTTAACTTGAACGACTTCGAAGGCTTCGACTCGGTCGCCTTCTTCAAATCCTTCCCAATCGCCGAACGTCATACCGCATTCCTGGCCCATGTTCATTTCGCGGACATCGTCCTTGAAGTGCTTGAGGGTGACGATGTCGCCGTCGTGAATGAGGTCCTTTCCGCGGTAGACCTTGGCCTTCGCACCGCGCATGACCTTGCCTTCGGTGATGTAGCACCCGGCAATGACGCCCTTCTTGGAGAAGGACATGCGGAGTCGAATCTCAGCCTCGCCAATGAATTGCTCCTCGAACTTCGGTGCAAGCATGCCCTTGACGGCGGCTTCGATGTCTTCGATGAGTTCGTAAATGATCGTGTAGGTTCGAATTTCGACCTTTCGCTTCTCGGCTTCCTTTTTGGCTTCGCCTTCCGGCTTCACGTTGAAGCCGACGACGATCGAGTCGGATGCGGCCGCGAGGTCGATATCCGCCTTGGTGATCTGGCCGACGCCGCTGAGGATGATTTTGGCCTCGACTTCCTCGTTCTTGACCTTTTCGAGCATGCCCTTGACCGCTTCGACCGAGCCTTGAACGTCGGCCTTGACGATGAGGTTGAGCTCTCGCATACCGTCGTCCTGCATTCGGTTTCGCAGGTCGCGAAGCGTGAGTCCACGTCCACCACTGGTGAGCGATCGGGCGCGCTCCTTGGCGACGCGACCTTCGGCTTCGATACGGGCCGAGCGCTCGTCGGGGAAGAATTCGATCTTGTCACCGGCGGCCGGAACTTCGTTCAGACCGAGGATCTCAACCGGCGTCGACGGTCCGGCTTCGGACATCTTTTCGCCCAAGTAGTCGGTCATCGCCTTGATGCGGCCGAACGTGTTACCGACCACCAGCGCGTCGCCGGAGTGCAGAGTGCCTTCCTCGATGAGGAGCGTGGCGACCGGGCCGCGGCCCTTCTCCAGCTTCGCCTCGATGACGGTGCCCTCGAGCGTCCCCTTCGGGTCCGCCTTCAGTTCCATGATTTCGGCTTGGAGGAGGATGAGTTCCAGCAATTCGGGAACGCCTTCGCCGGTCATGGCCGAGACGTTGGCGGTGATGGTTTGGCCACCGTACGATTCGGGAACGACGTTGTGCTCCGTCAACTGCGTCAGAACGCGGTCCGGGTTTGCGCCGGGCTTGTCGATCTTGTTGACAGCGACGATCATCGGAACGTTTGCGGCCTGAATGTGCTGAATCGCTTCGATGGTCTGCGGCATGATGCCGTCATCGGCGGCAACGACCAGGATCGCGATGTCCGTGACCTGGGCCCCACGGGCCCGCATGTTGGTGAAGGCGGCGTGGCCGGGGGTATCCAGGAAGGTGATGACGCCTTCCGGCAGAGTGACCTGGTACGCGCCGATGTGCTGGGTGATGCCACCGTACTCCTTGGCGGCGACATTGGCCTTTCGAATGTAGTCGAGCAGGGATGTCTTGCCGTGGTCGACGTGACCCATGATGGTGACGACCGGCGGTCGCAAGATCTTTTCGCCCGGCTTGGGCGCGGCTGACTTGGGTTTGGGTTTAGCCGCAACGGCCGATGCCACGGCGTATTCGAAGCCGTACCCTTCGACGATCTTGCGGGCCTCTTCTTCGGTCAGCGGATTGCCGATCGCCTTCATGATTCGGAATTTGGCGATCAGGCTCTTCTGCATTTCGGCCTGCGGAACATCGAGTGCGAAGGCGACGTCGCGAGGCGACGAGTTCGGCTTCAGCGTGATGGCTTTCTTGTCGAGTTGGTCCAAGCACCCTTCTTTAACCAATTCCATCGTGTCGGAATCGACATCGAAGGCGGCTCCGTCGTGGCTCAATCCGAGATCGTTTAAGACCGTGAACACTTGTCCCGGTCTTATCTCGAATTCTTTCGCGATCTCGGCGATGCTTGTCATATTTGCTTTCTTTACCTCAGTTTGCATAATAAATCTTGTAAAAGGGGCTCGTTTGGAACGAGATTGCCGGTTTTGAACGCCTTTTGCAGGCGTCCTTTGTGCGTGAACGATTCGACGCACGGACGAGACTTGCAGACATACGCACTCCGCCCCTGCCCAGTCCAGGGGGTTGGCATATGCTCTTCGGACAGGGAGAGCCGAAACAGGCTCTCCTGAGAAAATTTACCGCGACAGGCGATGCAGGTCCGAATTGGAACGTGGCTTGGCACTGTGGAGCATCACCTCACCCTCGTCCCCGCTCAGCGGCGGCTTGCGCCTCGCTGCGGATGTCAATTGTCCAGCCAGTTAGTCGGGCCGCCAAACGGACGTTTTGGCCGCCTTTGCCGATCGCGAGCGAGAGCTGGTTCTCGGGAACCACCACGTAGGCGTGCTTCTCCATTTCTCCGCGCTCATTCTGCTTTTCGGTGAGCCGAATCGTGTTCACCTTGGCTGGCGACAGCGATTCGACGATGAATTCTTTGGGGTCGTCCTTGAACGGGACAACGTCGATCTTTTCGTCGTTCAGTTCATCGACGATGGCTTGGACTCGCGCACCGCGCGGGCCAATGCAAGCGCCGATCGGGTCGACGCGTTCGTCAGTGGATTGAACTGCGATCTTGCTTCGCTGACCTGGTTCGCGGGCCACGCTCTTAATCGTCACGATGCCCGTACCGATCTCTGGAACTTCCAATTCGAACAACTTTCGAAGCAGGTTCGGGTGGGTTCGGCTGACGATGACTTTGAGTCGCTTCTGCGAGTCATCGACCTTGTAGACGTAAACCTTCAGGCGGGTATTGGTCGAATACTTTTCGGTCGGCACCTGCTCGCGACGGGGAAGTTCGGCTTCGACCCGGTTGACTTGAACATAGACGTTTTGATCGTCTCGTCGAGTGACCTGACCAGTCACGATGTCGCCGATCTTTTCGGCAAAGACGTCGTGGATGCGGCGGGTTTCGGCTTCACGGAGCTTTTGGCTGAGGACCTGCTTTGCGGTTTGGGCGGCAATGCGTCCAAACCGGTTGGGATCCACATCCATCGGGATAAAGTCGCCGATTTCTGCGTCGTTCTTGCGGCGGCGAGCCTCGACGAGGCTGATTTGAAAGCTGGGTTCGACCACGACGCCGACAACTTCCTTTTCGACGCTGGCGGTCATTCCTTTACGAGGATCGAGCTTGACATGGACCTCGCCGCGAGCTCCCACATACTTCTTGTATGCGGCAGCAAGCGCCTCCTCAAGCTCAGCTTGAAGCTCTTCCATTGGCAGATCACGCTCCTGCGCAATCTGGTTCAGTTGATGCAGTACATCGCCTTCCATTGTGCTCCTTTTCCTCGACTTTGCGTTCGTCCGGTAACAAAAAAGGTGGCTTTTGCCACCTCGGTTTACGCTACCCGAACTGTCTTCATTTATTGTATCACATTCGGTCCGGGTGGACGGCGCGCCCTTAGTACTACGCCAAGGTAGCCAGGGTTCGCTCCACGATTTTTTTTGGCTGTCGTTTCCTTTCAGGTCTCCGAACTTGGGATACAGGACTAAAGTCAGTAAAATGTGGGGTGAAAATGCCAAGACTGACCTCATTTGTCGAAGGTGACCATGACGAGCTTTTGGGCAACGAGTGGATTGTCCAGAAGGAAGAGAGATGGGGCTTCTCTTTGCACGCGCGTCCTTTGTACGCGGTGAGAGGCGATCGGAAAGTCGAGCTTGGGTCGAGAACGGCGGATACGACGAGGTCGCTTCGAATAGAACAAGAGTATCAGTTTCCGCACGGCTACGCGGGTTACTATGTGATTACTCTGTCGCTTGGAGGTTCCCCAGTCACCATCACGGTTCAGGCGACGCGAACGGGAGACCACATAGTGATGCCAGAAGATGCCATTGTTCAGTTGGCTTCTGCTCGCACGAAAGTTGGCTATAACGGCGTGGGAATCGCGACTTACCGGAATGCTTGGAAGGATTCGGACAGTGCGAAGCACATCATCGCATTTATCGATGCCCAGAGTGATGATCCTGCCGATGAGGAATCTCTGGTTTGGCTGGCTGGAACCCTTGGCAAGCTGGGTATGCCCGTCTACTTGACCAATAACTAGGCCGTGGCCGTCGGTACAATCCGGTTACGGACGATAGTGATGTTCGGCGCACTCCTTTGTCTCGTTTTGGCTTTTGGCAGCCTCATCATCTGGGCGAAATTCTTGTTCAGGTCGAGCAGTGAGATGCAAGCAAGCCCAGACTGCTTTCCAATTCGCCAAACCAGACCGGTTTTTGAAGTCGGGTGTGGCGGCTGCCTTGTCTCCCTATCGTTGCTTTTCTTGTCGTTGAGCTTGGTATTGCATTTTGAATTTTTCGCCTTCTTCTGCGCATCGGGAGTTGCGGTGGGAACGGTCCTCTTTCTCGCCAGTTACGTGAGAGTTCGTCAAAACGTCCGATACGAGCGTCAATTTCACGCGCGCATCGAGCTTGATCGGGACGGTCTTCGTTTGTTCGACAAAGAGGGGGTGCTTTCGGCCGAAGCCAAGTTTAGCGAAGTCGTTGAGCTACGACGGTACCAGGGATTGGACGATGACCGTCAGCCGTTCGATCACTGCGTGGTCCTGCTCCAAGATGGTCGTGAGGTGACCATTCAAGGAATCATCGCTTCGAAGAAAAAGCTTCTGCACAAGATCGAGCGAGCCACCGGACTCCAATTCGCCTATCGAAAGAATTCTGAGCGGACGAAGAAGTAAGGTCGTCTTCGGCTACAATGCCTGAGTCAAATGCGCCGAAGAGTTCTTATCCTTGTCGCGATCCTGGGGTTTTTGGTCTGCGCAGGTGCGACCGCTTGGTTCGTCGTCTCCCACTTCCTCTTGCCAAAGACGTCCCTTTATGGAATCCAGGTGACGCCAAAGATGGTCGACTTTACCAAGATTCCCTGGCGATACGCTGGCCCAGGCAACGTATTCGAAGTTCCGACCATGGACGTCGAGGAAATCGCTAAGGTACTCGTCAAGGAAGGGTTCAAAGACCAGGGACCGGGAACGACTCACCTTTATAGCAACTCCCAGGATGGACCTTATGTCCTGGTCGATTCGCGTGACTTTGAACGGGACTTAGGCGACGGGGCAACGGAAACAGTTGCGATCATGAAGAGTGAAGGCGTTCGGGCTCTGGTTCACTTCCAAACGCAGGACATGCCGAACCAGCCGTAATGTCGGCAAGTGTTCAATCCAGCCCCAGGGTGCCGCCACTGGGGCTGGAATTGACATTAGTTGCTTCGCGATCCTTGCCAGGTTCCCGCTTGGGATGCGCTGGTGGACCAAATGCCCGTACAACTGACCTGCCCATTGGAGAGAACGCACATGCCTGCCCATGTCATCGTTTCCCCTAGATGGGTACCAGAGCCTTGGCCCGTTAGTTGGCCGGCACCGGCCGCCGAGAAATTGCCCGACACGTTGAAGAGGGTTTCATTTCCGTTGGTTACTCCGCCCACGACATGCCCGTTCGAGCCGAAGGTGAAGTTCCAGTCTCCCGAAAAGTCTCCGGTGTACGCTCCGGCATAGCTTCCTGCATAGCTTCCCGTGTTGGGAGAGTCCTGGTACTGGAGGGTGACCGAGAGAGTGATGTCACCCGTCACATTGAACACGACCTGCCGTTGGGCGGCGGTCTTGGACGGGATGACCGTCGCGGACAGATTATAGGTCTGGTTGTTTTGGTTCACCACCGCCGCGAAGTGGCCAGTGCTGTCGATGGCCGCTGTGCCGAAGAAGACTCCTGCCGCTGAGTCTGAAACGGCGTAGTCGACCAGTCCACCGGGCGTGACGGCGATATTGATGGTTCCACCGAGCGCCACTCGGGTGTAGGTGGACGAGTAGGAGCCGGCATAGTCGCCGAACTCTTCTGCTTTGGTTGCGCATCCAGAGATGGAAGCGATTAGGGCTATGACCCCCACTATCTTAATAAGAATCGTATTCTTCATAGCAATTTCCTTCTGTTTCTGCGGCCGCCCTGCCGCCCTCTCTGCCTGGATTTGACTTCAAAATCGGCCAAAACTGGCCGAGAGTCCTCGTCATGAAGTCCGTAACTTTACCATGATTGGACCCTTATGCCTGGAGGAGAATGCGACGCCTTGCTTTGACACGCTGGCGAAAAGCTTGTAGACTCATCCTCTGATGAAGCTAGCCTCATTCATTGGAGCCTCTTTACTCGTTGGAACATTGTTCGCTTGTGGCGGCGGTGGATCTTCAACTACAAGTCTGTACGCGGGAACTTGGTCTGGCAAGGGCACTTGGAACATTTACGATTCCAACAACAATCCAATTGGAACCGAAGCAACGGACATTCCAACTTCTGGAACGGTGGATTCCAATGGCAATATCGACATTAAGATGCAGTTTGGTCCCGGCTCAGGCAACATCTATGACAACATGCTTGGGGCTGTAGATGCAAATGGTGCTGCTGGTGGCATTTACTGGGACGCGAAGGATCAGGACGGAACCGGCGGAAATCAGTACACCTATACAGCGACATTCGTGCGGTCGGGGAATGGGCTGACGGTCACCTACATAGAGGCATACGGTTCAGATACTGTTCGCGGCGTATACAACTTGGCGCTCAACTAATTTGGTTGCGGATAGATAATTGGGCTAACCGCCGACCTTCTGAATGCCCCAAAGCTTGGGGTCGTATCCGACCTTCTCGGGGTCGAGCGCCACATTGTAGAGTCGAAGGTCGGCGATGACGCCGTGGTAGGGCTGGTTGTGCGGCCCTTTATCCCACTGTACATTGCCGACACCAAGGCCGGCCGAGTCGATGGCTTCCAGTCTGCCGATGGGATGGCGGTCGGTCTGCGTGGTATTTTCGAGCTTGCCATTGACCCAAATCTTCATCGCATGCGCATAGGAATCGAAAGTTCCAACCACGTGCGACCATTGGTTCACGGGAAGCTTCGTTGTGCTCTTGCATTCGGTGGTCACGTTGTCATCGCTGTCAAATCGCAAGAATATGGTGCCGTCGTCATGGATGGCCATGCTGTAGGGATCGAGGCCAGGACGATCGTCGCCGCGAAACATGATCTGCGCTTGTGGGCCGCTGAGCACATAGGCGTACGGTTTCAGCCATGCGGAAATCGTGAACTGCTTTTCAAGGGCGAGAGCGGGATGGTCAACAATCATCCACCCAGAGGACTGACCCCAAAACTCGACGCCGAGACCTCCGGGAACCTTTATCCAATGGGTTTCGGGTCGCCAGCTTTCTGGGCTGGGCGAAACAACGGTTCCGTTGAGCTTGATGGCAAACACTGGCGTGGGTCCTTCTTGCGCCATGCAAAGAGCGAGTGCGATGCCAACCATATTGATTGGACGTTACCCGAGGCGAAACGTGTTATTGAATCTCATTTAGGAATTCCCCGTACGCTTCCGCCATTTGGGCGGCGGCGAAGGCAGGGGGCATTTTGCCGACTCCGGTCCCTAGGCCCGGAATGGCGATCGATTGGATGTCGCCGTCGTTCTCAAGATTGAATTCGTGAACAGCGCGGAAGACGGCTCGAGTCGCGAGATACACGTTGTTTGTGTGCGCGATGTTCATTGGGACCTCCATTGTCGGCGCACTGACCAAATAGGGCACGTCGAAGTCGCCGGTTTCGACCACCAGGGCATGACCGATAGGAAGCATTCCGCCGAGCTGATCGATCTCGCGTTGGACGGCGACGTCGACGCTGGGAAAGCGGATGCGAAGGAGGAGGTCGAAGCCGCCATCCATGATGCCGTGGCTATTGGCGGGAGAGACGTAGGCATCGGCGTTGATGTCGAAGAAGTCTCCGTGTTGAATCTCGGCTCGCCCGTGGATCGGGTGGCGCAGGTCTCGAAAGTGTTGCCGCCAATGGTGGCAGAGTTCCTCGTTTACGTCACCGAGGATGATTTCGAAGCTCACTAACCTCAGAGTACCTTTAGCCTGCTAGTTCGGTAAACACTTCAATCGCTCGGTCCACGCCGGTCGAATCGACATCGGCATGAGTCACCAGCCGGATACGATTTTCAGCCACCGGAAAGCACCAAACGTCGCGACCGTGAAGCATGGCTTGCCATTCGACAGCGGGGCGATCCGTGCCGACCAGGCAGATGTTGGTCGGCGTGTTGGCGGGGTCGGTGTGGAGGCCGGGGAGTTTGCCGATTTCGACGGCGAGGCGTTGGGCATTGGCGTGGTCATCGGCGAGGCGATCGACGTACTTCGTCAGGGAGACGAGTCCGCACGCGGCGAGAACGCCAGACTGGCGCAGGCCACCGCCCATTCGCTTTCGCCAGATTCGAGCTCGGTCGATGAACTCCTTTGGGCCGCACAGGATGGAGCCAACCGGCGAGCGGAGACCCTTGGAGAGGCAGATGCTGACGGTGTCTACGTTGCGAGTGACATCGCCGATGGGCACGCCGAGGGCGACAGCGGCGTTGAAGGCGCGTGCGCCGTCCATATGAAGCTTGAGGCCATGCTTGTCGGCAATGCGGCGATACTCGGCAATTGTATCGAGAGGAATGATGGTTCCTCCGGCTCGGTTATGGGTGTCCTCGATGCAGATCAGGGAGGTTCCGGGAGTGTGCAGGTTGGCCGAGGTGATGCGCTTTTCGATGTCTGCTGGGTCCATGACGCCCTTGTCCGAAGGAAGCGTCCAAGTCAGGACATTGGCAAACACGGCGGGAGCGCCGACCTCGTAATAGATGACGTGGGCTTCCTGCTCGACGATGATCGCTTGGCCAGGCTGGGTGTGGGTGGCGATGGCGACTTGGTTCCCCATGGTGCCGCTTGGCACGAAGAGCGCGGCTTCCTTCACCGTCATTTTGGCGGCGAGGGACTCAAGCTCCGAGACGGTGGGCTCGTCGCCAAGTACGTCGTCACCGAGAGGGGCGTTCATCATTGCCTCATACATGTCGGGCGTGGGTCGGGTGACGGTGTCGCTACGGAGATCGACGATGCTCATGGATGCTGATAGGTTACTTAATTCGAGGTTGCCACCATTCATAATTTCACTCGATGAAGGCAATTCTTGTTGGGGCGGGAGGAATGGGGCGAGCATGGGCTCGGAACCTGGTGTCGAACCCAGAGACGGAGATCGCGGCATGGGTCGATGTGGTGCCCGGCCAGGTTGAGCAAAGCTCCCAAGAAGTCGGTATCGAGGTTCCGGCGTTTGTGTCGCTTTCGGATGCCTTGCGGGCGGTCGAGGCGGACTTCGTGGTGGATGTTTCGGTGCCGGAAGCGCACGAGGCGGTGACCATTGAGGCTTTGGAGGCGGGCTTGCCGGTGCTCGGAGAGAAGCCGATGTCGGTTTCGATGGAGTCGGCGCGACGCATGGTGGCGGCGTCGGAGCGGGCGGGGAAGCTCTACATGGTTTCGCAGAGTCGCCGGTACGACGGACGGCAGGAGGCGTTCAAGCAGATTCTGGGCGAGATTGGCGAGCTTGGAATCCTGAATGTCGACTTCTATATCGGAGCGCACTTCGGCGGATTTCGAGACAAAATGGCACACGTCTTGGTGCTGGACATGGCGATTCACACCTTCGATCAAGCTCGCTATTTGTCGGGTCTCGATCCGGTTTCGGTCTATGCCGACGAGTTCAATCCGGGCTGGAGCTGGTATCAGGACGGATCGTCCATCACGTGCCTCTTTGAGATGACGGGCGGCGTTCGTTTTGCCTACCGCGGGTCTTGGTGCAGTGAGGGGCTTCACACCTCGTGGGAAGGCGAGTGGCGGGCCGTGGGCTCGAAAGGGACGGTGAAGTGGAACGGTCACGACCTGATTGAGGCGGAGACCGTGGTGGGCGACGAAGGGTTCCATCGTCCAGTCGAACGTCAGGTTTTCCAGCCGATCGACAAGCTGGGTGGCATCGCCGGGAGCCTGGACGAGTTCTTGTGGGCGCTTCGGACCGGGAATGCGCCGAACGGCGAGTGCCACGACAATATCAAGAGTTTGGCGATGGTGTTTGGCGCGATTGAGAGCGCGGAGACTGGGCTTCGCGTGGAGATTGCTCTCTAATGGACTTTCCCCTCTCGTCGTTCCGCGGTCCTTTCTCCAAATTTCCTTCGGAGAATTTGGAGAAAGGCTCGATTGGCGTTACACTACGCGCACGAAAAAGAAATTCGTCGCTATGGCATTGATTGCGGTCATTGCCGTTCCTGGCTTTGCCGATATGAAGTCGGAGTGGCAGAAGAAGTACGACGCCTATTGCGCGGCCAGCATTAAGAAGGACATGAAGGCGGTCGAGAAGTCGCTTCGCGGCGTCTTTGCCGAAGACTTCAAATTCATTCCCAAGAAGGGCGAGACCGTCAACCTGAAGCAGTGGATCGAGAAGGAAAAGACCGAGGCATCGATGACGGAGAAGGTGAACTCCTTTTCGATCAAGATCGAGAGCCTGAAGGAAGGGAAGGACACGGCGACGATGAAGGTGTCGATTCATTTCTCGGGCAAGGTGAAAATGAGCCCCGGCGCGAAGACATCGAACCTGCTGAAATTCGATGGGTCTGCAGATCAGAAGCTGGTGAAGCGAAGCGGGCGCTGGTGGGTGGTCGAGATGAAAGAGGGCGACATGAAGACGACGCTCGACGGAAAGCCGTTCGATGGCGGGTAGAGTTTCACGCGGTTTGTGCTTTGCGTGAGTGACATGTGTGGGTCATTTTGTCTGCACGTGGATGCTATGAAATCTATTAGCGGCCCTTTTACCCTCCACATCTCTGAATCTGGATTCGGGAGACCGTGTCGCGCTTCGATGCTGAGGGAGCGGTCCGAAGTTATTCCTCTCAGCGACCCACCCATGCCCTAATTGGCTGGCCCCTTCGGCTCCAGGACCCGGGACGTCGCAACGATTTTCGAGATTTCTGCGTTCACTAGGCGGGGATTGTATGAAATCGAAACTGCTTGCACTTACCACGGCTGGGTTTGTCGCCGCGATTGCCCACGGCGATCTGAAATCGGACCTGCAGAAAAGACTCGACTCCTATGCGGCGATCATCAAGGCCAAAGATGGCAAGGCGCTGGACAAGTGGAGCGCCAGCAACTGCGCGCCGGACTTTCGCTTCGTCGTACGAGAGGGCCGTCCGTATTTTCTGAAGGATTGGCTGGCGGAAGAAAAGGCTAGCTACTCGCGGTCACCCAAGATTTTGAGCCTCGCTTTTCACATTGATAGCCTCACGGTCAGCGGTGACAAAGCGACGATTAAGGCGACAGCGAAGTCCACTTTTCAGGTCGTCAAGGCGAATGGCAAGCCCGCCACGGAATCCAATTCCTCGGTTTTTGGCATCCAGTTAGTCAAGAAAAAGGGCAAGTGGCTCTTCTTCGAGGTGCGCCAGCACAGCAGTCACTAGCGCGCCTTTACGGTGACGATCTGATTAGTTCGCTGGCCACGCACGGTTTGCTTGCGGCCCCCCGGCCAGGTGATCTGCAGATCGACTTTTCCGTGAAGATCGCCCAGACCAAAGTGGAGGCGCAGGTCGTTTTGGTTGCCTTCGCCGGTCCCGGCTTCGACTTGACGAGTGAGCGTCTTGTTCTTGAGCTTGATTCGTACTTGGGCGCCGATAGCGCTTCGATTGATGCGCTTGCCGTCGCCTTCGAGCCGAACGTCGATCCATTGGTGAGCGTCGCCTTCGTTGGCAAAGAGCTTTCCGGCGGTGCAGAGTCCGAGGCGGCCATCGTTGCGGAAGTCGGCAAAGGCGGCTTGGTAGGTTGGAACCTGCTTCTCCAGCCCGCTCCCCTCGGTCACGTCGGCAAACTTGAAGTCCCCTTCGTTGCGGTACAGCACTGGGAAGTTGGGCTTGTTGAACGAGGCGGTGCCGTACACGGTGGTGAAGTAGAAATCGAGATTGGTGTCGTTGTCGAAGTCGGCGGCGGCGGGGGAGGCGTAAGACTCCTGGTACCAGACTCCGCAGGTCCCCTTGTCCTCGAATTTATAGCCGCTTTTGGGGCCGAGATTATGCAGGAGGCGCGACTTGGGTTGGTCGCCCCGGCTATCGACGTGGGCAAAGTTTCCGGCGAAAAGGTCGAATTCGCCGTCATTATCGAAGTCGCCCCATGCCGCGCCGATAGAGTGTCCACCATCGAATCCGGCCGAGGTAGCAATCGCGTTGAATTCGCCAGCTCGGCTGGCAAACTTGCCTTTGCCGTCATTCACCCAAAGCTCGTTTGGCTGGAGGCGGTAGTTTGAGGCGTAGACGTCGAGCCATCCGTCGCGGTTGAAGTCGCAGGCGGTGATGCCGCGACTGCGATAGGTCGCGTCGGTCCAGGTGACCTCGAATCCCTTGGCTCCTCGGTTCATGAGGATGAAGCTGGGATAGGTGATCTGCTTGTCCCAATCTTCATAGCCGCCAATGTAGAGATCGACGAGGCCGTCGTTGTCGAAATCGCCCCAGCAGGCTCCTCGGGATACGGTCGGCGGCATCGTCGGGAGGGGGACGGCTGTGAAAGATTTTCCGCCGACATTGCGATAGAGCTTGGTTTGGGACCACGAGAAGAGGTCGGGGTAGCCGTCGTTGTCCATGTCGGCGGCGACGACCATGCCGACGCCTTCGGCTAATTTGGTGAACCCTTTTCCTTTCTCGTTGTGCCAAACAACGCCGCCCGCGATCAGGTCGGTCCAGCCGTCGTTATCGACGTCGACCCAACAGGCTTGGTCGTTGCCGATCTGCATTCCCATCGCGGTGGTGACGTCGACGAATCGGGGCGTCAAGATCAGGGCGAGAAAGGGAAGCATGACCGACTTTACCCGTCGGGCGGCCTGCTTCAGGTGCTCGTATTTGCTTCGACCAATCGCCTCACCCGGTTCGTGCCTCACCGACCTCTCCGTCCGAAGAGGTATCACGTTTAGCCGTCCTATTTGGGGCGGTGGTTCCGTGGGGATCAAAAAGCCTAGTCGGTCGGTGGCAACGAATCGGAGTAGCTGATTTTGGTGCGGATTGATAGCCCCAACATGAGGAACACGAGGCCAACGACGTGACCAATCCACCCAGGTTCACCAAATAGTTCTAGGATGTTGAATGGCCTAGGTTCTGGCGCTGAGTAGTAGTAGTGGTACCGTTGGGGAGGCTCGCCGAGCGGTTTGCTGACCAGCGTCAGCACAAATGGGATCAGTTCTAAAGCAAGCGGCACCAGGAGGCCGATCAAGACCATTGTTAGTGCTGTTCGCCGCCCCGACTCCAGCCGGGTCCAGCCATAGAAGGTGAGCCAGTTTCCGGCGAAGACGAAGAGCATCATGGGCATAGCGACCACTCGCGTGGGTTCTTCGTACATCGATGAATACGGCGTGTAAAACGTCCATCCGCCATCGTGGATTCCAAACAGGCCGAGCCCAAACCACATGAACGAGTACAGGATCGGCGCGGCGATGCCGAGAACGATGCAGATTTGGCCGAAACGCTTCATGCGAATGAAGCTAGGCTATCACAAACGGAGCCCAAAAATGAGAAGAGCCCCTCCTCTTGAAAGGGGCTCGATTCTTTTACTCTTTCCAGAGCGGTCCTAATATCGAATCCGCGATTGCGTCGACGTCATCCAAGAAGCTTCTTTTGGGCTTCGCTTCAGACTTTGCCTTGTGAGGCAGAGCAAGCTTAATTGCTCGACGAACCGGCGTCGGAAAGACCTTGTAGGTCTTTCTTAGGAGCGTGTTTACAACCATTTGGTTCCTCCTGTTGGTTGTAAGCCAATGTCCTAGGCTTGTCGGACTGAACTCTAGCAGCGTTCAGTTGTCCTTGTTCATCAATGAACACTAATATTGTACCCATCGGCGGGGAAAACTGGAGGGCTCTTCTTAAAGGCTTAACCTGAAGACCTAATATTCTTAGGGGGTCCTAAGCGGCCTTCTGGATTCTTTCGGGAAGAAGCCGAGTTTCCAATTCATTTGACGCCGCTGGAGCCAGTACCATTGCACGCTCGATGGTGTTTTCCAACTCGCGGACGTTGCCAGGCCACGGATAGGCGTGAAGCGCCTTCACGGCTTCGGGTCCGAAGTGGAGCGGATCACGGCCATTTTCGGCGGCGAATTTGGCCATAAATAGCTCGGCGAGTGGCACGATGTCTTCTATTCGCTCGCGGAGCGGCGGAATCAGAATTTCGACGACCTGCAGCCGATACAGAAGGTCCAGGCGGAAAGACCCGGCATCGACCGCAGCTCGCAAATCCCGGTGCGTGGCCGTGATGAGGCGAACATCGATTTTGGTGGGCTTGGTGCTGCCCAATCGCTCGATTTCCCGCTCCTGAAGCACGCGCAGGAGTTTGACCTGCACGAGGTGCGGAATTTCGCCGATTTCGTCGAGGAAAAGGGTGCCTTCGTTGGCAGCTTCGAAGCGGCCAACTTTGCTTCCGTTTGCTCCGGTGAACGCGCCCTTTTCGTAGCCGAAGAGTTCGCTTTCCAGGAGCGTTTCGGGCAAGGCGGCGCAACTGACGGCCACAAAGGGCTTCTTGCTTCGCGACGAAAGGGTGTGCAGAGCGTTGGCGACGACCTCTTTTCCGACGCCGCTTTCGCCGCCGATCATGACGGTGGCTTTGGAGTCGGCGACTTGACGAACGGTCTCGAGGACTTGTTGCATCGCGGGCGAAGCGGCCAGGAACGGATCCCCACCCAAACCTGGCTTGCTCGCTTTCTTGACCGTCTTTTTGAGCGTCTCCCCTCCCCCGAGGGCGCTCACGACGATCTTCTTCAGTTGGTCTAAGTCGAATGGCTTGGTGACGTACTCGTACGCCCCGTTGCGGATGGCGGCGACGGCCTGCGGAATGGTGCCGTAGGCGGTCATGATGATGACGGGCAGGTCGGGCTGGTTCTCATGAATGATGTTCTGCAGCTCGTAGCCGGTCATGCCGGGCATGGTCACGTCGGTGATGACGAGATCGAAATTGTTGGATTCCAGCAGTTGGAGGGCGACTCGGGCGTCCTCGGCGACGAGGACCTGGTGCCCCATCTTCTCAAAAGCCATCTGCAGGATTCGACGAATGTTCAGTTCGTCGTCGACAATCAGTAATTTCGAGTTCTTGCTCATGCCGCTACCTTTAGATGATCGGCAAATCGAACGGCAAACCTAGAGCCTTTGCCGGGCTTCGATTCGACTTCGATGACGCCGCCGTGGGCTTCGACGATTTTGCGGCAGTTGCTGAGGCCAAGGCCGGTGCCCTTGGGTTTGGTGGTGAAGAATGGCATGAAGAGGTTTTTGACGGTCTCTTCGCTCATGCCGGAGCCGGTGTCGGCAACCGAGAATCCGTTGCCGTCGATCCCGATGGTAACCGTACCGCCGTGAGAGGTGGCATGCAGGCCATTGATGACGAGGTTTCGCATCACCTGCTCGATCTGGTTCTTGTCCATCGATATGTAGGCTTGTGGCTGTCCTTCGATTATGAGAGTGACTCCAGCCTCTTCAAATTCGTGCTGGTGGACGGCGGCGAGGCGGTGGGCGATTGAGGCGAGGTCGCCGGGCACGAGCACAGGTTCGGCCGGCCGGGCGAATTCGAGGAACTGGTTGCAAAGCTCGTTGAGCTTGATGGCCTCATCCTCGATCATCTTGGCGAGTTCCTCGCTCATGTCGGGTACCGACGTGACCAACTGCGCGGCGCTACGGATGCCGGTTAGCGGGTTCCGGATTTCGTGAGCGATGGCGGCGGTCATCTGGCCGATTTCGGCCAGGCGTCGAACCCGCGACAGCTCTTGTGTCGCTTGGACAGTAGCGGTGATGTCTTCGGCGAAGAGCAGGACTCCACCTCCAGGAATTGGCGATGCGCCGATCATCCAGGTTGCGGCCCCGTTCTGGGCTTGGCACTTGCGGCTCTCGCCGCGCTCGGCGTCGGCGACAGCTTTGTTTACGGCTTCCGAGAAAGCACGAGGCAGGTTCATGAGAATGTCTTCATACGAACCAAGTCCGAAAAGACGGTCGGCCTCCTGGTTGCGCTGTTCGATCTCGCGTCCCTTGATCGTGAGGATGGCAACGTTGAGGAGGTTGAAAACGGTGGTGATTTGGTCGTGAGCCGACTTGATTTCGCCGATCATGCGCCAGTTGGCGACGGCGAGGGAGATGTTGGCGGCCAGCGTGTTGGCTTTGGCGAGGTCCTGCTTGTTAAAAGGCTGGTCATCAGCGTGGCGAGCCAGGTTGAGAACGCCGAGCTTGCGCCCATTGGAGATGAGCGGGATGACCATGGCGGAACCGATTTCGCGGCGCTTACGGGTGACCTGGTTGACTAAGATCGGGTTATCGCTTGGGTCTTCGACAATGATGGCCGTGCCGTGGTGCAAGGCGCTTCCCGCGATGCCTTCGCCTTCGATGATGGTTGCGTTTGGTGAAATCGAGACGCCAAGCGATGCCTGACAGCGGATGACGCCATCGATGCCGGCGACGAAGACCGACGCGGCGTAGGACTCGAACCAATCGGCGCAGCGAACCAGGATGGTACGAAGATAGGCCTCGACTCCTCCCTCTTCGATTGACGGGATGTCGAACAACTCCCAGATGTCGAGCGATGGGGCGCGAGTAGGCACATATGAATTGTCGGCATACCCCCGGTAAAATTCGACTCGGTTAGGCAGCAATGGGAATCGACGTCCGAGAAATATGGAACTTCGACGATCCGGTGGAGAGTGAGCAGAAGTTCCGAGAGGCGCTGCAGACTCGCGACTTTACGCCGAACGAACGGCTTGAGATCTGGGCTCAAATCGCGCGGACCTTCAGTCTGCGGCGGGATCGAGTCAACTGCCATGCGATCCTGAACGAGCATTGGGAGAACGCGATGACTGCGGGCGGACGCCCAAAGGCTTGCTTTGAACTGGAGAAGGGGCGTGGCTTTCGGTCAGGCGGCGAGGGTTTAGCCGCAGTTCCGTTTTTCGAAGCGGCGGCTCAAAGCGAGGTGGACGATCTTCGCATCGACGCTATCCACATGCTGGCGATCGACGCGGAACCGGGCGAGGCGACGCGATTGAACCTGGTTGCCCTGGAGCAGGCGCGGTCATCGAGCCATCCTTGGGCGCAGCGATGGCAGGGAACCCTTTGCAATAATCTTGGTTGGACGGCTTTCGATCTGGGCCGCTACGACGAGGCCATCGTGCGGTTTCAGGACGCGTTGGCGGAACGAGAGAAGTATGGCAATGCCGGGGCGATCCGCATTGCAAAGTGGTGCTTGGCCCGCGCGTACCGGGCGAAGGGCGACCTGGATGAGGCCTTTGCCATACAGAAAGCGCTGAAAGACGCGGGTGGCGACGGGTTCGTCAACGAAGAGTTGGGCGAAATTCTGTTGGAAAAAGGCGACGCGGAAGCGGCAAAGCCATTCTTTCGCGCGGCGGCAGATAAGTTGGAAGGACAGCTCGGTGTGGATTCGGAGCGCATCAAGCGAATGCGTTCGCTGAGTTAGGCAGACATGCGCAGATCGTCTTCGTTGACCTCGGCGAGGGCTCGCGCCAGCTTGCTGAGGACGATCTCGGAAAGCGGATTATCCTCTTCTGGACTTTGGAGGCATCGGAAAAACAGATCGGTCGCTTCTTCGAGCGTTAGCATGAGATACACGGTTCCGTCTTTTGCCATTTCGATCCTTCTCGAACAGAAATAACTTCTGCTCCCTCCACAAACAAAATTCCATACGCGGCCCCAACTCTTTTGTGGAAAAGGAGAACTTTCATAGAAACCTAGTAGGATTCCGGGCGTTAGGACTATGGAAGGGGAGAATCTAGGCTACAATATAGGGAGTAGTTGGGATTTATTCTCATCTCGGAGACGTCCAGATGAAGAACGCCAGGAAGGTCATACGAAGTGCCGCGCTAGTCGCGCCGGTTTGTCTTGCCTCAACTACGCACGCCCAAATTTTACCGCTCAGCGGTTCGTCTGATGCAGTTCAGCCAGACGCGGGCTCCGTTACGATAGGCGGAACGCCAGCCATGGACCTCATTCGGCTGACGCCGGGAGGCACCGGTGCGCCGCTTCGATACGGAAACGTCATCAAGAACAGTGAACTCGTTTTCCTTAACGGGGTTCGCCTGAAGCCGGGACTCGACTACAGCATGGACTACTCCGTTGGAGTGGTCTACATTTCCCGCGCATTCCGCGATGGTGACAGCATCTCGGTTCAATACCGATACGATGCAAAGGCTCCCGTCAACTCGGGTTCGGCGGTTGCTGGTCTGCCAGGAATGAAGTTCAACCTCGTTCCGGGTGGCCTTTCGATGCAACTGAACTTCGGCGAGACGGAGCGAACGGCTGACGGCCGTGTTCTTCGAACCAATATTTGGGGCACAAAGAACAACTTTTCCGGTAGCGGAATGGGGCTTTCGGGTGCCTTCTTCGCCGGAAGCAGCATGAAGCAAGATGTCTTGGGTTCCATGACGTACGATGCTTCGGCGAAAGGCGGGCAATCGGCCAGCACCGAGGGCAGTTCATCGTTCCTCGTCCAGCAGTTTAACTACGCTCTGGGCGGCGGCGCGAAGCTGACGGCCAATATCCAGGACATCAGCAAGAGTTTCTCCGCGTTTAATGCGGTGAAGGATTCTGGCTACACCGACGATCAAGTTGCGGCGTTCAACCGCGAGAAAGGCTTGAAGCGTCAGGGCGTCGGCTTGTCTGACCTCAATCTCGGCGGTCTGAAGTTCTCGGCGGCGCAGAGTTCGGTGATGGACGGCACGGCGGGCATCAAGGCTTCGTCTTACGCAATGAATAACGGTGGCCTGACTTTTTCGCACTCGACCAATGAGGTCGAACGAGGCTTCACACGCTTTAAGGACCTTGGCGTTGCCGACTGGCAAAAGATGTCGCAGTCGCAAGCGATCCGAAATTCAAGCGATGTCGCGAACCTGAAGACGGCTTTCGGTTTGATGTCGTACACAACTTCGACGGTCGAGGACACCGAGAAGACGCTGGCGATCCACCAGTCGAAGATGGGATTCGACAGCACGAAGTTTGGTTTTGAGTACACCACGCAGTCGGTCGATAAGGGATTCAATCGGTTTGAGGCCGATCGAGCGGCTTTCGGACTGGAAGCAGGTCTGAAGCGGCAAAGCTTCAACCTGACGAAGGGCATTGTCGGCAAGGACATGAACCTGACCTTTGCTCAGAGCACGGTCGGAGACACCAGCGGTGGACTGGACAAGCATGACATCGGTCTGAAGGGCAAGACTTGGAGCCTGGAGTCGTCCTCGATTTCGGCCGACACTGGATTTAACCGCTTTAGCTCGCTGAACGCAGCCGAAACGGACGCGAACATCAAGGCGATTGGCGACATGTACAAGGGTGCCGCCGTCAACGCCGGAGCCGAGCGAGGAAACTTTGGCCGGTCGGCGGGAATTTCACGCGACAACACGACTTTCAATCTCCAACCGGGCAAGGACAAGTCGCTGACGATCTCGTCGACGTCGCTGAGCGGCGCGAATGATCATGGCGGCCTGGATACCTTGGATTACTCGGCCAAGGGCCTGAAGTTCAATCTTCGCAAGCTTAACCTCGGAAGTAAGTTCACGGAAGTGACGAGCCTGATGGGCTTCGAACAGAACATCCTCGGCTCCGTCGCGGGTCTGAGCCGAACCGATCTCGGCATGAACTTCGATATGGGCAAGAAGGGCAAACTCGATGCGAGCATCCTGACGGCCAAGTACGGACAGTCCGGCCTGGATCGAACCAAGCTGTCCTATAGTGGCCAGGGGATCGAGGCTACGTACAACCAACGAAATGTTGGTCAGGATTTTGGCATTGCCGGTCAGCTAGTTGACCCGGAGAAGGCGATGCTTGCTTCGCTTGTCGGCTTCAAGGAGACCGATGCGAGCCTGAAGTTTGCGCCGTTGAAGAACATGAAGCTCGAATACACGAATTCGAGCGCCTTCAACGATTCGACGACCGAATTGAAGGAGAACGATCTTCTTAACCTCGGTTTGAATCTGGATAAGAACACGCAATTCGGATTTACGCAGGTCAACCAGGTCGATCGAACGTCGAACAGCACGATTTTGGCGGCTTCGTTGGAGCGCATGTACATCACGCGCAAGTTCGGCACGTCCTCGCTGTCCTTTACGAAGGAGAAGCAGCAGTACGACGGCACCAACGCGACGCCAGACTACGATAAGACCTCCATCGCACTGGAAACGAAGATCGATAAGAACACATCGTTCCGAACCGAGCAGACGAAAACCAACTTTAGTGACGGCAACAAGGAAGACGTTAACTCGAACACGATCAGCACTCAGCTTTCGAAGAATGTAGGCGTGAGCGTGACGGACACGAGTATCGACCGAAGCGGCGATAGCAACGACGAGACAAAGCGAAACTACGGCTTCTGGTGGGATTTCGGTAAGGGTGTGCGGATGAGCTACGGCTATGTTCGCCAACTGACCGGCGAGACGTCGGGCTTTGCCAGCACCGGATTTGCCTTCGGCAACAATCCGGCGGCCTACAAGCCGGGACAAGCTCTGACGGCAGTGACCGGCGCGGATCTGAACGGTACGACGTTTGGATACGCGAACTCGGCGAACACCTGGGACGACCAGATTGGTCGAACCCAAGCATTCTCGAGCTTCGCGCTGGCGACCAACAAGCCGTTCGAACTGGGCTTTTTCCAAGCCTGTAAGCTGAACGTTAATACTTACATGTCATCGGACAACAGCCGATGGCTGAAGGAAGACGTGGCGTCCTCGTTCGAGTCGCACGTTGGTAAGTACGGCGTCGGCTATCAGTACCGAGGTCAGGTGGACCAACAAGGTCAGCGGGCGATCGACCGAACGTATCAGGTCAAGACGGACTTTACAAACAAGGCTCCGCTCTCGGCTTCGTTCACGTACAAGCAGCGACTTCTGCCGGACAACAAGGAATACGCGATCCGCGACTACCAAGTGAAGTGGCAGGTTTCGCCGGGATTCCAGTTGACGAATACGATTCAGACGAATCCAGAAGGGCCGTACAACCCGAACATCGTTTTGGGTACGACTCCGATGGCGCAGCGACGAAACATCTGGCGAGCGGACTACTCGGCGGGTAAGAATTTCACGTTTGGCGGTCAGTTCGACGAAATGCGAGATGACACGCTGTTTACGACGCGACGAACGTCGGGCATCAACATGTCGCTGTTCAAGGCGTCAGGTTCGCCGGTTTCGCTGTTCTATGGTATCGAGCAGAACGATAGCACCGCCGGTCGAAATTCGTATGTGAAGTTCGGTTTCAGCTTCGACCAGAAGCCTTCCACCAACCAGGTGTTCAGCTTCTCGGTGGGCAACCAGGGCTGGTTGCAGAACACGGACAAGACGCTGGCCGGAACCAACGACTGGGTCGCGCGACTGAACTACCAGTGGCGTATCGGCAAGTAAGCCATTAGGCTTTCGGAAAAAAGTAAGGGCGACCCGATGTGGGCCGCCCTTACTTCTTTTTGGAGGTGGGGACTAGGATGCCTTGTTGCGGCGTCGTCGCACGAGCGCGAGCGCGCCGATGCCGAGAACGGCGAGCGATGCGGGTTCAGGAACCGGAGCAATCGTGACTCGGGCCAAATTCTGGTCCTGAGTCCATGCCGGCATCTGCTGCCAGCTGTCGCCGACATTGGGGATGATTCCTGCGTGGTGGCGGATGAGATTGCTATCGGTGTCGGCCGGATTGCCAGAGCCGCCGAGGAAGCCGAGATCAGCGGCGTTCTGAGTGTTCAGTTCAGTGCCAGCGTCCCAAGCGTCGGCACCCTTCGCCAGGTACATGCCGCCAACTGCGGTCATGCCCGAGTACAGGTTGAGCGCGCCGTCGCCAGCTCCGATACCCAGCCATCCGTCGTTGGTTTTGCCTAACATCATCGCGAACGAGAACCACGGGTGGTCTGAGTCGGTCGAAATGGTGAAGGATCGGATGTCACCGGTACCCAGCGGGCCACCAGCGACTTTGCCCCAGCCACCAATGTCGGAGCCTGCGGCTGCGACGATCGATTCCATCGCGGACGTGTCGCCGCCTTCGGCGATCTTCTTGATGCCCAGCGAAGCCGTTTGCCCCTCGGTGAAAATGTCGAACGAAGAATTATGCGCAATGCCTATCATCGGGCTGAGCGGCTGAGGGCCGAGATTCTCGACCGTGACCGTAAACATATCGGCCGATGCGACCGGTACGAGCCCAAAAACGACGACGCCAAGTGCTACGTGCACAAATGGTGTTTTCATGTTTTCTCCTCTGAAAGTCCGGTGGCCACGGGACATAACCACAATGCACGAAAGTACCGGATCGTTCCAACAAAACCGAAAAAAAGAATCGAGTAGGCTATTGGACGTGACTTCCGAGCGGTGTTCTTTAGCCGGTTTCGACGGCTGTATCGTCCTACGAACGGGCGATTTGAAGATGGTTGTGACGACCGAGGTTGGCCCTCGCATTCTCTATTTCGGCCGGGAAGGCGGGCCAAACATGCTGTTGGTCCGCAAGGAGCACGCAGGACATAAAGGCGGACCCTATCGATCATATGGTGGGCATCGGCTGTGGATCGGGCCGGAGGACAAGCGGAAGACTTGTACGTCCGACTCCTTTCCGGTCGAGATCGAGGAAGTGACGAAGAAAGGGAAGCGGTTTCTTCGACTTTCTAGTCCGGTTGACGAGTTCCACATCCAGAAGACGATAGAGATTTATGTGGGTGACGGATATTTCGAGATCGGTCACGTGGTTACGAATCGCGGTGTATACGAAGCGACGCTGGCCCCGTGGGCGATTACGGTGATGGAACCCGGTGGGGAATGCCTGATTCCGCATAACCCGACGCGGCCGCAGGCGGACGATAACCTTCTGCCCATCCAGAACATCGCATTGTGGGGCTATACGGAGATGACTGACCCACGGTACACCTGGGGCCGCAAGGTCATTCGACTTCGCTCAACCGATGACCCGAATCCAACGAAGTTCGGTGCATTCGTGACGGCGGGCTTGGCGGCTTACTCAAATCTTTGCTTCACCTTTGTGAAGCGGTTCTATACCTATCATGGTGAATCGTTGCCGGATCGCGGATGCAACTTCGAGAGCTACACCAAGGCGGGGATGCTGGAAGTCGAATCCTTGGCCCCGCTGCAGACGATCTTGCCGGGCAAATCGTCCGATACCCATGTCGAGCGATGGAGCTTGGTCGAAGGAACCGCTCCGACGGGAGACGACGAGGCGTACGCCTGGCTGTTGAATCTTTAGACCAGGACTCGGCTCTGCTGGCGTTGGAGGCGGGCGGTGATGGACATTCCGATGGAACGCCGCCGCTGGAAGAAGCCGCCCCATTCGGCGCGGGCGCGCTCGTACTGGCCCAACGCGGCCGTGACTTCGCTCTGGGTTTCCTGGATGTAGAGCGCGCTGATTTTGCGACCGAAGCGTCGGAAGATATCTCTTGCCTCGCCGAGCGACCGCTGAGCCGCATATGCGTTGTGCTCCAGCAGGTGCATTTTGGCCTGCACATTATGGTAGGTTATCAGGTGCCCACCGTCCAGACTTGGGACGATCAGCTTGGCTGCCTCCTCGCACGCCTCTCGGCACGCGCCACGATCGCCATAGTCCGAAGCAAAATAGCCTGAGTTCAGCCAGAAGTTTAGTTGATGATTGCGTGGGGATTCGTGAAGTCGGGTGATCGCTTTACTGCGGGCTTCGATGGCTTCGGCGAAGAGTCCTTTGTTCCAAAACAGACACATGTCGATGTGGTCGATGTTGTAGGCGAGGTTCGTTTCGAGAAGTCGACGACGAGCGGCGGCGATCTCTTTGTCGTCGTTTCGTTCGATGCCCGCGTAGTAGCGGAGGCTTGCGGCTTGGGCCAGGACTTCGGGTCTTTGCGTGGACTGTTCGGCCAGTTTGGCCTGCCGAACGGACTCCTCGATATGCCCGTTTCGATAACTCATCCAAGCGCAGGCGATGCGAAACTCGGCGGCGAAAGGAGAGGCCGTTTGAAGGGGCCGAAGAATGGATGCAAGGTCGTAAAACTCTTGAACACTGAACGAATCGGCCAGATCGTAGGCCGAGACGAATAAGCCGCGGGCGGCATCGACGTCGTCTTTGGCGACTTGCTCAATGGAATGGATGAGACCAGCCATCGGCGATACGGCTGAGCGCGCGGCGGCGGTTCTCCGACGTCGGCGTATCTCATCGATCCACGGATGCTCGATCCAGGGAATGATTTCACAGAGGTCGGCAGCTTCACCTTCCTCGATTTCGAGGCTCCACTTGCCAGGGCTCAGCCGGATGAATCGCGGGTGGACTTCGAGTTCGTCGTCGCCGATCCAATTTCGGAGGCGAAGAATGCATTGGCGAAGGGCGTTCATTCTCTTGGCTTGGTCGCCAGTGGGAAAAAGCTTGGCGGCAACTTCGCTTCGGGCCGACCAACGGGTTCCCTCATGGGCAAGACCCCAAAGCAGAATCAGGGCTGACTCGCATGGCCACGGGCCAATTTGAACGCCGTCCCTGAGGACCTCGCACGTATGGCCGAGCCGAATCGTCAGCATTTAGACAGTCTAATACGAAAAGATGCGATGTATGAATTTCGTCACGCTTGTGTCACGGTGCGTGGGGCATTTTCTGAGGGCTCTTCCTCGTTTTGCTCGGCGGGTCTTCGACTTCGCTCCTCGGACTCTTTATTGTTTTGAACACCAAACCCAGCCCTTCGAGTCGTTTTACGACTCTTCAAACTGGGCTAACTTAGAACGGGCCTACAGTCCTAAATCAGTTGCAAATTGAATACTGCACGTCAAAAACAAGAACAGGGAATACGCGCCAAAACGACTTCTTGCCGAGTGTGACGCGAGATGTGTTCCGCCATCTAGAAATTCGGAAAGTCGCCTTCAGACGAGGATTCGTGATATGCTAACACCATAAACGCCAAGGATTGGCGTCGAAACATCGCACGGAGAGCGAGATGAATTCGGATAGTTTTGAACCGACATATGCGCGGGGGTCCTTCCCCAAGGGCGGTATTCATTCCGTCATCACGAGCCGCACCAGGAGACTCCGTCCGGAAGAGCCAAAGACCCACCTCGAGAGACTCGGTGCAAAGGTTGTTGCGGGCGAAATCAATATGACTTATCTCTGGGCGGCTTCCGGGATACTCTTCGTCATTACACTTGCAACGTTGGGTCTTGGAAGCTTCCTTTTTCTCCCGATGGTGGCCTTTGCTGGAGTTGCACACTTCTCGCAGAGGCTTTGGGGACGCCGAGGCGACCCGAATCGGCCCGACCGATTGGTGATTAAGGTCGACGACGTAGATCACTTTCTCGAAACGGTTAGCGGTGGAAAGTCGGTAATGGTTTACGCCGAGGCTCTGGCTGCCGTCATGCGGGCACGTCTGGAATCCGACGAATACCAAGAAATGTCGGTCATGCTGAAGGATCTGCTTCACGCTGAGATCGAGGCCAAGGCCAAACGAGCCGACCTCCAAAGCGAACTCGATCGCTTGGCGGGCCACGATCCGAAAGGGCCGTTGGAAGAAAAACGATCCGAGTTGCGACAGACGACCAATCTGGCGACCCGGCAGTATATCGAGAAGAATATTTCGGTTTTGGAGAAGCAGTTGTTGAGGCGAGAGCATTTGCGAAGCCACATCCAGCAGTTGGCGGCTCAGGAGGCGCTCGCTATCGAACTGATGCGGTCGATGGGCGAATGCACCATGCAGATCGACAAGAATCCTTATCTGGCGATTTCGCCCATTCTGGAGAGCGCCCGCAATCTGGTCCACGCCATGGACCATGAGGTGCTGGCGGTCGAAAGCGCCATCGTTGAGATGGAAGTTTCGCCAGTCAAGATCGCGGTTGCAAACGAGTCGATCGATCTGCGCTACTGAAGCAGACGCGTCGGGTTCTCAAGGTAGCTCTTGATCACGTTGATGAACTTGGCGCCGATTGCGCCGTCGGCCACTCGGTGATCGAACGAGCCGGTGATGTTCATCTTGCTTCGAACCTCGATTTCGCCTTCGTCGTTCACCACCACTCGCTTGCGCACCGACGCGATGGCGACGATGGCGGCGTTGGGCTGATTGACGATAGCGAGGAAGTTGTCGACATCAAGCATTCCCATATTCGAGATGCTGAAGGTCGAACCAGAAAGCTCGTCCATCGACAGCTTATTGTCCTTGGCGCGCTTGGCGAGATCGCGTACTTCGGCATTAATCTGGCGAAGCGGTTTAAGGTCGACGTTCTTAACGACGGGGACCGTGAGACCATCTTCCAGCGCTACCGCGATTCCGATGTGCACGCCTCCATGAATCAGAAGCTTGTCGCCTTGGAAGGCCGCGTTCACCTGAGGCATGTCGCGCAGGGCGAGGGCCGAGGCCTTCACCACGAAGTCATTGATGGAAACCTTGCCGCTCTCCTCTTCTTCGAACATTTCGCGAAGGGCGAGAATCTTCTCGACGTCGACCTCGACAGTGACGTAGAAGTGGGGAACCTGCTGTTTGCTCTCCTGGGTTCGCTTGGCGGTGATTTGGCGAATCTTGTTGAGCGGGAATGTCGTGTCTTCGGCAGATGCGGCAATCGGAGCGAATGCCGGCGCCTTGGTGGCGGCGGGAGCCGGAGCGGAGCCGGGAGTCGCGCCCAAAACGTCCTTCTGCACGATGCGGCCGTCGGGACCGGAACCGGTGATACCGGCAAGATCGATGCCTCGATCCCTGGCGATCTTTTTGGCCAGCGGAGAAGCCTTAATGCGCTCGGAAACTGCCGTGGTGGCGACCGGAGCAGAAGCAGTCGCAGGAGCCTCAGCAACGGGAGCGGCTTCGGCGGCGGGTGCAGCCGGAGTCGAAGAGCCCGAGCCCCAACCGGACGGAAGCGACTCGCCATCCTTTAGAATGGCGGCGATGGCCTTGCCGACGGGTACAGTGCCGCCCGCTTGGAGCAAGATGCCGGTCAGGACGCCGCTCGCGGGAGCTTCCAGTTCGAGCGTCGCCTTGTCGGTCTGGATCGTACCGATCACTTCGCCCGACTTCACCTTCTCGCCGTCTTTCTTCAGCCACTCGTTGAGCGTGCCTTCTTCCATTCCGTCGCCCATCTTGGGCATGATCACTTCGGTCATGTGCTTGTCCTAGATTACCTTTAGTAGTCCCTGCCTTGGTGCGAGGAACCGGTATTCCACTTAAGTCCCTCGAGGGCCAGGGCGGCGCCGCCGAGCATGCCGGCGTCTTCGATGTGTTTTGCAGCGACGATGGTGCAGTCATTGAAGAGGGATGAAATCGCGTTGTTTCGGGCGGAAACTACGGCGGGCTCCATGATCCATTTGCCTGCCTTGCTCACCTGACCGCCGATGACGAGAATCTCCGGCGCGAAGGTGTTGATGGCGTTGGCGATGCCGACACCGAGGAAGGTGCCGATCTCACGGAAGACTTCTTGGGCGACGACATCGCCTTGGTCGCAGGCTTCCGAGATGAGGCGCGGAGTGATGCGGCTGAAATCGCCTTCCACCAGGTCGGTCATCAGGCTTTCGCGGCCCCGCTGAAGCTTGTATTGGGCGCGACGGATGATTGCGTCACGCTGGCAGTAGGCTTCGAGGGTGCCATAGGTCCCGGCAGTGCAGTCCAATCCGTCGGCGTTGATGATCGTGTGTCCGAGTTCCGCACCGCCATGGTTTCCACCAACGACGACGAGTGGACCGCGGGCATCGCCCAGGACCGACTCGGGAGAAAGGATGATGCCGCTGCCGATGCCGGTGCCAAGGGTGAACATGACAAACGCCTTGGCGCTGTTATTGCCCGTGCCGAAGCGGTATTCGCCTAGGGCGGCCATGTTGGCGTCGTTGTCCATAAACATCGGCAGATCGACGAGCTTGGAGAGCGGTTCGCGGACGGGAACATCCTTCCACGGTTCGAATACGCCGTTGATCTCCTTGCCAAAGTTGGGCGACCAGCGGACGATGCCGTGTTTGTGGTCAACGTGCCCAGGAATGGCGAGTCCGAATGCTTTGGGCGGCGACTCGGCGCTGGCGATGGCCTGCTGGATTGTGGCGGCGACGGCGTCGATGACGGCGACGACCCCATCCTGTCCCCGCGAGGGGTTTTCAAACTTGCGACCGGCTGGCTCTCCGTTCTCGTAATACGCACAAGCCCGGACATTGGTCCCGCCTAAATCCACACCGACAACACAATCTGGCACGCGGAAAAGTTTAGCATTTTGAGGCCGGAGCGGGCACGAAGTCTCGGCAATGGAGAACGTTTGACGGGCACCTATTGGACAAAAAACTCGTAGTTGTATCCTTAGTAGGCATAACGGTGTCTAAATTTAGAACGTAATCATTCACAAGCAAGATTACGGAGAGGTACCAGGGGTTCGTGGCGAATCAAAGAATAGGGGATGTTGCTCGTCGGATTGTCAATGAAGTTGAACGCGCGGTCGTGGGTAAGCGCGACGCGGTCGAAATGGCCGTCGTCACCTTGCTCTGCGAAGGCCATCTGCTGATCGAGGACGTTCCAGGCGTCGGTAAGACCACGCTGGCGAAGGCGTTGGCGATCACGATCGGTGGAGACTTCCGCCGAGTTCAGTTTACGCCCGACCTTTTGCCCGCGGACATCACGGGAAGTTCGATTTATAACCAACGCGACGCCGAGTTTTCGTTCCGCCCAGGACCGCTGTTCGCGAACGTGGTGTTGGCCGACGAAATCAATCGTGCGACGCCGAAGACCCAGTCCGCGCTCTTGGAAGCGATGGAAGAAGGACAGGTCTCAACCGACGGCGAAACGCGCCGACTGCCGCGACCATTCTTCGTCATCGCGACCCAGAACTCGGTGGAGATGACGGGCACCTTCCCGCTCCCGGAAGCCCAGCTCGACCGGTTTTTCGCGCGAATATCGCTTGGCTATCCCGACCGCGACGCGGAAAGGCAGGTCCTCACCGACCAACAGGTTTCTCGACCCATCGACCACTTGCAGGCCGTGATCTCGCAGGATGAACTGCGAGAGACTCAGAACGACATTCGCGACACGTTCGTCCACGACATGATCAAGGACTACATCGTCGACATCGTTCGAGCCACGCGAACCTCGAACCAGTTGGTTCTTGGCGCTTCGCCGCGTGCCACCCTCCACCTGATGCGGGCGAGCCAAGCCAAAGCCGCCATCAGCGGTTCGAACACGGTTCGACCGGACGATGTAAAGCAGGTGGCTCCATTTGTTCTCGGACATCGCGTGATGACCCGGGCCGAGCTCCGCTCGAAAGGCTTCGACTCCAGCGACGTGGTCAGCCAGATCGTCGATACGGTGACGGCGCCATTGCCGGTGGGGTAGTTCGTTGCGAAAGGTTGCAGGTACAGCGCTCACGGTTTGCTCCCTCTTTTTAGGGGTCGTCGCGGTGCTGATCAACGCGCCGTCGCTGTTCTATATGAGCTTTGCGCTCATCGCAACAATCATCGCCTGCAACCTGCAATCCATCTTGGCGACACGAGCCCTTCGCATTGAACGGATCGCGCCGAAGAGCGTGCACGTTGGCGAATTGGTGACCATTGAGGTCGTTTTGTGGAGCGAGCGCAAGATCAAGCGCCCTTTGGTAACGGTCGAGGACCATTTGCCAGATCGACTGAAGAGTTCGGAAGTCGGGCCGAGTCTGCCTGTGGCTCCGGCCTTCGACTTACCAGTGCGAACGATTTACCAATTTCGGCCCTTGAAACGCGGGCGCTTCCGCTGGAAGAACATCAAGGTGACGGCGACGGATGCGCTCGGCCTAACTACGCGAACCGTCAACTACGAGACCGAGCCGACCGAGATCATCGTGGTTCCAACGCCGATTCCGGTTTCCGTTGAGCTTCCAAGTTCAGCGGGTTGGGGCATCAACGAGGCGATGAGCGGCCAGGCGTCGGGCGCAGGTATCGAGCCACGCGGCATTCGCGAGTATGTGTCAGGTGACTCGCTCCGCCACGTTCACTGGCGAAGCAGTGCCCGCACAGGAACATTGCAGGTGAAGGAGTTTCAGGCCGGGTCGCAAGGGGCGGCGGCGTTTCTACTTCAGCGGACGCGTGGCACCGACGTGGGCAAAGGCAACGTCACGAGTTTTGACGCGATGGCGGGACATGCGCTCTACCTGACCGAACAGCTTTTGCGGCAGGGCGTGAAGATCAGCTTCCCTCAGTTTGAAGAGAAATCCTCGGTTCGAGGCGAGGCCGAGCGCCGCGAAGACATTGCGCTCGCGCTGGGAACCGCGATGGCGGACGAGATCGACACGATCGGCGGCGACCTTTTGGATGCGACCGCGCAAGTTGATGCCGGAACGACTTTTTACGTGATGGCGGCCATCGACGATGGCTCGCTGTTGACGGCCCTCGACCGAGTCCGCGGCCGGTATCCGGTCGTGGTCCTGACCTACGATGCGACGGCGTTCGACCCGAAACGAGTGAGCGAATCGGCCTCGCTGATGAACGAAAGCTACCGCCAGCGAGGCGCATTGGTTTTGCAGATGCCGGAGGTTGGTCAGTGAAGGCGAACGCTTGGCAAGACACCAGCAAGGCGAACTGGATCGACTACCTTTTGTGCTGGCTGACCAGCGTATTTGCCGTGTTCTCGTGCGGCCAAGCCGTGGCGTCGAATTATGTGTCGCTGGTCGGCGTGGTCGGCGTGTCGATCGGCGTGCTTTTGAGCTTCCTCATTCGGTCGAAGTTCGAGAAGTTCTGGTTCGTAAAGATCGACGGCATCCTCTACGCTGTCGTGGCCTGGGGGGCGGTGGTCGCGGCCAGAAGTATCAACATCAGCATCTTTCCAGAGGACACCTTTCCGCCTGAGCTTGCTCCGTCGTCATGGCTCCTCTGGATGACCATCTTCGGTTCTTTTTTCTGCTGGCGGGACGGGACCATCGTCTTCCAGTCCATTCCGGCGGTCGCCATCTTCGGGTTTGTCGGGTGTTACGACACGTTCCGATACGTCGTCTTTTTCTTCTTCCTATTCCTGATCTGCTTCGCGACGCTGTTTGCTCGCGCCCATGGGCGAGACATGCAGAATCGGGCCGTCGATTCGGGATTCTTCCGACTTGGGCAAGGGATGCACCTCTCACCTTCCGAGCAATCGATGTCCCTTCGCGAAGGGCCTTGGCGATGGGCAGCGGGGGCCGAGTGGGCCCTGGGAAGCGCTCTTGTCATCGTCGTTTTGAGTCTGCTTGGTGCGCCGGTCATCCAAGCGACGGCAAAGCCGCTGGCCGGCATTGTGAGCGTTCGATCTCCTCGCTTGCGGACACCAAACAACACGTCGTCTTCGCAAGAGATTCCGAATTCTACCGCGGTGGGCACCGGACCAGTCTCGCTGAGCGACACCCCTTACTTTGAACTGCGGGGAGACATCCCGGACTACCTGCGGGTAGCGACTTACAACCTGTGGTCGGGCAAATCTTGGTCGAATCGCGACCCGGGGGGCGGAACCTTCGTCGACCGAATTTCGGGCGGATATCTGGAGCCTGAACCTCAACCAGCGGCCGAACACTTTAAGTATCCAAACAAGAAATCGGGCCAGTATTGGGACGATTACCGTAGCCAAGTGCTGAAGATCACGGCCCTGCTGCCTACTCGGGAAATCTTGCAAGCGGGGAACGATCCCAACTTCTCCTGTGGGCGCCCCATCGATAATTCGACGATCAACATGCAGTTGAATTCGGCGGATCGCTACGATGGCACGCTGACATATGACAAGGTTCCCGAACTGAAAAGTGGCTCGTCAGTCCCGGATGTGATCGATACATGGCTGAATTCTTATTTCGATCCGACCCCGCCCTCGGGCGGCATTCGCGACCTAACCGCCCAGGTGACAAAGGGGCTGCATGGCGACTTAGATAAGGCGATGGCGATCCAGCACGAGATTTCGTCGCGCATCAAATATAACATGCGCGCCGAGGCGACGCCGAGCGATCAGGACGCGGCAGAGTACGCGCTGTTCAAGAGCCACGAAGGTTATTGCGATATTTTTGCTACCGCCATGGTCGAGATGGCGCGGTCGGCTCGCATTCCGGCTCGGTATTGCGTCGGTTATCTGGTCGATCCGGTTAACCGCAATTCGCAGGGAACGCAGACGCTGTTGGAAAGCGACCGCCACGCGTGGGCGGAACTGTATTTCGAGGATATTGGCTGGGTGCCGTTCGATGCAACTGCAGGAGCCGAAGTAGTACCGGGCGGCGGCCCAAAGGACAACAAGCCGACGGATACCGCCGCGATCTTGCGAACGATAGGCATGGTTTTGAACTTCCTGATCATCGGTGCGATCGTGACCGGCATCGTGGTGTTCATCCGCATGCGGCGGTTACCCAAGACCGCGTCCATGATTCGAAATGAGCTCGACCTGGAGTATGTGAAGTTTATCGCCGCGATTTGGAAATACACAGGGCACCGACGCCTCTTGAGTGAAACGACGAACGAGTACCTGCGGCGAGTTGGCGACCAGCTTGGTGAACTGAAGGAGTCGGCGTTCGAGATCGGCACGACTTTTACGAATGTGATGTTCGGTCCGATTGAAGTGAACCAAACGGATGTTGAAAGCGCTCGCACTTCCGTGCAAGACTTTAGGAATCGGCTGATCAAGATGCCGAAATCCGCATGAGTTTCAACGTAGCCAAAGCCGTCCAAAGTCGCGTCGTCCTCCTTTCGGGGAACGAGCCTGTTCTTCTACGCGCGGCCATCGACGACATGTTGGAGCATGCTGGACTGCAAAAAGACGACTATGACCTGGAAGAGTTTCAGGCCGATAGCTCACAACCTGGCGACTGGCTGGCCTCGGTTGGGACTTTCCCCTTTTTGGCATCAAAGCGTACAGTCATTGTCCGCAACGCCCAGAAACTGAAGGCCGACGATATTCCGACCGCGCCGTTGCAGGCTCTGCCCGAAACGGCGCTTCTGATTTTGGTTCACAGCAACGAAGGCGAGGATCAGCGGCAGGCCGGTGGCAGCCGCAAGGCATCGCTGGAAAGGCTCGTGACTTCAGCGGGGGGGACCGTGGCGAAGTTTGACGCCGACCCCAAAAAGACGTCGGACATGCTTCGACAGGAGATTCTGAAGCGCGGGCGAAAGATTCAGCCGGGGACCCTCGACCTGTTGGTGGAAATGACTGGCGGAAGCTATTCCTACGCAATGGAAGAGCTCGACAAGGTCTTTTTGTACAGCGAGGAGGAGACGATCTCGGAACACTCGATCAAGTCGGTCGTCGTCGCATCGCGCGAGTGGAACGTGTGGCGAATGATCGACGCTCTCACATCGGGCAACGTGCAGGAATCTCTGCGTCAGTTGCAGATCGTGGTGGGGAGCAAAAATAAGGTCGAAGACGTGGTCTTCTCTCAGCTTTTTCCGCTCATCTCGCGGCAACTCAAACTGCTTTATCAGGGTCGAGTCTGCGTGGAGAGTGGGTGCCGACCGGAGTCGGCCCCGAGCGAGGTCCGCGCCCAGTTCCCGTCGAAGCCGAACTTGGGCTCCGAGCGGCCCTTCGTGCAGGGCTCGGTGATGCGCGCGGCCCAGAATCTTTCGCTTGGGCAGGTCGTCGAAGCGATGGAGCACTTATCGAAGGCGGACGCCGCCCTGAAGGGGCTCGGAACCTCCTTAAGCCCCATGGACACGATTGAACGGCTAGTTTTTGATTTAAGCAATACACTCCGAGCAAAAAGAGCATAAAATAGGAGAAGCTACCTGGGAGAGAACAATGTCTGAAGAATTCGATGGTTCTATGGATGAGAGACTGCACCAGCCTCCGGCGTTTTTTCCCGAGGAGGAGTTCGACGACATCGACATGGATGACATGGAGCCAGTCGAAGTTCAGATCGAAGGTATCTATGAGATGGATGTCGACCGACATCCGCATCGATTTATCTTCCTGACGGACGGCGAGAAGCGACTGCCGATCAGCATCGGTTTTCCCGAAGCCAAGGCGATCCTCGATCCGTTGGAACAGGAAACTCCGGATCGTCCCATGACCCACGACCTGCTGAAGACTTCCATCGAAAAGCTCGGCGCGACGGTTGAACGGGTTGTCATCGACGATCTTTGGCGAGACATTTACTACGCCAAAATCCATATGCGCCAGGGTGGAAACGAAGTCATTCTCGACTCCCGCCCGTCGGACGCCATTGCGCTTGCAGTGCGCTTCCAAGTCCCGATCTTTGTTCAATCGAAAGTGTTCGAATTGGCCCATCGAGACTGAGTAATCTATCGCCATGGACCCTGCGGCCCGCGCTGCCGAACTGCGCACCGTCCTTGAACAGGCGAACTACCGCTATTACGTGCTCGACACGCCGGATATGTCGGATTCCGAGTACGACCATCTGTTTCGCGAACTGGTCAACCTTGAGGCCACGCACCCTGACCTAAGGACACCGGACAGCCCCACGCAGCGGGTCGGAACCCTTCCAGTTTCTGGCTTTGAGCCCCATCGCCACGCCCAGCCGATGCTGTCGCTGGATAACGCCTTTGGGGAAGACGAACTGAGGCAGTTTGACGAGCGCGTGAAGAGGTTTTTGGGGTTGACGGAGGATGTCGAATACTTTGCGGAAATGAAGTTCGACGGAGCGTCGATGTCGCTGACCTACCAAGACGGACTGCTGGTGACGGCGGCGACACGTGGTGACGGGACGACGGGCGAGAATGTTTTGCCCAACGCTCGCACCATCCGAGGAATCCCGTTGCGACTTCGCGAGACGTTGATGGGGCGGATCGAAGTGCGCGGCGAAGTCGTGATGCTGAAGTCGGTGTTCGAGGAATTGAACGCAGCGAAGCTGGAGAAAGGGGAGCAGGTGTTCGTGAACCCGCGTAATGCGGCGAGTGGTGGGCTTCGGCAACTGGACAGCCGCCTGACCGCCGAGCGAAAGCTGAACTTCTTTACCTATGGAGTTGGTGCGGTGGAGCTGACTTCGCCGCCGACCGGACTGGTGGAGACGCAGTCCGGCGCTCTTCAGGAATTGCGAGATCTTGGCTTTGCGGCCCGAAGTGAGAATCGCGTTTCAACTGGGATTGAAGGAATCATCCAGTTTGTGGCCGAAGTGGGGGCGGCTAGGCCCAACCTGCCGTTCGGCATCGACGGTGTGGTGGTCAAGGTCAATAGCAAGTCTCTGCAAGAGCAACTTGGGAATACCGCGCGGGGACCGAGATGGGCGATCGCCTATAAGTTCCCGGCCGAGCAGGCGTTTACAATCTTGAACCGCATCTTTGTTCAGGTGGGCCGAACTGGGAACATCACACCTGTGGCCGACCTTGAGCCGGTTTTTGTGGGTGGCGTAACGGTTAGTCGCGCGACCCTGCACAACTTCGACGACCTTGAGCGGAAGGACGTCCGCGAAGGTGACACAGTCATTGTTCAGCGGGCGGGCGACGTGATCCCCGAAGTCGTGGGACCGGTCCTGGAAAAGCGTCCTGCTGACGCGGCGAAGGCGGAGCCGCCGACCGAGTGTCCGGCCTGCGGAACGCCGTTGGTGCGGCAAGAGGGGCTGGTGTTCATCAAATGCCCGAACACAAAGGGCTGTCCGGCCCAATTGAGTTCGGCTCTGAAGCACTTTGTGGGTCGCAAGATGATGGACATCGAGGGCCTGGGCGAGAAGCAGATCGACCGGTTCCTGGAGCTTGGCTACCTGACTGATCTATCGTCGATCTACCGCCTGAAAGATCACAAGGAGGCGTTGCTCGCGCTCGACCGGATGGGTGAGCAGTCGGTCGAAAACTTGCTTGGGGCAATCGAAGAATCGAAGACGCGGCCGTTACCACGACTGCTGTTTGCGCTCGGCATTCCCGACGTCGGTGAACGAGGCGGGCAAGATCTCGCTCGGGTGTACGGCAATCTGGAGCGCTTGCGCAAGGCGACGTTCGACGATCTGATCCAAATTGACGGTATCGGCGACAAGACGGCAAGCGGGATCGAGCTTTGGTTCGAAGACGAGGCTAACCAACGGCTGATCGACGATCTGCTTTCGCTTGGTGTCGCGCCGGTCGAGGCGGAAGCGCCGGTAAGCGATATCTTTGAGGGCAAGACCTTTGTGTTCACCGGAAAGCTGGAGAAATTCACCCGTGAGGACGCCGAGGCGACCGTCATGAAGATGGGCGGCAAGGCGGCGGGATCGGTTTCGGCAAAGACGCATTACGTGGTTGCCGGGCCGGGCGCGGGCTCCAAGTTGGCGAAGGCGGAGCAACTCGGGATTCCGGTGCTGAACGAAGACGAGTTCTTGGAAATGTTGCCCGAAGGGACGCTGTAGTGCATCGCTTCACCGTCACATTTGAGGACGGGCCCGTTGACATGGATCGCATCGCGCGGAGCGGGCAAATGTTCCGTTGGCTGGTGCTCGATGGCGGCTGGGAGATTCTCGACGGGGACCACCATTTCCGAGTTCGATACTCGGGACCTGCGAGTTTTGAAGTCGAAGGAAACCAGCCGGAAGACGTGTTCCGACGGTTGTTTCGGTTGGAAGTTCGCCACGACGAGACTATCAAGCGGATTCTGGCGATTGGACCTGAGTTGGAGCCGTTTTGCCGAGACCGGGTGGGGCTCAGGCTGATGCGTCCTCATAGCCGGGTCGAGATGCTGTTCAGCTTTTTGTGCTCGGCGAACAACCATGTTTCGCGCATCACCTCGATGGTGTGGAAGCTGGCTTCGTATGGCGACGCGGGTTTTCCGTCGGTAGCCCGGATCGCGAGCGTGACTGAGCAAGAGCTTCGGGAAACTGGTTTTGGGTACCGAGGGGCGACGATTCCGCGAGTTGCGGCGACCTTGGCGGGTCGGGGCGGCGAAGCCTTTCTGGACGAGTTGGCGAGTGCCGAGTTTTCGGTGGCTCGTCAAGAGTTGCTTGCATTGCCGGGCGTTGGTCGAAAGCTGGCTGACTGCATTTGTCTGTTCGCCTTGGACTATGGCGAGTCGGTGCCGATAGACACCCATATCTGGCAGGTGATGACGCGTCTGTACTACCCGCAATGGGCAGGAACGAGCCTGACGGAGAGCCGATACGAGACCGCGGCAGGGGATTTTCGTGATCGATTTGGCGAACTGGCGGGAGCAGCGCACCAGTTCCTTTTTGTGGACAATATGGAGCGGTATCGGGACCGCAAAGCGCCTCTAAGTTCCTGAATCTTGCCCTTCCATTCCTGGGCCTTTCCTCTCCTGGGAGGAAGGGATTCTGTGGATAACAAGGAATGGGTCCGGGAACGGCAGGGTGCCTGAAAGTGGTACCATATCCGGGTTGAGCGCGAAGGGAATGAAGCAGTCTGAGGCCTTTTTGCAGTGCCAATCGTGCAAGAAGATCATCTTTTCCGTCGATTTTGAACAGAACCTTCGTGTCTGTCCTTACTGCGGACATCATCACCGAATTTCGGCTGAGGATCGCCTCCGTTGGACCTTTGATGCCGACTCATTTGAGGAGCTGGACACCGAGCTCCGAAGCGGGAATCCGCTCGACTTTCCCGATTACATCGACAAGCTTCACCTTGCTGAGCAAAAGACCGGCAGATTCGACTCGATCACGGGCGGGCGAGCCAAGTTGATGGACCAGCCAGTGAGCATCGCTATCGCCGACTTTTCGTTCATGGGCGGCTCGATGGGATCGGTAGCGGGCGAAAAGATCACGCGATGCCTGGAACGGGCGGCGATGGAAGGCATGCCCGCGATCATCTTTTGCGCCTCCGGTGGCGCACGCATGCAGGAAGGAATTCTCTCGCTGATGCAGATGGCGAAGACGACGGCCGCCGTTCAGCAGTGCCGCGAGGCAGGCGTCCCCTACATTTCGGTTTTTACCGACCCCACGATGGCAGGCGTGCTTGCTTCCTATGCATCGGTCGCCGATGTGATTGTCGCTGAGCCAAAGTCGCTGGTCGGCTTTGCCGGAGCGCGGGTCGCCAAGCAAGCGGGCGTGAGCAAGGTGCCCGACGACTTCCAGACGGCAGAATTCTGCCTGAAGCACGGCATGATCGACGCGATCGTCGCGCGCAAGGACATGCGAAACACGCTCGGTTCGCTGGTTAAGACGCTGGGTGGCCACTTGGTAGGAGGGAAGGCATGAGCGCGAAGAACCACAACGAGTGGGAAAGCGAGCTGACCGAGCTCGAAAAGTTTATTGTGAACGCCAAAGAGCGAGCGCGGAAGGAGCAGAACGAGTCGGACAAGGCGTTGCTGGAAGACCAGATCGTGAAGCTGGAAGACGGGCGCGACAAGTTCCTGAAGGCGCTGTACACCAACGTGGGCGACTGGGAGAAGGTGCTGATCGCGCGGGCGGAAAAGCGACCCTACACACTTGACTACGTGACGGCGCTATTCCAAGATTTCGTCGAGCTTCAGGGCGACCGAAACGGCTTCGCCGACAATGCGATCATCGGCGGTCCAGCGACATTTGACGGCCGTCCGGTGATGATCGTTGGCCACCAGAAGGGACGCAACATTCAGGAACGCCAGTTCCGCAATTTCGCAATGGCCAAGCCCGAAGGCTACCGCAAGGCGATCCGTCTGTTCGAGATGGCCGAAAGGTTCAACATGCCTGTCATCAGCTTTGTGGATACGCCCGCCGCTGACCCAGGCGTCGAAAGCGAGTCCCGCGGGATTTCGGAAGCAATCGCCGCGTCGATCATGAAGATGTTCGAGCTTTCGGTGCCGACCATCGCGGTCGTCATCGGTGAGGGCGGCTCGGGCGGAGCGATCGGAATTGCGGCCTCGTCGAAGGTGCTGATGCTTCAATACTCGGTTTACAGCGTCATTCCGCCTGAAGGCTGCGCGGCGATCTTGTGGCGAATGCCGGAGCGCGGCGCCGAAGCGGCGCGAGCGCTGAAGCTGACGGCGGAAAGCGCGCACTCATTCGGACTCATCGACGGCATTCTGCCGGAGCCGGTCGGTGGAGCGCATCGCAACCCGATTGAGACATTTGCGACGGTGAAGGAAGCGATTGCCAAGAACTTGGCTGAATTGGAAAAGATGACGCCGGAGCAGGTTCGAGAAGCGCGATTCGCGAAGTTCCGCAAAATGGGCCAGTTCGACTCGGTTTAGGCTACCGTTTGCCATGCTGCCTCCGTGTCAATAGATATTTGGGTCTTTGCAAATCCAGGCCGCGACACGGAGGCTAAACTTGCTTTTGGGTGTCTGACTATAAGCACTACGTCAATCCGAAGGGGCCGGGACAACTGTGCTTCGTTACGGCTACGTGCCTCGATTTCGCGCATCTATTTGCTCGGGAAGAGATGCGGACGCGGATGTGTCTTTCCCTCTTGCGGGATTGGAAGCGTTGGCGAGCGTCTCTCTTCGGCTATGTGGTGATGCCGCACCATATTCACTTGGTCGTCCGTCCAGATGCATCTCAGACGATTTCGGCTTTGGTCAGGGAAATCAAAGGGAATGCTTCTGACAGGCTCAAGGCGTTTCTAACGTCACATGAGAGGGAGCAGCTTCATCAACAGGCTGGACTCGGACGAAATAACTTCTGGAAGCGCTCATTTCGAGGCAATCCTCTGTTCACCAACGAAGTCCTGGAGCAAAAGGTTCGCTACCTCAACGATAATCCTGTTCGGGCTGGTTATGTTTCGGATGCTGGCGAGTACGTTTGGTCGAGTTTGTACATTGTGCGGCATGGCTTCATCCTTGAGGACGAATCAGTCGACCTTTCGAAGTCTCTCGAGTTCTATCGCGAGTTATTGAGCCCGTCTTCTTAGCCTCCGTATCGCGGTCAAAGGGTTCGAGCGTCTGCACTCTTTCATTGATACGGAGGCAGCGATCGAGCATCCATGCGTAAGCATGTCCTTTTGTTTCGCTTGGGTGCGAAGACACCCCTAAGGGTTGCGAATTGACTTCGCTGGAGCCCAAAATGAGGCTAGCCATGTCCAAACCAGTTCTCAATGTCGGTCTGATCGGATACCAATTCATGGGGAAGGCGCACAGCAACGCCTACCGCCAAGCCAACCACTTCTTCGACCTGCCAGCGGAGATCAACATGCACACCATCTGCGGCCGAAACGAAGCTGCGGTGAGCAAGGCGGCCGAAACCTACGGCTGGAAGAACTACGAAACCGATTGGCGCAAGGTCGTGGCGAACCCGGAGATCGATATCATCGACGTTTCGACGCCCGGCAACACCCACGCGGAGATCGCCATCGCCGCCGCGAAGGCAGGCAAGGCCGTGTGGTGCGAAAAGCCGATTGGTAACACGCTGCAGGAGGCTAAGGACATGCTCGACGCAGTCCTGCAGGCGAAGGTCGCCCACGCCGTCTTCCACAACTACCGCAAGGCACCAGCGGTCGCGCTGGTCAAGAAGATGATCGAAGAGGGCAAGCTCGGCACAATCTACCATTTCCGGGCCGTGTACCTGCAGGACTGGATCGCCGACCCGAACTTTCCGCTCGTTTGGCGACTGCAAAAGGAAGTCGCTGGCTCGGGCACGCATGGCGACATCAACGCGCACATCATCGACTTGGCTCGCCACCTGATCGGCGAGTTCGATGAAGTGTGCGGCATGCTTCACACGTTCATTAAGAAGCGACCACTGGCGGGCGAGATCGACGATAAGCTGGGTGCAAAGGCAAGCGACAAGATGGGCGATGTGACCGTCGACGACGCAGCCATGTTCCTCGCCAAGTTCAAGAACGGCGCTCTCGGCACCTTCGAGGCGACGCGATTTGCGGTTGGACGCAAGAACAAAAACTCCTTTGAAATCAACGGATCGAAGGGCTCAGTGGTGTTCAATCTCGAAAAGATGAATGAGCTTGAATACTATAACAACGATGACCCTTCCGACCTGCATGGATTCCGGCTCATCCAGGCCACCGAAGCCAACCATCCTTACGCCGGACACTACTGGCCGGTCGGGCACATTATCGGCTACGAGCACACCTTTGTGAACCTGGTTGCGGATGCAGTGACCAACATGGTCGAGGGCAAGCCGATTTCACCCGATTTCGTGGACGGATACGAGAATCAGCGTGTTCTGGACGCGGTCGAGCAGAGCCACGACAAGCGCACCTGGGTCAAGCTGTAGGCTAGTCCTTCAGAACTTCGCGAGCCTTGCCGCCGATCTCCTTGAGGGCGGCGGCTTGCTCGGCAGTCAGACGAAGCTTTTGCCAGTTCTCACTGGCTTCAAGCGATCCACCTTCGGCGATTTCCATGCAGAGCCCCAGCAAGAGCGATCGTTGCATGTCCGTCAGGATTTCTTGGGTCCTTTCACGCAGAACTTGGAGGTCTTGCTCGTATGGCACGGCCTCGTCGGTTAGTTGCTGAGCCCAAGACGCCCACTCTTTGACCCGCGACATGACGACGCGGTGTTGCCATGCCTGCTCTGAAGGGGAGGTTGTCCTGGGGTTCTTTGCTTCGGATTTGTCATATCCTAATTCTTCTTGGATCTCGCTGACTGCTTGTCGAAGTGGCTCCAGTTCGACGCCACATTGTGCTAGCGAGCGTCCTGCCAGTCCGTCTCCTTCACGTCGTAATCCCAGTAAAAGGTGCTCGGTGCCGATGTAGTTATTGCCAAGGATGCGGGCTTCGTCGTAGGCCAGATCAATCACTCGTTTGGCCCGCGGCGTGAGCGTCATGTCCGCGTTCGGCCTGGCGTCGCCCCGAGGAAGCTGCTTCTTAACGGTGTCAACGACTTCGTCGATATTGCTTTGAAGCCTCGACAACACCTGGCAAGCTAAGTTCTCTCGATCTCTAAGAAGCCCTAAAAGGATGTGTTCGGTGCTAACATACCCTTCGCCAAATGCCTGCGCTTCTTCCTGAGCATAAAAAACGCACTTTCGAGCTGACTCCGTAAACCGTTGCCACATAGACAATTCAGTATAGGATTAATTGCCTACGGTTGCGCAAACAGAAGCGGTGAAATCTCTAATGAGAAGGGAAGCGGGGGGCGCCCCCCTATCCCACAGAGATCATTCATGTACTCAGCCAAGTTCGAGGTCAGGTTTTTGTGGCTGGCCCGACCCCGGCGTTCTCCCCAATGCTTAGGAGAACCTTGGTTGACATTGATAGTGTATCTATGTCTACTATATTTGTCAAGCCCTTTGGCTAAAGTTTGAATGAGAATCTCTTCTTTAGGATCGGTTTTCCGTTCGAGTCGAGCAGAGACACGTCTACATAGCGAGCGCCGTCGCCGACTTCGAATTCGGGGACGTTTGCTCCAAACGTCTTGGTGCTGCCTGTGCTGTCTTCGACCTGGACGGACGCACCATGGTCGTAACTTCGGAAGAAGACTCGGAGCTTTCGGCCAGGACGATTGACGAGGTCGGTATCGACCTTCTTCCAGCGAACATCGTCGGTGGAGCCAACCTGGGACAAGAAGTATGAGTCGTCGATTTCCTTTCGATAGCTGTCGCCCACGACGGAGTTATCCAGCAGAGAATAGTTGTTAAGCTGTCGGTCGCTACGGGCGTACTTCAGCGCGTTAAAGCTTAGCCAACTCGCACATTTGACACGAGGATACTTGAGCGGAACTGTGCGGAAGAACTCACGGATCTTTCCTTCCGCGAAGTCGGGCCGGTCGTCCGCGTCGATGCTGGATCGGTGCGAAGCAGCCCACTCCGAAATCATGATCGGGTGCACCGGGCTGTACTTGTTGTACACGTAGTCGATGGAGTCGGTCGGGAAGCGCCAGTCGGCGGCGCGGGCTCGGTCGGCATCGTTGTACATCACCGAATAGAAGTTCACGCCCACCCAGTCGACATATTCTTGACCGGGATAATAGTCGTCGATCGGTTTTTCGGGTATGGCATTGGGGCTCCAAACCATCACCGCATTAGGAGCGATGGCCCGCACCCGGTTAGCGACCAAACGAAACTTCTCCTTATACAGCGTCGGATTTCCGGTGTAAGGAACCCAACTTCCGTTCATTTCGCTGGCAAAGCGCAGGAAGACGGGAATGCCGCTCTTCTTGATGGCGTCGCCGAAGTCGACCAGGTAGTCGTCGTCTACCACGTCGTCCAGAGAATCGGGTTCCCAAGCGATCTGGAGCGCCGCACCGGCCTTCTTCAGTTCATCGGCAAACAGGTACGGGAACGCTTCGCCGTACCGGCGATACATAAAGTACATCGCATGCTTCTTGCCCACCAACTCGTTGAATTTGGCAGGTGCGTGGGTGGCGTCTTCGCGCTCGATATTCGCACCGAGGTACATGCCGCTGGCGGGTTCATATTTAGCTCCGGTGGTCGGCTGGACAGGTTCTTCCGCATAGAGTTCGACGGTTGAGTAGTAGCGTTGGCTCCGTTCTCGCAGAATCTTGGCTGCGTTCGGATCACCGGTCTTTTCGTACCCAGCGGCGGCATTGGAAAAGGCTTCGCTGGCCTCCTGAAATCGTTGAAGTTGAAGGAGTTTTTCTCCCTTCGCTTTCCAAGCGTTAGGGCCCATCTGGAGCATCAATACGGCGGCGACAAATGTCATCGGACTGTTTCCTTGTCCGATTCATTCCATGCGGGCAGTATTGAACCTGGGCGACAAAAATACTTGGGTCAAACCCCGACTAAGAATCCTCGCAAATGTACCGACAATCAGGGCATGGTTCAACAATCTCTTGATGTCGTTCGACTCAATCTTGGCTGTGGTTCCGACGTTCGAGCCGGTTGGACGAATGTTGACAAGTTCCCGGCCAACGATCAGGTCGTTCCGGCTGATTTTCCGCTTCTTCCTTTCGCCGACAACTCTGCGGATGAAATCTTGCTCAGCCACGTCCTCGAACACTTCGGTTTCAAGGACGGCGAGACGCTTTGCCGCGAAATCCACCGCGTCCTGAAGCCGGGAGGCATGGCCTATATTGAAGTGCCGGACATCGCTTGGTGTGCCGCGCAGTTTCTGGGTGCTCCAGAACCGAACATGTACACCGAAGTGACCAACGAATACCACACGAACCACCGCTGGGGGCTGTTCGCGATGGCGCTATGGGGCGACCAACACAACGACGGCCTGTATCACAAGTGGGGATACACCGCCCATCGCATGTGCTATCTGCTGCAGCATGTTGGGTTTGCCCGCGCGGATGTCAACTACGGATTCTCGCACGGCGTCCAGGTGCTCTGCGCTAACGCCTACAAGTAAACAATCTATTTCACGGATACGATCACGGGCCGGTTTTCGAGAGGACCTTCTTTAGTCTCGCGGAATCCGGCTCTTTTCATTGCCAGTTTGACCGCCGGATGCGACATGAAAGTCTTGTTCGGCCAGCCGTCACGGGCGTTTTCGATGCCAAGCATCATTTGCCCCTGATCGATTCCGATCATGTCGGCCGAATGCCAATTCTTGGTCGGATTGATGCCACTGCTGAAGCCGTACCGGCCGTAGGCATCGCGATATTCCCGGTAGAAGGCGTCGGCGGCAGCCATCGACTCCTTGGGCGTGAACATCATCGACGCGAGCGCCGCCGGAGCGGCGAGAGTGCCGTTGTCGAAGTTGTCGCCTAAATAGCCGCCAGGGAATCCTTGGGCTCCATATCCGTCAGGGATATCGCAAGCGCTGAAGCCCCAGATATCCTTGGAGTAGCCCTTGTAGCCCTTGGGATTCTCAGTGGCATACCGGCGTTGAAGCAAGGTCATGAGGCGAGAGTTGGCCCAGTAGTCGATGCCGAGGCCGTCGCGTTTGCCCTTAAAGTCGAAGAAGATATGCGACATCTGGTGCATGAAAAGCGGTCCGCCAGACAGCACGGTTTTGCCGTAGGCTTCGTATTTTTTGCGTTCAAATGCTTTCCAAAGGTCGGCGGGCAGGGAAGGATCGAGACCGATGGCCAGCAGGTAGATCATCGCATTTTCGGAATACTCGCCCCAGTCGGAATCTAGGAAATGTCCATTCTGATAGCCCATGGTAAACATGTTCTTCTCGGGTTTGTTTCCTCCGTTGTGGAGCATGTAGTCCCAGTCGATCCCCTTCAGAATCTTTGAAGTCATCTTCGAGATTTCTGGGTCCTTGAGCGCGCGCTCGTTGAGGATGAGGCCGCAGAAGAAGATGGATGAATCGATGGTCGATACTTCGCTGTTCCACTCGATCTTGCCCGTTTTCCAGTTCAGCCAGTGGTAGTACCAGCCGTGAGACTTTGGGGCGAGGTCGATCATGTGCCGAATCGTATTTCGGGACTTGGCGATAGCTTCCTTGTGCGTCATCCAGCCGCGATGGTCGCCTACTGCGTAGGCCGATAAAGCAAAGCCGACGGCGGCCACGCTCGCAACGACATGCTCGGGATTGTCCTCCGGTGTAAAGTTCGCGGATCGATCTTTGGTGAAGCCGGTTGCCGCGTCAGATCGCTCAACGAAATAGTTGAATGCACGGTGCGAGCAGTCATCGAGAAGCTTCCATCCGCTGAGGTCGGGAGCCGAAGTGGTGAGGGCCGAAAAGGCCACGAGCGAAGTGATCATGGGTGCATCGAAAAAAGTTCGGGAGTGTCGCCACTCCCGAATGAACTCTTATCGTCGTATTCGGCGAGCCTTAGAAGCCAGCCGGGCGAGTTGTGCAGTAGGTGTCGAGCCACTCAAGGGTCGCACCGGAGATGTAAGCGCCCGAGACGGGAAGCTGATCTCGCTGGTAGCCCCACATGTTGATCTCGTTGCTCTTACCGCAAATCTGGCTCGGCGTCGTGATCTTCGAGTGTGAGTCGTGGAACGTGACGATCATGGCTTTATCGTCTCGCTTGAAGCCGCCCCAGGTCCAACCGAGTCCGAGTCCGCCCGGATAGGCCGGTGTTTCGTCTTCGTTCTTGGTCCAGTTCAGGTAAGCGCCGGCATCTGGCCAAGGTCGCTTCTGTTCGACGAGAGCCATGATTTTGGCTGGTTCGGAAAGCGATGTTGGAGAGAGACCGAAGTCATCCCACTTGCCGGTGAGATAGAACAGGTTCGTCAGCGCATAGCCGCGAACGTATCGCTCGTTCTCCGGGAACACAGCGTAGCCATACAGAGCGGCGTAAGCTGGGTCAGACTGGTTGTCATAGTATCGCGCAGCCGGGTTCATCGGGTCGCGAAAGATGTCGCGGCTCTTGACGTACGGTGCCGTCAGCATCTTCCAGTTTCGCTCGGTTCGGAGCGGAGTGGTGGCAACGCTGGTGGAGCGCGGAACCTGAATATCGTCGTTGTCGGCGAGGTAGATTTGCAGGCTGGTTCCGAGCTGCTTCATGTTGGAGAGAGCGACGGACTGCTTGGCCGCGGCTTTCGCTTGGGCGAAGACCGGGAACAAGATGGCCGCCAGAATCGCGATAATGGCGATGACTACGAGTAGTTCAATGAGCGTAAATGCTTTTGATGATTTCTTCATGATGTCCTCTTCATTGAAGATGAATTGTGTTGGTGTTGCTTGGTCGAGCCCCTCACGTCGAGCGTGAGCGGGAAAGTGGTGTTGACGTCCGCAGGTTCGAGCCGGGTGGCGGCGATGAGCGTGCGGGCGGCGGATCGGGCGATATCGAAGATGGGCTGCCGCATACTGGTGAGTGGCGGGGTGGTACGGTTGCACTCTTCGGAGCTATCGAATCCAATAACGGAGACGTCGTCTGGGACCGATGCCCCGAGCTTGGTGAGAATCTTGATGCAGGCGAAGGCGATGTCGTCTGACCAGCACACGAGGGCGGTCGGATTGTTGGTCTTGAACCAGGTGGCGAAGTTCTCTTCGAAATCACCCGGTGCGTGAGACGAAATAATCATCGAAGGATTCACTTCGACCTCGAACTGGCGAAGTGCCTGCTGGTATCCCGAACATCGGTCATTGGAAGCAACCGAACCGGGCGAGCCGGTAACCATGCCGATGTGCCGGTGGCCAAGTTCGATCATGTGCTGCGTGGCGGTGATGCCTCCCTCGACGTTGTCGGCATCGACAAAGGGGATGGATGGCTCGTTTGGGTGCGAGAAAAACGTGACGATAGGGAACTGGCGTTGGTGCAGAACTTCTAGGAGCGGGTCATCGAAGTCACGCAGGATCAGTGCGCCGTCCGTTCGCCCGTCCATGAGCGCGTCGGCTTCTTCGGCAACCGAGTCGAAACTGCGGGTGTGAAGAATTAGATTGATATCGGCGTCGACGCATTCTTCGCAGACGCCTCGCATCAGCTCGTTGACAAACGACGAGCCGGCGCGGAAGTAGTTGGCATACTGGAAGACGATGGAAATGGCGTTTGCGCGCTTGCTAACCAGGCTTCGGGCAACGGCGCTAGGGCGATATTCGAGCTCACGGGCGGCGGCAAAGATCCGCTCCTGCGTCTCTTTGCTGATTCGGTTCTCTTCGCCACGACCGTTTAGAACATAACTGACCGTCACCTTGCCTACTCCGGCAAGACGGGCTACGTCTCCGATCGTGAATCGCTTGCGCTGCATGGCAGGTGTCCTATTGGTTCGGAGAAGGTGCCCCGGGCAGACCGCCGGGGGGATTCTTTATCAGATCGAAGGCCTTTCGGGCACCTTCTTCGTTCTTGTAACGGTCGATAAGAAACTTCTTGTCTCCGTCTGGAACCTTGTCGAAGTCTCCGCCAGCAGCATCATAAATCGACTTAACGCGAGTATTCGCATCAGCGTTTTTCTGAACGACATCCGTGTCCACTGGCTGTGGACCGGCACTGCACCCGCCTAAGAGTAAAGCGAATGCTGAGGTGATGGCTAGTCCTGTGAATAGTTGTTTTAAGGTCATCATTGATCCTTGCTGAACCGGTTCAGTAACTATATCACAGCTTTTTCGGATGTGGGAAGAATTTTTTAGAAAATTCTTATGAGTGGAACTTGATGGCTTCGATTTCGAACGTCAGATCGGCCTTAGGAGGAACGACGGACCCGGCTTTCTGATCGCCTTGATCGACCGCGGGAATCCCCTTCTCTCCGAAGGCGAGTTCGTATCCGACCGTGACCTTGCGCTTCTCCCCGACCTTGATGCCGGCGAGCGCCTGGTTGAAGCCAGGGATCACGCGAGGACTGAGTTGAACCGGAGTGACCTTCGTAGGGTCGGCCAACTCCTTACCGTCGGGAAGCTTAATGCTGATTTTGCAGTCGAGGATGTCACCGAGTTTGATCGGATCACCGGTACCAGGAGTTTCCACTTCGACCTTGGCGGACGGGACGATGCGAACGATTTTGACATTGAACTTCAGCGTCGACTTAGCCGGAATGACGTCACCGACAGCTTGGTCGCCGTAGGCGAGTTCCGGCGGAACGGTGAGGTTTCGTTCGCCACCAGCTTTCATACCGATGACACCTTGGTCCCAACCCTTGATGACTTGACCGATGCCGACTTGGAATCGAAAAGCCTTGTCGTGTTTGGTCGACGAGTCGAATTCTTTTCCGTCGGTGAGGGTCCCGACGTACTGGACCTCGATGACGTCGAACTGCTTCACCGCCACGCCGTCACCCGGCTTGACGTCTTCGATCTTCAGGTCGTCGATTGGGGCCATCATCGGCAGGAGGGTCATGGCGAAAGTGAGCGCAGCGAACATGTGTCTTGTTAGGATACACGGGGTTCGTTAATTTCGAATGAATTCGGGGGAAGATTGGGGCGTTGGCTATACAGTTGCGAACTCGCGTCGGTCGTACACCAGATCGCTCGTGATCTTCCAGACTTCGGGGTCGATTTTGCTTTCCGGCACGATCTTGCTGAAGTGAACGATGGCCGACGTGAGGCCAGCTTCTTCAGCAAAGTGAAGGAAAACGCTGTTCAAAATCTGCCGTGCGGCGGGTCGGAGGCCAAAGCTCACGTTACTGACGCCAAGGATGGTATTGACCAGCGGGAACTCTTGCTTCAGGCCCGCGATGGCGTCGATCGTCGCGATGGCGCTCGCGCGGAACTCTTCGTCGCCGCTACCCAGGGTGAAGGTGAGGCAGTCGATGAAGACGTCCTGGTCGGCGACTCCGACCGCGCGGGTTCGGTCAATGAGTCGACGGGCGATCTCCAGCTTCTTTTCGGCAGACTTGGCCATGCCGTCTTCGTCGATGGTGAGGGCCACAATTCCAGCGCCGTACTTGCGGCAAAGGGCCAAGACTTTCTGGGTTCGCTCTTCGCCGTCTTCAAAGTTGATAGAGTTGACGATCGGCTTTCCGCCCAGCTTTTTGAGGGCGGCTTCGATGACCGGGACCTCGGTCGAGTCGACCATGATCGGGACCGTAATGTGGCGGTTGTAATAGCCGAGCAAAATCTCCATGTCGCGAGCCTCGTTACGTCCGACGTAGGCCGTGCAGACGTCGAGGACGTGGGAGCCTTCGGCTTCGAGGTCGCGGGCGAGTTCGGTGAGACCTTCCCAGTTCTCGGCGGCGAGCATTTCGCGGAAGGCTTTGCTACCGTTGGCGTTGGTCTTTTCGCCCACGATCAGGATGGAGTTGTCCTGCTTGTACGGCTGGAATTGGTAAAGGCTGGAGCAACCGACGAGCGCCTTCCCCTCCATCTTTTCGGGCGAATCGTTCTCGAAATTGAATCCACTATATAAGATGCGCTTTTTGATCCAGTGAGCCGGAGCGGTGTGTTTGTGTCCGCTCAGGGCTTCCGAAACCGCCTTGATATGGGCGGGCGTGGTGCCGCAGCAGCCGCCGACCATCGCGACGCCATGCTGCTCGATGAAATTCGTATGGTGGTGGACCAACTCTTCGGGAGTGAGTTTGTAGACGGCTTGGCCTTTCTCCATGATGGGGAGGCCGGCGTTGGGTTGGACGGCGATGGGGCGGGTGGAGTTTTGCCCCAAAAAACGAACGTGCTGGGCCATCTCGACCGGGCCGGTTGCGCAGTTCATACCGAAGGCGGTCACGCTGGGGAAGGATTCGACCATATTGAGGGCAGCACCGATTTCGGAACCGAGGAGCATGGTTCCGGTTTGCTCCATCGTGACCTGGACGAAGAGGGGAAGTCGTTTGCCGGTCTCGGCCATGGCGCGGTTGGCGGCGACGATGGCGGACTTAACCATGAGGAGGTCTTGCGTGGTCTCGACAAGAAGGGCGTCGGAGCCACCAACGATGAGGCCAGTGTAGGCTTCGCAGTAAGTCTTCTCGAGATCGTCCCACGTAACTTGGCCGAGGCTGACGAGCTTGGTTCCAGGACCGAGACCACCGACGACAAAACGAGGCTTGTCGGGAGTCGAGTACTTATCGGCGGCGCGGCGAGCGATCTGCGCGCCGAGGACGGAGAGGTCGTAGACGAGTTCGGGAACATCATATTCGCCGAGGACGACTGAGGTGGTGCCGAAAGTGTTGGTTTCGGCGAGGTCGGAGCCGGCTTCGAAGTAGGCGGAGTGGACGGCTTCGACGATGTCGGGTCGGGTCGCGACAAGGAGTTCGTTGCAGCCATCGAGGGAAAGGCCGTTCAGGCGTTGGGCGGTTGCCTTAAGCTGTCCATCGAACTTGCTGGGGTCCAGGACGAAGTCGTCGGCGCTTAGACCAGCGGCCTGGAACTGAGTTCCGGTGGCTCCGTCGTAGATGAGGACGCGTTCCGAAAGAACGTCTAGCAAGCGCGATTCCATACCTCTATTATGATGGGTTTCGAAGTCTGGGGTTGGTACCAGGGTTTTGCTCGAAGCCTCATGGAATTAGGTGTGTGGAGCTGAATAGCTATGATTTGGACCCTCCTCGCAACCATATCAGTATTCGCAGCCGGCACCTTCTCGACGGGAGTTTTGATCAAACAGTCCCTGCGCGAAAGGCGGCACCTGCTGTAGATACTTTCGTCGTCGATATTCGGCTTCAAAGGACCGTTGGGCTATATGCCGGGCGGTCCTTTTGCATTTGTCGTGGGAATCTATGACATTTTGGGGAGAATTCCCACGTTTGACCGTCTCAGGTTCAAATTTCGGCACGTTTTGGCACGAGTGGGGCATTTGACAGAAATTGCTAATTCCATAATAGTAGACATAAATATACATAAATGTATCATTTATGACTAGACAAAATAGTCGAAGTTTTCTTAACGTGTAAGAAATTGAAATTTTGTGGGAAATTGGGGTTGTTCTGTGGGAGAAAGTCCCGTATAATCATCTCATTCAACTCTGGGATGGAGGTGGATTGAGAAGGCTGGGGTGCCAACTCAAGAATTACGGGCAGGTGGATGCATGGATGCAGACTCCCCTGCCCACAAAAGTCTTAAGAGGTAGACAGCGGCAGGTCCACAATGGCGGAAAAGATCAGAAAAGAGCCGGACCTGACATTGCAAGTCACTCGCCACGAACCGGTCCGCGTCGATGAAAAGGGCCGCATTACGCTCCAAAAGGAAATCCGCGATGCGCTCGGCACTGACGTGAAGTTGGTTTGCGACGCATCGAAGGTTATGAGGATTTATCCCGCGCAGGAGTTCGACGAGATCAGGGCCAAGGTTGAAAGCCGGTTCTCGAAAGACAACGTCAGCGCGAAGTACTACCTGAGCGCGGTCTACTCCCACGTTCGATTTGCCGAGATCGACAATGCGAATCGCCTGAACATTCCTGCCGATTTGCGAAAGCTGATGGGTATCGACATTAAAGACGAATGCGTGGTGATCGCCAGCGGGCGAGACTTCACGCTCATGTCGGGTTCGGCGTACAGCAATTTCATCGAGAGTCCGGTGGGCTTCATGGCTTCGCAACGACAAGACCTGGACACTCTCCGCAAGAAGGCTTTCGAAGAGGAAGAAGAACTCAGGAGGCTTGAGCGGTTGCTCTCGCCGGAGTGATGGGCGCGATCATGATGGAACCACGAACTTTTCCTCATGAGCCGGTCATGGTCCAAGAGGTCCTGCGCGCGCTCTCGCTAAAAGCGGGGGATTGCGTGGTGGATGGAACGCTCGGGCTCGGTGGCCACTCGCTTCACTTTATCGACGCCATTCGACCAGGTGGAACGCTGGTTGGTCTGGACTGGGATGAGTCGATGCTGGCGGTCGCGCGAGAGCGAATCGGCAGTCCGTCGGGCGTGACGGTTCACTTCATCCACTCTGACTTCAGGGAGATGAAGCTGGCTCTGCAGGAGTATTCGATCAAGCCAAATGGGATTTTGCTCGATTTGGGGTTGAATTCGGCGCAGATCGAAGATCCGACCCGGGGCATCACTTTTCGGCAAAACGGACCGCTCGATATGCGAATGGATCGCAGTCGGGGCGAGCCCGCAGCGGCTTTGTTGAATCGGCTTTCGCCGCAGGCGATCGAAGATGCGCTGATCGAATACGGGGACGAGCGATGGGCCCGAGCGATTGCGAAGAAGATCGTCGAGCGGCGGAAGGATCAGCCGTTGCGCTTCACCGACGATTTGGTGGAGTGCGTGCTGGCGGCAATTCCGGTCAAGGCGCGCGATAAGAGGATTCACCCGGCGACCCGCACATTTCAGGCGATCCGGGTCATGACGAACGCCGAACTGGACGGGCTGGCGGAGGCTCTGGACGATGCCGCGCGATGCCTGCAGCCAGGTGGCTGTCTCGCGGTGCTGAGTTACCACAGCGGCGAGGATCGAATCGTCAAGAACGTTTTCGCGAAGCTCGCGGAAGAAGGATTTACGCCCGGCGGCAAGAAGCCGCTGGTGCCGACCGAAGCTGAAGTCAGGCGCAACTCGCGCAGCCGCTCGGCCAAGCTCCGGTTCATTACAAAACCCAACGACAAGGATAGTCATCATGAACGCATCAGTAGCAATTCGTAGTAAGGGTCGATACCGAGAGGGTATCCGCGTCTCATCGCGCGCCAAATCTCAGGTTCTACCCATGACGGTTCAGGCCTCTGTGGTCTTCCTCGTGGTCTTTATTCTCGGGAACTTCGCTTTCTCGCTGACCGCGCACATTCTGGCCGAGGGCCAGCGGGCGCAGATCAAGTCGATGACGAAGCCTCTCGCGATGGCTCGGGAAGAAGATCGACAGATGAAGACGGCGCTGACCTCGGACAAGTCGCAGGAGTCCATTGCCGAATGGGCCGACCAGCGCGGCTTTGTTCGAAAATACGGGCCGATCGTGACCCAGCAAGAGACCCTTTTAGCGCAAAATTAAGTTTGCAGGAGAAACGGATGTCTCGACGCGCAAAAAAACTCTATTCGATCAATCCGGCGGTCCTTGGGATGGCCGGATTGTTCACTTTGGCGGGCCTGTCCCAGCTCAAACTCCAGGGATTGGAAGCGGAGCACACGACGGAATTGGCCGACAAGGTGAACAAGTATTTTGTGGAGAAGATCGACCACGCCAAGCGTGGTTCGATTTACTGTCGAGACCTCTTACCCTTGGCCACCGACGCGAACGCATGGGTGCTGACGATCAATTTTGCCAAGATTCCGAGGGTGCCGGCTTTCGGCATTGCAATGTCGGAAGCCACGGGCATTCCTGCGCACGAGTTCGAAGATCGCGACAAGGGAACACGCACCTGGCCGGATGAACTGACGCCGGACCAAAAGAAGCGAGTCTTGGCGATCAAGAAGGATTGGTCTGCGGACGGCGTTTCGGTGGATTCGGCGCAGGATCGCACGTATCCGCTGGGGCAATACGCCAGTGCGCTGGTCGGATTTCAGCGCATGGTGCCAGGCGACGACAAGAAAGCGATTCGAGTTGGCTTGGAATCGAGCTTGAACGAGTTTTTGCAAGGCGAGGACGGGCGTCAGCGCGGCCTGCAGGACAACAACGGCGACTTTCTGCCGCTTCGCTCTTATGAGCCGGACAAGATTCGCAAGGACGGATCGAAGATCGTGACGACGATCGACCCGAACATTCAGACTGCGGCGGCGGTCGCAATTCGGAAGGCGGTCGAGGAAGACAAGGCCGACGACGGAGTGGCGATCGTGGTTTCGCCGACCTCGGGCGAGATTTTGGCGATGGCGAGCTGGCCATGCCCCGACCCGAACCAGGACGTGAGCTCTAAGTGGGACGGCAAGAATCCGGCCTACAAGGAAGTTTTGGAGCCTGGTTCGACATTTAAGATTTTGACTCTGGCTAAGGCGTACAACGACGGACTGGTGCATGCGAACGACCACTTCTTCTGTGCGGGCGCGTATTCGATCAACTCAAAATCGACGATTCACTGCGACCAAACGCACGGCGCGCATGGCAATGTGGACCCGGTGAAGGCGATCGCGGAAAGCTGTAACATCGCGGCGGCGCAATGGGCGCTGAAGATCGGCCAAAAGAACTTCTACCAGTACATGAAGGACATGGGGCTGTGCGAGAAGACGAGCTTGCAACTTTCGGGCGAGGTGAACAACCAAATCAACCCGGATAAGTGGGCAGTGCGCTTGCAGACGGCCACTTGGGGCTTCGGGCAGTCGATGAATGTGACGCCGATCACGCTGGCGCGGGCCTTCTGCACGATTGCAAACGGCGGCTACAAGATTCCGCTAAAGCTGGTGAAGTCGATCGATGGTGTGGAGCCGAAGGAGCAGTTTGAGCCGAAGCGCGTGCTTTCGAAAGATTCTTGCGACTATCTGCTTCAGTGCATGTCGGCGGTCATGAAGATGGGCACCGGTAAGGCGCTGCAGATTTCGGGCTACGACCTAGGCGGCAAGACGGGCACGGCGCAGAAGATGAAGGGCGGTAAGACGGTCGGGCACGTTTCGAACTTTGTGGGCATGATTCCGGCAAAGAACCCAGAAGCGGTCGTCTTGGTCATGGTCAATAACCCGAAGGGCGCGAAATACTACGGCGCCGAAGTGGCGGGACCGGTGTTCAAGGACGTGGCGCAGTCGGTCATCAAGAATTTGAGGATTCCTGCGACCGAGGAAATCAGTCAAACTACAGCTAAGACTCCATGAGGCTTAGCGAGCTTTGCTCCTTATCGGGAATCACGAACTACGTCGTCCACGGAGACGCGGAAGTTCGGCGGCTGGTGATGGATTCCCGCAAGATTCAGCCTGGCGACCTTTTCGTCGCGATGCCCTCTTCGAATACGGATGCCCATAGGTTCATCGCGGGGGCTCTGAAGGCGGGCGCGGTGGGCGCCGTCGTTCACAAATCGGATGCCCTGATCGAGTGTCGGGGGGCAGCGGGTCTGTTCTTGGACGACTACGAGAATAACTTGTGGCGGCTATGCAAGACGCTTTATGGGAACCCTTCGGGGGCGATGAAGCTGGTCGGGGTGACCGGCACCAACGGGAAGACGACGACGGCTTGGATCTTGCGAGATATGCTGACGGCGCTCGGGCTTCGTTCGGGGTATCTGGGAACGCTGGGATTGCAATATCCGGGCCTGACGATGGAACTGCCGAACACCACTCCGTTCGTGGTCGATCTCTATAACTATATGGCAGACGCGCGAGACGCAGGGGTGGAGGCGATGGCCATCGAAGTGTCGTCGCACGCGCTGGCGCAGAAGCGAGTGGAGGGGTTGGAATTCGATGTCGCGGTCTTTACCAACTTGACCCAAGACCATCTGGATTTTCACGGAAACCTTTCGTCTTACGAGCGAGCCAAGTGGCGTCTTTTCTCCGATTTTGAGCCGCCAGTTGGATGCTTTAACGTTGATGACCCGGTCGGGGCGCGATGGGCGTCGGAGTTCTCGGGCCGCGCTTTGAGATCGAGTCTTGAGGCAGGAAGCGAAGCCGAATTGCGCGGAAACCCAATCGAAGTCTCGTTAACGGGAATCGAACTCGAATTAACCTTTGGAGGAGCAGCCCGAACCGCTGTCTCGCGCCTCGCCGGAGGCTACAACGTCTCCAACCTCTTGTCGGCATCCTCGGCGTTATTGGGGCTGGGATTCTCCTTGGACCAGGTGGTCGGAGCGATCCCGTCGGCGACGCCGGTGCCGGGGCGATTCGAGTCGATTGTGAACACCCGAGGCATCGGAGTGATCGTCGATTATGCTCATACACCAGACGCATTGGAGAAGCTTTTGGATGCGGCAAGACCGTTGACGCGAAATCGGATCATCACGGTGTTTGGTTGTGGAGGCGACCGAGACGCGACCAAGCGTCCGATCATGGCGCGGGCGGCGGCCGAGCGGTCCGACCTGACAGTGGTGACGAGCGACAACCCGAGGACAGAGGATCCGAAAATGATCTTGGAAGAAGTTGCGGCGGGAATCCCATCCGGCAAGGAATCCGTCCGTATAGAGGACCGCAAAGAGGCGATTCATTTTGCAATACATCGGGCGACGGCGGGAGACACCGTTGTGATCGCCGGTAAGGGACATGAGGATTACCAAATCATTGGCAGGGAGAAGATTCATTTGGACGACCGCGAGACGGCTCGGGAGGCGCTAAGTGAACCATAGCCTCGCCGACATTGCGCGGCGATGCGGCGGGCAACTGGTGGGCGACGACATGACGCTAACCGGGTTTGCCACCGACAACCGTGAGATCAAGCCGCGGAACCTTTTCATCGCGATCAAGGGCGAGCGGGTGGACGGCCACGATTTCGTGCCATCGGCGCTGGCGGCGGGAGCGGTGGCGGTGCTGTGCGAGCGACCGATCCACGGACGATATATCCTGGTGCCGAACGTGGTGGAAGCGCTGGCGAAGATGGCGCGCTCGTTTCGAGCCGAGTTCCACGGTCCCGTGATCGGGATTACGGGGAGCGCGGGAAAGACGACGACCAAGGAGTTCGCCGCATCGGCTTGCGCTTGTTTGGGGCCGGTGTTGAAAACGCATGGGAATCGCAACTCCGAGTTTACAGGTCCGCTGTTGTGGCCGGAACTGACACCGGAGACGAAGGTCGTGGTGACGGAGATGGGGATGCGCGGGTTTGGTCAGATCGCGCATTTGGCCTCGTTCAATCGGCCGACGATCGGCGTGGTTACGAACGTGGGCTACTCGCACGTGGAGTTGGTGGGATCGCGAGAGGGGATTGCGACGGCGAAAGCAGAGATGCTGGCAGCGCTCTCGCCGGACGGCGTGGCGATTCTTTTCTCCGAAGACGAATATTTGGGCAATTTGATCGCGGTGGCAGGCAACCGTCGGATTCGGACCTTTGGGTTTGGCGGAAACGCGGACTGCCAGGTGACTTCGTATGAAGCTTTGAACTGGACTTCGGCAAAGGTTGAGGGCGTGCTCGACGGCAAAAAATGGTCGCTGACGATGCCGACGGTAGGTCGGCATTTGGCAACGAACGTCGCGGCGGCGTTGCTGGCGGCGGTGGAAGCTGGGGCGGAGATCGAGGCGGCGTGCCGCGGCATTGAGACGGCGACCTTGCCGCCGTTGCGCATGGAGATTCGCGACTTTCAGGGGGCGACTTTGGTGATGGACAACTACAACTCGAACCCGCCAGCGGTCTTGGCAGCGCTCCAGGCCTTGGAAGAGGTTCCGAGCGAGGGTAAGCGGGTGGCGGTTTTAGGCACGATGCGCGAATTGGGATTGGAGAGCGAAGAGGGCCACCGTTCGATTGGGCGACGATTGTCGAAGTCGAAGGTGGATCAGATCTTCGTTTTCGGGGACGAGACGGAGTTCATCGAGCAGGAGTATTTGAAGCGTGGAGGGGATTCGGGGCGGTTCGAGCGGCTTTCATCGCTGGATGAGTTGAAGTCGAAGTTGAGTTGGGCTGGGCCGGGCGACACGATTTTGGTGAAGGGAAGTCGGGCGCTGGAAATGGAGAAGGCATTTTGATTTTAGAACTCTCGACCGACTGCCTGACGTCGTTTTGGACAGCATTTGGGATCAGCGCGGTGACGTCGTTTCCGATCATGAAGTTGTTGGTCGCGATGAAGTCGCGCCAGACGGTGTCTCAGCATGCGCCGGACACGCACCAAGTCAAGCAGGGAACGCCGACGATGGGTGGCTTGATCATTTTGGCTGGCGTGTTGGGGGCGTTGCCGTTTGCACATATGTCGACGTCGGTTTGGCCGATGTACCTGCTGATCTTGCTATTCGCTCTGATCGGGTTTGTGGACGATTTTGTGGTTCCGCGGATGATGGCGGGGAAGCGTGGCTTGGGTTGGAAGCAGAAGATCGTGATGCAATTGGTGTTTGCAATCATTCCGCTGGCGATGGCGGGCTACACGTCGCCGTTGCCGTTAGCATACGGGACGTTCATGATTCTGTTTTTTGCCAATGCGTATAACTTCAGCGATGGGTTGGACGGTTTGGCTGGGACGCTGTTGCTGGGCTTGCTCGTGGGGATGTTCGGCATGACCGCGGTGAGCGGCCAGGAAGCGGGGTACTCGAACACGGCGATTTTTGTGTTCTTGGGGGCGATTCTGCCGTTTCTGTACTGGAATGCGCCCAAGGCGAAGGTCTTTATGGGCGACGTCGGGTCGCTCCCGATTGGGGCGTTTTTGGGCGGATTTTGGTTTTTGGCGGCGCCGAGGTTGCCGCAGTTCGCGGAGTTCGGCCACACGCTCCAGCCTACTCAGCACAGCATGACGTTTTACGTGGCGTTGGGCATCTGGTCGTTAATGATGGTGGCCGAGCTTGTTCCGGTGCCGTTGCAGATCGGGTCGGTGAAGTTGTTTAAACGGAAGATTTTTCCGTACACGCCGATCCATCACGCGTTTGAGAAAGCGGGGTGGCCGGAGACGCGAGTGGTGTTCGTTTTTGCGATCTGCCAATTGGTTTGTTCGATGTTGGCGATCACGTTGGTCGCGTGGTTTCGATGAGCGTTTGCGGAGCGGACAAAGCGGGTTTTGCTTTGGAAGCTATTGGTGGAGCGGCGCTAAGCGCCGGGTCGTCCCGATATTCGGGACTCCTTGGACTGTTGCAGATTCGGATCTATCCAGGGGTCTTCGACACCCTGGCTACCAGATGTGACCCTACGTGTCAGTTGGTAGGACAAGTGATGGAGGAGGGGTTCATAGGTGACTTTGGCCACTTCCCACGAAGAGGAGGACTTGCGGATTTTGTGGCCATTTCCGCAAAGCAGGCTTTGCCCCGATTCACTTCGTTCATTGCCCTCGCTTTGCTCGGCGGGGTCCAAGGACTGGTTCGAAGCGTCCCGAGGATCGGGAAGCACTCCCAAAGAAGTGGAAATGTCTTGGAGTTTGTGAGCACGTGAGCGTCGCGATTTTTGGCTTGGGGCGGAGCGGGTTGGCGGTGGCCGAGGCGTTGCAGGCTCTGGGCAAAGAGGCGGTAGTTTACGACGAGACTCCGAGAGAGCGGATTGCGAAGCCCGAGCTGATCGAATTGGCCGAGAAGACGGGGGCGAGGTTGGTGTTGGGCGAGCCGTTTCCCCTCAATCTTGACACTGACTATGTGGTGGTGAACCCGGCGATCGACCATCGGCATGCGGCTCTGCAGTCACTTTCGCAAAGCGGAACCGAAGTGATCAGCGAGGTCGAGTTTGCCTACCGAATCTCGAAAGCGCCGGTCATCGCGATCACGGGAACGAATGGCAAGAGCACGACGACGGCGATGACGGTCGTGGCGTTGCGGGCGGCAGGGAAGGACGCGATTCTATGCGGCAATATCTTCGGGTCGGGGCTGGACGAACAGCCGTTGACGAGCGCGGCGCTCCACTCGACCGAGGATCAGATTTTGGTGGCGGAGGTCTCTTCGTTTCAGCTTGAGTGGATTCCGACGTTTCGCCCCCGAGCGGCCGCGATTGTGTCGCTTTCGCCCGACCACTTGGACCGGTACGACTCGTTCGAGCAGTACGTCGAGACGAAGTACAAGATTTTTCGTAACCAGATGCCGAGCGATGTCGCGGTGACCACGGACGACAACCAGTCGTTCGAGTCACTGGCAAGGCGGAAGCGGATTTTGCCGGACGAGTGTCGGGATTCGGTGCCCTACGGGGCGTTTATCGCAGGATCGGGCGAGATTCCAGCTTCGGAGTTTCGCATTTTGGGCAGGCACAATCTGGTCAATATCTCAATTGCCCTGACGCTGGCGAGGCCGTTCTTGGACGACGCGGAGATGGAACTTGCTATTCGGGCGCTGAAGGAGTTTCCGGGGCTTGCGAACCGAATGGAATTCGTGGCGGAAAAGGGTGGGATTCGGTTCATCAACAATTCGATGTGCACCAATCCGGCGGCGGTTCGGGCTTCGCTGGAGTCGATCGACGTTCCGGTGCGCGTGCTGGCGGGCGGAGTGAACAAGGATTTGAGCTTTGCGAACCTGCGTGAGTTCTTCGCCGAACGTCCCGGCGGGGTGTACCTATTTGGTCGGGATGCCGAACAAATTAACCGCGAACTGGGTGGGAATTACCCCGTTTGGTGTACCATGAAAGAGGCGTTTGACGCCGCAACGAATGAAGCCAAGGATGGTGAAATCGTCATGCTCGCACCAGGATGCGCGAGCATGGACCAATTCCGAGACTTCCGACACCGTGGCGACGTCTTTCGTACATACGTCATGGATTGGACGGCATGAGAAGCGAACGGATTCAAACGAAGTCGGCAGACACCAGTCTGTTTTGGCTAGCCCTGGCATCGAGCATTTTGGGGCTCGTGTTCATTCTGGACTCGGGCTATGTGCAGAGTATGCGCATTGGCCAAGGGCTTTTGCCGCGACCCTTCTTGATGCAAGCGATCATGCTTGGCGTGGGCGTCGGTGCGTTCTTCCTGGTCCGTCGTGCTAACCCGCAAAAGCTATCGAAACGAGCTTTGGTTTGGATGGGCGTGGCCTTTTTGGGTTTGATCCTTGTCGAGGTCGTTGGTGTGTCGAAGAACGGCGCGAAGCGATGGCTCGGAACGGACACGATCAACCTCCAGCCGGCGGAATTTATGAAGGTCGGCGCGATTTTGTACCTGTCGTATGCGCTGGCGCGCAAGAAGGCGTGGCAGGCGACGTGGGAGAAGCGCAAGCGGGAACGAGGCTGGGTGAACCAAGTTTTGGTTCCGAAGCTGGAGCGCCTGTGGCCCGCGTTCGTGATTCTGCTGGCGGTGGCGTTGGTCGAACACGAAAAGGACCTTGGCACGGCGAGCGTGATTTTGGCGACGTCGATCGCGATGTTCTTCTCGGCTCCGGTGACTTGGAAATCGGTCACGACGATCGGTCTGATTCTGATTTTGGGATTGGTCGGGTTTGTATGGAAAGAACCTTATCGGCTTGAGCGATTTACCGTTCACCCGCATCGGTGGGAGCGCGAATACATCAACGACGAGACGTACCAAACGACGCAGAGCGAGCTGGCGATGGTCAGCGGCAAGCTGGTGGGCGTCGGCTTTGGAAGCGGACGCGCGAAGTACATGCTTCCGGCGACGACGAGCGACTTCATCATGGCGACGGTCGGCGAGGAATGCGGCTTTTGGGGTCCGGCGGTCTGCCTGGCGCTGATCGGCGGAATCTGCTTCAAGCTGTTGCAGAACGCGAAGCAGCAAAAGGACCGATTTAGGGCGCTGTTCCTCACGGGGACGGCGTGGTGGCTCGGCATTCAGGCTTGTACCAACCTGATGATGGCGAATGCGACGTTGCCGGCGATCGGCATTCCGTTCCCGTTCATCTCGGCGGGCGGATCGAGTTTGGTGGCGCTTTGGATCGCCATTGGACTGTGCGACCGGCTTTCGAGCGCGCCGGAACCCAGCAAGGAGGTTGTCGTTGAGGGTCATCGTCACGGGTGGCGGAACCGGCGGACACGTCTATCCGGCACTTGAGGTCGCGTCCATCGCTCAGGAGGAGGCCGATCTTGTGTATTTCGGCTCGAATCGGGGGATGGAGGGCGAAGCATGCGGGAAGCGTGGGTTTCTATTCAAGGGTTTCGACTCGGTTCCGGTTTACAGCTATAAGTCGCTTGCGGGCCTAAAGGCGTTGGCGCAGATTTTGAAGGCGTCGCTGGAGGCCAAGAAGGCGATGGCGGCGATGAAACCGGACATTGTTTTTTCGACGGGCGGCTACAGCTCCGCGCCGGTGATGCGGGCAGCGAAGGCACTTGGGGTTCCGTTGGCGATTCATGCTTGCGACACGATTCCGGGTCGGTCGTTGCGGATGTTTGTTGACTACGCGAAGGTCGTGACATCGACCTTCGAGGCTACGGGCGAGATTTTGGGCCGGAACGTGGTGCGGACCGGACATCCGATTCGACGCGAACTGCGCGAGGCGGTGGCTCGGCGGCAACCGGTCGAGAACCTGGTGCTGGTGGTCGGTGGATCGGGCGGAGCGAAATTCCTGAACGAAGTAGTGCCAAAGGCGACGCGGCTGCTGCCGGACATCCAAGTCGTTCACTCGACGGGGAGGTCGCAGTACGAGGAGTTTAAGAATTCGACGCTGGGGCTAGAGGATCGGTACGATTTGAAGCCGTATCTGGAGGCGGAGGAGATGGCGAAGGCGTATCGGACTTCGACGCTGGCCATCGGGCGAAGCGGGAGTACGGTGAGCGAGTTTGCGATGGCGCGATTGCCGTCGATCCTGATTCCGCTTCCAACCTCGGCGGACAACCACCAGCATCGGAACGCGCAAGAGTTTACGGAAATGCGGGCGGCGTCGCTCGTGGAGCAAGGGACCTGTACGCCGGAATCGTTGGCGGAAGAGATCGCGGCGTGGTTGAAAGACGAGACAAGGCGGGACAAGGCGGCCCAAGCTCTGTCAGAATGGGATATACCAGACGCAACTTATCGAATTTGGTCTGCGGTTAAGAAGGCGGCACAATAGGTTTCATGCGGAGGCGAACCGAAATCGAATCATCGTTTTCTCCGACCGAGTCGCTCGCTCCATGTCGAGCGTTCTTTTTGGTGGGGATCGGCGGCGCGGGAATGAGCGCGCTAGCCCGGATGCTGTCGCATCGTGGCTATGCGGTGGCGGGCACGGACGCGGTGGCCTCCCAGGAGACGGCGCGATTGATCGAAGAGGGGCACGACGTTTCCATCGGCCACTCGGGTTTGCCGGTTTTTGCTTTTGCCCAACGTGACGAAAAGGTGGCGTTGGTGGTGACCGATGCGGTCGATATCGAGCATTCGCCTGAGGTGGCAGAGGCTCGGAAGCTGGGCTTGCCCGTCGTGCGACGGTCTCAGGCTTTGGGTTGGCTGTTACGCCCGTACAAGGTGATTGCCGTGACCGGCACACACGGCAAGACGACGACGACAGGAATGCTTGGCGCGGGATTGATCGCGGCCGGGGTTGACCCGCTGGTGGTTGTCGGAGCGCCGGTGATCGACTGGAATGGGCCCGTGCGGGAAGGCAACGGAGTGTATGCGATCGTCGAGGCCTGTGAGGCTTACGAGGCGTACAACGATATCGACCCGTACATCGTCGTGCTGACGAATTTGGAACCCGACCACTTGGACTACCACGGAAGCTACGAGAGCCTGCGCGATAGCATGGTGAAGTTCGTGAGCAAGATTCCGCCGAGCGGGGGCCTGGTGTATTGCGCGGATGACCGCGGTGCGGCGGAAGTGGCGGAACTGACGGATGTGCGGTGTATGCCGTACGGCCTCAGCGATACGTGGCTCCAGCAGATTTCGAACAAGTTCGAGATGGGCATCGACGCAAAAAACACGGACGCAGGGAAGGCTCTGAGTCTGAATTTGCCGGGCGATCATAACCGCATGAACGCGACGGGGGCGTTGGCGGCGGCCTCGCTGCTGAACAACGATGAGACCATCGCCGACCTCGGAATGGTCGAGATGGGGATTGCGCGGTTTAACGGCGCGGAGCGGCGGTTACAGGTTTTGCTGGATGGTCCGATCACGGTGGTGGACGACTATGCGCATCACCCGTCGGAGATCACGGCGTCGATCAAGGCTTTGAAGCAGAAGTTTCCGGGGCGGAGGATCGTGGTGGCGTTTCAGCCGCACCTTTACTCGCGGACCCTAGAGCATTTGAAGGATTTTCCGAAGTCGCTGGATGAGGCGGACTTCGTGTTCATCACCGACATCTATCCGGCGCGGGAAGCGCCGATTCCTGGCGTCAGCAGTGTTCGAATCGCTGAGCGGCTGACGAAGCCAATGAGATACGTGCCGTCTCGGTACCTGTTGCCGAGAGTGGTGAGGGCCATAATTAAGACCGGGGACGTGGTGTGCGGCATGGGTGCCGGGAACATCCACGAATTTGCGCCGGACCTGATTCGAGAGATCGAGCGGGACATTCGACCGAAGAAGTCGGTAGCGGTGATCTACGGTGGCGATAGTAGCGAGCGCGAGGTCTCGATCCTCAGTGGGAACTGCATCGCGAAGGCTTTGGAGAAGGCGGGATTCGAGGTCGAGACGTACGATGTGACGAATCTTCTGCTTCGCAAAGGCGCTTTGCTGGAGTTTACGGGATCGATTCGGCCCGATGTGGCGTTCCTGGCAGTACACGGCACGCACGCGGAGGACGGTGCGATTCAGGGTCTGTTCGAACTCCTTCACATTCCGTACACGGGTTCAAACATTCTTTCTAGCGCGCTGGCGATGGATAAGGACCGGACCAAGCAGATTTTGAGCGCCGCGGGAGTGCGGGTTCCGCAAGGTCAGTTGGTGTTTTCTGCGGATGAGCCGGTGACGATTTCCGCTCCGGCGGTAGTGAAGCCCAACAAAGAGGGAAGCACGGTTGGACTCTCCTTTGCGCACACTGAAGAGGAACTGCGAAAGGGCGTGGTGAAAGCGCTGCAGTATCCGGGCGGCGTCCTCATCGAAGAGTGGGTGCAGGGAACCGAGATTTCGGTGCCGGTGCTGTGTGGCGAGGCTCTGCCGGTGGTGGAGATCAGCCCGAAGGACGGCGGCTATGACTTTGCGAACAAGTACACGGTGGGCGCGACGGAGGAGATCATTCCGGCGCGGCTGTCGGATGCGATTTTGAAGGAAGCTCAGCGCATCGCCTTGCTGGCGCATCACACGTTGGGATGCACCGGGGCGACCCGAACCGACATCATCGTGCGGGACGACGAGTTGTTCGTCCTGGAAGTGAACACCCTGCCGGGGATGACGACGACCTCGCTCTTGCCGAATTCGGCCCAGGCGGCGGGCATTTCGTTCGAAGCCCTGTGCACCAAGATCGTGGAGGATGCGTTGGCGCGCGATGGACAAAAAGTCTAAGCCCGTTCAACCTAGTCCCAAACCTCGGCTCAGAGCTCGACCACGCGCCCGACGACGGATCAACTGGGGTCCGGTTTTGCTCGTCGCGCTCGGCGTAAACGTCTTTCTCGCTTGCTTTAACTCAAAAATTACGGCGATTCGGTCTCTCAATCTCGATGGGGTGCGGCAGTCGGAGCGGCAACGCTTGGCCCGCATTACGGAAGCGATCAAGGGCCAACCGGCTCTGAAAGTCGATCCGCGTTTCGTCGAGAACTTCTTCATGAACGAGTCGCGCGTCAAGAGCGCGGATTTCCGGCGGAACATCTTTGGGGTTGCGAGGCTGATGCTGGAATACCGGGAACCCGTGGCGGCGATCGTGGGTTCGAAGAGTACGTATCTGGATAGTACGGGGGTGGTCTTCACCGATCCGGAAGAAAAGGGCACCTTTCCTCAAATTCGATTGGAACCTAAGATACGTGTGTCGGTGGTGGCGCTTTCCGGCGTCATAAACTATAAGAGCGTCGCTCGCTTGGCGGATTTGGTTCACCAACAGTTGGCAGACATCGAGGACAAAGAAAATCCGATTGAAATCGAGGTCCAAGAGACTGGTGGCTTGTGCTTAAATATGAATAACGGAACCGTTGATCTTGGCACCAGCGAGCAACTGCCGGAAAAGATCGAAAAATTGAAGCAGATTCTGCAAACTAAACCTGACTTATTTGAGGTCAATAGTTCCCTCAACCTGATGGTTCCCGAGAACCCGCAGGTTGTTTCGAGAAAGAAAGAAAATGGTTAATCCCTTTACAAAAATCAGCAGCAACGACAAATGGGTTCTTCCCGTCAGCGCTCTGTCGGGGATTCTTGGATTTATGCTTGTTGGGGCGTGGCTGACGAAAGAGACGCGTAATTCACGCTACATGTACCTTACAGGTGATCAGAGATCGAGAGTCGCTGAAAATGTCATCGATCTGGTCAAGTACCAACAACTCCAATCAGAAGTCGATACGCTTCGCAAGAAGGAGACGACCTTGGAAAAGGCGATCTCGGATAACAGCAAGGGGTCCAAAGCCTTAAACGACCAATTGCAGGACGCGAAAGTGATGGCGGGCCTGACCGAATTGGAAGGTCCGGGCGTCAAAGTCACGTTGAGAGACAATACGAAGGCGGGACCGATGCCGCAGGATGCGGATCTGATTCACGATATCGATGTGCTCCGAGTGACGAATGAACTGTTTTCGGCGGGAGCCGAGGCGATCTCGGTCAACGGCCAGCGGTTGGTCGCGACGAGTAGCGTGCGCTGTGCGGGCCCCACGATTTTGGTCGACGATGTGAAGGTCACGTCGCCGTTCGTGATTCTGGCGATCGGCAACCAAACGGTTCTGTATAACAGCTTTACGATGACGGGCGGCATGATGGCCGAGCTTGCGAGCGCGAGCCCGACGATGGTCGCCATTTCGAAGGAGGATTCGCTCCGCATCCCGGCCTACCTCGGCGTTTCCACCATGAAGTTCGGTGTGGTTCCGAAGGAGCAGCCGAAGCAGTGATTCTCGTCCCGATCATCTTCATGGTCATCGGAGCCGTGATCGCGCTGGCGTTCCGGGTGCGGGTCGACGGTATTGCCGCGCAGTACCTGGCGGTAGCGTGCGTGGCGGGATTCGACACCGTGCTGGGTGGCCTTCGGTCGGCCCACGAAAACAAGTTTCAAACCGACGTGTTCCTGACGGGATTCTTCACGAACACGATTATCGCGTTCGCCATCGCTTGGCTGGGCGACCAGATCGGCATCAACCTGTACCTGGTCGTGACGCTGGTGATGGGAATGCGCATCTTCAACAACCTGAGCATTATCCGCCGGTACGTCCTGCAAAACTACATAGACATGATGTCGAGAATCAAACGCAAGAAGCTAGAAGAAGCCAGCCAAAAAGAAAACTCCCAATCCGGTAACCTGACGACCGCAGAGGGTGTAGAGTAATCAGGCGATGGTAACGGTTGTCGAAATAGGTTCCACGAAGGTCGTGGCGATGGCCTCGTCGATGGGGGACGGCGGCAAACTCGATGTCAACGGCCTGGTGGTGGTTGACTGCCACGGCATGAGAAAAGGGGCGATCGTCGAACTCGACGCGGTCTCTCGGGCGGTCGATACGGCCCTGCGACACCTGGCCCACGACCTCGGTCGCGACGAGGTCAACGAAGTTTCTCTGGTCATTTCCGGTCCTCAGCTTGAGGGCTCGACCGTGCAAGGCTTTAAGCCGATCATCCCGAAGAACCGGGCGATTACGAACCAAGACGTGATGGAGGTTGTGAAGCACAGCCAGACGGGCATCTTTCCTCCGGACCGGGTTCAGATTCAGGCGATCCCACGCGAATTTCGGGTGGACGAGGTGCGGAGCACGTCGAAGCCGGTCGGTATGAACGCAGGCAAACTCGAGGTCATCAGCTACCTGGTGACGGGCCTGACCAGCCACGTGAATAATTTTGATCAAGCGGTGAAGCTTTCGGGTCGGGAGATCGACCAGATGGTATTCGGTCCTTTGGCTTCGGGCCTGGGCGTGCTGTCGCAGACCGAGCTCGAGAAGGGCGCGGTGGCGGTGGACATCGGAGCGACCAAGACGGATTTGGCGATTTTCGTAAACGGCGCATTGGCGTCGGCGGTGTGCATCCCGGTTGGAGGCAACAACGTGACCAACGACCTTTGTCAGTTGCTGAACTGCGATGCCGACGAGGCCGAGCGGCTGAAGATCGACTACGGCGTGGCGATTTCGGCAGGCGTAAGCGAGAAGGAAGCGATCGAGGTTCATCAGCTTGGGCATCCGGTCGCGCGTCCGATGCAGAGAAAGGTTTTGTGCGAGATCATCGAGAGCCGCATGCGCGAGGTGGCAAAGCTCATTCGCCAGCATGTGGAAAAGTCCGGCTACGGCGGGGTCTTGGAAGGCGGCTTGGTGCTGACGGGTGGCGGCTCGATGTTGCCAAAGACTCAGGAGCTTTTTGCCGAGGCGATGAACGGCATGCCGGTTCGGGTGAGCGAGCCGCGCATCAAGAATGGCCGAGATCATGTCGGTTTGGCGGCGGCAGTCGGCGCAACCAGCTTTATTCTGCAGACCTCGGATGAGTTGAGCCCGATTTCGGGCGGCGAGAGTTGGCAGGACCGCGTGAAAGGTCTCTGGTCAATGTTGAGTGGGAAAAACTAGGGTTTTCCACACATTTCCCCAGGTTTTCCACATCTGAAACTTGCTAGAATGAGGAATTGTTCCTGCTTTGTAGGAACGTTTGGGTGATGAGTGTGACTGGAAACGCTGTAATCAAAGTAGTTGGTGTTGGCGGCGGGGGCGGAAACGCCGTCGAGCGAATGATCGAAAGCGGCATCAAGGGTGTCGATTTCATTACGATGAACACGGATGTTCAGGTTCTCGACCTGAGCAACGCGCCGAAAAAGGTTCAACTGGGTACGAATTCGACCCGTGGTCTTGGCGCGGGAGGCAATCCCGAAGTCGGCCGAACCGCGGCCGAAGAGAGCAAAGGCGACATTCGCAAGGCTCTGGATGGCGCCGATATGGTTTTCATCACCGCCGGTATGGGCGGTGGTACGGGCACGGGCGCTGCTCCGATCGTGGCGGAGATCGCTCAGGAATTGGGCGCGCTGACGGTTGGTGTGGTGACTCGTCCGTTCCGATTCGAAGGTCCGAAGCGAGACCGCCTGGCCGAGCAAGGCGTCAATTCGCTGATGGGCAAATGCGACACCATCATCACGATTCCCAACGATAAGCTTTTGAACGTGGTCGAGAAGAAGACGACGCTGAGCGAGGCGTTCCGCGTGGCGGACGATGTGCTTCGACAGGGCGTGCAAGGTATCTCGGACATCATTACGATTCCCGGTCAGATCAACGTCGACTTTGCCGACGTGCGAGCGATCATGAAGGACGCCGGTCCGGCCCTGATGGGCATCGGCTACGGCGTTGGTGAGCGACGCGCACTTCAGGCGGCCCAGGGCGCGACCTCGTCGCCACTCCTTGAGCAGACGATCAACGGCGCGAAGGGCCTGCTGGTCAACATCACGAGCAGCGACGACCTGACGCTGGCGGAGACGAGCGAGGCAATGGAGTACATCCAGTCTCTATGCGACCAGGACGAAGTCAACATCATCTTCGGTACGGTTTTGGATTCTACGCTGGATACCACGGTCCGAATCACGGTTCTGGCGACGGACTTCAACCCGTTCTCGCCGGGCACGGCGGTGGTCAACGCTCCGGCGGCAGCCAAGCCGGTCGAAGAGCAACCAGCGGCGCCGGTGGTTCCGACCCGCTTGACGGTGAACACGGACAAGCCCACCGGCCCTGTGACGCAAGTGACCTCGACAGTGGAGCCTGAGCTTCCCAATGCGGTGACGAGCGCCGATGTGGTAGCGGCGGCCAAGGAAAGAATGTTCGAGCGCAAGCAGCAAGAAGCGGCCGATCTGTTCGATGAAACCGACCTCGATATTCCGGCGTTCATCCGCGAACACCGAAACCGACAGAGCTAGGCTACTTCGGCTTACTGAAAAATCCCCTGGGGTCACCCACCCAGGGGATTTTTTTGTCAGTGCGTCGGGTGGTGTATGAGTTCGCCGGCTTCGATGGGGACATCGAGAATGTTCGACTTGGGCGGGAGCGGGCAAGTGGCATAGGACGTGAAAGCGCAGGGCGGGTTGACGGCGCGGTTGAAGTCGAGGGTCACTTTGCCGTCTTTGGGCGGACCACTGTAGAGGAAGCGCCCGGCGTCATAGGTTTGCTTGCCGCTGGTGGCGTCGCGGAAGTTGAAGAAGAGTATTTCGCCGCCTTCATCGATGGCATCGAGGCGGACGGTCTTGCCGTGCATGGGAAATTCGACGTAGCCGGAGACTTTTGCCGGCGATGAGTCGCCAAGGACGTTGAGAATCGACACCGTCTTGGCGGGTGTATACGGGACGAACTTCGCCTCAATCTTGAATTCAGGCTTGACGGGATACCATTTGCGGCCCTTGAATTCCTTGACGGCTTTGCATTGTGAATCGAAGAGGCGGACGCCGACTCTTTCGCCGCGGACGATGATCTTGAAGGTGACGGGGCCGACGGACACTGTGCTGGTGTCCTGGTCGTTGTCGGACTTCAGATCGAAGGTCGAGCCGGTTTTGCCGTCGACTTTCACATCGGCACCGTCGGCGACTTTGAGCGTGACCTTCTTGCCGGTACGGGTGAGGGTGCCGACCTGGGCGAGGGGCGAAGCGTAGTGGGGAAGCGTGACGGCTTCGTCGGCTTTGGTTCCGAGAGAGTTGTCGCCTTCTTGGAGCCAGAATAGTCCAGCGACCGAGAGCCAACCTTCGGGGGTGAGCAGTTGGGCGTTGGCATCGTGACGCCACTTCTCGATTTCGGCTTTGTAGTCTTTGGGGTTGCTCATGGCTAGGATCAGCGCAGTGGAATAGGCAATCAAACTCATATTGTCACTTTACCAAAGTGGGTTCATGTCCATTGCTTTGGGTGGGCCAATGCGTTTTCCTTGAGAAGTCATGGTGTCGCTTAGCGGCTCTTAACCTCAGAACCTCTGATTACAGATTCAGTAGTTTGCCCTAAGCCTCGGCAGTGAGGTAGCACTCCTGGGTTTTCTCGCCCAATGACCCACCCACAAGACGCCCACTTTCCAATCCCGCGAGACATGTCTCGCCCCGATTCCGCTTCGCATCATTTCCCTCGCTGACCTCAACTAGTTGATCAGCTATCGCTCGTGGCGTGGCGCGGCAACTTGACGACGCCGATCCAGAATTCGTCGATAGTCTTCACGACGGTGATGAAGTCCTGAACCTGGACGGGTTTGGTGATGTAGCAGTTGACGTGGAGCTTGTAGCTCTCTAGGATGTCCTGTTCGGCGGACGAGGTGGTCATGATGATGACGGGGATGGTCATCAGGTCCGGGCTGTTCTTGATGTGGGAGAGGACTTCGCGGCCATCGATGCCGGGCATGTTGAGGTCGAGGAGGATGATGTCGGGACGAGGGGCCTCGGCAAACTCCCCTTCGTGGTGCAAGAACTGTAAGGCTCGCTCGCCGTCAGGCACATGCCAGATACGATTGGCAAGCTTGCCGAGCTCAAAAGCCTTTTGCACCAATTTGGCGTCGCCAGGATTGTCTTCGACCAGAAGGATATCGATCACTTGTCCGCTGTAGCTCATTCGTGCTAGGTCCCTTTTTTGAGGGTGAAGTAGAACCTCGCTCCCCCGGTTTTCTCTTTATCGAGCCAAAGCTTGCCGCCGTGGCGCTCGACAATTTTACGGCAAATCGAGAGTCCAATTCCATTGCCCGGATATTTGTCTCGAGCATGGAGACGTTGGAAAATCAGGAAGATTTTCTCCTCGTGCTTGGGGTCGATGCCAATGCCGTTGTCTTCGATCCAGAATCGGTACTCGTCTCCATCCGTGTCTTCCACTCCAACATGAACCTGAGGCGGCTGATCGGCTCGGAATTTGATAGAGTTACCGACGAGATTTTGGAGAAGACGGGTGAGACTGGTGCGATCTCCCATGACCGTAGGAAGGGGGCTGTGGGTGACGGTTGCGCCGGACTCTGCCACAGCGATCTTGAGATTCTGCACGGCGTCCTGAAGGGCTAACTCCATCGATGTTGATTCGAGGGCGAGATTTTGCCGACCCACCCGTGAGAAATCGAGGAGGCCGTCGATGAGGCTTCTCATCCGCATGCCACCATCGACGGCATAGCGGATGTATTCCCGTGCGTCGGGGGTGAGTTGGTCGTCGAACTCAATTTCGAGGAGGCCAAGGAAGCTACAAACCATACGGAGCGGCTCTTGGAGGTCATGGGAGGCGACGTATGCGAACTGTTCCAGTTCCTGGTTTGAGTGCTGAAGCTTCTGGGCCTGAAGGGACATTTGGGCCTGGGAACGCTTGAACTCCGTGATGTCCCGTGCAATCGTTGCAATGTACGGCGGCTCGCCGTCCTTATTGGGCAGGAAGAAGATGACCTGGGACACGGGAATTCGGCTTCCATCTTGGCGCATGAATTCGGACTCGCCAGTCCAGATGCCGTGCTCCAGAATAGCGGGAACAACGATATTTCGGGCTCGATCGATGGCTGCCTCCGTCATGAACTGGGTGACGTCCTGCCCAACGAAGTCGAAGTCGTCGGCATAACCCAGCATGCGATTGCCTCCCAAATTCTGGTAAACGATTCGTTCGTTGGAATCGATGAAACCGATCAGGTCCGGCGACTGGGAAACGATGGCGAGCAGGCGCTCCGTGGCATCTTCGGCCTCGCGGCGCTTAGTGATGTCCTGGATGATGCCCATGTAGCCGTTCATTTCGCCGCTCTCGTCGCGCAACGCAGAGACGGCAAGCAGGCCTGGGAAGCGGGTACCGTCCTTTCGGATGTAGGTCCACTCGAATTCTTGATCGATGCCAGACTCAGCCAGTTCGGTGAATCCGGCCACGTCGGCTTGTACTGGGTGGCCAAGGGCTTTGGAAAGGTCCGACGCACGTTCGGCCAATGTAGTGGGATCGGTCAGGCGAGGTGGGCCTTTGACGCCGACAAACTCCTCGGCTGTGTAGCCTAGAATCCTTTCGGCACCTTTATTGAAGACGGTGACCGCACCTTCCAAGTTGACGCAGATGATGCCGTAGTGCGACGCGTTAAGAACGGCGTCTTGGAGCGCAAGGGTTTCTTGAAGTTGGCGTTCGGTGGCGATCTTTTGCGTGACGTCGCGGCCGATTGCGTATATCATTTCCCGCTCGGGGAGGGGAACCGAGTGCCACTCTATCGATCGGAAAGAGCCGTCCTTGTGCTTGAAGCGAAGAATGATTTCTACGGTTGCGCCCTCTTCGATTTGACGACGACCGTTTTGGAGAGCGTAGTCAAGCTCGTCGGGATGGACGAGTTCGGGCCAAGGGATTTTCAGAACTTCTTCTGGGGTGTACCCAAGTACCGTCGACCAGCTCGGGCTCGCGAACTTGAAATAAGCGTCGTAGCCGACCCAACAGAGGAGATCGCGCGAGGCATTGTCGAAAGCCATTTGGTCGTCGAGGGCTCGCCTCAACTCAAATATTTGGGATATTTGGGCGCTGAGAACTTCGGCGAGGTCGACGACAAATACGGTGTCGGCAACCTTTTCCCGCGTTGCGAACTCGATAATGGCAAAAACCTCGTTGTGGACCAGGATTGGGATGCTGATGGTGGCAGTTAGACCAGTCGCAACAAGCTGTTCGAATCGGAGGAGAGCGTCGTCGGCAAAGAGGTCCGGTACAAAGACAACTTTCTTGGTGGCCAGCGCTCGACCTGGGGTTCCGACATTCGGTTCGACTTCGATTCCTTTGGTGACTTCGATGAGTTCGCGATAGTTTTCGGAGTTGTCGAGACAGTACCAGATATCGGTGGATTTGAGGGGACCGCTTGGCTTTTCCCTCAAGAAAACGTGGCCGACCTGCCACTGAAAGTAATGGCCAATTTGCGACATTACTGTCCAGAGGAAGGCGATATGGTCTCCTGCCTCGGCCGAGATCGTAGCGATGTTGTGGATAAGACGCTCTCGGGCCAGTGATTTACGTATGTCGCTAATATCCTTTGCCACGACGGAGTAGCCGACATGAGATTTGCCCTCGTCATAGAGGGGGGACACCGAGAACTCAATCCAGTAGGTAGAGCCATCTGGACGGTGGCGGTGACTCTGTTCCTCGTATCGCCCCTTCGAGAGGGCGAAGGAAAGAATCTCTTCCGGCTTATCCGGTGTCGTGTCGAGGGTCTGGCAGAGCAGGGCAAACGGCTGACCAACGGCCTCGTTCCGCTTCAGGCCAAGAAGGCATTCGGCCCCCCGATTCCAGGTTAGGATTTCGCCATCGACACCGAGTGCAAAAATCGCGTAGTCTTCGGTGTTGCTAACCTGGAGGCTCGTGATCTCCGCTTCAGACGGGCGAGGGCTTTGCGACATAGTCTTGCCCGTCAATCGTTTCCGGGCAACGATACGACTCCAATCCAGAAGTAGTCGATTGCCTTGATGACTTCAAGAAAATCGCGAACTTGCACGGGTTTGGTGATGTAGCAGTTGACGTGCAGCTTGTAGCTGTTCATGATGTCCCGCTCGTCGTCGGATGTCGTCATCACGATGATCGGGATCGACAAAAGGTCGGGGTCGGCCTTGATTTTTCCCAGCGCCTCGCGTCCGTCCATGATTGGCATGTTCAGATCGAGGATGATGAGGTCGGGCCGGGGTGAACCCGCGTAGTCACCCTCACCCTTCAGAAATTTTAGTGCCTCTTCGCCGTTTGGTACGGTGAAGATGTGGTTGGCAATCCGCCCTAGTTCAAAGGCCTTTTGAACAAGCAAGGCGTCGCCAGCGTTGTCCTCCACAAGCAATATGTCGATTATTTTGGGTTCTCTGCCCATAGTTCTCTCGATGCGATCAAGGGACGCAATCGGCCGAACCCCAATGAACGCCTTTGATCAGAGCGCCCAGACGATTCGACGCGGAAGCCCCCCGGTTCCGCACAATGTATGTTCTTGACGGTCCACGCTTTGAAAACGCTTCGCGCCGAGTAAATGATTTATCACTTTTGACGTTCAAATACAACTAGGTATCGCAAACTAACGCCCATAGAGCCCACGAACATAGCCAATGCATTGCGCTACTTCGTCCACGTTTGTGTCCCAATTGTATTCATATTCCACGGATACGGTGCCTTTGAGGCCGATCTTGTCGTAAAAGGCGAGAATGGCGGGTACGTCGGAGACTCCGGTGCCGTAAGGCATGTCGTGGGCGTCAGGTGAAAACTCGTTCAGGTCCTTGAGGTGACTGCTGACGATCCGCCCGTGGAGCATGTTGAGGGCGTCGATGGGCTTGATGCCGCTCCTTACCCAGTGACCGGTGTCGGCGCAGGAGCCGATGCGATGGTCGCGGTTCTTGACGATGCCGTACACGTAGTTTGGGTCCCACATTTTGTAGGAGGGGTTGTCGGCCCTCTTGGGGTGGTTGTGGAAGCCGACCTTGATGTCAAACTCCTTGACGAGCTTTTCGATAGTATCGATGGACTCGACCGACTCGGTATTGAGGACTTTGAGGCCGAGGGACTTCGCCCAAACGAAGAGCGGCTTGGCTTTGTCGTAGTCCTTGTCGATGCCGGTGACGCCATAAGCAGTCGGGGTCACGCCGAACTTGTTGAGCTGGGCCTTGAGGTCGGCCATCTCTTCGGCGGTGAGGCCAGGACCCATGGAAGATTTGGAGCCAGGTTTGAAGGATTGGCCAGGATAGAATTCGATGTACTTTGCGCCGGCTTGGGCGGTTTTCTCGATGGCTTCGAAGGCAGAAAAGTTGTGAAACGTCCAGGCTTGGACGCCCATGAGGAACGGCACGGGGCGGGACGCGCTCAGCGTCGAGGCGACAAGAATAGCGCTTAGGACCATCTTGTCTCAATATTAGAAGATTTCGGTTCGGTTTAGGCGGCCTTAGGCATACGATATTCGGGGAAGAGCGTGAGGAGCGCATCGACGACCACGGGGTCGAACTGCGTTCCAGCATTCTTTTCGATCTCAGCGAGGGCTTCTTCGACCGGCCAAGCCTTCTTGTAGCTTCGCTCGTGGGTGAGGGCGTCGAAGACGTCGACCACGGACACGATTCGACCGGACAGCGGAATATTCTCTCCTCCGATCTTGTGTGGGTAGCCCATTCCGTCCCATCGCTCGTGGTGGGAGATAGCGATCTCCTGCGCGAGTTGAAGGATTTCCGACTTACTGCCGGAGAGGATGGACGCACCGATTTCGGTGTGCTTCTTCATCGTCTCGAACTCCTCGGGCGTAAGTTTGCCCTGCTTGAGGAGAATGAGATCGGAGATGCCGATCTTGCCGATATCGTGCAGTGGTGCAGCAAGGCGGATCAACTGGACGAATTTCTGCGACAACCCCATCGTCGCAGCCAATTGGGACGCCATGTCTCCCACTCGCGCTGTATGCGCCTTCGTGTCGTCGTCTCGGTATTCGGTGGCGAGACCAAGGCGGTCAACGATTTCAAGCTGAACCTCTTCGAGTTCCGTCGTTCGCTCGCGAACACGCTGTTCCAGCAGGTCGTTTTCGAGCGAAATTTCCTTGTAAAGCTGTCGGGTGCGGAGCAGGTTCTTGACGCGCAGAGCGACTTCGTAGGCTTCGAACGGCTTGGTGAGGAAGTCTTCGGCTCCGAGTGCGAGCGCCTTTCGCTTGGTAGAAGCGGTGGCATCGGCGGTGAGGACCATCACGGGCCGGAACTCATTCTCCAACTTGTGGTCGCGAATCTTTTCGAGGATTTCGAAGCCGGTGAGCTGCGGCATCTGGATATCGAGAAGAACGAGATCCACGTTCACGTCCAAGATGCGTGGAAGCGCTTCCAGCGGATTGGTGTACGTTTCGATGTTGTTGTAGCCCAGCTGCTCCAGCAAGCGTTCCAATAGGAGAACGTTGGCTGGTTCGTCGTCCAAAATGAGGATTCTGGAGCTCAGGAGTCGAATGGGGTTTGTCATGCTGCTGCTTCCGATAGTTCGTGCAAGAGGTGAAGAAGTTCTTGAGTGTCGATTGGCTTGGAGTGGATATGGTCGGCTCCAAGAAAGAGAGCCTTTTCGAGTTGGACCGGGTCCACTTGCGAGCTTAAAACGATGACCTTTGCCTCGGTGAACGGGCTGCCACATCGGATGAATTCGAGGACTTGTAGGCCGGACATGTCGTTCAGATGAAGGTCGAGAAGGATGATGTGAGGCCGAAAGTCGGCCATTCGCTCGATGCCGACGCTACCTTGGCTCGCATTGCGAAGCTCGTACCGTGGCACGTCGCGGAGGAGGTCCTCGACAAGCCGTAAATTGGCGACATCACCTTCGATGTGTAGAATGCGTACACTTTCACTCTTCGGGGTCGGTGTTTCCGGCAACTCGAATTGCCGGTCTCCATCGACCACATAAAGGTGATTGTCGGCAGTCGGCAACGAGAACTCCATAATGGTGCCTTTGCCGAGGGTGGAATTCACCTCAATGGTGCCATTCATAGCTTCAACGAGCGACTTTGAAAGGGCTAGTCCGAGCCCGGTTCCTTCGACGGTTAGCCGTTCGGCACCCAAACGGTCGAACGGGGTAAAGAGCCGGTCGATGACCTGCGGGTTGATGCCGATTCCGGTATCGCAGATGCGGAACGTGGTTTGGCCATTGGCTCGCTGTTCCACCTCAATGGTGACCGATCCGCCGGGTTGGTTGTACTTGATGGCGTTGGTGCAAAGGTTGGTGAGGACTTGGACGACGCGCTGGCGGTCGCCCATGACGAGGTAGGGATAGTCGCACTCGACAGCGAGGCTGATGCCAGTCTGCTTGGCGAGCGGATCGACGAGCGTAACGACCGTGTCGATGACGTCGAGGCAATCGATGGGTTCGACGGACATTGAGACGGCACCGCTTTCGATCTTCGAGATATCAAGAATGTCGTTGACCAGATTGAGTAGGTGACGCCCGGCCTTGAGGATTTGGCCCACGCTTTCCTGGTCCTGCGTCGTCTCGGGGGTCATTTCGAGGAGCTGTCCGAAGCCGAGAATGGCGTTAAGGGGGGTGCGGAGCTCGTGGCTCATCCGCGAAAGGAATTCGCTTTTGGCCTCGTTGGCGCTTTCGGCCGCGTCTTTGGCGGTGCGAAGCATGAGTTCGGCCTGCTTGCGGGTTTCGACGTTGCGGAGCGAAATGAGAACGCCGCCAACCTCCGGCACGTGCGACATGTTGGTGGTGGTGAATTCGTACCAGATTGGGCGATCGTCTTGGGTTTCGATGCGGAACTCTGCCGTCTCTTCGCCGTAGGCCTTTTCGGCCACGCGCCGGATATGCTTGGCAAATTCTTGTCGAGATTCCTCAACAACGAAGAAGCCGAGGTTGACGCCGACAAAGTCGCCCCGATTCCAGCCCAATTCCTTCTTGATCTGGCCGCCAGTCGTGAGAACTTTGCCTTTCTCATCGGTCATGAAAAGGATTTCTTGGCTGCTTCGGAGAAGAGTTTCTAGTCGCTGTTCTTGACGCTTGCGAACGGCGGCCATGAAACCAACGAGGAAGAGCACACCGGTCCAGAGCACGGCGAGACCGATGAGAATCGTGGTGCGGAGAATCTGGACGTCTTCTCGACCGAGGAAATCGCGGTTCGACTTGCCAGTCCAGTAGTGCCACTTGCCCCAGTCATCGGGGAAGGCCAGCGCGATCACGTTGGAATAGTTCAGCGAAGGGTCCTGCTGGGCGGTTTGGATGGCTTCGGCACTTGTGGTGGCGGTGCCCATGCCTTCTCGATAGATGGCAAAGTGCCCCCTTGTGTCGACAATCGCGGCATCCGAGCTCGGCAGCAGATCGCGGAGCGTCTTTGTGAGGAACACGCAGGAGATGATTCCTCGAAGCCGACCTTGCGGGCCGTAGTAGGGAACCGAGTAGACAAATCCACGGCGATCAGCCTCATCGTGAGTCACGCGAAAGTTGCGGTTATCGCAGACGGTGACCTGCGAACTCATGACGGCCGGGTAATTGAGGAGGGTGACCTGATCCTTTCGAGGACAAACCTGTTGGAAGAAGGCGATCTGCTTCTTCATCGCCCCATATTCGTAGTCTGTGACTTCTCCTGGGCGAACGACCTTCTCAAGCGAAAGCTGATTGTCGGAAATCTGGCTGACGGTGTCGGAATCGAAAACGGCGGATGGGGCCCACTTGCGACCCGTCGCCGGGTTGATCTTTTCGGGGTCGAGGCCGACCGGTGAGACCGTGATCTCGCTGATGCCGTGGTCATGGGCCAGGCTGAGGAAGATTTGTTCGGTACCTTCGAAGGCATCACCGGCCCATTCAGCAGGGTTGGTTCTCAGACTCTGTGGAGTCAGGTCGATTCGCCGAATGCCGGGCATGTTGGCAACGGTCTGCAGACCGTGGTGGATTTCCTGGAACATCCCCTGAATCTGCTGAGCTTGGACTTTGGCCTTGGAATCGAGTTCCAGATGGTATTGGTTTTGGAGCGATCCGATGTCGTCTCGGTAACGGAGACAGAGGAAGATGGAGACCAAAACTCCGAAGGCAATCGGCACGGCGGTTCCGACCACAGACGACTGCAGCCACGGCAGAATCTTCTTGGCGAAGCTTCTGAACCCCCTCCCGGTTCGATTACCACCCATGTATTGAGTTACCCAACCCAGTATTTTTGTCGGGCGAATATTGAGAGAACTTGAGAGGTTTTTGCGCAGTTGTCCCGGAAAAAGTCTGAGTCGAAGGGAGGCCCTGGGGTTGACGGAGGGCCGATTTAGGGTCCGTTTTTTCGGGGTATCCTACTGGCGGTTCAACCATCGTTGTTTGCACCAACCATATTTCGATTGAGGATCAAGAGTGGCCAGTAAAGCCGAGTACAAAATCACCGAAAGCGCAGCTGAACTAGAAGACCATTTGCGCGACATGCTTTTCATCCGGCACTTCGAAGAGAAGTGCAACCGGGTTTACCGGGAAGGGAAGGCGGGAGGCTACATGCACGTGTACATCGGCATGGAAGCGCTCGCCGTAGGGTGGATGAAGGCCATCCGACGAGGTCACGACAACGTCATCACCGCCTACCGCGACCACGCCCACGCCCTGCTTTTGGGCACGCCTCCAGTGGCGGTCATGGGAGAGATCATGGGTCGAAGCTGCGGAACCGCCGGCGGCAAAGGCGGCTCCATGCACATCTACGACCCGAAGAACGGCTTCTATGGCGGCTGGGGCATCGTTGGTGGCCACATCCCGCTTGGTGCGGGTCTGGCGTTCGCTTCGCGCTATCGCGGCGACGACAAGGTCACGCTCAACTTTATGGGTGACGGCGCTTCGAACCAAGGCGTCGTCTTCGAGACGCTGAACATGGCGTCGCTGTGGGACGTGCCGTGCATTTTCATCATCGAGAACAACGAGTTCGCGATGGGCACACGACTGGAGTACCACGCGGCCGACAAGGAGCTTTGGAAACGCGGCTTGCCGTTCGATATTCGCTCCGAGCGAATCGACGGCATGGACGTGATTCAGATGAAGCGACAGGCGACGGAGATCGTGGAATGGGTTCGCAAGGAACAGCGCCCGGCATGGATCGAGATCATGACCTACCGCTACTCGGGCCACGGTGCGGCAGACAACGATCGACAGCTTTATCGAACCAAGGAAGAAGAGGATATCGCTTGGGAGCGCGACCCGATCGCTCGGCTGAAGAAGCAGATGATGAAGCTCGGCTATATGACCGAGGAAAAGTATGAAGCGATCGACGAAGAGCTGATCGAGCAGGTTGAGAAGATTTACGAAGAGGCCGACGCGAGCCCGTTCCCCGAGGCGGATGAGGTCTACGACAACATTTACAGCGATATGAAACCGGAGATGGGACACTAATGCCGACGGAACTAACCTACCGCGAGGCCCTCAGCAAGAGCATCGAAGAAGAGATGCAAAAGAACCCGGAGGTCTTCATCATGGGCGAAGACATCGGCCGGTATCAGGGAACCTTTAAAGTCACGCGAGGCTTCGTCGAGAAGTTCGGCAGCCGACAGAGCCAGTACAACTATCGCATTTTGGACACACCGATTACTGAAGCCGGTTTTGCTGGTATCGGTATTGGTGCGGCGATGGCGGGTCTACGACCAATCGTCGAATTCATGACGATGTCGTTCTCGATTTTGGCGCTGGACCAGATCGTAAACCACGCAGCAAAGGTCCACTACATGACCAACGGCGAAGTGAAGTGCCCGATCGTGTTCCGCGGTCCGGGTGGTGCGGCGAAGCAGCTTTCGGCCCAACACTCGCACTCGATGGACGGTTGGTACGCCCACGTTCCTGGCTTGAAGGTTTTGGCTCCGGCCACCACGCTCGACGCCTACGGCCTGATGAAGTCGGCGGTGGCGGACGACAATCCGGTCATCTTCTACGAGAATCCGGGCCTCTATACGCTGAAGGGCGAGATTCCCGACGACGTGAACTTTTCGATCCCGATCGGAAAGGCGCAGATTCTGAAGGAAGGGAAGGACATCTCGCTGGTTGGCTACTCGCGCATGACGCAGGTGAACCTAGCAGCGGCTGAGCTATTGGCGAAGGACGGCATCGACGCGGAAGTGGTCGATGTTCGATCGCTGTTGCCGCTCGACACCGAGACGATCTACGCGTCGGTGCGGAAGACGCATCGCGCGGTCGTGGTGTATGAAGATTGGCGAAGTGGCGGCTTTGGCGCGGAGATCACGGCGCGGATTCAGGAAGATTGTTTCGACGATCTGGATGCGCCGGTAGGGCGAGTTGGCGGTTTGAATGTGCCGATGCCTTACGCGCGGAACCTTGAGCTCTTGTGTATTCCGAGCGAAGAGGACGTCGTGAAGGCCGTCCATAAGATTGGCTAATTTGAGCTTTTAGCTGTCAGCTACTAGCTTCTAGCGTAGGTTCCTCTCGGAGATCCGAGAGGGACCTTTGTTTTTGGCGGCGATAATCGCCGGGTCGTCCCGAGAATCGGGACTCCTTGGACTTCTACGGTTCCGATTTCTTACCCAGCCTTTCAGGCTGGGCTCAGTTGAAACGCCCCTTCGGGGCTAGATTGGTAACATGTTCATCTTCATTGGCGAGGATGAAGTTCGAATCCGAACTCATAAGTGCAGCACCGGTCAATCCGGCTTCGCCCTCGCCCCTCGGAATTTGGTGAACAAGCAGAGGTCTTTACCAGTGCCACGACAATTTGACTTGTGAGCGGGACGAGGGTTGGCTAATCTGTTCAATTTGCGAAGCCATGGGAACTTTTGAACCTCAGAACCTTTGCTTACCGATTCTAGATTTTGCACTAAGCCACGGCACGGGGATAGCAGTCCCGGGATACCTCGCTCAACGATCCGTGTAGGACGCTCACAGTCCTCAAAATCTGATCCCATTTGGAATTCTCCGTGGGTAGATACCCACCCTCCTAGGCGCTCCGCACTTCGAACACTGGTAAATGTGCCTTCCTTCGCCCTCGGCCTACGGCGAGAGGTGGTTGGCGTGGTACACGAGGTCGTCGTATTCGGCTTGGTAGTAGTCACGACGCCTTTTTTCGGCTCGGTGCCTGAACTGTGGGGCCCTCATCATGAGGTTGGCGAAGTAGATAGCGAGGCTTTTGTCCTTTAGACTCAAGGCAACTTGAGCGTAGTTCTTGCAATAGAACGGATCGTCGGCGAGACTAAAGTCAGCCTTGGCGATGAGGAGTTCCGTTCGAAGCCTCTCTGTGCAATCTGGATGGCCAATGTGGGAATTGACCTCGTGCATGAGGACATTGGCGGGATGGGGAAGCTTTGCGACGATCTTAAGCACATCGCGGATTTCGGAAACGGGACGGCACTGAGAATAGGTCGCGATTGCCATCGCCAGGAGACCTTTGCCATCCGGGCCGACCTGGTTCATCTTGGACATAAGCTTGAACCGAATTTGGGCGAAACTTGGGAACTGGGTATCTGGTCCGGGATAGATGCTGTTGAGGACCTTCTGCGCCTTCACGAAGTCGGCGGCTTGCGCCAGAATTGTTGCGCTCTGGGTTGCCGGATCAATCTTGCCTTGGACGGCTTTGGCCAGCATCGACTCAAGGTCTTGATCATTGCAGAGGGCGAGAATCTTGCCACTTTGAGTAATGACGAATTCGTGGTAGGGAGAAACGATCCATGTATTCACCTGCGTCTTTCCGTCGTATCCGACGATCGTGATGTTGTCGCAGGGGTCGCCGCCCTCGACCTTCTTTTGTAGGTTCTTGACAACCTTGGGAGCGTATGTCGAATCCAAGAGAAACACCCACTGTACTTGGGGCGCAAAGCGGCTATGGCGGAAGTAAACGCCGCCGTCCATCTCTAAGTCTCGGCTGACAACCAAGATCGTATCGGGCGAGAGATCGCGCGGAGAATGTCCAAAGAGGACCTCGCCGACGAAGTCGGGGGCAGCGGTTCCGGGCAGCCCAGCCGTCGACACTTTACCAGTGAGGATTGAACCGGGAGAAGACTTCAGGGCCTTGGGCAAGGTGCCTTTGCAACCCGTGACGGCTAGTAGGATTCCGACCAGTAGGGAGCCTGTTCGCATGACATCAGTACCGTCGCCTGCCGTGTTTGAAGGTGCGAACCACTAACATCGGGGCGACGATTGCGCCGATAGCGGAGGAGAAGATGAACCAGGGGAAGAAGCTTTTGAGGAGGACCAGGCCGATAGCACCGCCGATACCGACGAAGACGGTGGTGGAGATCATCAGCAGGCATCCATCGCCCGAACTCTGCTTTTCTCGTCCGATACCGAACGCCATGATGGCGAAGAAGAGGGCACTGAGGAACCAGATCGAGAAGATGAGAATGTATGCCCCTCCAGAACTAAGCCAGTTGTAACTGACATCCTTGGGGTCCATAGGGACAGTGTATCTGGTTTAGGCGGCGCTTCGGTCGTCCTTCGAGCATCCGAGATGCTTCTTTGCCTCGGTGAGGGCTTGGGCCATCGTCGAGGTCGGGCCGCGGTAGGCATAGGCGCACGTGACGCCGGGGAATCGGCGCTCGAGGACCTTCTTAACTTCTTTGTGGAAGCCTTGCTGGCGAACTTTGATGAGTCCCCGGAGCGTCAGTGCGAAAGTCTGCTCATCGAGGCGATAGACGGTGGTCGGTTCGTCGTCGATGTGAGAGAGGCATTCGACCAGGCGTTCGACTTCGGTTTCGGACGTCGTGCGAAGGGCGATCACGCCGTTCGGGTCTAAGTAGGTCGTGCGCACCCAGTCGTCTTCGGCGCAGTCACGATTCCAAGCCAGGTTATTAAGAGCGTACGATACCTCGTCGAGCCATTGTGGGGTTTCGCGACGAAGAAGTTCGGTATCCAACTTGCCCAGGTGTAGTTCGGCAAGATAGAGGTTCATGAGGTTCTTGGCACAGAACTCCATTTCGGGCAGGACGTGGTGCAGATCTTCACCCATCGGTTCGGGATCAACTCCCGAGATGAGGCCCCAGAGGCGACCATCGGGGAATTCGAGGGTAGCGGCGATGTACGCACCGAGGCGGGCTCGCTCGTAGGCAGGCGAGTTGACATACGCAGGCACGTCGGCGCATCGAGGCGCCACCTTGGGCCCAAGGCCGAGGACCATTCGGTGGCTGAAGGAGTCGGTCCACTGGTGGACGGTCATCGGCTTCAGGCCGTAGGCGTTGTCGATGAGGTCGAAAATGATCCAGTCGTCGCCGTTCACGCGGCTCAGCATCCAGTTACCCATAGGCATACGGTCGGCGAAGTATTCCAACGCTTCCCGACAAGCATGCCTAAACCTGGATGGATACGGATCTCGAATCGACATAGCCCCTGGCAAAATTGTCGGCAGAAAACGTTCTCATCCTCAGTCCGGTTGAATGCGACACTAGTTTCTGGCTAGCCCGTTGATAATTGGCTGAGGCGGTGGGTATAACTTATGATTCGCTGCGCTGTGCGTGGCGAAATCAACGTGCTTCGTAGCGCGTTTGGCAGGGCGACCCCATTCGGACACCCCGAAAAGCAGGGCAACGTCAGTGATTCAGGACGAATCCGACATGTCGAACGATGCGTTGAAGCGAGGAAAAACTATGCTACCAGGCATTTTAGGACGAAAAGTTGGCATGACCCACATCTTTAACGATGCGGGCAAAATGGTGCCAGTTACCGTCGTGGAAGCCGGTCCGGTATTCGTTACTCAGATCAAAACTGAGGATAAGGACGGATATACGGCGGTCCAGGTCGGTTACGGCGAAGCCAAAGAAAAACAATTGACATTTCCGAAGTTCGGACACCTGAAGAAAGCGGGTGTCGGCAAGAACCTTCGCACCCTCAAGGAGTTTCGCGTCGAGAAGACCGACGGCTTCGAGCTTGGCCAGGAGATCGGCGCAGACATCTTCGCTGATGGCGAAGCGGTCGCCGTAACCGGCGTGAGCAAGGGACGAGGTTTCGCGGGTGGCGTGAAGCGATATCACTTCAAGGGTCAGCACATGACCCACGGCTACATGACCCACCGCCGACCGCTCTCGAACGGTGCAACTGGACCCCAGAGAGTTTTCAAGGGCAAGCGCGGACCCGGCCACATGGGCGACGCGCAGGTCACCCAGAAGGGCCTCAGTGTTGTTCGAGTCGACGCTGAGCGAAATCTGCTCCTCATCGACGGCAGCCTGCCCGGACCGAACGGTGCGCTCGTGATCGTGAAGAAGGTGAGCAAATAATGGCCGCTATCGAAATCAAGGATAAAGCCGGTAAGAAGGTCGGATCGCACGACCTGAGCGCTGCGCTCACGACGATCGGAGCAAGCCACACGACGATTCACCGAACCGTTGTTGCCGAAGAAGCGAACAGCCGACAGGGAACGCAGAGCGCCAAGACGCGAAGCGAAACCCGAGGCGGCGGTCGCAAGCCGTATAAGCAGAAGAAGACCGGTAACGCCCGACAGGGTACGATCCGCGCTCCGCACTATGCCCACGGCGGTATGGCGCTGGCCGTCAAGCCACGTGACTACTCCAAGAAGGTCAACCGACAAGAGCGACGAGCCGCCATTCTGAGCGCGCTTGCAATGCACTTCGAAGCTGGCAACGTGGTCGTGGTCGACAAGATCGCTTTCGGTTCGCCGAAGACCAAGGATGCGGTTGCGTTCCTGAGCGCGCTCGGAGTTGGCGAAGCCAAGCGAGTGCTGGTCATCGTTCCCGAAGTCGACGACGTCGCTACCAAGAGTTTCCGAAACCTGTCGAACGTCACCTTGCGAACCGCTCCTGCGAGCGTGAAGAAGGACGACGAGTCGGCGGTTAAGACGCAAGCGTTCTCGGCCCGAGACGTGCTGATTGCCCACAAGATCGTGGTTGCCAAGGATGCGCTGAGCCGCATCGAGGAGGTTTGGGCCAAATGACGAACCCTTACGACATCATCATTGCGCCGCACCTGACGGAAAAGGCGGTCGCCCTCTCGTATGGCGATCCAAACATCCGCGACGAAGAGAAGATCGTTCGCAAGTACACCTTCTTGGTTAAGAAGGATGCGAACAAGATTCAAATCAAGGCCGCTATCGAAGCGCTCTATAACGACGGAAAGAAGAAGAACGAAGGCATCGAGGTGACTTCGGTTCGCACGATCAAAGTTCTCGGCAAGCGCCGACGACGCGGACGAAGCATCGGCTATGAGCCGGATCGAAAGAAGGCTATCGTCACGCTGAAGGCTGGACAGATGCTGGAGGATTTCGGAGTCTAAACCATGCCAGTACGACGATTAAAACCAACCTCTCCGGGACGACGCTTCCAAGCGGTTTCGACCTACGCGGAAGTGACCAAGGGCAAGCCGGAAAAGAGCTTGACCGCCGCGCTGTCGAAGTCCGGCGGCCGCAACAGCTATGGCCGATTGACCATGGCCAACCGTGGCGGTGGAAACAAGCGACGCTACCGAATCATCGACTTCAAGCGACAAAAGGACGGAGTTGAGGCGACGGTCGCCGCGATCGAATACGATCCGAACCGCACGTGCCGCATCGCGCTTCTGCACTACGCAGACGGCGAGAAGCGATACATCCTCGCCGCCCGCAACGTCACTGTCGGCCAGAAGATCTACAGCGGTCCTGAGGCGGATATCCTTCCGGGTAACGCACTTCCGCTGAAGAACATCCCGCTCGGTACGCTCGTCCACAACGTCGAGCTTCAGCCGGGTCGCGGTGGCCAGATGGTTCGCTCGGCCGGCGCTTCTGCGCAGGTGATGGCGAAAGAAGGTTCCTACGTCACGCTCCGACTGCCTTCCGGCGAAATGCGAATGGTTCACAACACCTGCCGCGCGACTGTTGGCGAGGTCGGCAACGCCGAGCACGAAAACGAATCGCTCGGTAAGGCCGGTAAGAGCCGTGGACTGGGCCGCAAGCCGCACGTCCGAGGCGTTGTCAAGAGCCCACGCGACCACCCACACGGTGGTGGTGAAGCCAAGTCTCCGGTTGGACGCCGAAAGGGTCCGGTCGACCGATGGGGCAACAAGGCTCTGGGCGAGAAGACCCGAAGCAATAAGCGAACAGATCGCTTCATTGTGAGGAGACGCAAAGGCAAGTAAAGTTTGAGTTCGTCCCTTCCCATTTGTGGGAGGGACAGCTCCTCGTGCACTGCCCGTTCTGAATAAGTTCAGGCGAAGGTTAACACAGGATAATCAATGGGAAGATCATTAAAGAAAGGCTATTTCGTCGACGATCACCTGATGCAAAAGGTGGCGAAGATGAACGAGTCGAACCAAAAAAATCTTATTAAGACCTGGAGCCGCCGGTCGACCATCATCCCCGAGATGATTGGGCACACGATCGCGGTTCACGATGGTCGAAAGCACGTTCCCGTGTTTGTGACGGAAAACATGATCGGTCACAAGCTTGGCGAATTTGCACCGACGCGTACGTATAAGGGCCATGCCGGCGGCATCCCTGAGCGAGGAGTTAGGCTCCGCTAAGAGGTTCAACGATGGAAGTTAAAGCTACAGCTAAATATGTTCGCGTTCAGCCTCGAAAGGTGCGAATCGTCGCGGACGAAGTCAAGGGAATGCCGGTCAGCCACGCGGCCAACAAGCTTCGATACCACAGCAGTAAGGGCGCTTACTACCTTCGACGAGTGCTGGTCTCCGCCGTCGCTAACGCGGCCGAGAACAACAATCTCGCTCCCGAAGGTCTGAAGATCGCTCGAATCGAAGTGAACGAAGGACCGCACATCAAGCGAATTCAAGCCCGGTCGATGGGACGAGCAAACCGAATTCTGAAGAAGACGAGCCATATCACGGTCGTCGTCGAAGAATTCGAGCCGCAAGCCGCCGTCAAGCCGCACGGAACCAAGGCCAAGCCGCGACCGACCTTTGGATCGGTTAAGGCCAAGAAGAAGACCGAAGCCAAGGCCGCTCCGGCTGAAGAAGCCGCGCCGGTGGTCGAAGAGACTCCGGCAGTGGAAGCCGTGGAAGAAACTGTTGTCGAGCAGGCTGACGCGCCTGCCACGGAAGAGACTCCCGCCGCAAGCGAAGAGACCTCTGAGGAGAGCACCGAAAACTAATGGGACAAAAAATACATCCTGTTGGTCTGCGCGTCGGCATCATTCGAGGCCACGACAGCCACTGGTTCTACAAAAAGAAGGGATACGCGGACGCCGTTAAGCTGGACCACGATATCCGTGCTTATATCAAGAAGCGAGTCGGCCTCGGAAACGTCAGCCGAGTCGAGATTGAGCGAGCGGCTAACCGACTGAAGGTCAACATCTTCACGGCTCGCCCTGGTGCGATCATCGGCCGAGGCGGTAAGGGCATCGACGAACTGACGGACACGCTGAATAGGCGAGTTCGAAAGACCGACGAGACGCTCGTCGTTCAGGTCAACGTCAGCGAGGTCCGCCAGCCGGAACTCGATGCTCAGATCGTTGCCGAGAATGTTTGCGCTCAGCTCGAAAAGCGAATCAGCCACCGACGCGCCATGCGACAGGCTATGACCCGAGTGGTCCGCCTGAACGGCCGCGGTATCAAGATTCAGGTCTCCGGACGATTGGGCGGTTCTGAAATCGCTCGAACCGAAGGCGACATGAACGGCAAGGTGCCGCTTCACACGCTTCGTGCCGACATCGACTACGGCTTCGCCGAAGCCCATACGATCTACGGCATCATCGGATGCAAAGTGTGGATCTACAAGGGTGAGGTTCTTCCCGAAAAGCGACTTCGAGAGCTTGATGCGATCGTTCAGAGCCAGCAGGAAGAGCGACAGCGACGAACGCGAGAAGATCGCGGCGACCGCGGCGATCGACGAGCCTTCGCTTCGACCAAGACCGAATCTGCTCCGGCGCCGGCACCGGCTCCAGCTCCGGCTGAAGAACCTGCCGCTCCGGTGGCAACCGAAGGAAGTGAAAGCTAATGTTAATGCCGAAGCGAGTTAAAGAAGGCCGACGAAAGATGTTTCGCGGTCGCATGAAGGGACTGTCGACGCAAGGCAACCACATCGACTTTGGCGATTTCGCCATCGTCGCTCAGGAGCCGGCGTGGGTTACGAGCCGACAAATCGAAGCCGCTCGTATCGCCATGACCCGCCACATCAAACGAGGTGGTAAGGTCTGGATTCGAATCTTCCCTCACAAGTCGTACACCAAGAAGCCGCTCGAAACCCGTATGGGTAAGGGTAAAGCCGGCGTCGAGGGATGGGTAGCCGTCGTGAAGCCTGGCCGAGTGCTGTTCGAAATGAACGGCGTTCCGGTCGAACTGGCTCGAGAAGCGATGCGCTTGGCCATCTACAAGATGCCGATGCGATGCAAGTTCTACACCAAGGATGAATTGGAAGCCGAACTGCGAGCCAACAACATCGGCGGCAACTATACGACGACCACCACCGAGGAGGCCGCCGAATAACGGCGCTGACAAACATGAAGAACTTCAAAGCTAAAGAACTTCGCGAGAAATCAGTTGCCGAACTGGAGCAAATGATCCATGACGAGCGTGCAGCAATGTACAAAGCTCGCCGTGATCTTGTCTTCCGGCAGCTGACCGACACCACCAGTTTCAAAGTCCGACGACACAACATCGCCCGGATTTTGACCGTCATCACTGAAAAGAACAGAGGTAGCAATTGATGGCAGAATCCCAAGCGCCTCGAAACAGACGAAAGGTCCGGGAAGGCATCGTCGTCAGCAATAAAATGCAGAAGACGGTGGTCGTTCGAGTCGAACGGCGTATCGAGCACCCGCTGTACCGCAAGGTCGTTATTCGAACTGAAAAGTTCAAAGCCCATGACCTGCTCGGCTGTGACGAAGGAGACCGCGTGGAGATTATGGAGACCCGCCCAATTTCGCGAGATAAGCGATGGCGAGTCACTCAGATTCTCGAAAAGGTCAAGTAACGGAACGACGGTCCTCTCGGCTTCGGCGGAGAGGACGAGATCTCACGCCTACCCCCGGCTTCGGCTGGGAATGGCCTCTGAAAAAGGAATTTTAACCGAAGAAAAATGATTCAGCAATTCACAAGATTGAAAGTAGCAGATAACTCGGGAGCGCGCGAAGTGATGTGTATTCGCGTTCTGAAGGGTTCTCAGCCGCGCTACGGACGCGTCGGAGACGTGATCGTGGCTGCGGTGAAGTCCGCCACTCCCAACATGCCGGTTAAGAAAGGCGATGTTGTCCGCGCCGTGATCGTTCGAACCAAAAAGGCCTGCCGCCGTGTGGATGGCAGCACCCTGCGGTTCGACGAAAACGCTTGCGTGGTGATCAACCCCGCCAACAATGAGCCTCGCGGCACCCGAATCTTCGGCCCGGTGGCTCGCGAACTTCGCGACGCGAACTTCATGAAGATCGTTTCGCTCGCACCAGAGGTGCTGTAATGCCAACGAAAGCAGAACTTAAGAGACTTGCAAAGCCGATCAAGCTGAAGATCCGACGCGGCGATAAGGTTATGATCATCGCCGGCAAGGACAAAGGCGAAGTCGGTTTCGTCGCCGCCGTGAGCCCGAAGGAGAACAAGGTTATCGTCCTGAAGGAGAACCCGGAGAATCCGGAGCAGCCGCTTCCGTTGAACCAGGTCATCAAGCACCGAAAGGCGCGAACCCAGGGTGAGCGAAGCGCACGAATCGCGCTCCCGGCTCCGATCCACATCTCCAACGTGATGGTGCTGGACCCGAAGACCGGCCAGCCGACCCGCGTGGGTAAGAAGAAGGAAGGCGACAGCCTGGTCCGCTACGCAAAGAAGAGCGGCACGGTCATCAAGACCGACGACACGAAGTAAGGCGAAAGCCCCCGTCAATGACCGCCTGGTCAGAACTCAGGCAAAAGAACAATGGCAAAGAAAAAAGAAGAATCCGCTTCGAACGCACCGTCCGGCGCCCTGCCGAAGTCGCGACTGCGCGAGAAGTACGCAAAGGAAGTTGCTCCGAAAATGCAGGAGCAGTTCAAGTACAAGTCGTCCATGCAGCTTCCCAAGTTGGACAAGATCGTCATCAACATGGGTACCGGCTCGACCGATAAGGACAGCAAGAACCTGGAGAACTCGCTTCGCGACCTCCAGACCATCGCTGGCCAGAAGCCGGTGGCGACCGTCGCTCGAAAGGCGATTTCGAACTTTAAGCTCCGCGAGGGCATGAAGATCGGATGTAAGGTCACTCTGCGCGGCGAGCGAATGTACTACTTCTTCGACCGATTGGCTTCGGTCGTCCTCCCCCGTATCCGAGACTTCCAGGGTCTCTCGCCCAAGTCCTTCGACGGTCGCGGCAACTATGCCATCGGCCTGAAGGAGCAGTTGGTGTTCCCTGAAATTCCGTACGACAACTTCGACCGCATCCGCGGTATGGACATCGTGTTCTGCACGACGGCCAAGACGGACGAAGAAGCTCGCGTCTTTTTGAAGGCGATGGGTCTCCCGATCCGCGAAAAGTAAATCTTAAGAACTGGAGAATGAATCGAAGCCTCGTGGCGTTGGCCGCGGGGCTTCTTTCTTTACCAACTGCTGTAGGCGGTGCCGTCAAGGGCTACGCCACTGCCGGTCAGCCGCCAAGAGCCGACCTGGTACGGCGAACCGGTGCCATAGCCAAGGCCGACGCCGGTGATCTCCAGCTTCATGTTGTTCTTGTCCATGTACGGTCCAAAATAGGTGCCGGACGTGATATTTTTGAGTGTGCCCGTGTCGTCGTAGCCCTGCGTAGGCGTGGTGCCGTTCAGCAGGTCGGCGCTTTTGGGCCACAGATTGGTGTCGGCGTGAAATCGGTTGGTGGCGTCGCGCAAAAGGTGCAAGTAGGCCTTCAGGCGAGCTTCTTTGGCGCGAAGATTGGAGTCGGCGAACTTAGGAATCGCAATCGTGGTGATGACGGCCATGATAATGATGACAATCAATAGCTCCACCAGCGTAAAGGCTCTTCGCTTCCTCACAAGGCTTGATTATCGGCAGATGTGAGCAGACTCGCTAGGTTGATGGATTCACCGGACATTCGAGAAGCGTTCAGAATCCGTTCAGGTTCGGCATCTATCCTAGAGGGCAATCGCCAATGGATACCGAACCCAACTCTAAAGCCCGGCTCCGCACCATCGCCATCTCCGACGCCGGAACCCCAGAAGGCTCGCCAAGCGAAGGGATTATTCAGATGCTTCGGTGCGATACCACGGAAGAAACGGAGAAAGAAGAAGAAGACTCTACCGAAAAGTCTCGCGACCCGCTATCTTTATGACGTTGGACCGACGCTCTGAACGACAAGACGAATTACGAATGCGCGAACTGCTTCCGCCGGAGATCGAGCATTCGCTTCGCGCCGTCTTGGGCGCGGTGGACTACGGCATCCTGGTTACCGACCTGGAGCATCAGTCGTTGATCTGCAACGGCAAGTTCGGCGAACTGTTTGGCATTTCGATCGAGAAGGTCCTGCGTAACGACGTGATGGCCGTCCGAAGGATGGTTCGCGATCGGATCATCGATGTGAAAGGGTGGGAAGTGAACCTGGATGAGGTGTACGCTGACCCTGCGCGAGAGCAGGAAGACGAGCTGATTTTGCGGAACCCGAAGACGGTTCTGCGCCGATACACAGGGCCTGTGCGTAACGAGCAAAGGGAAGTGGTGGCACGGCTATGGACGTTTCTGGACGTGACGCTGGGCTCGCAGAAACAACGCTACCAGACCGCCCTTAGCGAGATCGCCATCTTGTTCCACCACGACCCGACGCAGGTCGTCAAGAAGATCATCGACAAGATTTCGGTGTTCTATGGCTCGGTGTCGTTGCTTTCGATCCTCGACGATGCGTTTCTCCGTTTCCATACTGCGGCGGGCGTGCCGGAGGGAGCGCCCAACATTCGGGGGAACGACCTGACGGATTCGTTCTGCCAATTCTGCTTAGCGGTATCGGAGCCACTCATCATCCAGGATGCTCGCCTGGACGAACGGTGTCGCGACCTCTTTCCCTTACGAATGGGCTTTACTCGGTATGCGGGAGTGCCGATTTATGATCCCGAGGGTCATGCGATTGGGACCCTGTGCATCCTCGACGACCGCTCGGATGAGCGGTTGACCGACGACGACCTTGACTTTCTATCGGTCTTGGCGATGCGCATTAGCAGTGAACTGGAGCGCGAAGCCCGCATCCGCAAGCTAGAAGACTGGCTGGCGACGACCACCGAGGAGCTTCGCGGGGCGCAGGACAAACTGGTACAAAGCGAAAAGCTGGCGGTGACGGGGACTTTGGCCGCGTCGGTGGCGCATGATATCCGCAATATCTTGTCGTCGATTGGCGTACAGATTTCGCTTGGATCGCATGAACCGGAGAAAGCGCTGGACTATGTGCAGGATTCCTTGGGGCGGTTCAACGTGCTGGCCCACCGCCTATTGAGCTATGCGCGTCCGCAGAAGGCGGTGCTGGAGCACCTCGACCTGTGCATGGTGCTGGAGAAGGTGCTGAGCCTGATCCAGGCTCAATTTCGAATTTCGAAGGTCGAGCTTGAGATGTCGATGCCGGACGACTCGGTGTATGTGATGGGCGACGAAGGGCGGCTGGAGCACTTGATCGTCAACCTGCTTTTGAACTCGCTGAACGCGGTTGGCTCGGGCGGGAAGGTTTCGATTTGCATTGAGGCTGATGACGAGCAGGTGGTACTGTTGGTGTCCGACAATGGTCCGGGCATCTCGGAGGAGATTCGGAACCGCTTGTTCGAACCGTTCTCCTCGACGCGGTCGAACGGGTTCGGATTAGGGCTGTACAGTTGTCGGCAGATTGCGATTGAGCATAAGGGGAACATCGACTGCCAAAGCGACGTGGGGCGAGGGACGACTATGAAAGTGACTTTTCCGAGGGCGAAATGAGCGAAATATTGATCATCGAAGACGACCCGTTCTTGCTGTCCAGCCTGAAGCAACTGCTGGAAGCGAACAGCTTTGTGGTGCGCGAGGCATGTAATGCGCAGCAAGGCTTTGCCGCGATTGCGGAGCACGCGCCCTCGCTCTTGATCCTTGATCTTGGTTTGCCGGATGAGGATGGGGTCTCGTTGTGTCGGCGCATTCGCACCAAGTGGACTTTCCCGATTTTGATGCTGACGAGCCGGAGCGATCTGCTCGACAAGATCATCGGTCTGGAGGTTGGCGCGGACGACTATGTCACCAAGCCTTTCGAGGCACGCGAGCTTTTGGCGCGCATTCGGGCTTGCCTGCGCCGGACCTCGGAATACAAGGTCGAGGACGATAAGTCCGAGACGCTGACGGTGGGGCCGCTGACGCTGGATATGAATCAGCGTTTGGCCACGGTGGATGGCCAGCGCGTGGTGCTGACGGCGCTGGAGTTTCGGCTCCTGCATTATTTGATGGCGAACTCTGGGCGGGTACTGGAGAGGGAACAGCTTTTCGAGTCGGTTTGGGGCTACGACGACGAGTTCAACTCGAACAGTCTGGACGTTTTCGTGTATCGCTTGCGGACGAAGCTGGAGAAGGCGATGGGGAAGAAGGCGATCCAGACGGTTCGAGGCTTTGGCTATCGGTTTGCGGTTGAGGATTAGCTTCGCGAGGGCTTAGGGCACGCTTCGCTTAGGGCGTGCTTCGCAAGGGCTAGGGGAGCCTTCCACCCTTTTTGATTGTCCGGTTCTAAGTTGCCGTGCGAATGTTCATTTCTCGTTCAGCAACCGTCAATGATGCGGTCATTTCGTACTGGTTTCATTCTTATGCAATGAAGCAAACAGCACGCAACATTCTCGTCTCGTTGGCCGTCCTTGGGGTGGCCGCCATCGGTAGCGCGAATGCCGTTAAGAAGTCGCTCTACGACCGAATCGGCATCCATAAGCTCGCCCAAGGCGCCAGCAACTGCATCGACATGGAGTTCTCCGACAAGATGCTCCTAATGAACGACCACGTCAAAATGAACGCCGAGCAGACGCCGAAGTCGATCATGAAGTTTGGCCTGACAGCCTTTCTCGCCAATGTGGCCGGTGGCCCGCAGATGCCGCCGACTGACATCGCCGCCCTTGACAAGGCCCTGATGCTATCTCCCGAAGAGCGGGAGCACGCTTGGATGATTCGCATGGATGCCTTTACGAAGGCCGGTATCTCCAAGAAGGATTTCCTGGAACTCAAATCGCTCTACCTCAAGAAGTTTGATGCGGCCCAGCCAGCCATGCCGGGGCAGGAGACCTTTTCGAACCCCCAGTCGCTGTACGCCCGCTTGGGTGGCATCGTGCCGATCAGCATGGTCGTCAATGACTTCATCGATCAGCTTGCTACCGATCCGGTTCAACTGGGTAATAAGAACGTCGTGAAGTCGCTTACATCGGGCAAGGTCACGGCTGCGGGTCTGAAGTATTTGGTCACCGAGCAGTTGGCAATGGCCGCTGGTGGTCCGTTCAAATACACGGGCAAGAGCATGAAGGAGTCCCACAAGAACCTCGCCATCACCGAGAAGGAATGGCAGTCCGCTGCCGCCATCCTGAAAAAGGTTCTTGACGGCTACAAGGTACCAGCCAAGGAGCAGGGCGAAATCTTTGCCGCCATCTCGGCTAGTCACAACGACATCGTCAAGAAGTAAGATCGACCTTAGGCCCCCGTATTCCGGGGGCTTTTTCGTCGGTCATACTCAGAAGGGATGCTCGCGACGTTTCGCAAATGGTTGGCGCTGTTTTCCGTCTACTTGAAGGACGGCATCGCCTACCGCGTCAACGGCATTATTTGGATTCTCACCGACGCCTTCACTATGTTCACTATGCCGCTGGTGTGGATGAGCGCGATGGGGGGCGGGCGAGTCGCCGGGTTCAACAAAGGCGATATCGTACGGTACTACCTGGCGATGCTGATGGTGAGCGGATTTGTGGTCTGCCACTTCATGTGGGAGCTCGCCATTGAGATCAAAGACGGGCAGTTTTCGGCTCAGTTGGTGCGTCCGATCTCGACCTACCAGGTCTACTTCTTCCGCAATTTCTCCTGGCGGATTGTGCGCATGAGCCTGTGCGTGCCGTTCCTGCTCCTGTTCATGTGGTTCTACCGCGGCATCTTGCACGACGCGACATTCAACTGGAATTGGCAGTTCTTTTCCGCCCTCCTGCTGGGCCATCTGCTTAGTTTTACGACGGTGATGATGCTTGGTTTCATCGCGCTGTTCGTTGAGGAGGCGATGGCGTTATTTGAGCTTTACTACTTCCCAATGCTGTTTCTTTCCGGCCAGGTGGTGCCGGTAGCGATGCTTCCCGATTGGGCTCAGCAGTTGGCCAAGGTTCTGCCGTTTTACTACACCACCAACCTCCCGGTGGACATCGGAATCGGGCGAGTGGGCGGGGACACGGCGCTGGTGGGGCTCGGTGTGCAGTGCTTCTACATTGCTCTAACCTTCGGCATTTCGAAGATTTTATGGGCGAAGGGATTGCGCCAGTTCTCAGGCGTCGGCCTCTGATTCGGCAAGCAATTCGGCCGCCGTATCTGTCAAACTTAGTAGGGTCCATGACCCACCAGAAAGTCCTCGTCGTTGATTTCGGCGGACAGTACACCCAACTGATCGTTCGTCGAATCCGGGAGCAGAACGTCTACTCGGAAATGGTGCCCTGGACTACCGCCTTCGAGAGAATCTCGGCGGAAAAGCCCACGGCTGTCATCCTCAGCGGCGGACCAAAGTCGGTTCTTGAAGCCAACTCGCCGACCCTCGATTTTTCTTGTCTGGAAGGCATCCCCACCCTCGGCATCTGCTACGGCCAGCAGTTGATGGCGTATCGACTGGGCGGCACGGTCGAGAACGCCGGGCATAAGGAGTATGGTTTGCGGACACTGTCCGACCAGAAGGGCATGGCGGGCTTGCTAGACAACCCTCAGGTTTGGATGTCGCACGGCGACCAAGTGACGGCGGTTCCGGCCGGTTTTACGGTGACGGCGACGACGCCAAGCTGTCCAGTGGCGGCGATGGAAAACCCCTCGCGGGGATTCTATGCGGTGCAGTTCCACCCCGAGGTGACGCATACGCCGGACGGCAAGCGAATTCTGAAGCGGTTCTTGGAAGTGGCGGGGCTGACCGGCGATTGGAGCACAGAGAACTTCATTGAGGAAGAGGTCAGGAAGATTCAGGAGACGGTGGCGGCCGATGAGAAGGTGCTGTGCGCCGTATCGGGTGGTGTGGATTCCTCGGTCATGGCTGCGCTGCTCATCAAGGCGCTAGGCGACCGCGCGGTGTGCGTGTTTGTGGACCACGGCCTCCTGCGAAAGGGCGAGGCAGAGCAGGTCATCGAGACGTTCCGGGGCCATTTCCATGCCAACCTCATCGCCTTCAACGAGCATGACCGATTCTTCGGGGCGTTGAAAGGGATCAAAGAGCCGGAGGCCAAGCGCAAGACCATCGGCGAGCAGTTCGTGCGGGTCTTCGAGGACCACGCCAATGAGCTTTCGGGTTGCGACTGGCTAGCCCAGGGCACGCTCTATCCCGACGTGATCGAGTCGGGTTCGCCGACGGCGGCGAAGATCAAGACCCACCACAACGTCGGCGGACTGCCGGACTGGATGCGAATGAAGCTGATCGAGCCGTTGCGCTGGCTGTTCAAGGATGAAGTGCGCGCCGTTGGGCGGGCTCTGGGACTGCCGGACGACATGGTCGACCGCGAGCCGTTCCCGGGACCGGGGCTTGGGGTTCGAATTCTCGGTGAGGTCACGCCCGAGCGAGTGAAAATGGTTCAGGATGCCGACTGGATATTCCGATCTGAACTACGGTCGCGAGGCCTCAATAAGGGAATTTGGCAATCTTACGCCGCGTTGCTGGACGTCAAGAGCGTGGGCGTAATGGGCGACGAGCGAACCTACGAACAGCCAATCGTGCTTCGGGCGGTGGAAAGCGAGGACGCGATGACGGCACGGGCGGTGGCCATTCCGTTTGACGTTTTGGAACTCGTAGCCAGCCGGATTGTGAACGAAGTCGACGGCGTGAACCGCGTGTTTTACGATCTAACCAGCAAGCCTCCCGCAACGATTGAACTGGAGTAGCGGTATGGTTATAGGGAAGAATCATGCCGCACCAGCACATTGAGCAACCGGTTAACGGCGCGGAGGTCCTGCGCGGCCTTCGCGAGTTCATCACGTTGGCGGCGGCGAGCTACGGCACGACCGAGGCGATTCGCCCACCCCACCGCATCAAGTTTCATTGGCCGCCGCACCCAGTTAGCTACGAGTACCACGTTCTGAACAGCGATTGGACGGGCACGGCGAGCTTTGTGGCCCACGGCGAGATGTTCCATGTCGAGATTGCCAAGACGAATTTCGGGGTTTTTGGGCGATGCTCGGAGCTCTGGAACGAGGCGAAGGCCGACACTGAAGAGGAAATGCTGATTAAACTGCGCGACTCCTCGGAGCCGATTCTCCAACGCCAGTTATCCATTTCCCGGTCGATTGGGCACCCGTCGCGGTACAAGGGCGAAATTCGCGATCTGCCGCCAGTCGATATTCTGAAGTTGTTCTACTGCGAGGATCGAGACGTGGCGAACTCGGCGCACGAGACCATCGAGGTTAGCAAGTTCCGCAACGCGTATTTCCCGTCGCTGTGTCACATCCTGCGAGATCGTACGCACCCGTGGCGTCGGAGCGCACAGTGGTGCGTGTTGGACCTTTTTGAGGACCTGCCGAGCTTTATTGCCTCAGAGAAGGATGAGATCGACGCTGTGGAGGCGATGAAGAGCCTGCTGATGGATGCCGAGGATGACTACGCGCGGACGGTGTACAAAGCGGGCGTGGTGCTGGGCGGGCACTTGCCGCATCGGCGAGGCGGGAATGCGCTTCTGGAGTGCCTGACATCACCGAGCATCATCGGTCGCCGCTCGGCGATCCATGGGTTGTTTCACGTGTGCGAGTGGGTGCCGGAGATGACGGACGAGGTCGTCCACACCCTGCGTGAGAATGGCAAGAAGGAGCAAGACCCCCAGTTGGCGATCTTCTCGTTTGCGATTGCCGAGGACATTCTGCGGGGGACGATCGACCACACGCCTGAGCCGGTCTTTGCGTTTGAGAGGTAGGGATGGCTTTGTCCTCCCCACCGCTTCACTACGCTTAGCGACTCCTCCCGGGGAGTAGCGTGGCTGTTTCGCCTCAGGACATCAGGATACGAGCGCCGTCGTCGATGGAGCACTCCAGGATTTCGCCCTTCTGGCCCGTCTTCGCTTCGTAGCCCTGAAGACAGGTGGAAGTAAATTCGGAAACCGAATCTTTTTCGACCAGCGCGACGCAGGCGCCACCGAACCCGGCGCCGGTCATGCGCGCTCCCACTACACCAGGTGAGACCCAGGCGCTTTCGGCCATCGCGTCAAGTTCATCGCACGAAACTTCGTAGTCGTCGCGAAGGGAGTCGTGTGAGCCCTTCATCAGAGCGAAGATGCCTTCGCGGTCGTCGTTGCCGAGTACCGACCGGAACTCTTCGCATCGATTGTTCTCAGTGATGACGTGTTTGGCGCGGCGATAGACGACGTCTTCAAGCTTTCCTTTCGAGGATGCCAGCATAGAAAGGTTCGCGTCCCGAAGCAGTTCGACCCCCATGGCCTTGGCAGCCTCTTCGCATTGAGAACGACGCTCGTTATAGGCTGAGGTCGTCAGTGCGCGTGGCTTCTTGGTATCCAAAAGCATGACGGCGTATTGGTCGGAAACCGAAGCATATTCGTACTGAAGCGAGCGCGTGTCGATGAAGACCGCACTGTTGGCTTTGCCGCAGGCCGAAGCCATCTGGTCCATGATTCCGCAGTTCACGCCGACGTACTGGTTCTCGCACTTCTGACCTAGCAGAGCCAATTCGGTAGGTGTCACCTCGAACCCAACCAGCGCCTTCCAGAGCATGCCGTAAGCCATTTCGATGGCTGCGCTACTGCTCACACCGCTTCCGGTTGGCAGGGTGCTGTAGACGGCGCATTCGACGTTCGGCATTGGTCCGAACTTCTCGCGCAGAACCCAGGCCATGCCGGCTGGATACTTCGCCCATCCCGAGGCGTCTCCTGGCTCGGTCGTATTGGCACAAAAGGTTTTGGCTGTACCCGCCACGCTAGAGATCATGCGCGTCTCACCATCGACCACTCGTCCGGTAACCCAGATGCCGTAGTTGACTGCGGCGGGCATTACAAAGCCGCCGTTGTAGTCGGTGTGCTCGCCGATCAGGTTGATTCGACCGGGTGCGAAGGTCATCACCTTGGGGGCGGTGCCGAAATACTTCTTATGGAGGTCGATTGCGAGATCGGAGGACATGATGGCCTTAGTTGATACCCAATCCGAAAGGGAGAAAACCCGTTAAGGCTGTCAGTGTTACTAGGTAAATCGCGCGGGTTCGGTGGAATCTGGATAAGTGAGCGGCGTCGGGGCGAGAAAATCCATCTGCCTGCGTCTCGCGCCGCCTCATTTTTCCAAGTAAAATGCGGACTCCATGTCCGACATTTCGAAGCTCCACGACTGGCTTTCTGCCCACGAAGACGAACTGATCGAAACGACGCGCTCCGTGCTCCGTATCGATACCGTGGAGGGTCCCGCCGAGCCCAACGCCCCGTACGGAAAGGGGAACCGAGAAGCGCTCGATTTCATGCTGAATTACGCGCAGAGCCTGGGCATGAAGACCACCGATCTGGAAGGGCACTTGGGCTACGCCGACTTTGGCCAGGGTGAGCGGTTGGTGATGACGCTAGGCCACCTCGACGTGGTGCCGGTGGGCCCGGGTTGGAAGCACGACCCGTTTGGGGCCGAGGTCGTGGATGGATACATCTATTCGCGTGGTGCGGTCGACGACAAGGGGCCGACCATCGCGTCGTTTTTTGCCCTTCGGGCGATCAAAGAGTGTTTCCCTGACCTGAACTGTCGTTTCCGGGCCGCCTTTGGCTGTGACGAAGAAAGCGGGTTTGGATGCGTGGAGCGATATGTGCAGACCGAGGAAGCTCCGACCTACGGCGTCGCGCCGGACTCGGGTTGGCCGTGCTACCACGGCGAGAAGGGAATCGGCGATCTGCTGGTCTCGGTGAAGGTGCCGATGGACCACTTCGAGGTGCTGGACTTTCAGGGCGGTCAGCGGCCAAATATCGTGATCGACCATGCGACGGCGAAGGTTCGCGTTGGGGCGGCGGCGATGCCGGGCGTCGAGGCGAAGCTGGAAGACAATTGGGACAAGAACGTGACGTGGTCGTGGTCGGGCGACATCCTGAACATTGAGGCGGTTGGTAAGGCGGCCCACGGCAGTACGCCGTTTTACGGCGACAATGCGGCAGAGCGAATCGCTCGTCTTTTGCTCGCCATCGCACCTCTTTCTGAGCGAGAGTTTTTCGACGATTTGTTGGTGGCGTTCCACCCGAGCGGGGTTGGGCTTGGCATTCATGGTAGAGACGACGCGACCGGCGACCTAACGTGCAATATTGGCGTTGTGTCGTTCTCGGAGGGCGCGATTCACCTGCTTGCCAACGTCCGCTATCCCGCCACGTGGAAAGGCGTGGAACTCAAAGCTTTGTGCCAAACCAAGATGGACAAGTTGGGTTCGGCTTGGTCGTTCGTGGTCGAGCGCGACTCGCCGTCTCTGTACTTCCCGCTGGACCATCCGTTGGTGAAGGCGATCGTCGACGCTTACCGCGAGGAGACGGGCGACATGACCGAGCCGGGCACGATGGGCGGCGGAACCTACGCGCGAGCCGTGCCGAACACAATCTCGATCGGCACCGGCTGGCTGGGTGACGGCGACGCACACCAGACGGACGAGCGCATGGCGATCGAGTCGTTGAAGAAAGCATCGCGAATCTACGCGGCCATTCTGTATCGATTGGCGACGGTCTAAGTATTGATGCTGCGCCGCAAAAGGAAAACCAATTGGGACACGTTTGAGGAAGAGGCCAAGCGTGCCATTTGGCATGCCCAAGAAACCGCGCGCAAGAGGGGAAGTTCGTTGGTTGAGGTTGACGACCTTCTCCTCGGTGTTTTAACGGGACGCTCGAACAAGGCTTGCCGAGTTATCGAGTTAGGATGCGAATCGGAGGCCTCAAATGTATTTGACCAAATCGAAGACCGGGGAAGTAAAGAGGTGGCGGGTACCAGCCCTGACGACATGAGGCTTGCCCCATCCAGTGAGCGGGCTATCGCACGTACGTACGATGAAGTCAAACGGATCGGTTCTGAAACAGTCGGTCCAGAGCACATCCTTGCCGGCATCGTATCGGCTGGTGATGCGGTGGGAATCGAAGTGCTTTTGGCGCACGGCATGGACCTTGACAAGGTTCGGTCTCTGATTCGCGTGCTTCAAAAACCTTGAATGTCTGATCGAATCAGATTCGCAAATATCTGGGTAGACTCGAACCAAGCAAACCCATGGCTGCCGCAACCGAGATCCAGACCGTCAACATCATCGTAAACGGAATCGAATTGGCGGTCCCCAAGGGCGAATTGGTAGTCGAGGCGGTCAAGCGGATCGGCGTCGACATTCCGATTTTCTGCTACCATCCGCGCCTGAAGCCGGTGGGTATGTGCCGCATGTGCCTGGTGATGACGGGCGCGAAACAGCCGGACGGCACAATCCGCATGTTCCCCAAACCGGCGGCGGCCTGCACCATGCCGGTAAGCGAAGGTCTGGTGGTGGACACCGAATCCGATGCGGTGAAGAACGACCGCAAGGGCGTGCTGGAGTTTCTGCTCGTCAACCACCCGCTGGACTGCCCGATCTGCGACCGAGGCGGCGAATGCCCCCTGCAGAACAACACACTTTTCTACGGCCCCAGCACTAGCCGCTTTATCGAAATGAAGCGCCACGCGCCGAAGGCGTTCCCGCTCAGCGAGTATGTAACGCTCGACCTCGAACGGTGCATTCAGTGCGCGCGTTGCGTGCGATTTACGGAAGAGATTTCTGGCGATGCTCAGCTTGCGTTCCGCTTCCGCGGCGCCGATACCCAGCCGATCACGTTCAACGAGACCAAGTTCACGTCGAAATTTAGCGGCAACGTGATCGAGATTTGCCCTGTGGGTGCATTGACCAGCCGCAAGTACCGGTTCCGAGCCCGCCCGTGGGACCTTGAATCCAGCGAGGCGATTTGTACCCAATGTTCGGCCGGATGCGCGGTTTGGTTCGACCATCGCGGGGGCAAGTTTGCCCGGATCAATGGCCGCACGAACGAGGCGATCAACGAAGAGTGGACTTGCGACCGAGGCAAATTTGGCCACGCACACTACAATGGCGACAAGCGCCTCGATTCCGTGTTCGTTCGCTCGGGCGATGAACTCGCGAAGTCGAACTGGCGCGAGGCAAGCCCTGAGATTTTGGCTCAGTTTGTGGGCAAAGGTAGCGAAGCCGGTCTGATTCTTGGACATGGCGTCTCGAACGAGGGCGCGTGGAATGCGGTGAAGTTTTTCCGCGAGCACGTCGGGTCGAACAACATCGACCACCGATTTGAGCGGTTCCTGCCGGAATCCTATTCGACGCCAAAGGTTTCAAGCTCGATTGCCTCATTTGAAGGTGCAGGAACCATCGTGGTGTTCGGCACATCGCTGGCTGACGACCTCCCGATGCTTTACTTGCGGGTGCGCAAGGCTTGGTTCCAGAAAGGCGCGAAGGTCATCGTGGCCGCCGACCGCGAGACCGAAGTGGACTCGTTTGCCCACCTCGTGCTTCGATACAAGCCGGGTACGGCGGGCTTACTGGCCGAGGCTTTGCGAACCGGCGAGAAGTTGGCGGCGGTTGCCGAGAAGAGTGGCGTCTGGCTGGCCGACCTGCAGGAAGCCGTCGAGTTGGTAAAGGGCGCGCCGGTGGTGACTTCGACCGGCATTTACAACGACAAGACGGGCGCTGAGGCGGTCCAGAGCTTGGATGCGCTGGCGAGCGCGACCGGCGGCTCGTTCAACTGCTACGCTCGCGGCGCGAACGAGCGAGGCCTTCAGTTGATGGGTGCAGTTCCACAAGGCGATGGCCTTGCAACACAGGAGATGCTGGCAGCGGCGGCCAACGGACGATTGTCCGCGCTGTGGCTGGTCGGCGTTGATCTTTTCTCGGTTGGCTTGGACCGAAATTTGGTCGAGCGAGCCCTGGAGAATGTGGACTACCTAGTGGTTCAGGACGCTTTGCGAACGGAGACTTTCTACTACGCCAGTGCGGCGGTGCCGATGACTTTGCAGGCTGAGGCCGACGGTTCGTACACGAACATGGAAGGCAAGGTGCAGGAGTTGAAGGCGGTCATTCCGGCGGTTGGCGAGGCTAAGCCGGTTTGGCGGACCTTTGAGGAGCTAAGCCTTCGCATCGCTCCACGAGTGCCGCTGATGCAGGCCGAAGACGTTCGAGCGACGATCCCGGCGTTGGCCTGATTTGTTCCCATAACTAAATTAGTCAAGGCGTACCGGTACCTCTCTTGCGAGAGAGGTCGGTGAGTTTACGAACCGGGAGAGTAGATGTCGGCTCGTTGCTATGGATCAAGTTAGTGGCCTTGCCACCTTGCCATTCGGAAGATCTACTCTCCCGGTTCGCGCCGGAGCAGTTTGCTGAGGAATCACGGTTAGAGTGGCGCTTACCGGCCTCTCTCTCAAGAGAGGCATCTTGTTGGGTAGGACCCGATTTGTCGGCGGAGGTCGCAAAATTCTGTTAGGGTGCTACTCGTCTGAGCCGCCTTCACCTTTCGCACTTAACGCTTCGAGCTGTTCTTTTATCTCAAGCGCAACGGCTAAGGGACTTTGAAGCACAGACCTCGCTGAGACTCGAATAACCGTTACACCGTTCGCGATAAGCCAGGTATCTCTCGCTTCGTCCGATTTTTCGCGGAGTGAGTGTACGGAGCCGTCGACCTCGATAGCGGCATGAGCCTTAGCACAGTAGAAGTCAAGAATGTAGGGCCCAAACGAATACTGCCGTTTGATGCGAAATCCGAGTTGGTCGTTCCTAATTTGGAGCCAAAGCAGAACCTCAGGTTTGCTCATGTTCGAACGTAGATGCCTGGCAAGATTCTTCTTTCGTGCTCTCACATCAGAAGCATAACCAGATTGGACTCGCCTTAGTCGTGGTCTGACGCGTAAGCGGAGCCTCGATCGAGGTTGCGGTATCGCGCAAACGCGGGCTGGAAGCCAAGGATGACTTTACCCACCGGTCCGTTTCGATGCTTGGCGATGATGACCTCAGCCTCTTGCACTTCGTCGAAGGTCTCGATCTCTGGGCGGTGCTCCTCTTTCGCCTTGTAATAGCTGTCGCGGTAGAGCAACATGACCATATCGGCTTCGGCCTCGATGGAGCCGGACTCACGGATGTCGGAGAGCTGCGGGCGCTTGTCTTCGCGGTTTTCGACCGCGCGCGAGAGCTGGCTGAGGGCGATGACCGGTATCTCAAGTTCTTTTGCCATCGACTTGCACGCGCGGGCGATCTCGGAGATTTCTTGTACGCGGTTTTCGGTTCGCTTAGCCCCGCGCATCAACTGGAGGTAGTCGATGACGACGAGGTCAAGGCCGTGCTCGGCCTTGAGACGGCGGCATTTTCCGCGCATTTCCATCGGCGAAATGTCACTGCCATCGTCAATGTAGATCGGCAGGGAATAGAGGCTTTCGCAGGCATCAGCTAGGGCCAGGTACTGCTTCTCGCTGAGTCCTTTTTCCGATTTTAGGACGCCCATCGAGACGCCGCTGATCATGCTGACCATACGTCGAACAAGCTGAATCGAACTCATTTCGAGCGAGAAGAAGGCGACCGAGCCACGCTTGCCCTCGCGTCCTCGGCCAAGGGCGATGTTTAGAGCTAAGTCGAGGACCAGCGATGTTTTACCCATCGCAGGTCGTGCGCCGATGATGACGAAATCGCCGGGATACAGACCGGACGTGATCCTATCGAGGTCGATGAACCCGGTTGGGAGGCCGAACATTGGCTTGCCGGTTTCGACGATGCGATCGACGTCGACAAAGAACTCTTTGGCCAGGCCGGAGACATGCTCGAAGTACTTGCCTAACTGCTTTCGGCCCACTTCGAAGACCTCTTTTTCGGCCTCGTCGATCTTCTCATCCGCCCCTTCTAGCTCGGGGTTATGGACGATGTCGATGATGTTTCGACCAGCGAGTTCCAGGCGTCGCATCGTGGCCTTGTCGAGCACGATTTGCGCGTAATATTTGGCGTTGGCGGCACTGGGAACGTAGTTGGCGACCTGGAGCAGGTAGTCGACGCCGCCGACATCGGCCATGGCGGCGCGCTCGGTCAGCTCGGTGCGCAGGGTGACAATGTCGATCTCTTTGTGGTTCGTGATCAGTTGCCTGAGGGCGCGAAAGATGATCTGGTGGGCGGGGCGAAAGAAGTCGTCTTCGTTGAGGATGGTGACGATTTCCTCCGCGGCTCGCTGGGCCAGCATCATCGAGCCGAGCACGCTCATTTCGGCTTCGATGCTGTACAGCGGCAGTCGGGCGGAGGATTCTTGGATCACGGAGAAATCAGTATAAGGCGTGGCCCACTGTGGATTACGATTGGATAACCCTTTCTGCCAGAAAATGTTTGAATTATGGACATTCTGATGACATGGACAAGCCTACGGCGATAATCGCCGGGTCGCCCCGACTCTCGGGACTCCTTGGACTCTTTACTTTTGGCTTTTGCCCCAGCCCTCCGAGCCGCTCACGGCTCTACGGACTGGGCTAAGCTAGGACGGGCCTACAGCCCTACGTGCTTCGTAGCCAAAAGCTGGTGGTTTGAATGGCGACTTTGCCCCTCAGATCCTACTCAATATCGATTCGCGATTGAACAGTCTCACGCTATACCAAACCGCGATCGAGGCTAGAATCACGCCGGATACAATGGTGATCGCGATGCCCGCGGCGTCGTACTTGCCCATCAGGGCATTGCGGACCACGTTCGCGGTATTCAGGATCGGGATCGCGTAAACCAACTTCGACTGAGCGAAGTCGGTCAGGCCGATGAACTGGCTGAACGCCGCGGGAAGGGTCACGAAGGCCGATGCCTGGGAGAGGTAGGTCTGGGCTTCGCGGCTATTTTTGGCGAATGAGGAGATCGCCAAGAGGAGCGAGCCGAAGAATGCGCAGGTGGGTAGGACGGTGATCACGACCACGACGAAGCCAGCCGGGGTTAGGCCCAAGCCGTTCTCGAACAGTTTTTCGAGGAACTTCATCTTCATCGTCGCCATCACAAAGATCGAGCCGAGGGCCACCGTCGTGGCGGTCAGGCTCGCCGCGATAAGCGCCAGCAACTTGCCGATGGCGATCTGGTTGCGCGGCGCAGGTGAGATCAGCAAGGTCTCCAGGGTTTGACGCTCCTTCTCGCCGCTGACAAGGTCGCTGGCGGAACTGAGCGCGCCGAAGAATGCCCAAATGACCACAAAGTAGGGAAGGAGTTGGACGATGAACTCGCTCGAACTCGACTCTCCGACCTTCACTTCGTTCCGCTTTACGCTAAGCGGTTTGACGAACGCCTCGTCGATGCCTTTTGACTTCAGAATGAATTTCAGACTGATCTCTCCAGCCTTGGCGGCCACCTGGTCGACTGCGCTAAGGGCTATTTGCGCCTTCTGCTCTTGCGGGTCAAAGTAGGCGTTGAAAACATACGGCTCGGGCTTGCTTAGGGTGGCTTCCATGCCGTCTCCGAAATCGAGAGCCAATCGGATGTCACCCTTCTCAATTCCAGCCTTCGCGGCGGCTACTGAAGCGACTGGCTCAATCTTCATTCCCGCTGCAGTGAGGGCATCTTCAAATGCCTTGACTGCCTGATCAGGCTTGTGTTCAACCACGTAAACAGTCGTCTTTGTGGCCTTATCAACGCTGGAAAAGATGAGCCCGAAGAGCGACATCATCGCGACGACGCTGATAATCGGACCGAAAATCATGGCCTTTCGCACACGCCGGTCGCGAAGCATTTCGCGCCATTCTTTCTTGAAAACGATCAACGCCCAGTTCATGCCGGCACCTCCCGCTGATATCCGACAATGGAGAGGAACGCTTGCTCCAGGGTCTTCTGGCCGGTTTCGGCTTTCACCTCTTCGACCGTGCCTTGGCCCATCAATTTGCCGTCGTGGATGCAGACGACGCGGTCACACAGCCTCTCGACTTCGCTCATGATGTGCGTGCAATAGATGATCGTTTTGCCGCGCTTCTTCTCGTCCTCGACGAATGACATGACGTCCTGACTCATCACCACATCGAGGCCGGAGGTCGGTTCGTCGAAGAACAGCACCTGGGGGTCGTGGAGTAGGGTGCGGGCAATGTTTACGCGTTGCTTTTGCCCAGTCGAAAGCTTGTCGCAGAGACCGTCGGCGTAGCTTCCCATCTCCAGTTTCTGAATCAATTCGTCCATTCGGCGAGTCAGTCCGTCGCCCTTCAGCCCGTACAGTTCGCCAAAGTACCGAAGCAGGTCGCGAGGGCTCATGCGACCGTAAAGAGCGGTGGACGCCGACATAAAGCCGAGGTTCTGGCGCACCTTACTGGGATCGACTTGGGTGTCGATGCCGTTGACCCACGCGCGGCCAGAGGTCGGAGTCAGAACGGTGGAAAGCATTCGCAGGAGCGTCGATTTGCCCGCCCCATTTTTGCCAAGAAGGCCCAGGATTTGACCTTCCTGAGCCTCAAATGTCGCGTTCTCGACTGCGACCACGTCTCCGCGCTTGCTGTCTGAAAAGACTTTGCGGAGTCCCTCTGTACGAACCATGCCAAGGTAAGTACGGTTCGGGACTACTTTTCGTTGCCGTCGAACTTGATGCTGGCACTGTTGATGCAGTACCGCAGGCCGGTCGGTGTGCCGAATCCGTCGGGGAAAACGTGGCCCAGATGCCCGCCGCATTGCTTGCACGTCACTTCGACGCGCCGCATGCCGTGGGTTAGGTCCTCGTGTTCCTCGATTTTGTCTTTGTCCAAGCCCTCGTAGAACGACGGCCATCCACAGCCGGAGTCGAATTTTGCGTCCGAAGAAAACAGTTCGGCTCCGCATCCAGCGCAACGGTAGATGCCGTCGCCCTTATGGTTCCAGTACTCGCCGGTGAAGGCCCGTTCGGTGCCTTTTTGGCGCAGGATATGGAACTGCTCGGGCGTGAGGATGCCTTGCCACTCTTCTTCGGTCTGGGGGATTTTCGTTTCTTCCATAGCCTTAGCTCTTTACGTCCAACTTAGCACAAAAATCCCCGTTCGACCCGAGCATTTTACGAAGCCTTATTCCTCAGAAGATCGCGGATTTCTTCGAGCAGAGCGACATCTTCCGGCTTGGCTGGCGCTTCGGCGGGAGCTTCCTCCTTCTTGCCGAATTCCTTCATGCGGTTGTAGGCTTTGACCACGAAGAACATCACGAGCATGACGACAAGGAAGTTGACGATGGCGCTGATGAACGACCCGTAGGCAAGGACGTTCGCACCCGCATCGGTCGCGGCCTTCATTGTCTCGTATGGTGCCGGAGCTTTGGGGCCGTCCTTCAGCACGATGAACTTGTTGCTGAAGTCGGCGCCACCGGAAATCATGCCGACCAACGGATTGACAACGCTGGACATGAACGCGCCGGTAAGCGTTGTAAAAGCGGCACCGACGACCACACCGATGGCGAGGTCGAGCATGTTGCCCTTGTTGATGAAATCCCTAAATTCTTTAAACACAGATGAGACCTTCTTTTCAACCGCCTGGATTTCTTCGTCCAGTTTGTCTGGATCAAGCTTTTTCACAGCGGAAAATGTATCTTAACAAGTTCGGGGCTGTCAAGAATAGTCCGGCCCAAGGACTTACATTCTATACAAACTAAATCCTGCAGGCTCGATCGGTGAATTGAGGGATGCTTCGATGCCCAGAGCGAGGACGCGGCGGGTGTCAACAGGGTCGATGACGCCGTCATCCCACAGTCTTGCCGTGGAGTAATAGCACGAAGATTCCTCGGCATATTTCGCCAAGGTTGGGGCCTTGAACGCTTCCTGCTGTTCAACCGTCATGTTGGGCAGGTCTCGGTTCACGGTCAGGAGCACGTTGGCGGCTTGCTCTCCGCCCATGACGCTGATTCGGGCGTTAGGCCACATCCAAAGCTGACGTGGGCCGTAGGCGCGTCCGCACATGCCGTAGTTGCCCGCGCCATAGCTTCCGCCGACCACGACGGTGAACTTCGGCACATTGGCGGTGCTGACGGCGGTGACGAGCTTCGCGCCGTTCTTGGCGATGCCCTCGTTCTCGTACTTTTTGCCGACCATGAAGCCGGTGATGTTTTGGAAGAAGACGATGGGAATCTGGCGTTGGCAGCAGAGTTCGATGAAATGCGCGCCTTTGAGGGCTGACTCTGAAAAAAGGATTCCATCGTTGGCGAGCAGGCCGATGAGGTGGCCGTGCACGCGAGCGAATCCGCAGATGAGGGTTGTGCCGTAGCGGGCTTTGAATTCGTGGATGCGACTGCCGTCGAGGATGCGCGCCAATATCTCGCGCATGTTCATCGGCTGTTTGGTCTCGCTGGGCACCAGTGAGTAGAGGTCTTCGACGTTGTAGGCGGTGTCTTCCGGCTCGATCTGGCCCGATTCGCGTCGCTTGGGCTGACCAAGGCTTTCGACAATGTTGCGGATGATGTCGAGGGCGTGCTGGTCGTCGTCGGCGAGGTGATCGGCCACGCCAGAAAGGCGCGTATGGACATCGCCGCCGCCCAGTTCTTCTTCCGCGACCTCTTCGCCCGTCGCGGCTTTCACCAAGGGCGGTCCGCCCAGGAAGATTGTGCCTTGCTCCTTGACGATGATCGACTCATCGCACATTGACGGAACGTAGGCGCCACCAGCCGTGCAAGAGCCCATGACGGCCGCGATCTGCGGAATGGCTTTGGCACTCATTTGGGCTTGGTTGAAGAAGATGCGTCCGAAGTGCTCCTTGTCGGGAAAGACCTCGGCCTGGAGAGGCAGAAATGCGCCACCTGAGTCCACCAAGTAGATGCACGGTAGACCGTTCTCCATGGCGACCTCTTGGGCCCGCAGATGCTTCTTTACCGTTATGGGGAAGTAGGTGCCGCCCTTGACGGTGGCGTCGTTGGCGACGATCACGCATTCTCGGCCATGAACCCGCCCGATGCCGGTTACCACGCCCGCGCACGGGGCGTCGTCGTTGTACATTCCGTTTGCCGCCATCGTCGAGAATTCCAGGAAGGAAGTTCCCGAATCGAGGATGCCGTCGATGCGCTCTCGGGCCAGGAGTTTGCCTCGCTTTTTGTGCTTTTCGATTTTGTCGGGACCGCCGCCCGCCATGGCCACTGCCATCCGCTCTCGGTACTCGGCCAGAGTCGCCTCCATGGCGGCCCGGTTCTTCCGATGCTCATCGTCGTTGATGTCGACCTGCGAAACAATTTTCTCCAAAGTAAAGAAATGTTACCGCCGCGTCCAGATTTGTCGGCGTGGGGCGAACGAAGGATCGGGATTGTTCGTTATGCTATTGCGTTAGTGACAGTCCAACAATCCCTAAAAACCGTTGTCATGACGGATGTTGCGGGTTTTACCGAACTCATGCGGACCAACGAGCCGCAGGTGCTGTCACTCCTCCGTTCGGACATCGAGATTATTCGCGACCACATCACCCGAAATGGAGGGGAAGTCGTCAAGGTCGCGGGCGACGGAATCCTCGCCCTCTTTGCCAGCGCGCCGAAGGCGGTTCGGGCCTGCATCGACTCGCAGGTCGATCTTGAGAACTCGACGCTGAAGCATCGGATGGCGATTCACGCGGGCGAAGTGACCCGTGCCGAAGGAGACGCGTACGGTGACGCAGTGAACGTTTGCTCGCGCCTGGAGGCGATCTCAACGCCCGGCTCGGTCTGCGCCAGCAAGATTGTCGTCGATCTCATCGAGGCCCAGGGCCTACCCGACCCGGTTAAGCAGGGCAAAGTTCAGCTTAAGGGCATCGAAAATCCCATCGAGATTTACACCTGGGGAACAGGGGTTCGCCGCCGCCGGAGTCTTCGTTACACCAAGCTTCTGACTCTGGTCGCCGTCTTTTTGGCCCTTATCAGCCTGGCATGGGTGCAGATTCCCCATTTGGGTGGGGCGAAGGGCACCAACTCCATCGTTGGCGTCCTAAGCGGGAACAACGCGGCTAACGATGAGGAACTCGACCGACTCTTTGATCAGGCGATCAACGATGTTTGGGAGGAGATGGACGACTATGAGGCCGCCAAGGCCGAAGCCGTGCAGAAGGTCGATGCCCAGATCGCCATCGACTGGCTGAACTCGAATCCGATGGGTAAGCGCAAGCGCGGCATCCGTGAGTTGGAGCATTGGAGCCTCGTGGATACCGCGATCAAGAAAGGGAAGGCCATCGCTGGTCCGAAGGCTACTGCCGACCAGATTTGGAAGGCTTTGCAAGGCGTGAAGGACCCAGAAATGGACCTACCCAAGAAAGCCTTCGACGAAGAGTTTCGGTCTCCCTCCCAATAGGCGGGGCGGCTACTTAACCCCCACAACCAGAATTATCGCCGAGTTCGGTTTCATGGCACCGCGGCGTCGGCCCGGTTGTGGCGCTTCAAAGTCGGCGGCAATGAGGTAGATCAAGTGATGTTTGGCATCGACGGCCATCGTTCGGGCGCTCGTTTTGGTCTTCAGGTTTTGGACCGTGGAGTACTTGCCGCTACTCGCCTGAACGACCGAAAGCGTGCCCTCGCCGTTGGAGGTGAACACCGTCCCCGAAGAAGGGTCGTATCCCGCATAGTCGGTTCCGTCGCCTGTCGGCGTGGTTTGGAGCACCTTCCCGGTCTTTGCGTCCGACACCGCGAGCATGGCGTTGCCGCAGGCAGAGAAGACGAGGCCCTTCTTGGCGTCATAGGCAATGCCGGTTGGCTCTTCACCGGGCGCAAGGCTCCATCGCTTCAGGACCTTCAACGACTTGGCGTCGAATTCGACGACCTCGCTCTTGTCTTCCAGGTTCACGTAGACGTCGCCTTTGCCATCGCTAATGCCGTCCTCCGGCTTGCCTTCGAGGGCGACCTCTCCGCGGACCTTGCCCGACTTCGCATCGATGGCCGAGGCATTGTGGCTTCGTCCATTGAAGGAAAAGACGGTGTTGGATGAGGAATCAAAGAGGATCGCGTCGGGGCCCTGGCCCACTTTGACGCGAGAAGTTTCTTTGAGGGTCTTCAGGTCGATGATCGAAACGGAATCGTCTCGTCCATTGCTAATGAACCCCTTGTTGGCGGCCTTATCGAGGGCTACGCCGTGGACTCCTGGCGTGTCAGGAATGTCCGTAATCAACTTGCCAGATTCGGTGTCCATGACCTGCACGTGAGTCCCACGTGTGATGAAAAGCCGCTTTGAGTCGGGATCGACGGTCAGATAGTCCCAGCCTCCGTCGCCGGTAACCGAGAATTGTCGCTTGATCTCAAAAGTAGGTGCCGAGGGAGGCGGAAGAAAGAGGGGTAGAAAGGTAAGCATTTTTAGTCTGTCTCTTGAATTGATTTTTTGCGCCGCAAAACGGCGGCGTAAATCGTGGGGCCGAGCAGGAGCGTGATGAGGGTGGAGAAGAGGAGCCCTCCCACGACGGCGACGGCGAGGGGTTTCTGCATCTCCGCACCCGCCCCAATGCCAAACGCGAGGGGCAAAAGGCCGAGTACGGCAGTAAGGGTCGTCATCAGGATCGGGCGCAAGCGAGTCCGACCCGCGCTGATGACGGCAACATCGGCGCTTTCGCCCTTTTCCCAAGCGTTTTGAGCTTGGTCGAGGAGCAGGATTCCGTTCTTGACGACGATTCCTGCAAGCATGATGACGCCCATGAAGGAACTGACATTGAGCGCGGTACCGGTGATCCATAGGGCCAGAACCGCGCCAAACATCGCCAACGGCATCAGCAGGAGGATGACGGTCGGAGCCTCGAAGCGTCGGAACTGGAACAGCATGACCGAGAAGACGAGGATGACCGAAGCGGCGAGCACCAAGGTCAGGTTACGGAACGAGTCCTGCTGACTGAGGTATTGTCCGGCCAGGTCGAGCGTGACACCGGGGGGCGGCTTTACCTGGGCCAATACGCCTTTGACTTCCTTGACCGCCGTTCCAAGGTCAACACCTTCGAGCCTCGCGGTTACAGCGACCAAGCGTCGCTGGTCTTCGTGGGTGGATTGGGTGGTGCCGGGAATCAGCTTAATCTCGCCAAGATCGCCAAGTTGGACGATGCCAGAAGGTGTGCTGACGGGAAGAGTCTCCAGAGCCTTGAGAGTGGAGCGGTTAGCGATAGGCAAGCGAACGCGAACCGCGATTTGGCGGTCGCCTTGGACGACCTCAGTCGCGACCGTGCCGAGAAGGGAAGCATTAAGCTGGTCGGCCAGTTCATCGCTGTTCATGCCCCGCCGCCCGATCTCGACATCGTTCGGGACGAACTGCATCTGCGGACCGGACTCGATGGCTCCCGACTTGACGTCGGCCAAGCCCTTGACGTTCGAAAGCTTTTCCACCAGCTTGTCGGCCAGGGATTCGATGTCCTGTTTGTTCTCACCGAATACGCGGATTTCGATAGGGTCGGGGTTTCCAGCCAGGTCGCCGATCAGGTCTTGAAGAACTTGGATGAAATCAACATCTAGCGACGGGACCTGCTCTTGAACCTTTGCTCGAACCTCGGAAATCACGTCGTCGATGGATCGATCTCTATTAGGCTTGAGCATGACGGCGTAGTCGCCGCGGTTGGTTTCCGTGATGGCAAAACCCAGTTCGGCCCCGGTTCGACGCGAGAAAGAAGACACTTCCGGCGTTTCGGCCAGAATCTTGTCGACCTGGCTAAGAAGGCGGTCGCTTTCGTCCAGCGACGTGCCGGGCGGACTCCAGTAGTCAAGGACAAACGCGCCCTCGTCGATTTCGGGCATAAAGCCCGACTGCAGGCGACCGGCCATGAAGACGGTTCCAAGGATGGTGACCAACCCGATTGGCAGGACGATCCAGCGATGCTTCAGCATCCACCGCAGGGACGCTTCGTATCGCCGGGTAACCCAGGTGAAGAAGCGACCTTCTTCGTGGAGGCCGTGGCTGTAGCGGAGGAATCCCGCGCACAAACTTGGGCTCACGCAGAGCGCCAAGGCGAGCGAAACAAGGAGGGCGATCGTCAGCGTAAGGGCAAGCGCCATGAAGAATGCTCCAGCGACACCCTGAAGAAACGCCAGCGGAAGGAAGACGACGACGGTCGTGAGTGTAGAGGAGACCATCGGCGCGGAGATATGGCTGGACGCCTCCTGCACGGCGCGCTTGACGGAAACGTCGGGTCCAAGATGGCGGAACACGGCCTCGACAACGACGATGGCGTCGTCGATTACGAGTCCGATTCCAACTGCCAGGGCACCGAGCGTCATGAGATTGAGAGTGAGTCCCGACAGTCGCATCAGCACGAACGTGACGAGGAGCGTGATCGGGATGATGCTAGCGGTGACAACCGTTGCGCGGACGTTTCGCAGGAAGACGGTGAGGACGAAAACCGAGAGGATTGCGCCGATGATGACGGCATCGCGGACGCTGGAAACCGCCTCCTTGATAAGGACCGATTGATCGTAGTAGAGGCCGACTTCGACGTCGCTCGGCAGGCTGGAACGGAGCTTTTGAAGCTCCTGGTTAACGGCATCCACCATCGCCACACTGTTGGCGCTGGGCTGGCGAATGACGTTGATGAGCACCGATTCCTTGCCATTGGCCGACACAATCGTGGTGCGATCTTCGGTCGAGGGCTGGACGGTGGCAATGTCGCTTAGCTGGATCGGTGCACCGTTTCGCTGGCCGACCACAATCTTTGCGATATCTGCCGCCGATTGACGCTCGCTGTCCACCAGAACCTGATACTGCTTGAATTCGTGGTCGATTCGCCCGACGGCCCGGACGATGTTGCTGGCTTGGATGGCCGATACGACCTCGGTATTCGTGACCCCGGCGGCCGCCATATCGGTAGGCCGAAGCGTCACCGCTATTTCGGGCGGACGTCCACCCTGGACCACGACGCGGGCGACGCCATCCACTCGGGCGAGCCTGGGTCGAAGGGTGTAGCGAGCCAGACTCCAAAGTTCAGTTTGCGTGAGCGACTTAGACTTGACCGTAAGCCCTAGCACAGGGAATACGGTCGGGTTCATGCGCTCGACTTCGGTCAGCGTCTCGGACGGGAGGAGAGGACGAACCTCGTTGACCTTCGCGTTGACGAGTTGTTCGGCTTGGATGACGTCGGTGCCGTCGAGAAAGTCCACCGAAATCTCGGTCGAGCCCGGCTTGGTCTTTGACCGAACCCGTTTTACGTTGGGAATGGTGGCGAAGGCCTCCTCCAACGGAGCGGCGACGGTGACGTCGATAACTTTGGTCGGTCGGCTACCTGCCTCAGCGACGACGACGACGCGGGGAAATGTTACGTCGGGGAGGATGGAGACCGGGAACGACGCATACATCGCTGCTCCGGCCAGACAAAGAATGGTCGTGAGAAAGACGATTGGACGGATGTTCCGTATGGCCCAATCCGTGAGTTTCAATCGCCGTCTCCCTGCTTGGCCGGCTTCTTGTCTCCAGCGGGAGCAGCCTTCTCGTCGGGTTGGGCGGCGGCATCCTGTACTTTGGCTCCATCAGAGAGTTCGTGCTGCCCAACAATGACGACTTTCTCGCCCGGCTTGATACCCTTTTCGACGGCAGTGAAGCCGCCTTCCGACGGGCCGAGGTCAATCTCTCGCATCTTCGCTTCGTCGCCTTCGACCACGAACGCAACCTTTTTGTCGTCGCGCGTGACAATCGCACCATCGGGAATGACGATGGCGTTCGAAATGTGCCGTAAGACGAGATCGACGCGAGCGTAGAGCCCTGCCGAAACGTGGGCGGGCGGATGGTTGAAGACAATTCGGATGGGGACTTGACCCGATTGAGGGTCGGCGACGCCGACCGACCGAACGATTCCAGCTTCGTCGTCCGTGCCTTCGATCAGAACAGACATACCCTCGCGAATCTTCGTGCTGTTTCGGGGGGAGGTTTGCCCGAGGAACTCAACCAACGCATTCTTGCGGGCGACCTCGAGGACCGGTGTGGTCGAATCGACCGAGGCACCCTTGCCAAGGAGCTTCCTCGTCACAACGCCGTCGAATGGCGCTCGGATGTCGCCGTAAGCCGCCATGCCGGCCGCCGCTGAGGAGTCGGACCGCTTGCCCTGTGCGGCGAGCGCCGTCGCCAGGGCTTCCTGACGTTTGGCGTCTACCCCTAGGGAGGCCTTTTGGGCTTGCTCCAGGTTCGCCTTGGCGAGGTCGATCCTCTTCTTTCGCAGGTCCACCGCCGACTGATACCGCAGTTCAGCGGCTTTCAATTCTTCGGGGCGTGCTCCAGCCTTCAGCAAATCGAGTTGCGATTTGGCTTGGGTCAGGGCTGACTCGGCGACTTCAAACGCGGCTTTGCTGGCGTCGGCTTGCTGTCCAGAAACCAGACCGTCCTTCAGAAGCTTCTGGTCACGGTCGGCATCGATCTTTGCCTTGTCACGAGTGACTTTGGCTTGCTTCACGGCTTGTTCCGCTTGGGCGATTTCCTGCGGTCGAGCTCCAGCGCGGATGCGGTCGAGATCGACTTTGGCTTGATCGACCGAGCTGTTTTCTTCCGTAACCGTTGTTTCAAGGTTCAGTTTAGCGGCGCGTACCGTGGCCTCGTATTCGGCTTTCGCCGCTTGGAACGATGCCTGACTCTGCTTGGCTTGCGCGTCAGCAGCGGCAGAGCCGGAGACGGCGCTCGAACGTTCGGCATCCTGAACCGAAGTGTCGATCTTTGCCAGGAGTTGGCCCTGCTTGATCGCGTCGCCCTCCTTCACATAAACATCAAGTAATCGTCCCGAGGTTTGCGGGGCAAGTTTGGCGAAGTCGTTGGTGGCGAGGACGTACGAGCCATCGATTGGAAGCAGATCGCGAACCGATCGGGTGGTGGCGGTTGCCATATCGACGGTCACCACCGCATCGACGGCAGCGCCTTCCCCTTCCTCGGAGCCGCCCTTTGGTCCACAACCGACCAGTAAGGCACCAAACAAGGCGAATAAAAGAATCTTCTTCATGCCTTCTCTCCCAGAATTTGGCCTTCGGCGGCATAGAGGTCAGTGGCGGCTAGGTCCCGCTTCAGGCGAGCGGCGGATAGTTCGTCGAGGGCATCGGCGTACGCTCGCTTGGCGTCCCAAACCTCGATGAGCGAGCTTGCTCCGAGTTCGAAGCCACTTTGGATTTTGGTCAACAGGTCACGGGCTCCGTCCGCCAGTTTTTGGTAGGTTGTGACAGCCTTTTGTGCGGCTTCATACTGCAGCTTGGACGCCTCAATTTCGGCTTGAACCTGCTTCAAAAGATCGGCATATTCAAGTTCAGCCGCGTCTTGTTTCCGCTTCGCTGCTTGCTGCCTTTGTCGCGAGGCTCCATGGTCCCACAAGGGGACTACGAACTGCAGGCGAACGCCGTACATTTCGGGATCGGCCCAAGGGCTTCGCCGTCCCTGCAACTCGACGTCCGGTGCCAAGCTCAGCTTGGCCTGTTTCTCCTCGGCTCGCAATCCAGCCATCTGCGCTCCCAGGGCCAGAAGCTCGGGGCGGCGTTTTTCAGGTCCGGTTGCTACCTCGGGTGAGGAGATAAATTCGATGTTGGCGTCGGTCTCGAGGGGATCGGAGATGCCGGTTGTCTGACGGAGTTTGACCAAAGCTGCGTCGAAATCGGCTTGGCGGTCGAGGACTGACTGGTTAGCTTTTTCCACCTCCAACTGCGCTCTCGTCAATTGGATCTCGGGAAGGGCGCGAGCCTCCACCCTGCTCTTCGTCGCCGCTTCGACTGCCTTAACGATATCCAACTGATCTTTTGAGTTCTGAAGGTTTTGACGAGCGCTGCCCAGGTTTGCGTAAGCCGTCAGGACTTCCGTTTGCACCGAGAGTTCGGCTTGGCGAAAGTCAGCTTCCGCAACTTTGATGTCGGCGTCGCCGCCCTGCCGGGCCGCTTTTGCCTTTCCGAAGAGGTCGAAAGGTTGGAAGAGGGTTAGTTCCTCGCCTCCGGCGACGTCGGGTCGCGTGCCGCTCCCAGCTTCCAGACGAGTCATTGGGAATGCGCCAAGGCTATTCGACGTGTTCTTGGCGGCCGCAATCTGCAGCCGAGCCGCCCTGATCTTGTCACGGTTCTTGAGTGCCGATTGAACGAGTTCGGTCGCGCTTTGGGCTTGAGTCAACCCAAAGCCGAAGATTCCGAAGCCGATGAAAAGAATCCTGGCGTGCTTCCTCATGAAGTGGTCTCCCTCTGATGAACTCACCTTACTATCTTCGCGTACCCAAACTCCCGCAATGCTGTGAAATCTCTAAGCTACGGCGCGCCTTAATCAAAGCTGTGAGCCTTCTAAGGCTGCTTGTCAAAGAAATTGAGTTGAATAGGATCGGCCTCACTCAAGAGTCCAGGAAGAACTATGAGACCCAAAACCAAAGTATTCGTTGGCCTTCTCGCCGCAATCGGAGCCGTAAACCTGCTCGTCACGATCAGTCAGCGAGCCGAAGCTCAAGCTCCGAAGGTGAAGCCAGCCGCATCTATCACGCCGGTGCAAGCGATGCAGGCGGCGGAAGCCAAATTTGGCGGCAAGGCTGGTATGGCCGTTTTCGAATTCGACGAGGGACATTGGGTGTACGGCGTCATCGTCGCCAAGAATCATAAGCTCCTCGAAGTCGATGTTGATCCGGTTACCGGAAAGGTGGGCGACTCTGAAGCGGCCAGCCCGGCTGATGAGGCCAAGGAACTCAAGGAAGTGCTTACGCGCATGGCGAAGTAAGCTAACTACGAATGGCGGGCGCACTGATTGCAGTAGTGGAAGACGAGCCGGAAATGGGGAACCTCTTGACGCAAGTTCTGTCGGAAAGCGGCTATCGGTGCGCCAGCGCCACAAACGGAACCGAGGGGCTGGCTCTTAGCCGCGAAGTCGATTTGATGTTGGTGGACGTGATGATGCCCGCCATGAACGGGTTCGCGATGGTCGAGGAAATGCGACGTCAGGGTGTCAAGACTCCGGTGATCTACCTCAGCGCCAAGGATAAGACGAAGGACGTGGTGCGGGGTCTCGAGGCGGGTGGAGACGACTATCTGATCAAGCCGTTCAAGCTGGAAGAGTTATTGGCGAGAGTCAAGGCGGCTCTCAGGCGGTCGCGAGATACGGCCACCGAACTCGTCTGGGGTGATTTTCGGCTCGATACTTCGGCCCGAAAGGCCACGCGTGGCAACCGAGACCTGCATTTTTCGGCGACCGAATTCCAGTTGCTTGAGGCATTTCTTCGCTGTCCAGACGAGGTCTTGTCAAAGCGAATTCTCCTGCAAAAGGTGTGGGGCGACGATGGTTACCGGGACGACAACATCGTTGAGCTTTACGTCAACTACGTGCGCAAGAAGACGGAAGCCTACGGGGGAACGAGGATCATTCACACTGTGCGTGGAAAAGGATACATTCTTGCAGATCGCGAACCTGAGCCATAGACTGCGCCTGACCGGAATGCTGACGGTCTCCGTGTCGATCGCACTCGGACTGGTCTTTTTGGCCGTGTTTGCCATCGTCCGAAGTCAGACAATGGATCGACGACTGACCGAGCTTAGCAAGAGCGTGGAGCGTGTTGCCCACGAGTGGAACGGGCCCGCGTCTTTGTCCGAAGAGAAGGAGGATTTTCCCGGCTCGGAATTCACGGTATTCGCTCGCGATGGTGCCGTGCTTGCCTCCACGTCCGTGAAACCGCTCCTGCTCGTGCATGGGAGCCAAAAAATTCGCCACCAGTTGTACGCGGGCATCGACTACAAAGATGTCACCGTCGTCGGCTCGTCATCCTGGCTTGAAACCGAGGCGGGGTTGAAGCAGTTGGCCCTGGTCCTGGCCGGTCTGTGGCTTCCGATTACGATTCTTGCCGGAGCCGTGGCGTGGTACGGCGGAGGCTTGGTGCTTCGCCCCGTCACCGAACTCGTTTCTTCGGCCGATCGGCTTTCGTCGTGGTCGGACGAGAGGCTGCTGGAGACGACCGACCACGCGGAGTTTGCCCATCTTGCTCAGTCTCTCAACCAAATGATTGGGCGGGTCCGGCATGCGGCGAAGGTGCAGGAGCAGTTTGCATCGGATGCGGCTCACGAATTAAGGAGCCCACTCGCGGTCTTGAGAACCGGGATCGAAGCCACGCTCTTGAATCCGCGAACACCCGAGCAGCACGAGGAGGCGCTTCGGTCGATGCTGGGCCAGGTCGAGCGGTTGGGCTCGATCGTTGAGACGCTTTTAGCTTCGGCCAGGGCCGACTCCGATCCGGTTCCGCCGTTAGCGTTGGAGCTGGTTGTCGCCCAAATTGTCGACGATTGGAGAATCAGTCGAGATTGGGACGCATCTCGGGTCGTGTTTTCTGGTCGGCCAGGATCAGCCTCGGTTTCCGAAGACGAATTGGCGATCGTGGTTCGCAATTTCCTCGACAACGCCGCTCGCTATTCACCGACGGATCGCCCGATCGATGTGCGGGTGGAGCCGATGGACTCGGAGGTTCGGCTTTCGGTGCGTGACTTCGGTCCGGGTTTATCGACCGAGGCAAAGACTCAGGCGTTTCAAAGGTTCTACCGAGTCGATGAGGCCCGTAACCGCCAGGATGGAGGCGTCGGCATCGGTCTTGCCGTCGTGAAGCGAATTGTTGAATCGCGAGGTGGTCGCGTTGGGTTTGAGAATCCTTCGGAAGGAACCCTGGTTTGGGCAGTATTTCCGAAAATGGAAGAATAGGATTTGGTCGGGGCGACAGGATTCGAACCTGCGACCTCATGCTCCCAAAGCACGCGCGCTACCAACTGCGCCACGCCCCGACTTGTGAACGGTAAAAGATACCCGGATTTTAGGTAGATATTGCGTAGGTTTCTGGCGAATTGAGCCCCAGGAAAGGGATAATCAATGGTCGTTGGACTACCATCAAGCTCAAGATTACATCGCGTCGCTGGCTCCTCGCGGGTGGCGTCTCGGGCTAGATCGGATGGCTGAATTCGCCCGTCGAGTCGGCCTCACTGGCTCGCTTGGCGATAGTGAAGAGCCCAAATACATTCATGTCGCCGGGACCAATGGTAAAGGGTCGGTGACGGCGATGGTCCAAAGCTGCCTGATCGAACAGGGCTATCGAACAGGCTCGTTTTACAGTCCCTACGTCGTCGATCCACGAGAACGAGTTCAATTCAACCGGGAGATGATTTCGGAAGCAGATCTGGCCGCTATCGCCACCGACTTGATGCCGATTGGCGAGAGCCTTTCGGAGACCGATTTTGGCGGCGTGACCGAGTTTGAGTTCAAAACGGCACTGGGGTTTGAGTTTTGGAAGCGAAAGCAGTGCGAGTGGGTGGCGCTGGAGGTCGGATTGGGTGGCCGCTTAGATGCCACCAACATCATCGAACCGGCGGCGTCGGCTATCGTCAGCATCAGCTTCGACCACACCCACATTCTGGGCGATACCCTGGGCAAGATCGCTTACGAAAAGGCAGGGATCATCAAGCTTGGAAAGCCGGTGGTGGTGGGGGAGATGCCGGATGAGGCGTTTCTTGTGATCGAGGAGGTCGCCAAGAAGATGAATGCGCCACTATGGAAGGTAGGGCGTGAGGTCACCTGGGAGGCGACCGAAAACGGTGTCCGTATCTGCACGCCGGGGAGTACGGTCGAGGTTAAGCCGAGCCTATTTGGGGAGATTCAACTGCACAACGCGGCGGTCGCTTATGCCGCGCTTGAAATGGCAGGCGCAATCCGCGATCCGGGCAAGCTGCAAGAAGGATTTGCCCACGCGTACCTACCGGGTCGGTTCCAATTGATGGAGTACGGCGGCAAGCGATTCCTCTGCGACGGGGCTCACAATGCTGATTCAGCCAAGGTGCTATCGCACATGCTGAAGGAGGCTGACTTCCGGCCAAAAGTGTGCATTACCGGCATGCTGACCGGGCACTCACCCGAAGACTTTTACGGAAACCTACGCGGGCTCGTGAATGAGTTCTACGTAACGCCCATCGACTTCCACCGGTCGATGAACCCCAAGGAGCTTCATGAAAGTCTGAAGGCTATGGGGTTCCGAGCGACCAATTTTCACACAGTAAAGGCCGCAATTGATGCGGCCTGTCAGGTTGAGGATACGGAGGACATCCTCATTTGCGGTAGCTTTTACTTAGTTGGCGAGGCTATGCGGCTGCTTCAGTCTCGATAATCTCGGCGTTCTGCGTCTTCACCTCGAGCACGATGTCTCGAATTTCGGGACGCTGTCGGAGAATCTTGGAAATGATTCCCATCTCGGCATTCATGTCGGCAATGTTGGACTTCGGCATGGGCTTAACCTCACCCCGCATGTACATCACACCGTGCATGACGTAAAGGTCGGCTCGCGAAATATCCACTCCGCGACGGGCAAACTCGGCACGCGCAATGCGCTGGCCTCTAAAATCGTTCTGATCAACCATGACAGTGGGCCTATTCCTTGGTTGACCTTTGGAGGACCCTGGTAACAACGTCAGCACGACGCCAAACTAGTGAATGTACGAGAGGGTTTAGTCTTCGACGTCTGCGCTCGGTCGACTTGAGATGAGAACGTATAGTGTCAGGCTCAGCCGAGCGGCGGACTAACCTCAAGTTTGACTAAGTATCCGCCGAATCTTTCGGACATCTACTGCAAATATTGGCCTGCAATTCTGCCAAATTCAGCATAACAACTTTCGACCAATTCGTCGAGTGAGAAAAGGTGCTTGCCTCCTCCATCTACAATTTCAGCCCAAATGATTATCGAGCAGTTGCCTGCCACTATCGGATTTCCAGATGAAGCATCTATATGAATCCCTGCAACCGAACCCGTTGATGGGGGAACAGAAAAGCGCAGTCTTTGAGAATAATTGGCTATTCTCGGATTTGAGCCAGAGCGCGAATTTCGAAGCTGGCTACCATGTTTTTCTTGGTTGACAATGTCTACAAGTACTTTAAGATGTGTGGAATTGTTAATTGCAGGCTCAACGATTTGGGGATCATGCCCCTTGGCGCGGAGCGCATTTTTTGTGTGATCCTTGAGAGTAGCGAGGTTGTGCAAGACGATCATTATTCGATTAAGGATTTCGTCGTCCGAGTGCGTACCAAAACTTAGGCGTCCAAACTCCATCGAGCCTTGTATTTTGCTCTCGAAGCTAATCTTTTCGACGACGTTTGTGCTGTCGCTCATCTCATTTACCGACGAAAGAGTCCTTTTCAAGCGATGGTTGAAGTCATCGTAATCCACCTGTCGAGATTACACAATTCAGTTCTGGCGTGATTCTAGCCATAGAATTCTTTACCCTGCGCCCTTGGCGCAGGGTAAAGAGCGTGTCCACGATAAATTGAATCGCTTGGCTTCCAACTTAAACGGAAACTAGTCTTCGACGTCTGCGCCTGGGTTGTCCCAATCCGCTTGGCTGACGGGCATCAAAACCTTGACCGACATATCCTTATCGACTCGAACCTGACACGAAAGGCGGAACTCACCCAGCACACCGTCCTCTTCCAGGCATTCGTGCTCTTTCTCGCCCATCGGAGGCTCGTCGGACAAGAATTGCACACGGCACGTCGTGCACCGAGCGTTGCCGCCGCAACGGTGGCTGATATCGACTCCCGAGTTCTCAATGCCTTTGACCAACTTGGTCCCTTCTTCAACTTCGAACGAGCCGTACCCTTCGACCGTGATCGTGTGTTTCGCCATCACCGAGAATCCTACCGCCCCAGCGACATGCGAAACTACGCCGACGAGATAAACTTGCCTCGTGATCAACGAAGAGCGTCTGGTCGACCTATTTCTGAACCTGTGCAAGATTAACGCCCCGGCTCTGCAAGAGCGTGACGTTATCGAATGGACGAAGACTTACCTGACTGAGCACGGTCTCGAATTTGTCGAGGACGAAGCCGGCAATGCCATTGGCGGAAACGCGAACAACATCATCGTCAAGGTTCCGGGGACTCTGCCCGATGCGCCAAAGATCTACCTTTCCGCGCATTTCGATACGGTCGAACCGACGGCGGGTATTGTCATCGAAGAGATCGATGGCGTGTTCTTGTCTACGTCGGACACCATCCTGGGCGCTGACGACAAAGGTGGCATGGCTCCGGCCATCGAAGCCGTTCTGACCTTGCGTGAGTCGAGCGAGCCGCACGGCGACATCTATCTTCTGTTGACGGTGGCCGAGGAGATCGGCCTCAAGGGTGCGGGCGCGCTCAAGATCGAGGACCTTGGGCTCGATTTTGGTTATGTGTTGGATACGGGGCCCCCTGTTGGCTCTTATGTGACTCGCACTGCCAACCATGATAAGCTCGACATCACGGTAAAAGGGAAGCCTGCCCACGCTGGAAAGGACCCGGAGAACGGAATCAACGCAATCAAGGTCGTGGCCGACGCGGTTGAAGGTATGCGCATTGGACGCATCGACCCGGAGACCACCGCCAACCTTGGCACCATCCACGGCGGGACCGGAGCAAATGTGGTCTGCGCCGAAGTGACGATCAAAGCGGAAGCGCGGTCGACGAATCTTCAGACCCTCGACGACCAAATCGCGCACATGAAACAGCGGTTCGTCGATGCTGCCGCGAAGTGGGGTGCCGAAGTCGAATTCAACTATGTGCGGCACTATTCGGCTTATAACATCGATCCCGAATCTATGGTTGTCCGGGTGGCGCAAGAAGCGAGCCGGAACCTAGGGCTTGATCCTGAACTTCGAACGACCCTCGGTGGAAGCGACGCCAATATCTTCAATGCGAAGGGGGTGCCGAGCATCGTCGTTGCGACCGGAATGCAGAAGATTCACACCCATGATGAGTTCATTTCCCGAGCCGATCTCGTTAAAACCGCTGAATTAAGCCTAGAAATTTTACGAGTGTCCGCAAAAGCGAGCCGAAAGACTGGATAAGGTGCTATGATTTTGAAGCTCTTATCATAAAAAGGAGTGATATCTGGGGAAGTAATGAAGAAGCAGTTAGCAGTTTCTACCATCGTTATGCTCGGCGCAATGGCGGTTGCACAGGATAATCCGACACCTATTACCTTCCGAATCGGTTTCGATTATCCGGTCATCGGCTCGACCCGAAACAACGAAAAGGAATTTTACGGCATCGGTTTTCAGCGCAAGATCAGCGACGTTCGAAGTTCGGAGATGTATGATTCGAGCCTCGAACTTTCGCTCGACTACTATGGCCGTGGCAACTACCGCCACATTCCGATCCTTCTGAACTACGTTGGACAGTCCAAGAACGGCAACACGTTTTGGAGCGTCGGCGGTGGCCTCGGCTTCATCAAGCAGCCGACCGCAACCGGAACGGAAAGCATCGCCCGAGCGGCCTACCAGGCTAGCGTCGGCCTCAACCTCACTTCGGGCCAAACGGCATCGTTCGTCGAAGTTAAGTTCTTTGGCAGCGAATCGTCGGCGGTCAACGCGTACGGCATCTACTACGGCGTCAAGTTCTAGCGCCGGGCGGCACGCAGGACCTAGCAGTTTGTTAGGTCCTGCGACGCAGTACTGAACAATTTCCGCTCCCCAACGTTTGAAACATTTGCATGAACGCGAATGTTGGAACGTGGAGAGTAGGCGCGCGGACGATGCAGACACGCTCGGAAGATAATGAATTCATAAAGCCGGGTAGCGCCGAATCGTTTGCAAAACTAGTCGATACGTACCAGAATCGAGTGTTCGGTTTCGTTCGAAGAATGGTTCCCACCGGTGAAGACGCCGAGGACATCACCCAGGAGGTCTTTATCCGGGCTTTCCAAAGCTTCGATCGGTACGATGCCCGAGCTTCTGTTCGCACGTGGCTTTTCCGAATCGCTTATAACCTTTGCGTCGATCGCGCCCGAAAACATAATAGAGGACTGCAGCAGGTATCGCTTCAGGTCAGTCCAGACATCGAAGAAGAAATCGATGTACCGGACAACCGATGGCAACCGGATGCGCTCCTGGAGGACGCTGAATTTCGACAAAGACTCGATAAAGCCATCGAAGGCATGAGCGAAAAGCTGCGAAGCGTGCTGCTTCTGCACGACAAAGAAGATCTGTCTTATGAGGAAATCGCCGATACTCTCAAAATTCCGATTGGGACGGTGAAGAGCAGACTCTTCTTGGCCAGAACGCAGCTCCAAAATGCGGTGAAAGATTTGATGGAGACTCAACCATGAATTTGTTTAAAAGGGAAGAATCGATCGAAGAGTCGCGACTGAATTCTGACAACCAGAAGAAAGTTGCTTCGTTGGTAAAGTCCCTCCACGATGATGAACTCAGCCTGTCGTGGAGAAGCGATCTCAACGCCAAACTGGCGATGGCGCAGCAGGCGAAGGCCAAGAAAAAAGCCCGCCGAGTGTATGCCTGGGGTTCGTCCCTGTCGCTTGGAGTGGCGGCAACTCTCGTTGTTACGTTGATGGTGCGACCGAATTCGCCGAAGACCACCCCAGTGGCCAATTCTTCTTCCGCGTTCGCATCCGAACTGGTCAAAACTCATGAGGAATCGATGGTTTTGGCGAGTGTTTCCGGCACCGGCGCCGCTGCGCGCGAGACCGCATTGGGAACCGAAGCCTATAGCTATCAAGACGATCTGCTATGAGATTGAGCGTCGTATCTGCGGGTTTGCTGACGGCCCTGGCTGTCGGTGCGCCTGTCCAGCACCAGCGGCTGAGTCTTCCGCCTGAACTCAAAGAAGCATTTGAGCATGCAAGAGGGCTTCGGTTCAGCGGCACCCGCGTAGTCACCTACGTCAAAGCCGGGCGCATCGAGACACACAAAGAGTTCGTGACGAAGGATGGGCCAAACCTGAAGGTCGAATTCGACAAGGCTTCCCCCTTTGCCGGCCAAATCATCGTCGAAACCGAAAATTCACGGAAGCACTACTTCCCCGACAAGAACGAAATTCGCGTCTATCCGTCGTTCGGTAAGCGTCAGTTTGAGGGCTTCCGTGGGGCTTTCCGAAGCGCCCGAGGCGGCGAGTTGCACATCGACTCGTCCAATGGCGGCGTGATTGCGGGCCTGCATTGCACCAAGTATCAGCTATCGGATAAGGATAACAATCCTGTCGTTCAGATTTACATCGAGCCCCGCTCGGGAATGCTTACAAAACGGGTGCTATACGATCAAACGGGCAACATCGCCGGTTCGTACGAATTCGTTTCTCTCACCCTCAACCCGAGAATTCAGCCCGGGACTTTCGAAATCCGCCGACGTGGCGCGACGGTCGTTCGACCGATCGACGAACTTCGCAAGCAAGGCAAGGACGCCGATATGCCGGTGCTAACCCTTCGCGAAAGCTCAGGCTACCGCTTAGAAAGTGTTTACTCGCGAGTCATCAAGGGCTCGAAGGTGATCGTTCAGAACTTTGGCACCGACGATTCTCGGCTGACGCTCTTCATGACCCGATCGACTTTGAACCCGGCCGACCTCAAAAAAATGGAGCGCGGGGAACTGAGTTCCTACGTGTGGACGTTGGACGGAGTAACGCTCGTACTGATTGGTGATCAACCTGAAGAACGCCTCCGCTCTCTCGCGTCCCAAGTGGCCGACTGACAATCCTGGTCTTTCCTTAAGATCAGTCTATAATTAACTCGTGGCTACCGCGAAACGAACCGTCGTAAACGAGCGGAAGAAAGCCGCACCCAAGAAGAAGAAGCGTCAAAGCTCTCCCTTGGTGAAGTTCCTCAAGTGGACGTTCCTGACCCTCGTCTTCGCTGGTTGCGTCGGCGCGATGGGCAGCGCCTGGTTCATGTACAAAAACATCCAGGAAGTCGAGCCGCTGGTTGAGCATATCGACGAAAAGATCAAGGAATACAACTCCAAGCCTTCGCGCATCTACAGTGCGCATGGCAAGCTGCTGTACGAAATTCGTCCGATCTATCGTGATCCGGTCGCACTATCTGACCTTCCCGAGTACGTCAAGTACGCGATCCTGGCGGCCGAAGATAAGCGGTTCTACGAGCATCACGGCGTGGATTACATGGGCTTGGCCCGTGCAACCGTTCACCTGGCGTCGAAGGGTGAAGTCGATGGCGGTGGAAGCACCATCACCATGCAGTTGGCGAAGAAGCTTTTCTCGGCGAGCCAAGTGACCTTCCGACGAAAGATTCAGGACATTTCGATCGCCTTCAACTTGGAGAAGAAGTACACCAAGGATCAGATTCTGGAGCTGTACATCAACCAGATTTATTATGGTGAGCAGGCCTACGGCCTCAATGCCGCCGCGGAAATCTACTTTGGCAAAGAAGCAAAAGACCTCGATCTTGCCGAGGCGGCGATGATCGCCCGATGTATTCGCCTGCCAAGCTCCCAAAATCCGGTTCGCAACTATCAAATATCCGACTTCAACAAGAAGGTCGTGCTCAACACGATGCTCGAACAAGGGTGGATTACCCAGGGCGAGTACGACAAAGCTAAGGCCGAAAAGCCTAAAGTTCGCGGTTTCGCCCGCCAAAAGTTCTCTAAGATTTACGCGGCGCCATACTTCGTGGCCGCGGTCAAGCGTGATCTCGACCAGCTTGGAATCAATATCTCCGAAGGTGGATACACCATCACCACCACACTGGACTCCGACCTTCAAGAGTCGGCGGAGAAGTCGACCGAACGTGAGATTCGCAACAACGACGAGGCAAACGTCGGCGCGTTTATCTGCATGGATAGCGAGGGCCGAATCCTTGCCGACGTTGGCGGTCGGGACTTCAGCAAGAACCAGTACAGCTATACAACGCAGAGCCCTCTCCAGCCAGGCTCAAGCTTCAAGTCGTTTGTTTACTCGGAAGCTCTCAAGGAAGGCGTTCTGAACGATGAAGACTCCGAGATATCCAACGAGATGGTGAAGTGGCCGTTGGGCAACGGACGCTACTACAATCCTCGAAACCACGGTGGATATGGCGGCTCGGTATCTCTTTGGAGCGCTTTCGTCAACTCCATCAACGTTCCCGCCGTGCATACGATGATTAACATCGGACCGAAGCGCGCGGCCGATCTGATCACCGAAGACTTTGGCTTTGACTCGAAGATCCAACCTTATCCCGCCTCCGCACTGGGCGCTTCCGAGGTGAAGCCGATCGAGATGTTGGAAGCCTACTCCGTGTTCGCTCTGGACGGACGGCGAGTCAAACCGTATCGCATCAAGGAAATCCTTGGCCCCGAAGGCAATATCGTCTACCAGGGCAAGATGGAATACGTTACGACGCGCATCGGACCGAGCATCTGCGCGACCATGGACAAGCTAATGCGGGGAGTGGTCACGAGCGGCACCGGTACCCAAGCGGGTGAGTGTCCCGATGCTCGGGGCAAAACCGGCACCACCAACGACGGCAAGAGCCTCTGGTTCTGTGGCTACTCAAAAGGCGTTATCGGAATCGCGGTTGTTGCGAATCAGACGTATGACAGGAAGCACCATCGGTGGCTCCTAAGGCCGATGAACCAATACGGTGGTTCGACAGCCGCGCCAATTTGGGCTCAGGCCATGATTCCAACCATCGCGAAGTATGGCAGCGATGTCAAACCCGACTTCAGCAAGCACGCCGAAAGCGATGAGATGAAGCACAAGCCGAAGCCTGAGGTTCCGGCCGCGACTGACGCCAACAACGCGCCTGCAGATAATCCCGACGATCAGAATCGAGTGACGATCGACGGTGGTCCCGGCGCACCGGCCACCGGCGATGGTCCGCCTGCCGATGGTGGCGATGCCGTGCCGACCGATCCGAAAAATGATCCCGCTTCGAACCCGGGGACCGGCGATGCCCCGCCGACAAAGACAAACGGTACTAACGGACCGAAGCCTCCCGACGACTCGAAGACCAAAAAGCCAAGCGATAGCGACTATGTCGAGGTAGAGGTTTGTGCCGACTCCGGCATGTTGGCCACGCGCTACTGCCCGGAAACGATCAATCGTCGATTCCTCAAGAGCAAGCGACCCCGCAAGAAATGCACGATCCATCACGCTCCGGATGAAGGCGGTGGCATGAAGTGAGCGTCCTGCACGCCCCTCGCCGCCCCGAAGTCGACCGCCGCCTGTATTGGTTCCCCTGTCTCATCCTTCCCTTGTTCGCCGCCCTCGGCTTCCGCCTTTGGTACCTCCAAATCGTCCAAGCGCCCGATCTGGTCGACGAAGCCTCTAAGATCGGCAAATCCATCGTTCCTAAGCTCGCGCCGAGAGGGACGATCTATGATCGTCGGGGAAAGATTCTCGCCGGAGTACAGGGCCAACTGGTTGTTACCGTGAAGCCATTCGAGGCCAAGAAGCACCCCGAGGTGATTGAGAAGCTGTCGAAGCTCCTCGACATGTCGGTTGATGAGATTAACGACAATATCGCCGAAGAAGCGTGGCGAAATCGACCGGCCCCGATCAAAGCGGGAATCAGCATTCAAATCGCGACCAAGATCGCCGAAGCTCCCGACCTTCCTGGCGTTGAGATCGACGAAAAGCCGATGCGGACCTATAAGGACACGAAGGACTTCACGCACCTGCTGGGTTACGTTTGGACGCCTTCGGATCGAGACGAAAAGCGGCTGCAGGAGGAAGGCATCGACCCTGCCGACTATGTCGGCAAAGCGGGCGTCGAACGGCAATATGAGAAAGAGCTGATGGGCACGCCCGGCAAGGATGTGACCGAAGGCACCAAAAAGGCTCGTTTCCAGACCGAAGAACCCGCTATTCCCGGCAAACAGCTTCACCTGACCATCGACGCCTCCCTTCAGCAGTACGCCCAGCAGACGCTTTCGAACCTTGGTTTCCGCGGCGCGGTTGCCGCGATCGATCCCAGCAACGGCGAGGTCCTGGCCCTGGTCTCGAACCCGACTTACGACGTGAGCCCATTCCTCGACGGTATTAGCTCGGCGCAGTATAAAGCTCTTCAGGACAATCCGGCTACGCCAATGGTCTTTCGTGCGATCGGCGGCGCGTACGCACCCGGATCGACTTTCAAGATTCTCACTTCGATCGCCGCGTACCGTGCCGGAGTGCTGAACGAAAACACGAGTGTCTACTGCGATGGCGCGTATCACTTTTCGGCGCGGAGCAAGATGCGGTGCGAAGGCGTGCACGGCACCATCGGCTACACTCAGGCCCTTACCAAGTCCTGCAACACCTTCTTTGCCACAATGGCGGTCAAAGCCGGGGCTCAAGAAATGGTTCAGACCGCGCTCGACTGCGGCTTTGGCGAACCCACCGGGCTCGACATTCCCGGCGAGATTCGCGGAACCATCCCGACTGACGAATGGCGAAATCGCTACGATCCACCGCGTCCCTTCCGCGTTGGAAACCTAGCGCAGATGGGCATTGGTCAAGGCTATGTGACAGCGACACCGCTCCAGATGGCCAACCTGGTTGCGCTGGTTGCCAACCGGGGTGTCCAGTACCGGCCCCACTTGGTCCATGCGATCCGAGACGCGATCACCAACGAGACGACTTACATCAAGCCGGAGATTCTGCATACCGTCAAGGCTGACGAATGGTTCTGGGACATGCTTCAGGGCGCGCTTCATAACGTCGTCGAAAACGGAACCGCCAGGAAGGCTCAGATCGAGGGCGTCGATTGGGGCGGCAAGACCGGTAGCGCTGAGTTTGGCCACAAAATCGAAGGCGTCACCCACTCCTGGTTTGTCGGCTTTGCCCCACGACAGAATCCGAAGATTGCCATCTGCGTCATCGCCGAGGGGGCGGGACAGGGCGGAGACTTTGCCGCGCCTATCGCTGCCGGCATCGTCAAGCACTACTTATTCAGCGCTTCCAATGCGGCCGCAAACTTGTCGGCTTCTCCCCGCGGGTCGAACTGATAATTGAGCCCAACCGTGGGTTGGAGAGTTTCCAACTCTTTACAGGCTTCGATTGCCAAGCGGTAGTGGGTCTCGAGCGTGTCGCGATCCTCCCCACCAAAGTTGCCGTTGGGCATCGCCTTCAGGTTCCGCGCGACGACCGGCCCGGTGGTGTCTCGGTATTGGATAAAGCCCATCACCGCCGATTCCAGGAGCTTGACTTTCTCGGCTGGGCTCTTGCTCTGCTTGGCCAAGAAGAGCCGAGCGTCGTAGGTCTGAGTAGGGATGAATTCAGGCTGACTTCGGACCGTGAAATAGGGCGTGGTCTCGGTAGCGATGAGCGCGTTGGCTTCTTTGGTCGCAAGTTCGATATTGCCGAACTTCTGCGCGGCCTCCATGTACTTCAGCAGAGCGCTGGCATTGTTAGGGTCGCGCTCCAGGGCTTTGTCGAGGGCTCGGTAACAATCTTGATCCTTGCCTTGATTCAGATAGTAATCGGCTAGCGCTCGGTACGCCTTGGGCGAGGGGTGTAGTTGTGCCGCGGACACGAGATCGGCTTCGTTAGGATTGGCCAAGGCTCGAAGGGAGAGGGCTTCGCCATCGGCAAACGTGATGGAAAGTGCGGCGTTGGCATTGTCCAGCATTGCCTGGCGGTCGCTGTGGTCCATGGCGTCCCTGGCTCGGGAGCGGAAGGTTTCGGCGATCCCGACAGACAAACAAAGGGGAATCAGGACCACCGCCGCGATTCCGTAGGCGACTTTTGGCAGGGTGAAAATGAACTCTGGCGCCTGGGAATCGGCAGAAGAAGCGGTAAACGCGCCGCAGAAGAGAAACACCATCGACCCAAGACCGAAGATGTACATGTCGGAGTCGACGAGATTGTGGGCGACCGACACGGCCAGCGCGCCAAAGATGCCGACGAGTAGAATCTGCGAATCTGGCGAAACCTTTCGGATTCCGCGCATGCCCCACACGACCACGGCGCCGAGAAAGGCGACCAACGAGAACGCCGCGACCGGCGAGGCCTCGCTGGCGAGTTGAAGAAAAGTCTCGTGGGCCAGCGTCGTTTGGGTGACGAGGCCGGGGCGAGTCGACTCGTACCAAAAGCTCCCCAATCCCCATCCATATGGACGCTGTTTCGTCAGGTCGATTGCCGATACCCAAAGAAGCTTGCGGAAGCCAGCCGACTGGGCCGCCTCCCCACCGGTGTTCTCGAGGCGAGAAATTGCCGTCGTTCCGCTTTGGGCGGTTGCGGCCTTCTGCGCCGCCATCGCCATTCCGCCAGTCAGGACCAGCGGTATCAGCAGGACTGCCACCGCCGTGCCGGGTTTGGTTGGCTTCAACACGAGCAGGCCGATGAGGACAGCAATGATTCCCAACGGCAGACAGAGGATTGCGCCCTTCGATTGTGTGAGCACCAAGGCGAAGCACTGCAGGGTGCCAGCCAGAATCAGGGCCAATCGCGGAAGCCGTTCGTACCGCAAGGCAAGAACGAGAGCTAGCACCGTGCCTGCTGCCAGCATGGCCCCGGCCTGGTTGGGACCGATCTGGAGGGCAAAAATTCGATAGCCAGGATCATAAACCCGTGCGTCCCGATATTCTAAGATGCCGGAAATCGCGGCCAGAGTGATCCCCGCAACGAGGCTCAAGATTGGAATGATCGACTGCTTGCGACCACAGCATAGCGTCACTGCGAAGAACGCCAGCGACATCATGGCCCATTCCAGCACGTACAGGATCGTCACTGCGGGAAAACTTGTGACCAGGATCGAAGCTCCAAGACACGCGCCGAACATTGCGAGCCAGAACGTGATCCGTAGGTTCACCACGTGGGAAATCTTATGGGTGAATAGCGTCACCGTCAGCGGAATGAAGAAGAATAGCGAGAGGAAGAAGTGGGTGAGGAACGGCGCGTCTTGTCCGTTCAACATCGCCTGAAGCATGCTGGTTTCGGGCGAGATTCGTCCCGCTTCGAGACTGATTTTTCCACCTAGGAGGGGCAGAAGAAACGCCCCGAAAGCCACACTTAATATGGTCCAGTGCGGAAACTTCTTCACCGGCTCAGCTTCCTTTTCACAATGTCGATCTTATTGCGAAGGATGAAGAGGGAAGCCCGAGCGGATAGCGCGGTCGCCGCTAACGCCAGCGAGAACGGGCGAACCACCAGACTCTGCTGGGGGACGATGTTCTTTCTGTAAAAGCGGAACATAGAGCGGTGAAACCTGCCTATCATGCGATTCGGCGCCTTGTCGGTACTGCGCCCAATCGCGTGTGTAATCTGAAATTCTGGCAGATAGATTACTTTCTTGCCGTGACGCCATGTCTGGAAGCAGAAGTCGACGTCTTCGCAGAACATCACGTACTCGGGATCAAACAGCCCGATCTCGGCCACCAGCGTATCGCGGGCGAGGAAGGCGGCACCAGAGACCCAGTCGACTTCGCGCGGCGCGTCGTGCGACCAATCCTGCATCAGATAGTCCTTCGTAAATCGATTGTTGGGAAACAGACGACCCAAAAGCGTGTTGCGGAAGAGGGCCGCCACCGGGTTGGGGAAGCGTCGACAACTGTATTGAAGCGAGCCATCTGGATTGAGAAGTTTCGGGGCCACGACGCCGACCTCCGGGTTCGATTCCAGGTAGTCGAGAAGCCCACGGATCGCGCCGGGGTGAACGATGGTGTCCGAGTTGAGCGGCAAAACATGACGCCCGTGCCGGTTCTCAGCCGCATAGTTCTGCCCGCCCACAAAGCCCAGGTTTTGGGTCATCTTTTGGAGGTTCACCCACGGGAACTCCTGCTCGACCATCACCGGCGAGCCGTCTTCGGAGTTGTTGTCCACCACGATCACCTCGAAGCTCGCCTCGTCGCGAATCTTCTGCAGGCTGTCCAGACAGATGCGAAGGTCCTCGACCGTATTCCAACTGCAAATCGTAATACTAAGGTCGAAATCCTTCATGAAAACCTCGTGCGCGCACCAGGGCGCCTAGCCAAACGGCAACGGTGAGAAAGGGAAGCGAGATTCGCGCCAAACCTCTCAGGTTCTTGGAAAAGTACCGGATCAGGCTTCGATGCGATTCCCAAATCATGCTCTTTTTGACCTGTTTTGTGCTTTCGCCGCCAAAGTGCCGGATAGAGATCGACGCTTCGTACCAACATTTCCAGCCCCTGGCCTCCATCTGCTTAAGGAGATCAACTTCGTTGAAGAAGATCGGGAATTGCTCGTCGAACGGCCCGGGGATGTCTTTCAGAACCGACCCCCGAAACAAGAGGAAAGTTCCCATTGGTTGCGGCGCATCCTGCGACATCTCGTAGTCGAAGCGGGTCAGGCGGTAGGAATCGAAACTGCGGAACAGCTTCCCTAGACCCGAAAGGTCTCCGAAGATGCCTGAAACGCTGGGGAAGCCTCGAACTGAGCGTTGCGGTTTGCCGTCCGCACCGATCAATTTCACGCTCAAGCATCCGTATTTCGGCATGCCTGCCAGCTTCTGAATGGACCGCTCCAGGACATCTGGTTCGAGTACCGTATCCGAGTTGAGAGTGAGGATGTATTCGCCCGTGGCCCTCGCGATGCCGAGGTTATTTCCTTTGGCGTAGCCGTGGTTGTCGTCTTCAGCTAGAAGGATAGCCTCGGGGAATTCGTCGCGAACCACCTTCACGCTGTCGTCGCTCGATCGGTTGTCGACAACGATGACTTCGAACCCGCCGTCAACCTGGGATTGGAAGAGGGAAGTCAGACAGTCTCGGAGAAATGAAGCCGTGTTCCAATTGACGATGACAACGCTCAGCTTCAAATCCCCATAATTTTACCGGGTGCTGGAACGTTTACCAGGTTGATTCGGGTATAGTAATGAGGATTGCTTGAGAAATCGGGCGATCCAGCAGGGGAGAGAGAGGGACTTTGATAAAGAGCGTACTCGTTGCCGCGTTGTCTGTGACGCTAATTTCAACCGGAATTGCATCACCGCACAAAAAGTCCTCGGGTTCGCACCAAAAAAAGTCTTCCCACTCAAGCAAGCAGAAATCTTCTAGCTCGCACAAGTCGTCCAGTTCCAAATCGACGATCAACCGCAAGGCCACCAGCAAGACCTACGATCGTGGCCGACGGTATACCGAAAGCGAATCTCCCGCTCCCTCTATCGGCCGTGGCACTGTTACCGGCGCGAACGTAAACGTTCGGTCGCGACCCGACTCGTCCGCCTCGGTCGTCACTAAAGTTTCCGGCGGCGATGTCGCCATCCTCGCCCATCAAGGCGATTGGTACAAACTTCGATTTCAGCACGGCACCATCGGTTGGGTGAAGGACGAATTCCTGAAGGTCGCGAGCAAAACGACGACCGCCTCCAAAGCCAAGGTCACTCCGATCAAGCTCGATCCGGTCCCACAGGCAGTTCTCGCCAAAGCCGAATCCACCGATGGCCTCACCCGCTACGTGAGCGTCGTTGGTGACAGCGTCAATATTCGAAAAGGCCCGTCGACCTCGAACTCTTCGGCTGGCAAGGTCAGCGGCGGCAAAGCAATGGTCGTGGACCATTGGAATGACTGGTACAAGCTCAAATTCTCGGGTGGAACTATCGGTTGGGTGCGAAAAGACTTCCTCTCGTTCCCGGACAATTTTGACTACAAGGACGGCAAGCACGCACCGAAGGTTGTGGCCAAGCCCGAACCTGTGGTGGCGAGCAAAGAGCCAGCCAAGGACAAGACCGAAGACGTGAAGAAGCCGGTCGAAGCGGCCAAGCCTGCCGATACCAAGCCGACCGGCCCCCTTCCTGAAAACACAGTGGAAGTCTCGGCCACCGGTGAGCGAACGTCCATCGACCCTGATCCGAAGACCGCCAACGCGACGCCTGATTCTGGTCCGGCTCCGGTGATGGTGAGCCTGATCGGCGACGGTGTCAATATCCGACGAGGCCCGTCGGTCACGAACTCCACGATCACGAAGGTAAGCGGCGGTCAAGCTGAGATTATTGAAGAGCATAAGGACTGGTTCAAGCTCAAGTTCTCGGGCGGCACGGTCGGTTGGGTGAGCGGCGACTATGTGAGCTTCCCCGGCCACGAGCGATCCATGGAGACCGATGTTGTCCACGGCGACAAAATCAAGGCCATGATCAACGAGGCCAAGAAGTTTGAGAATGCGCGAGTGCGCTACAACTACGGCAGCGCCAATCGAAGCTATACCGATTGTAGTGGCTTCGTCCTCCAGGTCTTCAAGTCGATCGGAATCAACATGCCGAGAACGGCTCGCGAGCAGGCTCAGCGCGGCAAGAAAGTCGGCCGATGGGACCTCAAAGTCGGCGATCTCGTCTTCTTCAACACCCGCGGTTACATCAGCCACGTCGGCATCTACATCGGCAACCAGAAGTTCGTTCATGCCTCTTCAGGCGGTGGACGGGTTATGGAAAGCTCTCTGAACGAAACTTATTACGGCAACCGATTCCTCTTCGGAAAGCGCATCATTTCGCAGAGCGAAGCAAAGAAACTCGACCTTCCGACGCCGGGCGAGCTGGATCAAGAGAAGGATAATCAGCGAGACGATTCCAACCCGGATCCGAAGGTCAAGGATTCAAATTCCTAAGCCCGTACTGGCATTTTGCCCTCGTTCTAGGTCATAATATCTCGTCTGCTCCGGTCGTCTAGCGGTTAGGACATCGCCCTTTCACGGCGAAGGTCGCGGGTTCGAATCCCGTCCGGAGTACCAAAATATCAAAGCCCCATTGCTGTTTGGCCATGGGGCTTTGATATTTTAGAGATTGGGCTGGTGAGAATTTGCCAAGTGCGTAGCAGTTGGGGTTCGTTAGCGAAGCGCCGCGAGCGCGGTGAAGCGGTATCTGGAGCGAAGTCGAAGACCCCGCCGAAGGGTCATGAGCGTAGCGAATCGAGAGCGTCCGAACGAGCAAGACCTATACCGAGATAACTCTAGCTGTGAGATGCCCGAGCACCCCGCGTTCAGCTATTAAACAGCTTCCAGCTCCCCTCTGAAATAACCTCGACCACTCCATCGACGACCTTGAACGCCGTTTGAATGTCGGTTGCATAGGCCTTGATGCCGACTTCTGCAGCCCATTTCTCAGCGTTCTCCCACGTGTTCCAGTCGCATCCTTGCGCGCCAACATGGGGGAAGATGGAGAAGTCGACAATCCCAAGCGCCTGATCGCCGCCGCTCGGGGGTGCCCAGCCGACGAAGTCAGATCCGATGCGAGGCGTCATTACCATGCTTCCGGCGCTCAAACCCACCCAGACCTTTTCGTCCAAACTTGGCAATAAGTCAGCTAGCCCTGACTCGCGCATCCAATGGGCCAAGTAGAGCGCGTCTCCCCCATTCACCAGTAGTGCGTCGGAAGCCTGAATCCAACCCATCCAGCGCTCTCGGTTGAGGCTAGGGAGCGCGGTCAGTTCCAGAATGCCAACCGACTTCCAACCGAGCCCGACCATTGGGCAACGGTCCTCGCGCCCACTGACAAAGCGATACGCGCCCTGGGGACTGCCTTGCGGATGACCGTACCCAGCGGTCGGGATGCAGAGGACGTTGCACTCCTCAATTGGTTTGCCAAGCATCCCGACGAGCGCATCGTGAATAGACTGGTTCTTGATGCCCGAGTCGGTAAGGAGTAGCTTAATCATCTGCCCTCTGGTTTAGCTTGACCTACTTCAACAGCTTCTCTTTGAACCACTCAAGCGCTTTCAGCAACCCGGGGCCAAACGTCTTGTCGTCGTGCCCACCGCCCGGAATAACTTCCAACTTGTGATCGACCCCCGCTTTAGCCAGCGCCGCATCCATCGTCTTAGCCTGCTGAATCGGCACGATTTTGTCATCATCGCCATGAACGATCAGCGTTGGCGGGAAGCTTGCGCTTACTAATGAGATCGGCGACAGTTTTTCGACCAAAGCGATCTGTGCATCCTTCGGGGTCTTCGGGTCCAGCCCTACCGCCGGGACGAACACCGCCAATTGAGGCTCTTCGGTGAAGAGGAATGACGGCTTGCCCCAGTTGGCTAAGTCGGTCGGAGGAGCGATCGCGGCCACGGCACTAACCGGGGAATCGGACGAGCCCGCAACCATCAAAGCGAGATGACCGCCTGAGCTGATGCCGGAAATCCCAACGCGGTTCGTATCGATGCCATAGTCCTCGGCGTGGGAATGTACGAAGCGGACCGCCGTTCGAACCTGATCCACAATCTCGGCAACCTTGTACCTCGGTTGGGCACCATGAACGACCTCAAAAACGGTGAAGCCAGCGTCAACGAAGGTCTTCTCAAGGCCGGGTCCAAAGCTCTGAAGCATCGCATGGTCAGAAACCCACCCGCCGCTGATCATAAAGACCACTGCCGCCTTGTTCGGATTGGCCGGCTTTAGGACGTCCATCGTGAATGCCGCGCCGCCCGCCTTCATGTAGACCACATCTTTGATGTGGGCCTGGGCTTGCGAGAGGGCGGTCAGGCACGGCAAAAGGGCGCAAAGAAAGGTTTTTCGAATCATGATCGAAGATTAATCGTTTGAGCGATGCGAAATAGGACAACATGGCCCAACTTTTTTTATTTTTCGTGAAGGTCCCGCATGAGTTTTGCTATGGCCAGTTCTTTAGCCTTGGCTTCGATCTCCACCGTGAGCGGCCATCCCAACCATTCGGAAGGGAAGTCGTCGATGGAAATGTAGTCGTGGTGGCGTTCCGGCTTAGGTCCATTCCAACCGTCCAACGGACTGGAAATATGGAAAAGCGGCTCCCGATTCCAAGTCGTCCGGGCCAGATCGGTAGCCTCGGTAATGCTCGATCCATCGGGTAAGCATCGGTGATGATGGACGTCGTAAACCAGGGGCACCCCGGTCGCGAGGCAAACCGGCAGAAGGTCGGCGGGCGTGTAAACCTTATCGTCGTTCTCAAGCGTCAGCCGCGTCCGAACAGACTCGGGTAGGTTTTCGATCGACGTTTGGAGTTTGGCCAAAGCCGAGCGCTTATAGCCATACGCTCCGCCACCATGCACGTTTAATGTATCGGCTCCCACCCATTCGGCTACTTCAGCCTGATAGGCCAGCTCCGAAAGGGAATGAGCCACTGTTCGTGGGTTGGGCGAGTTCAACACCACGAATTGATCAGGATGGAACGAGAGACGAATGTCCTTCAACCGGGCGAACTCGCCACATTGGCGAAATAGCGCGACAATGCTATCGGCATCAGGAAGTTCCTCGACCTCGTATCCTGCCTCGGGGTGCGTCTTAACTGGCAGAATCTGACTGTTGATTCGAAAAGCACCAATTCCATTTGCCGTACAGAATTCCAGAGACGCTTGGAGAGCCTCGGCGTTGGCTTGGCATAGCCCAGCGAGGCGATCCAGGCGCTCCCCCTTCGAAAGGCGAAGCATGGCGGTGGCCGTCGTCGTGCGAAATTTGATCGGCTCAGCCGCAAACTGACAACAGAGCCCCAATCGTAAGACGGACGAAAGTTCAGGCATCAGCTGAGGTCCACCAAAGGGGTGATCTGCTCCAGAACTCTAGAAGTGGACGACCTGGTCGTCCCAACACGTCTGAAGGTAGTCGAGCTGTCCGATGTGCAACGTCGTGTGCCAGCCCGGCAGCTTCATCAAAAACGACATCGGCATCGACCATCCCAGGCCCGAATCCAACTCGGACTCGATATCCTCTTGCGTGAGTCCGTCGAGGGCGGCGTAGACTTCCTCAAGACCGCTGCGAAAGATCGTCTCGATGTCTTCTCGTCGGGTGACCGCCATTTCGGCCGCATTCCTCTCGTTCAGCCATCCATCCAGATTCTCGGACCCGGGAAGCTTTCGGTCTCGCATCATTTTGGCGAAGATGCCCAGATAGAGAGCCGTGTGCGCGGCAACGCGAAGCGCTGATTTTGCGGTCGGAGTCGGCGTCCAATTCAACTTGTCGTCGGGCACGAACGAGAAGATCAAAATGAATCGCTCTACGTTGCTCTTCGCGCTTTGTTTACAGGTCTCCACCAAACTACTCATGTTTCAATTCTGCCACAAGGAACAGCATCTCGACGATCTTCGCACGTCGAAAGCTCTTTGCTCGCATGAGCGGCGTTTGTCCTCGCTTGTCTTTGGCATTCAAATCCGCGCCAAGTTCGATGAGGGCCAATGCCGCCGAAGTGTTGCCGAACCGAGCCGCCTCGTGCAGTGGCGTCGACCGACTTATACCGCCGCAATGGTTGACTGCCGCTCCAGCCGCCACTAACTCTCGAACGATTTCGCCCGAATCTCGTCCACCTGCCGCGCGGAAGAGGGGAGTGTGTCCTCCAGAGTCGGCCACGTTAGGGTCGATTCCAAACCGTAGCAGAATTCGCGCGACCGGGAGGCATGCCGTTGCGGCGGCGAAGTGAAGCAGACTTCGTCCATTGAACTGGTGTCGAGTCAGATCGGGGTTGCTGTGAACCAAAGAGGCAACATATTCGGTCAGAACTGGCCGATCCGCTTCCAGCATCGCTGCCAAGATTCCGACCATTACGCTGGGTCGGTTAAAAGAAGAGTCGGCCGAGAGGATCGCCGCCGCATCTTCGCCGTTCGCCACGTCGCTCATCAACTTCTCCAGCCTCAGTTGACGTTGCCAAAGGGTGGCCAACTCTGGATGGGCTGGCGGCCCAGCATCCTCGCCGATCAAATAAAGCGATGCCATTCTAAAGAAGTCCAACAGCGCTGCGACGTCTTCGTCAGCACAAAAGGTCTCCCTTAACGCCGGGTCCATCAGTCCGAGCCAAGCCAACCGCTGAGATTCCTCAATCCGAAAGCGTGCATGTGATTGGCGCAGGCTGAGCCACCATCGGTATTGGCTTTGCTCGTCCTCGCCACCAAAGAACTGAATGAGGAAGGCCGCAAACTCTTCGGTGGCACATCGCAAGCTTTTGCCCGGAAAAAGCGGGCGGAGAATCGGTTCATTGGCGACACGTGAGTAGAAAGCGTGACTTAGGCGACGACACCCGTCCTCGCGCCCCATTCGATCAAAGAGTGATTTCCGCATCGCCGCCTGACGCCATTGTAAAGAAATCTTGCTGACATAAGTCATTATCTGGATACAGTACAGATAATGGGGTAATCTTAGCAAATGCGAGCCGAGATCGAAGACCTCCTGAAAGCCGCCAACCTCCGCCTGACGGCGCCGCGCTTGGCCGTGCTGGAAGTCATCGAGCACGAAGGCAAGCATCAAGACGCGGAGTTCATCGTCGAGGCGGCTCGAAAACGGCTGGGAAGCCTTTCGCGCCAGGCCGTTTACGACAATCTCAACGCGCTCTCTGCCGCCGGGATCATTCGCCGAATCGAGCCCGCCGGTCGCCCCGCCCTTTACGAAACGCGTGTTGGTGACAACCATCACCATCTGATCTGTCGTCAGTGCCTCGTCACGGTCGACATCGACTGCGCCGTGGGCGCGGCACCCTGTCTTCAGCCCAACGAGGACCACGGCTTTGTCGTCGACGAAGCCGAGGTCGTGTACTGGGGCATCTGCCCTTCGTGCCAACAAAAATCAAAGCCAAACCAAGAACAGAACCATGTCAAGTGAATCCAAATGCCCCTTCTCCGCGACCATCGCTGGTGGCGGAACTCAGAACCGCGATTGGTGGCCGAATCAGTTGCGCGTCGATCTGCTGAACCAGCATTCGACGAAGTCCGATCCGCTGGATCAGTCGTTTGACTACCGCGAAGAGTTCGCCAAGCTGGACTACGAAGCGCTCAAGAGCGACTTGCGCAAGCTGATGACGGATTCGCAGGAATGGTGGCCCGCCGACTTTGGCCACTACGGACCGCAGTTCATCCGCATGGCTTGGCATAGCGCGGGGACCTATCGAATTGGTGATGGTCGAGGTGGTGCCGGGCGAGGGCAACAACGGTTTGCTCCCCTCAATAGCTGGCCGGACAACGTCAATATCGACAAGTCCCGCCGCCTGCTCTGGCCCATCAAGCAGAAGTATGGTCAAAAGATTTCGTGGGCCGATCTCCTGGTCCTCACCGGAAACGTAGCTCTGGAGAGCATGGGATTCCGAACGTTTGGCTTTGGCGGTGGACGAGAGGACACTTGGGAGCCAGACCAGGACGTCTACTGGGGCCGAGAGACTACTTGGGTTGCCCCGACCGATAACCCCAACAGCCGATATTCGGGTAAGCGCGACCTCGAAAACCCGCTGGCCGCCGTTCAAATGGGCCTCATCTACGTTAATCCCGAAGGGCCCGATGGCAACCCCGACCCCCTCGCCGCGGCGGTCGATATCCGAGAAACTTTTGCCCGAATGGCAATGAATGACGAAGAGACGGTCGCCCTCATCGCGGGTGGACACACCTTCGGCAAGACCCACGGCGCAGGCACCGTCGACCATGTTGGAGCCGACCCAGAAGGCACAGACCTAGAAGAGCAAGGTCTTGGATGGACGAGTTCTTACGGAACCGGAAGCGCTGGCGACGCGATCACCAGTGGCCTTGAGGTGACCTGGACCACGACCCCAACCCGATGGAGCAACGACTTTTTCGAAATCCTCTTTAAGTACGAATGGGAACTCACCAAGAGCCCGGCAGGTGCTAATCAGTGGCAAGCCAAAGGGGCCGATGCGATCATCCCCGATGCTCATGATCCGTCCAAGAAGCGTCTGCCAACCATGCTGACGACCGATCTCTCGCTCCGCTTCGACCCGATTTACGAGAAGATTTCGCGACGATTCCTGGAAAACCCGCAAGCCTACGCCGATGCGTTCGCTCGCGCTTGGTTCAAGCTGACCCACCGTGACCTCGGACCTCGGTCGCGCTACCTCGGCCCCGAAGTGCCGAAGGAAGAACTGATCTGGCAGGACCCGATTCCTGCTGCCAGTCACCCGCTGATCGACGAAGCCGACGCCTCTGAACTGAAAGCAAAGATTCTAGGCTTGGGCCTTTCGGTTTCCGAATTGGTCGGCACCGCCTGGGCTTCGGCCTCGACTTTCCGCGGATCAGACAAGCGGGGCGGCGCAAATGGTGCACGAATTCGCTTGGCTCCTCAGAAGGATTGGGAAGTCAACCAGCCGACTCAACTCGCGAAGGTTCTTTCGGTTCTCGAAGGCATTCAAGCCGAGTTCAATGCCAAAGGTGCAAAGAAGGTGTCGCTGGCCGACGTCATCGTTCTCGCCGGCAACGCCGGTGTCGAGCAGGCGGCCAGGGCCGCTGGTCATGCGGTGACCGTACCGTTCACGCCAGGACGAACCGATGCGAGCCAGGATCAAACCGACGTGGATTCATTCGCTGTCCTCGAACCGAAGTTCGACGGATTCCGAAACTGCCAGAAGACGGAATACGCCGTTCCTGCCGAAGCAATGCTCATTGACAAAGCCCAGCTTCTGACCTTGACCGCACCTGAACTGACCGTCCTGATCGGTGGCCTCCGGGCGATCAACATCAACGTGGGTGGCTCCAAAGAAGGTGTGTTCACCGACCGACCGGGTCAATTGACGAACGACTTCTTCGTTAACCTGCTGGACATGGGAACCAAGTGGACGCCAACAAGCGAAGCGAAGACGTCTTTCGAGGGGCGAGATCGCGACACCAACGAACTCAAGTGGACCGGCTCACGGGTCGATCTTGTGTTCGGTTCGAACTCAGTTCTGAGGGCTCTCGCCGAGGTTTATGCCAGCGCCGACGCGACCGAGAAGTTCATGAGCGACTTCGTCGCCGCTTGGACCAAGATCACCAACCTCGACCGCTTCGACCTCAAATAAAAACGGTCCTCCCATTACGGGAGGACCCAATCTAGTTCCTTATCGTCCTGTCTGGCGATCGGCCGGCGTGTAGCCATGGTCCGTCGTCATCGGATTATTGGCGGGAGGCGCACCCTTTTCGGTTGCGCTCCCTTCGCTGTGAAGCTTTTGGACTTCGTCGGCCGACATCTTACTCGTGTCCGGCATCTGCTGGTCTGGCGCGATGGGAGTCGAAGTACCGCTTCCACATCCGGCCACGGTCAAACCCGCGACCAAGCAGATCAGTAGTTTGCGGTCCACCAGCGTCCCCAGGTTCGTGTCTCCTTGTTGTCCGGGTCGTCAGCCGTGTTCCACGCGCCGTCCGGCCCATAGAAGTAGTCGCTTTCGCACTGGGCCGATGCGCTGAAAGTGGGCTGGTTGTGCGTGATCGCCTTGTAGTTCACCTTCTTGGCGTGGCCGTCCGCGTACGCGGCGATGATGCCGTCGGCGTGGTACTTGATGGCCGCTCGGGCACACTGGTTGTACCAGTCCGACGCTCGGTCGGTCGGGGTATTGGCAACGGACGGGCAAGCGCATCGCTGGGCGTCCATCCAATGCTGGGAGAAGATGTTGCCCGAGTTCTGCACCTCGCCATATGTCCAACCGATTCGCTCAGACGAGGTCTCGATGACCGTCTGGCTTCGGGGCGCACCGTTCGAACTGGCGTATCCGTATCGGTTGATCGCCATGTGGATCTGCCAACCCCAATCGACATTGGGTGAGTAGTCCCACGGCTGAGGGCCGACATTGACGGTTCGTTGTCGAGACGGGTCCCAAATGATATCGGTGTTCTTGGTGTAGGGATAGATCAGAATCGGCCAAGCCCGCCAGGGCGAATTTGGCTGCTCCCACATGATGACCATATCATCGTTATCGCTCGAATACATATAGCCGCCAAGCGCAATCTGCTTGACGTTGGAAAGGGCGCTCGCGTCCTTAGCCGCTCGTTTGGCTTGCGCGAAGACAGGAAAGAGAATTGCCGCTAAAATGGCGATGATTGCAATGACCACTAAGAGTTCGATCAGAGTAAAACCGCGATGTTTCATAACTACCTTGTAGGCGGCAGAAAGCGCTTTCTTTCTGGCCGCTTGCTGGCATTATAACACGAATTCGGAAAGCGCTTTCCGAATTGTTGAAAATCGGGAAGTTCGTACCACGCAGGGTAGAAGCATTAGCCGGATGTCGAAGTGCGGACTTCTAAAGTTGCCTCATGCTTTACAAACTGCGGGGCATGCTTGGCACCATTCATTAAGTCCTGCAGCAGGTTCCACGCAGACTGACAACATTGTTCCAAAGGCTGCACGAGGGTTGTAATCGGAACGAGTTGAAATTGACTCTCCTCGAGGCCATCGCATCCGGCCAGGCGGACGTCTTGCGGAACTTTTGCTCCTGCATCGGCCAGTCCCAGTAGGGCCCCGGTTGCAACGATGTCGTTTTCGCAAATGAGGCCATCGAACGGCCGCTCCCGGTAAGCAATGGCCGCTGCCTCGCGTGCGGTCGATCGAGATTGGACGCCCATTTCTATAATTCGGGGTTCTAATCCGAAGGCTTCCACAGCGTCCAAATACGCAACCCTTCGATTGTCTCGCAGAGGCGTGCCTAGAAAGGCGATTGACTTGCATCCGACTTCGACCAAGTGGGCAAAAACGTCGCGGGAAGCCTTGTAGAGGTCGATCCATACGAAGTCGATGGGCAAAGTCGGACGTAAAGCCCCCATGCCAACCATTGGAATTTTTAACCTGGCCGCTTCGTTCATATACCCCTCCCACGCCGGGATCAAATCGCATACGATAATCGCGTCCACCCCGTAAAGCCAATCAATTGATTGAGTTGATGGTGGGGATTGCTCGGGGGTGATACTCGGAATAAGGAGGCTATAACCTAGATTGACCGCCAAGAGAGAAAGGTGCCGATTTAATTCTGAGTAGTAAGGTGCAAATGGGTTTGGGGTTAAAAGCATGATGAGCATGCTTTTGCCTTCCGCCAATGCCTTTCCCAACTGATTGGGTCGATAGCCTAGCCGAGTGGCTGCCTCCAGTACCCGTTCGCGAGTTTCCGCCGCGATTGGGTACTTCACAGAATTGTTCAACGCGCGTGAGACGGTGCCGAGGGTGAGGCCGGTTTCCCGCGCGATGTCGGCCATGGTCGGTCTCATCGCTCATTTATTTTGGCGCTTCGGGTGTCGGAACGGATACCGGACACGCGACGACGAGTGGAACTTTCCCCATCGAATCAAGGTTTCTGGGGACATGGTGGTAGCCCAAGCTCTTTTGACCATACGCAATCACCTTTGTCCAGTAGTCCAGCCATAAGTCTGTAGTCGCCGCGAAATTAACAATCCACTCGGGCGAACAAAAGAATGTTGAGTTCACCCTTTCGGATGTGTTGAAGCAAAACAAACTTTGCCTCTGACCCTAACCAAGCCTTAATGCGCTCGTGCGATCATCCTCGCAATGACTCGACGTGATCTTCTTGGCTCGGGTATTGTGGCCGGAGTCGGCATGGCCCTTCCCAGTCTTTCTATGGCCAAAACCTCCTCTTCTCCAAGTACGGTTCGGCTCGATACCGACCGATTCGAGTTGATCGTCCCCAAGCGGAAAGTCGTGCGAATCATGCAGGTGACCGACACCCATTTCGGGTCGCCGACCATCGAGGAAGCCTCTACCGACGAGATGACGAAAGCGCTCATTCGCGATCTCGTCGAAGACTATCGCCCTGACCTCATCTTTCATACCGGCGATTTCATCAACAACGACAAGGTGAAACCCCGATTTGAGGCCATCGAGTTCATGAACGATCTTGCGGTGCCGTGGGCGTTTATTTTTGGAAACCACGACCATCCAACCGGAGAGTCTGGTCAGCGAAGCCTGGACGAGTACGCGAAGAGCCTTGGCGACGCGGTTGTGGGGCACCACAAGCAAGCCGGACGGCGAGAGTATTGTTACCGGATCGACCTGAGAATAGAAGGATCAAAGCCGTTTGCGAGTCTGATCGCATTCAACACCGGTTCCGCCGACGGCGGAATGAAGGTGACCCCTACGCAAACCGAATGGTTCCAAAACCAACTTGAATCTGACCGGAGCAGGGGACACGCGACTCCAATTCTGGTCATGCAACATGTTCCGACGGTCGAGTATCGGGATGTGTTCGCTCAGCATCACGCCCTGGGTCGCCAGGGCGAACATGTCTGCTTCGAGCAAGACCAAGGCGAAATCTTCAAAGCCTATGCCGAGTCGGGCCGAGTCCGAGCCGTTTTCTGCGGTCACGACCACGTCAACGACTACGTTGGCGAGCTCCAGGGAGTCAAGTTGGTTTACGGGCGATGCACCGGATTCAGCGGGTACGGCGACTGGCAACGAGGCGCGAGGTTGATCGACATCGACTGCGAAACGGGTCGCATTCGAACCCGAGTCGTCTTGGACCGTCTTGCCTATGAAAAGCCCGAGTGGAGTAAGACCCTCGCCTACTCCGACCTGACTCAGAAATCGCAAGGGTAGGCGCGTGACATAATCGAAGCCGTGGCATCGGAACCGGGCAAGGTCATCTTTCTGAATGGAGCATCGAGTTCCGGCAAGTCGACACTGGCTCGCCACCTCCAGTCCATCTTGCCTGAGCCGTTCTGGCATTTTTCCATCGACCACTTTATCGACTCGGGCATGCTTCCGAGCGCGAGAATCCGCTCAGGCGAGTTCCCTTGGAAAGGCATGCGGGAATCCTTCTTCGATGGCTTTCACCGTTGCCTGCCTTCCCTGATCGAGGCGGGAAATAACCTCATCGTCGAACACATCATCGAAACCGAGCCGTGGCGACAACGGCTCCAAGACCTCCTCGGCCACCATGACGTTTTCCTCGTTGGCGTTCATTGCCCGGTCGAAGAGTTAGAGCGTCGCGAGCGTGAGCGCGGCAACCGACCCATCGGCGATGCACGTCGTGACTTTGAGGTCATCCACACCTTCTGCGGCTACGACTTCGAAGCCGATTCAACTCGACCCCTCGAAGAGACGGCCCAGGAACTGCTGGTCGCCTGGCAATACCGCCAACCCGACCGCGTCGTCCGGTTCAAACCCTTGGCATTTCTTTGATGTAGACGTCCTGCTGAGGGTAGGGAATCGAGACCTTCTGATCCTTGAACCGCCGCCAAACTTCCAAGTTGTACGCACTGATAACCCGTCGATAGTACATCACCTCGTCGGTCCAAACCCGAACCGTAAAATTGACGCTTGAGTCGCCGTAGGTGTCCAGCAAAACCCTCGGTCCAGGTTCCGAAAGAATATGATCGACGACGGCAGCCGCGTCATGCAGGATCTTCTGTACGACGTCGAGGTCCGAATCGTAGTGAACTCCAATCGGGATTTCCAGCATGCGAATCGACCGGTCGTGCGTCCAATTGATAAACTTATTGTTCAGGATTTCGCTATTGGGGATGATGACCGTCGCGTCGTGAACCGTCTTCATCTGACTGGAGTACATGCCGACCATTTCGACCCGTCCCGTCAGATCGTCCAGAGAAATGATGTCGCCTGGCTTGATCGTCTTGCTGATCAGCATGATGATTCCGCTAATGAAGTTCTTGGCCATGTCCTGAAAACCAAGACCAACACCCAGTCCCAGCGCACCGGTGAAGACGGCCAGACTCGTCGAATCCAGACCGAGCGTTCCCAATGCCCAAGTCACGCCTAATGCCAAGATCATGTAGTAAACGAGGGTCGAAACCGAGTTCGCCGTCGAGTTGTCGACGTGAGGAAACCGCGCCAGAGCCTTGTAAGTAATCGTTCGAATAGCGCGGCTCATGAAGAGCACAATGACGAACAGCGCGGCAACGCGCAGGAGGAGGGCCACGCTGAGGTCGAGTCCCTGGATCTTCACCAGAGGATGATTGAGAAACTCGTTCAGGGCAGTCAGGTTCACAGAAACAGACTACCCAGAACCGTTTTTCTAGGTTCCTGCGTGGTAGATCGGGTTCGTCCGCCAGTCGTTTTCCTTCTCGAACGCCCACTCCCGTACCCGTGGGCGACGGGTGCGAAGGCGCACCGACTCCAGCAGGAGCGACTCGCCGCTCGAAAGGTGGTTCTTGCCGATGCACGTGAGGCGGAGCGTATAGATTCCCGGTTCCGGCCAGAAATCGAGGAAGTGATACTCCCGCGCCTCGATCTCGGGAGCGTAGAAGTCCATCGCCTCGCCCAGCCGCACGCCATCGAGGGCCACTTCATAAATGCCGAGGTCGGGACCCTTGGCTACATTGATCAGCAGTCGCAGAGGCTCTTGCTCATCAATCTCAAACTTGATCTCAATTGGGTCATCCGGTTGCCAGGGAGCATATAGCAGGTAGTACTCGAAGTGCTCGGGGTATCGCTGAACCTCGCGCCGAGTTGGCGAAACCGTCTTTCGCCCATCGTATTCCAGGCGCGGAAGCTCTTCTTGGTCCAAGGTGTTTACCTGACCCAGCATTTGGCCCGCCGCAAGCACGGTGATGCGTTCGATGGAAGGGAGCTTTCGCTCCCGGGCGTGAGGAGCCCGAGCCGCAAAGGTCGGTCGGCCGGTCTGGTACCAAAACGCTACGCTGGCGTAGTCGTCCTCGCGGGGGTTCCAACTGTTGGCCCGCTGCCGCTCCGTCTCATCCGGCGAAATCCACCCGAAGGTCTCGAATTGAACCTTGATCGACTTGCAGAATACGAACGGATCGTTGACGTGCCACCGGTAAGCGCTGGTGTGCCCCCCAACGATGCCCCATTGGTCGAAGTAGGGAACCCCGAAGTACGGCGTCAAGGTCTTTTCCAAGCCCCAAGCACACAGGAAGTAGTCCTCGGTCCCCGTGCCCCAAACCGATGGAATCTCTTCGCCATCGATCGTGACCATCTCGTCGCCCTCGCCAAACCAGTATGGGCTTCGCGTTCGAACGCAGAAAACGGTGCCAACATAGTGCCCTTTGCCTTCGGTCTCCAATAGGGTGTACGGCTCGCCTCCACCGGTGGTGTACGCCTGCGTATATTGGGCATAGAAGTAAGGCGTATCGTCTGGCAGTGGCTCGTCGTACTTGATCCAATCGACGTTGTAATAAAGCAGGTTCAACTGCTTTTCGCTTTCGTTGACGATCTCGATTCGACACGACTTCTGAAAGGGCATGTGCCAAAAACAGTTGTACGAGTCGCCGCCCTCGACGATGACCGGCAGACTGATGACTTCGCTGCGCTTGCCAAAGCATCCGGCAAAGAAATCTCCCAAGGGAGCCTCGACACCGGGCCGCTCATCTCCGTCATAGAAAATCCGCAGGAGCAGTTCCTGGTGGTTGGCCGAACCGTCCTTCGCCCACGGGTGCGGCTCAGGGCCTAGGAAGGTGATCCACATATGGGTGATGCACCCTGGCCCCTCAGCTTCCAATAGAACGTGGGTTTCGCCGCCCGGCACGCGAAAGTTGTCGCGGTTGCTTTGCTCTTCGAAGTCACTTTTCGGCGGAGCGTTGCGATCGTACTTGCCGTCCGCCCCTTCGCGGAAGGTCGAGGTGGCTCGCATACTGCGCCCATAGTGAGGGGCGGCGAGCGCGCCCATCGGACTGTTGCTCATCGGTCGTCGCATGGGTTTTCCTGGCATGTTACTCAATCTGCCGACCTCGTACATTTCCAGGGACCAAAACCCCCTTTTCCCAAAAATCCTGGCAAAAGTATCTGGGAAGCCAAAGGGAAGAAAAGGGAAAGAAAACCACCAGTATGAAGGCACTCAGCATCTTAGTTCTCACTCTTGCCGCCGCGGCCAGCCATGCCGCCGCAGCCATCGGTATCGGCGTAGTCGGCGGAGGCGGTGGAACTCCTGATCCTCAGCCAATTTCTGCGACCGTCTATGCAACCGACGAAGTCACGTTCAACGGTACTGTGACGAATGGCGCAGACCTCGTCGAGATCGATATCACGACGCCCGGCAACGAGGAAGTGGCGACGCTGACGGCCTACCCGGATGCTGACGGCAACTTCTCGGTCATCTGGTTCCCGCCCGTCGATTCGACCTATACGGTCCAGGCCGAGACCTATCTCAACGGTACGGAACTGAGCAAGCAGACGATCGGCTTCGTCAGCGCGATTCGCCCTGACGCCGCAGGTCACATCACCGGTGGCGGCTGGTACGACTATCCCAACGGTAAGGACACCATGGGCTTCGTCGCCCAGGTTCTCAGCAACGGTTCGATCAAGGGCAACTTTGAGTTCCAGGATCACGAAGGTTTGATGAATTTCAAGAGCACGTCGCTCGATTGGGTCTACGCTCCGACCTGCACCGACGGTTACTTCACGGGCTACTGCAAACTGAACGGAAGCGGCAACTATCGATTCTTCGTCCATGTGGTCGATAACGGCGAGCCCGGCACCTCGGACAGCGTTGACTTCAGCGTCTACGATCCGAACTCCGGTGCCCTGCTCTTCAGCTATAGCAAAACGTTCAGCCACGGCAACGTCCAGATTCACTGCAAGTAATCTTTTTGGGGAACTTGACAGCAGCCCGGGTCTACGGACCTGGGCTGTTTTGTTTTTCGCCGACTATAATGGCGGCATGGGACTGTCGAACCAAGAAGCGAAAGATCTCTTCAAAGTGGGGTTGGACTACTCGGTGTTCCAGGATGGCTGGGTCTACCCTTGGAAAGAAGCTCTCGATGGTCTGACGGCCGAGCAAGCGGCTTGGCGCCCCGGACCCGACCTCATGGGAGTCTGGGATATTGTTCTCCACACTGCCGTCTGGAACGAAGACATCGTCGAGCGGGTCAAGACCAAACAATCGACCCATCCAAGCGAAGGCGCTTGGCCAGCGCGGGCTGAAGCTTTGGACGAAGCAAGTTGGCAGTTAGCTCAAAAGCGTTTCTGGGATTCGGTCGATGCTTTGGTCGTCCTCATTCAGAACGATTCAATCGACGACATTCGCTCCAGCCCCTATGGATTCGGCGATCTGCTGTGCCGCTTTCTCCACATGGCCTACCACGTCGGACAAATCGAGAAGATTCGCGAATGCCTGGGCTGGGGCGTCAACCCGAACCTCTAAAGTCGTGCCCAAACATTTCCCCTCCAAAGCTTGGAGGGGTGGCGCGAAGCGACGGGGTGGATGGTATCGGCGCAACCGCCGTCCAAATGCAGACTATAGGACGAGGGTCCGTCTCAACTGAGCCCAGTCCGAGGAGCCGAGAATCGACTCGAAAGGCTAGGCTGGCGTCCATTCACTAACAGAGGTCTTCGGGGCCGCGCCAATCCAGATCTGCGATTAAAACTCCACGTCCACCGTCTGCGGAACCGGACTGTTCTGGAACCGGACCAACAGTATCTTCGCTGAGGAATCGTAGCTGAACGACTGGATCATCTGTCCATCCAACGAGACGCTCCTCGGCGCTTTGGCAAACCGGAACGCCATCGCAGCTTGCGTTTCCGCGATCCCTTCGAGGGTTCCTCGCCAGTGCTTAGCGTCCGACTCCATTTCCTCGACCCGACCCGATGCGGCCACCACCGTCTTTCGGTACTTTGACAGATCGACCAACAGATGTCGAGAAGACGGACCCAGTTCGATGCTTGTCTGAACGGCAAGCGCTGGGTCGAAGAGGTCGATGAACTGACCCTTCAGGGTCTGGCGGGGCGAGTTCGTCTCGTCCATTCCCGATGCGACGATGTACGGCCCGCGCCGCAAAACCAGTGACGCCGATTCCTTCCAAGGAAAGTTTGGTGCATCCACGTGAACCTTCTTCGTCAGCCAGTCGGCTCCCGAGGCAACCTTCGAAATGTCTAAGCTAGGACTCTTGCGTAGGTACACCAGGCGGCCTTTCCCGACTGAACTCACTTCGTTCGTCGGATTAGCTCCGACGCCCAGCCGCTCGAAAAGGTCCTCGCGCGGTGTCGCGAAGTGCTTGCCGTCCGAATTCCACCACTCTCGAACTCGAACAAACGGGTCGGCGTCCTTATCCACAAACACCAGGGTGCCGCCACCTCGAACCCACTTGGCCAGCGCATCATGCACGTCCGGCGAAAGCGGCTTCATGCCCTCGTAGGTCATCAGGATCAGTTTCATGCCGTCGAGGTAGCCCGGCAAGGTGATGTTTTCAAGCTGAATTGGCTGGACCGGCATCCCGCGCTTCAAGAAGGGAAGCGCCAGACCATACAAATGTCCCATTTCCGCATCGCTATTGGTCGGGCCGCCTCGCTCGAACATGAGCGAATCGCTGACCATCACCCCCACGCCCTGCGTTCCGCAATCCCATTCGACTGACGGCTGTTTCATGTCCTTCAGAGCATGAATGACGACTTGTAGCTCGGTGGCGTAGGCGGCCGGAATCGGGACCCGCTTTCGCTTATTCTCGATGGAAGGATATAGACCGTGGAAAATCCGCTCCGGCCATGGCATGACTTCGTAGTTCCAAACGTCGGGTTGGAGTAGGGAAGCGATCAGCGTGGAGTGATAGTTGGCGCGGTAGTCGCCCCAATCGTGGTTGGCGTTGTCCTCGATCGGGTCGGCCAAATACCACACGTTTCGTCCCGTTGACCGCACCAAGTTCTGCATGGAACCGTATTCCAGAAACGCCGTTTCAAACGTGCGCTCCTTTTTCAAGCCCTGGTACACATTCGGTTCTCGCGAAGTACCCGTCCAAACCTGGGCGATGTAGCCATCGCAACCGTTCAGGCGGGCAAGGCTGGATTCTGGGCTCACGATTCCCCAACTCGCGTAGTTGATCAGGCTGTGGGTCGGTACGTAGCAACGAACGTGGGTGCCATGCTCCTTGTTGTACTCCTGAATCGAATCGAAAACCTGCTGTAGCGCACGTCGGTACAAGTAGTACATCAGCTTTGCCGCGCGCCAGCGGGCGTCGGGCGAGCTCTCTGGGTCCTGCCAATCTTCGTGGTAGAACTCCTTCCATTCTCGCTTGAATCCTTCGCCGTAGCCGCCGAAGTTCCAAAACTCTGGCTCTTCCAAATGAACCGCTTCGACCCCAACTTCCAGCGCCCGACGCACACCATCGGCTAAATACTTGCCATAGTTCTTGCCCGGCGACATGTAGTAGACGTCGGCTCCGTGGCCGACCTTCTCACCGTTTTTGCGGGTTTGAGCTTCATCCTCGTGGTTGATGCCGTCCCACCGGCCAAAGTAGTAGTCCTGGTATTCACCCCAAGCCACGCCGGTCATAAGATGGACCTTGTATCCGCGGCTTCGCCACGCTCGCACTCGCTCCGGCATCCCCGGGTCAAATCCGTAAACGATCGCCACGTCGGCTCGCAAATTGATGCGGTCCGAATACGTGCTCGAAGTCTGGAAAACCGTCCGTTCCTGGTCGAAGCCGGAACCGGTCTGAATGGGGAGTTTGGCCGTCGTCGCCATGAGAAATGCCGTCAGTGGTAGCAACATTGGATGCCCTCGGTCCCTTTGGTTTTACCTTCCGCCAGCGCCGTGAACGGGCGGACATATCGGATTTGGACAATAAATGCGACTAAGCCGCGTGCTCGGACTCGCCCGTGCATCGCTCGATGATCGACATCAGTTCCTTGAGGTCGACCGGCTTGGTGAGAAAGCCTTGAACGTGTAATTTCGAGAATCGTCGCCGGGTCGATGCGGTCGCATCGGCGGTCAAAATCACAATCGGCAACTCGGCAAATTCGGGATTGGAACGCAACAGGCCGACAATTTCGAAGCCTTCGATGTCGGGCAGGTTGTTGTCCAGGATGACCAGCGACGGAGTCACCCGTTCAATCATTTCGAGCCCTTCCATTCCGCGACAGGCTACCGAAAGCTGGACGTTATCCAAGTTCGAAAGCGCAAACTCGATCACCCGCGTACTTGACAGATTGTCCTCCACCAAAACGATCCGTTGCAGACCACTAGTGAAAGAGTCGTTAGCCAGAATTGAGACATCCTGGGCAACGCTCTGTCGAAAATCGTTCTTGTCGCACTCCTTCATCTCGACCAGGAAGCGCGAACCCGGGCCTTCGTACGTGGTGTCGTAGGTCAGTGAGCCGCCCATCGCGTCCATCAGACTCTTTGAGTGCGATAGTCCAAGGCCGGTGCCTTCAACCTCCGTCAACTCTGCGTCCAGACGGTCGAATGGTGTGAACAGACGCGAAACCTTATCGGCCGGAACCCCGATTCCGGTATCGGCCACACTGATGATCAGGCGTCCAACCGGCCCCTCAACCAGGTCCACGGTGACCTTTCCGCCTTCCACGTTGTACTTGGCCGCGTTCGAAAGCACATTGATCAAAACCTGAGAGATGCGCTGCAGGTCCGTTCGGGCATACAGTCCTTCCAGCTTCGCCGAATCGACCTCGAACGTGACATTCCTTTGCGCTGCGGTCGTATGCACCATGTGGATGGCATCGTTCACGACCGGCAGAATCTCAACCGGTTCGGTCGAGATTGACATCATGCCCGACTCAATCTTTGAGATGTTCAGAACGTCGTTGATGAGACTGAGCAGGTGCCGGCCGCCCTTCAAAATCTGCGCGACCCACTCCTCTTCCAGCTTCGAAAGCGGTTGCATTTCCAAAAGCTGGCCAAAGCCGAGGATGGCGTTCATCGGCGTGCGCAGTTCGTGGCTCATCCGCGACAGGAATTCGCTCTTGGCTTGGTTCGCACGCTCGGCTTTCTCCTTCTCGACTCGCGCTTTTTCGACTTGATTCAGGACCGTGATGTCCTGCACAAAACATCGAATGTTCACCAACCGTTCGCCTTCCCAGTTGCCGTTTGCATTCAGGCGAACGGTTTTCTCTGCTTCTTCTTCGCCAGATGACAACTGGAGATCGAGGTTCTCGATTGAACCTCCCGAGCGAATGACCGCCAACGCCTCGCGAATCTGGTCTGGATCGCTGAAATAGGACTCAAACGGTTTGCCGATCCAATCGATGTAGGACACGCCGAATATTTCGAGACAAACGTCGTTCGCCTCGACAATGTCGCCGTCCGGTGAAATTCGGTTCAACCCAAAGGGTGCGTGATCAAAAAACTCAGCCAATTGTGTCTGGCTGTGCTCAAGCTCAAGGTTCGCCTCTCGGAGGTCGAGATCGCGCCGATGGATATCGGAAATCATCCGGTTAAAGGCGGTGATTAACGTTCCCGTCTCCGTCGCCGACTCTTGGGGAAGCTGAACATCGTAATCGGCCTTGGCCGTCACGTGGCGCATGGTCTGCGAGAGACTCCTAATCGGACCCGTCACAAATCGTTGAAGAACCGAGGCAACCGAGACGGCGATGGCGAGCGCGATCAGCGTCAGAACCAAACCGATCTCGGTGTACATACTCGTACGTTCCGAAAGCTCCTGAAGGCTAGAAACGATGGTTAGACTGCCGACCTTCTCCTGGCCGGCTGAGATGGACGTGGATGTAAACAGATGTGTTCCGACGATTTGACTCAGGTTGCCAAGCGCCGCCGGTTTCTTAACCGGTTCCTTGGACGAATCCTTCTGGTACTGAGCCAGCATCTTGCCTTGCCCATCAAATAGTGTCGCCGATTCCACTTCGGGCTTGGCCCGCAAGGAATTCAGTACTTCGGTCGCTGCTTTGGCATCGCCGAACGAAGCTGCGGCTGAACTGTTCTGTCCAATGATTCTCGCTTCGATCATCGCATCCCGCGTGATCTTGTGCTGGAGCTGGGAGATGTCGTACGTCGAAAACAGAACCATCGACCCAAAAATCGCAAGCATCGTGGCGGCAACCACAATGGCGATAATCTGAAGGCGGATCGATAGCTTTCTCAAAATAATCCCTAATCGACGATCTTCGCCAACTGGAGTAGGCGAGAACTGACTTTGACGCCGGAACTCTTGGCTCGGCGGGCGTTGATTTCAAATGCGACTCGGTCGTGGTCGCGCACAAAGTTGATGACGCCGTACTTAGAAGCAAATCCGGCCGATTCCCCTACGACCACGATCGGCTTCGACTGATATTGCAGGTAGTCGCCAAAATGCTCGGACTCGGATGCCGGAACAAACAAGATCGAAGGGGTGAGACCCGAGCTATGCCCATACTGCACCACAACCTTTCTGCCATTAATCGTGCGGTTCTCGACCATTTTGTCGAGGGTCGATCCAAAGGGATTCTTGCCCGCAACCTCGATGACATAGGGGCCTGATCCTCCCGGCCAGTCGATAAACTTCAGGAAGTTGATCAAAAATGCTGCCTTCACCGAGTATTCGTTCTCCTGCGCAGCCGCCGATGCTGCCGTTAGTCCGGTCAGAATCGACGCTCCGACGGCGAGCCTTAGCAGGCTCGGAGTATGGATCGCGGAAGAAAGGTGAAACATCATTGTTTTAGAACCGATATCCAATCTGCAGCGAGAGAGTTCGCCGAACTCGCATCGGTACCTCGCTAAAGGAAGTCGTTCCTTCCAGGTGGCTCGGTCCCAATAGGTTCTGACCCATCAAAGTCAGGTGCCAGTTGTTCGGCAGTTTCGCCGAATAGCGAGCGTCCACCCGAGTGTAGGCAGGAAGGTTGAAAACGGGGTTAGCCGATGTGTAGTAGGCCGAGAGGTCGAAATCGGAGGTGTCGTTCAGAATCCAGGAGGATCGAATGTTGGCCATCCACTTGGGCACGCTCCCACTGCCATCCACCCCCGCCAGCGGAAAAGGCTGAATCGCTCCGTTCCGCAGCGAGAAGTGGTCCCCAATGTACGAGAGATTGCCCGTGAGATTCCAAAGGTCGTTGGCCCGATACCCGATGGACGCTTCGGCCCCGTACGTGTGGGCGCTCACGCTGTTGCGGAAAATGTAGTTGGAATCAATATGAGGCGTGGCATCCATCACCACCTGGTTGTCAACGAATTCGATGCTTCGCAGGTTCGTGTAGTCGTTGTAAAACGCGGTGATATCGAGATTGAGCTTGTCCGACTCTTGCTTGCGCCAGCCAGTTTCCAAGCTGACCACGGCTTCCGACTTGAATTGATCGTCAGTGATGCCAATGATTCGAACCGGCAAACCGGAATCCGGGTCCTGACTAATACCGAAAAGAAAGCTGGCATTGGTGTCTGCTGGCGAAGGTGTCCGCACCGCCCGCGAGATCGAGAACCAATAAGACTCAGTCGGGTCCTTGCGGCAAAGTAGGCGGGCGCTCGGTTGCACTTCCCAGCCGCTGTACGCATTGTGCTCGATAGTTGAACCAAAGGTGAACTGGGTTCGCGGCCCGAGGTCTTTCTCGTACTGTCCGTACGCCGAAAAAGTCGACGGATTGAAGTAGGGTCGCGTCGGCCAAATGTCGGTGCTCCCCGTTACGTGCCCGTCAACCTGTCGGAAGGCGGTTCCGTAGAAAATCGAACTCTTTTCATCCAGCTTGGTGGAATGGTTGTAGCCAAGATCGAGGGTCGCGATGTCCATCCCAAACTCGGGAGCCAGACGGACATCTCGGTTGTAGTTCGCCTTCACCTCGGATACCTGGCGGTCGGAATGCTGAGTCACCAACGAGGCCGATGTATTGAACTCCGAAACCGGGAATCGGGAATCCACAATTTGCATCGGATTGTCGAGGGTCGGCACCAGGGTCGATTGCCCCTCTTTGCCGTTGAAGTAGGAACTCGTCACCGTCAGGGAATCGCGTGCCGATAGCTTCGAATCCGACCGGAAGTGAAGCCAATTGCTCTCGGAGGCATCTGGTGATGGGTAGTTTTGAGCCTCCGACTGGCCGAACCTCTCAGATCGGGCCGTAAACCGGAAAGTGTTGCCGTTCTTAGTCGTGGATCCAAGCCGGAAGTAATGGTCGCCGGCCATGTGGGTCGTCACTTGCTCCTGCAAAAGACCGCCCTGTGTGTCAGACGAATTCTTGGTCACGATGTTGATGATGCCGTTGACCGCGTTGGAACCCCAAAGCGAACCGTCGGAGCCACGAATCACTTCGATCCGCTCGATCTCGTCCGGCGTCAGGCCGATCTGATCCCAATACACACCGGAGAACGCGGGCGAGTAAATGCTTCGACCGTCGATCAGCACTTGAAGCTTATTGTTAAACCGCGAAGAAAACCCGCGGATCGCCACCATCCACTTGTTGTTGTCAACCTGCGCGACCGATACGCCCGGAACCAAGCGAAGCATGTCGGGAACGTTGGTCGCCCCCGATTTTTTGATGTCGGCAGCCGTCAAAACGTACATCGAAGCCGTGACGTCCTTGAGGTCACGGATCGGCATCGTTCCGCCGCCAACCTTGACGTTCATGAGGTCCTCTAGGCCCATGGCCCCAAGGTCGCCCTGTTGGCCCTGCGTGGAGTCTTTCGCTTCCGTATCGTGAAGGACCTGCGTCGCTTCTTGTCCAAAGGATTGCGCGCCAAAGGCTAACATGCAGGCTAGAATCTGAGTACGAAGGGAGATCATGGTCCGGAAGGGGGTACCTACCAAGTACCTTATCGTCAAAAGTAACAGCTTTCTGTAGGTTCAGTACCCGGCTTACGGGACAATCTCTTGCGTAACCTGAGGTCCTGAATCGCAAAAGCCATAATGAATAGTCCATACTAGACGAGTGACTACTATTCGGTCAATTCAGGCTAGCCTTTCGTCGGTGAGGACGGACCTCGCCGAGGTATTCCCTCGGCTTTCTGACGAGATGCTCGAATGGGCTCCGGCCGATGGCATGCGCACGGTGAAGGGCCAATTCGTTGAAATCTTGGGAACCGAAACGTCGCTCCAGTATCTAATTCAAGCTTTGCCAAGGCCTGAGAACGACGTCGTCGATGCTCCGTTTTGGGCGACGAAAACCGTCGATTGCTTGCGGCAGAAAACTGACGAAGTCCGTCAGGCGACTCTGACGCTTTTGCGAAACGTCGGCGACGAAGGACTACAGACTCCGGTTGAGGTCTCGGCTGGATTTGCCGAATACCTCGATCTCGACGTGGTCACGATAGAAGATCTCTTTCGATTTATTGCCCGGCACGAGTCCTATCACGCCGGGCAATTGGTCTCCTATCTGTGGATGAGAGGCGACAACCCTTACGACTGGGAGGCTTAGCCTCCCTCCGCCGCCTTCTCTAGGTCGGCGATGACGATCTTTCGCATTCCCATCATCGCGTTCATAACGCGTCCCGCTTTCGATGGATCGGGATCGCTCATCAGCTCCATCAGCCGATTCGGCGTCACCTGCCACGAAACGCCGAACTTATCCTTCAGCCATCCGCACATCGACTCCTCGCCGCCGTCCGCGGTCAAGTGAGACCAGTAGTGGTCCACTTCGGCTTGGTCGGCACAATGGATCATAAAGGAGGTCGCCTCGGTAAAGGCGATGCTCTTCGGTCGGCCGTTAAGGGCGATGAAGTCCTGGCCGAGAATTTCGAATCCGGCGACCATGACGTCCCCATCGCCGCCCATGCGGGAGACATGCTTGATCTTGGCGTCCCTGAAGACGGAAACGTAGAAGTTCGCGGCGTCTTCGGCATTGCCGTCGAACCACAGAAATGGCGTGATCTTTTCTGACATTAGTTGTTTGCTCCTTCGGTATCGAAAATCTCCTGCAAGCGCTCGTATCCCTCGACCATTCCGTGCTCCATGCCCGAATAGAGCATGCCGTCGCGGTTCTCGGTCGTCGTAAACGAACTGATCGTCGTGACCCGCGTGATGCCGTCCTTCTCCTCAAATGTGGTCGTATTGGTCAACGGATCGTAGTCCTCGTATTGAAAGGTTCCGACCAATCGATCGGGGCGGGAGATTTCCAGAATCTCACCGCTGAAGCGGTACTTCTCTCCGGCTCGTTCGTGAGTCATCGTCCAGCGGCCACCAACCCGTGCATCGAAGGTGCACTCGGTGCAGACGATGTCCCGCGGACCTTGCCAGCGGCGGATGTAGTCGGGATTCGTAAAGGCTTCGAAAACCAACTCCTTCGGGGCACGAAGCGATCTCACCGTGCGGATTTCGGTTGGAGAGGGAAGCGACAGCGCCATCTTGAAAGGCTCGTCCTCCGCCTGCTTGTCGGCCAAAAGGGTATCTAGGCGAGTAACGGTTTGGAAAAGTCCCTTGTCCGCGCCGTAGGTTTCTACGATTCTGGTTCTCTCCTCGACCGACGGGAAGACCATACGGAACTCCATGGATGTTTTACCGCCCACCTTCTCCTCTAGCGTGACGACTACATGGAAGTCCACCGACCTGCTGTCGCAGCCGTGGTCGTACTCGATCTGGTCCGGCCCTGTCTTCACGTATCGGATGAAGTTTGGATAGTCCGTTCCGTCTGGACCATGCATGGTGAACCGCCACACGCCGCCGGGCCGAAAATCCATCTCGTGAGTAGTCGTGGTAAAGCCAAACGGCCCCCACCAATGGGTGATCATGGCCGGATCGGACCACATTTTGAGGACCAAATCTCGGGGAGCGCCGAACTCTCGTGTCACCACGAGTTCGCGAGTCGGATCAATGGTTGTTGTCATCGTTGATTTCCTTGGTCTGAAGTCCAAAAAGAAAGGAATCGAGTCGGTAAAAGCTCTGCTCCCAATACTGGCGATAGTTCTCAATATACTGCTGCGCTTCTTCCAACCGTGTCGCATCCAGGCTTCGTAGCCGAGATTGGGCCTTCCGGTTGGACCGCACCAGGCCGGCTCGTTCGAGAACTTTGAGGTGTTTGGTCACCGCCGGGCCGCTGATCGAAAACTGTCTTGCAATCACCCCCATCGGCCTCGGCCCTTGAGTCAGTTCCTCAAGGATCGCTCGCCGTGTGGGGTCAGCCAAAGCCCCAAAGATATCGCTCAGCGTATCCGTCGTCATATATTTCCTTTTGGTTATATAACCTGTTGGTATTATATCCTCTTTCTGAATGATGTCAAGAACTTTTGTCGAGGAATGACGAATCAGCTGCTCGCCCAACCCAGAAATCGCAATCATGTTAGACTTTTGGGGAGGGAAGGACTTCTCATTCAGCCTGCAAGGAAGCATGGGGTTATCAACCATGAAGAAAGCGGCACTATTCTTTCTGGCTCTTGGCGTTACCGCTGGAGCCTTTGCGCAAACCACACTCATCATGCCGGATAGCGGGAACAACCGGCTCGTTTCTTTCGATCCATTCGATGGAAGCGTGATCAATTCCAATCTATTCGGTTTGGCTGGGGGCACACCGATTCAAGCAATTCAAGTTGGAAACGAAATCTGGGTTTCGGAGCAGGTCGGTGATCGCGTCTCTCGATGGAGCATGACGGGGACGTCATTGGGGCAGATTTCTGGAGGACTCGATAACGTTCGTGGCCTATCGCTGATCGGCAACACGGTCTACGTCTGCAACGCAGGCACCTCCAACAATGCACCAGGTCCGGCGATCGTGGAATACGACACCTCCGGTGGATTCCTTGGTAGTTTCGCGACGCCAGAAGCCTCCGGGCCTTTCTCGATTCTTTCGTATCAAGGCGGCATGCTGGTCGGTTCCAACAACTCGAGCGACGATATTCACAAATATTCGTTGGGTGGAAGCTCGCTGGGCACCTTCCACGATGGCACCGACACAAACTTCGTCGAGCAGATGAATTACGATGCCAATGGAAACGTGCTGGCCTCGTGTTTTTCGAGCGGCGGTATCGCTATTCTGAACTCTGCCGACGGTTCGTCGCTTGGATCGATCGGACCAGGCACCGGCAACCGCGGCGTCTACCAGTTGGGCAACGGCAATATTCTCTATTCCAACAGTAGTGGAGCATTTGTGTTCAACGTAACTACCGGCGGTTCGACTCAGGTCTATACAGGTAGCGGACGGTTCTTTAGCGAGCTCTCGGCTCCTGTACCCGAACCCGCTAGCCTCTTGGTTCTCGGGCTCGGCGCTGTGGCGCTCCTTCGTCGCCGCAAGCAGTAAATGCAAAAAAAACGCCTCTCGACCCCAGGGCCGAGAGGCGTTACGGTTAGCCCATGTGCCAGTCCATGTCGCCGTAGATTGTCTGCAGGTACTCAAGCTGAGCTTGATGCCATTGCGTGTGCATGGCCGGGAAGCCCATGACGTTGCGAATCGCCATCTGGCCGAAATTGAACGGCATCTTAACTTCCGTATCAAGCTGACCGGCGTCTAGGCCGTCCATCCATTTCTCAAAGTCCTCGCAGGCCGTCGTAAACTTCTCCAGCGCTTGCTCACGCGTGGAAAAGTGGCTCTCCTCATCACGGAAGTATTTCTCTGCTTCGTCTGGAGTCGGCACTGGGAACGGAGTTCCCATCATCGTATGATGCAGGTTTCGAACCGCCGACGCAGCATGGACCATCAAGTGGACCGGCGTGCGGGCCGTCTTGGCGGGCGACCAGTTGACTCGGTCATCTGGGGTGTGGGCGAAGATGTTCAGCAGGCCGTTCTTGGCCCGGACGAACTCGTTTTTTGTCGATTCGATGGTTTGCGCGTCAGTTGTCATATGAGTGAGTTAGGATTCGCCCTTGTCACGGGCGGAGTCGATGCTCCACCTGCCCGCACCGGCGGACGAGTAGAACAGGTAAACGAAGCAAAGAACCGCCGCCGGGATGCCGTTATTGAGGTTTGGCACAATGCCGGCTGGCCATTCGCCTTTGAAGTGAAACTGGAAGAACGCAACCGCCATCATTCCCGAGAGAAGGAATGCCACTGGGCGGGTCAGGAAACCAACCATCAGAAGCAGACCGCCGATGAATTCCAGCCAGCCGCCGACGACCATTTGGGGCGGCATCGGACCACCCGGTCCAGGTGGCGCCGCCGGAAAACCAAAGAGGATGATGGTTCCCGACACAGCCAAGATTAGACCGGTGAAGATGCGCAGAAGGCTCAGCAGATAAGGGGCCGCCGCCTTCCATTGAACGATTACGGGTGAATTGCTCATAGGATTCTCCTTGTTCGGTTCTACGAATTCAGCGAGTCGACAAACTCCGAAAGTCGGCCCAAAGTCTGGCGTCCACCCTCGACCGCGCCGAACTTCATCACCTCGGCTAGTGCCTCCGGCGAACCGAAGACCGTGTGGAGTGTGACCGTCGTCTCTCCCTTATCGTCCTCCTGAAATTCGACCGTTGCTCGGAAGTGGATGTGTGGTTCTTCCTGGTCGTCGGTGTGGTCGTAAACCAACCGATTGGGTCGATCGACCTCGATGTAGGTGATCCGATTCGGATAGTCGGTTCCATCCGGGCCGTGCATCATAAACCGCCACACGCCGCCGGGTCGAACGTCCATCTCGTGGATCGTGGTGGTAAAGCCGTTCGGTCCCCACCACTTTCCAACCTGTTCGGGTTCGGTGAACGCCGCAAATACGACCTCCTTCGGCGCTCGAACCGTGCGCGACAGCAGAATGCTGCGATCCGCCACTTCGGGAGTCTGGGTTCGCACCAATTCGTTGAGATGGTCGAAGGCGCCGTTCCATCCGCCTCGGTGGTCTTCTCGAGATTCGATGGATGGCAGACCGGCGTGTCGGAACGTCATCAGCGTCTTGCCGCCGATTTCCACCAAGTCGACCGTGATCAGTCCATCCTTGAGTGGATCGGTCTCCGGTCGGTTCTCGCCCATCCACTTGTGGGTCATCACCAGCCTTCTAGGCGGATCGATTTCGCGGTAGGTCCCTTCCATGAAGTATTCGTCACCGTCCGAATGCCGCATGGCCGTGCTCCAACCGCCTCCAACCTGAAGGTCGATCTTTGCATACATGACCGAAAAGCCGTGCGGACAGATCCAGCGCATCAGCATGTTGGGGTCCGTCCACGCTTGCCACACGAGGTCGCGCGGAGCGTCGAATGTCCGGGACATAAGGAGATCCAAGCTCTCTGGATCGATGGTCGAAATAGTGGCGTTGCTCATGATAGATAGCTTAGATGTTTAGCGGTGGTTTCCCTGTGTACGTTGAATGTCCTGGATGTAGGCGTCGAGCCGATCAAATCGTTCTTCCCAAAGGATTCGATACCGCTCAACCCAGTCCGACACGTCTTCCAATGGCTTTGCGTTAATTCGGCTCGGACGGAGCTGAGCCGACCGTCCACGTTCGATCAGGCCCGCCCGCTCCAAAACCTTAAGGTGCTTAGAAATCGCGGGGAGGGTCATATCGAACGGCTTCGCCAACTCGGAGACGGTCGTCTCGCCCCGGGCGAGGCGCGAGAGAATCGCGCGCCTCGTGGGGTCGGCCAGAGCCGAAAAGGTCAGACTGAGTTGATCGGCGGGCATGATTATCCGTAGGTAGGGTTTTGCGGCCAGCCTTCGGGCGAATCTTCCCAATCCTCCTGGCGGCCATATGGCGTGACGTCGAGCATGGCGTAGGTGTCAGTTAGGCATTCGACTCCGCGTGCATAGGTCGAGTACGTATGGTAAACGCCGTCATCGGTTCGGAAGAAGACACTCAGTCCTGGTGCCTCTCCAAACGGCATTTCGGCTGGGCGATTAGCAAGGAAGACTTCGGTACCCACAAAGTTATAGTCTGGCGGGGCGACCTCGGGGTCATGGGTCACTTGGAAGTCGTAATTGAATTCCGATCCTAACGAGGAATACCAAGGGATGGTCCAACCTTTCTCGTTTTTGTAGGCTTCCAATTTGGCGAGAGGAGCCCTCGAAATCAAGACAAAGTTGGTGTTTCGCTTGTGCAGGGTCGAAAGGTCGCCGATCTCATTGACGAATCCCGTGCAGCCAGGACAGCCCTTCTCCCAATCGGGTCCGTACATGAAGTGGTAGACGATGAGTTGGCGCTGACCGGCAAACAGATCCTCGAGGGTGACCTTTCCTTCCGGCCCCTCGAATTCGTAGTTCTTGTCGATCTTCACCATGGGCATGCGGCGGCGTTCCGCAGCCAGGCGATCCTTTTGCCGGGTCAGGTCTTTTTCCTTGACCAGCAGCTTGCGGCGGGCTTCCAGCCACTCTTCTTTCGAGGCGATAGGGGGATGGGCGATGGTGTCGGTTGTCATTTATCTTTCTCCGTTTGAATTCGTTTTTGTTTGCGTTCCTGACGCATCTGCTTGGCGACCGCGAAGGTCGCGGTCCCGCCGACGCCGGTCGTAGCGACACCAGCGACGAGCAGGATTAGAGCCGAGTAACAGGCGGGGCACATTTCATTCTCCAGTCAGTTATTTCACCATTTGGTTAATTAACTGATTGGTATAATACGCCAAGATTCGTCGGCTGTCAAGAAGTTTTCGAAAAATTCTTTCCACGGCCTAGGACAAGGTGGGATGGCAAGAATGACTCCGTTCCTGACGGGCGAAGATGGCGGCCAGAATTGGAGCGTAGCCGCGAAAGATTCCCTCTCCGGTTTGTCGCATAGCGAAAACGGGGGAGGGTGTCTCCTGACTTGTGTCAGGAGACGGGAGGGGAAAGTCCACTAAGGTGACACCATCAAGGTTTTATAGGACGATAGAATAGGGAAGTCATGTTTGCCGAGGCGTTAGCGCAGTTCCAACCAACTCTGCCGCCCGCCTCATGCCTCGACGACTCATCTGGCGACATCGAAATCAGGACCCGAGCGGTCCTATCGTTGCTTTGGATCGTAGATGCCCCACCCTCCGAGCCAATCGAGGTGTCACCCGATTCGTGCCCAAATTGCGGCATTCCCGTTGCTTCGACGCGTAGCCCCTATTGTTCGGACGCCTGTCGCGAGGCTTCGGCCTTCGTTCGCCAGTTTCGAAGCGGAGTCGAAGAAGGCTCGATCCACAATCATGACCGCCAAGCCGCCCTCGGCCAAAAGCTGTGGTACGTCTTGGGTGGCGGCTATCCGCGACGCGAAGTGTTGGTCCCCAACCGCGTCATCCTCAAGGTCATCGAGCGCGAAGGAGGAAAGTGCGAGGAGTGCGGAGCGAAGGCGACAACCATCGACCACTCCGGTAGTGGCTGAAACCGTCCGATTAACCTGCGCGCCGTGTGCGCGCAATGCTGTCGGATCAAGCAATACGAAGACCAAACGTTCCGAAACACCGCCGAATTCCAGGCGAGGCTCCGCGATTTCGGCGTCCGAAGCCGATCCCAAAGGGCCGTTCGCCGTAGTGATGATCCCACAAATTGGAATTGGCGTGAATTTATCTCCGAGCGGCGCTCGTATAATGAAGTTAATCATGGCTGATTCGATCGTTCGCCAAAGTTCGCCGAACCTTCTTCACCAATTCGCGAAGGTCATCAAATCGCCAAGCGTCATCGCCTACTTCGTCCTCGTCCTGACCGTGCCATTTTGGACCAAATTCGTGATGGTGGCTGCCCTCCGCACCTTCGTCTTTGATCCCCACGAATGGATCGTCGGCACAATGATGATCGGTATCACCGCCTTCACCCTCTGGACCTGGATTGCCTTCTTTCGTGCCATCAGGAAACCGGGTGGCGCTCGAAAGCTCTTTGGTGACCTTTGCGCAATGCTTGCCTTGCTACCTCTCATTTCCGCCACCGTCGTTTGGCAGAACCTTCGAGATGGCGAATTCTCGGTCAAAGAGAACGGCAAGGTTCGCCCCGCGACGAAGTCCGAAGGGTTGAACATCGTTTTGAGTCGGCAATAGCTAACCGACGCCTAGACGTTCGGAACTCCTCTTGCTCTCAGCCGCATCCGAACCACAAAAATTGGACCTAAAAACGCCCCATAAACGGTCCCGATCGCAAACGCTCCAACGAGAACATGCTGACTGGCCGGTATTACAACGGACGCAATGCATCCAATCACCAAACAACCGAACATGGCAACCGTTCCCAACTGCAAGTCCGTCCTTTCCAAGAGATTGGCGATGGAGTCTTCCGGCAAGGAAAGCGAGGAGGATTCGAACGGAAACATCGGTGGCTGAGAAGGGTTCTCCTTGCGATTTCGGGCTTGCTGAATCCAGGTTTGTAGGTCTGTACACTTCCGCTGACAGTCGGCTTGGTCCTGAATATCCCGGACCTCGAGGCAGATAACGTTAGGCCCGGACGACGGATGCGACCAGTGCACATAGACGCGTGGATTGTTTTGGGAAGAGGTCTCCCTGCGCTGAATTTCCACCCGATCAACGGATGATAGAGGCAAAATGAACCCTGGTCCGTAGCCTCGGTAGACCAGACATGCGTCCTCGATTCGAACGAAGCCTCGATCCCAACTCGAATCGCTTCGAAAGTACCACGTGTGGGTACAGTACGAGACGCCAACATGCCGCTCCCCAGGTCTTGCGCTCAGTTCCTTCGCATCGTTCTGAGCTTGTTCGCGCATGGCCCGCCGAGATAGGATTCCGGAGACTTGAGAAGTTACCCAAGCCGAAGGAACCCACACCATGGCAACAACGGCGATGATTGGTATGTGAAGAAGGCTGCGGCCAAAGAGCTTGATGAGCGCTACGGCGAGGACGACGCCAAAGGCGACCCCTACCGTTCTCGCATATGGCTTGTGCCCAGTCCCGATATGCACGGGTGGTAAATGACGGAACTTCATCATCCCGATATCGTCGAGATTGATTCGATTGGTCAGCGCTTGGTATAGCTCCGAGTTGGACATTCGCATGGGTGGCAATCTAAGTATTTTAACCGCCACTTGCCCAGTTCAGTATTCTTGAGCAAGATGCCAAATCAGCAGTACATGGTCGTCGAGACCTTCCGAAACGGCGATGCCAAGCCGGTTTACCGACGCTTCAACGGGCAAGGCAGACTCGCGCCCGAGGGATTAATCTATGTGAGCAGTTGGGTCGATGAACGCCTTGAAAAGTGCTTCCAGATCATGGAGTGCGACGATCGGTCTCTCCTCGAACAATGGATTGCCAACTGGTGCGATTTGGTGGAGTTCGAGGTCTACCCGATCATCACTTCGAAGGAAGCCGTCGAGCGAATTTCACCTGAGCTCTAGAAACCGGCAACTTACCGAAGCGGAATCATGTCGATGTGAGAAGACATGAAGAATCGCAGGCGCCGTCGCACCATCGTTGTCCTATCCGCACTCACGTTTGTCGGCGGCTTCTTTGCCCTGGCCAACGGGGCGATTCTGCACTCGGCGGCGGATCGAACTTACAATCACATCCGATATCTGCCGCGTCACCACGTCGCCATTGTGCTTGGGTGCTCTCCCACTTTGGGTAAAGATCCCAATCCATGTTTTGAGTCCCGTGCAGACCGCGCCGCCGAGCTTTACTGGGCGGGAAAGGTTGACTACTTATTAGTGAGCGGCGACAACAACCGAGTTGACTATGATGAGCCAACTGCGATGGAAGCGGCTCTCATACAAAGACAAATTCCCCAGAAGGACATCATCAAGGACTACGCGGGGTTCCGTACCCTCGATAGCATGGTGCGGGCTCACAAGGTCTTCGGCCTGAACAAGGCATCGGTTGTAACCGACGACTTTCACATGCCACGCGCCCTTTTCTGTGCGAAAGAAGCAGGCCTTAAAGCCGACGGCTTTCCATCCCATGTTGAAGATGGTCACCTCACGGCGTCCTCAAGGGCCCGCGAAGTCTTCGCCCGCGGACAAGCCGTCATCGACGAAGTTCTGCATGTCGGCCCAAAATTCCTCGGCAAGCGCGAAGCGATTCCGTAGCCGGTTCGTCTGTCCATGTATACTCCGATGACATCGGCGCAAGATGGCCGAACGGTGTAGGACGCCCATGCTGAACGTTTCGATCGATAGGAAATTCTTGAAACCTCTCCTTTTTGCCTCCGCCATCGGTGGCATGGCCCTGTTGTCGAGCTGTGGCGGATCTCTGGTCGGCGGCAACTTCTCCGCCGAAATTGTCTACATGGCGACCGGCACCAAAATCGTTCAGTACGCGGTGACGTCCAACGGCACGCTAACGCCGCTCACCACCGCCAGCTTTGACTTGAACGGGGCTTCGGATGTCGCCATTGCCAGGAGCGGTAACTATGGCTACGTCGTGGCCAATGGTCAAGCGATCTACCAATATTCGATTCCCGCTTCGGGCCAACTCACTGCCCTCACCACCGCCAATGTGGCCACTACCGCGACCGACATGACTTCGGTAGCCGTGAGCCCCGACGATAAGTTTGTCTTTGCCCAAAGCAGAAACGGCGGCGTGATCGAGTCCTACTCGGTCGGGACCGGCGGCGCGCTGACAGCGGTGGCCTCCGGCTCGGTTGCGACCGCGACTGATGGCGACGGCATGGTCCTCACGCCTGACGGAAAGTTCCTGTACGCTACAGGCTATGGTTCTAACGCTGTCAGTGCCTACTCGATCGGTACCGACGGAATCCTGACCCCGCTTTCGACCCCGACCTACACGGTCAACTCTCCGTCTCGCCCCACGGTTTCGGCGGACGGGAAGTTCTTGTACGTTCCGGCTTCGATTGATGGCATCGCCCAATTTGCGATCAACGCCGATGGTTCGTTGACTCCGCTGTCTCCGGCGACCGTTGCTGGACCGGCGGCAGGTAACGATACGTTTGCTCTCTCGCCTAACGGCAAATTTGGCTACGTCGGGTCGTTCAACGGCGGATTCGCGGGAAGCCCGGTTGGCCAGTACTCCGTGGCGACGGATGGAACCTTGAGCCCTCTGAGCCCGGCTTCGGTCGCAGCGGGTAATGCCCCGGCGTCTATCGCCATCGAACCCGGTGGCCGATACCTTTACGTCGCAAACACCAACGACGGAACGGTTTCGCAGTTCTCCATCGGTGCCGACGGCACCCTCGCCCCGCTTTCTACCGCGACGGTTGATACGTCGGGCGCGGGTCGGATGGTCATTTTAGCTCGCTAATCGCGACCCAATCGGGGTAGCGTGGGGAAGTGATGGTATCGACGATGATGGCCGCTTTGGCCCTCGGGTTCCAACAGGCTCCGCCTACGACCGATTTGACGACGTTGAAACCCTATCCGCCCAAGGCGGGCGAGGGCGACTACTTCATCGGTCCATCCTACATGGACGCGCCCGAGCTAACGCCGCGAGACAACGTGCCAAAGGGCCGCGTGATCTCGTTCGTCATGGAGTCGACCGATAGCAAAATCTACGCCGGCATCGCTAAAAACGCACCGGGTCAGGTCGTGCCGTACCATCGCCATGTCACCGTCTACGTTCCCCAACAGCTCGACATGAAGAAGCCGGCCCCATTCTTCATCTCACAAGACAGCATGGGGCGTGGCATCGTCCCGACGATCCTTGATAACATGATCGCCGACCACCGCCTGCCCGCGATGGTGGCAATCCTGATCGATTCGGGCGGCGGCGACGCCCAAGGCAGCGAGCGTGGACTGGAATACGACACGGTCTCAGGTCAATACGCCGAGTTCGTCGAGAAAGAGGTCTTGCCGCGCGTCACCCAGGAAACCGGCGGCGTCACCTTTACCAAGGATCCGAATGGGCGAATGACGATGGGCGGCAGTTCCGGCGGTGCGTGCGCTTTTTCGATGGCTTGGTACCATCCCGACCTCTATCATCGAGTGCTGACCTACTCCGGCACCTACGTTAACCAACAGTCGCCATTCAATGCCGAATCGCCCCACGGAGCTTGGGAGTACCACGAGAATTTCATCCCCAAATCCAAACCGAAGCCGCTTCGCATTTGGATGGAAGTCAGCGAGAAGGACCTTCGCGCCAACGATCCCGAGGAGACTTACCACAACTGGGTGTTGGCTAACCGGCGGATGGCGGGAATCCTCAAGGCGAAGCGATATCACTATCAGTTTGTTTTCGCCAAGGACGCTGGTCATACTGACGGACGCGTCCTGCGCCAAACCCTTCCGCAGGCGCTGGAATGGGTGTGGCAGGGATACGGACCGCGCTAGCTTGAGCCGAGGGTCTTGCTTCGGTCGGTCGCCGCGCGAACGGCGCGGATCAGCGTCGCTCGCATCTTGCCCTCTTCGAGGGCGATAAGGCCGTCGATGGTGCATCCTGCAGGGGTTGTGACTTCGTCCTTGAGCATGGCCGGATGGCGACCGCGTTCGAGAACCATCTGGGCCGATCCGAGCATCGTTTGTGCGGCCAACAAGGTCGAAACATCGCGGGGCAAGCCCACGCTGACCCCCGCCTCGCTCAGCGCCTCGATCATCACGTAGATGTAGGCGGGACCGCACCCGCTCAATCCGGTGACCCCGTCCATCAGGTGCTCGGCTACCGTCGCCGTTTTGCCGACGCATTCGAAAATCTTGATCGCTTTTGCGATTTGGGCTTCTTCTGGTCCGCTGGCGATGACGGTCATGCCTTGCCCAATTAGCGCCGGGGTATTCGGCATGGCCCGAACGATGTGGGGTTTTCCGCCCGACCATTCGGTGAGTTGAGCCACGGTGACGCCCGCCGCCACCGAGATAACCAGGTGCTCGGCTGTTAGATCTTGGGCGATTGCTTCCAACGCCTTTTGGGCCTGATAGGGCTTCACGCAAAGTAAGAGAACTTTGGCCGATGTTGCCAGGGCGCGGCTGTCGGTTGTTACTGGAATGCCGATTCTTTCCGACGCCGTTTGGGCGCTTTTGGCGGTGGCCGTCGTGGCTCCAACGAGGTTCCAATCCTGGCTTTCGGCGTCTCGCAGACCCACGGCGATCGCCTCGCCAACCTTACCAATTCCGATGATTCCAATATCCATTTGTCGATCCGGTCCCAATAGTCTACTGACCTTGGAACGAAGCCGGTGAAAAACTCCGTAAGGCAGGTACATTGAGCCATGAAACTCTGGTCCATCGCCTCTCTCGCCCTGCTCGGAACGGTTGCCGCCCCGGCGCAGACGCCGGTGACCGGAGTCAAGGACCCGGAAAAGCTCTTTGCGAGTCCCAACAAGAAGCTGAACGCCAATAAGCAGGTGGTGCTTCACATCATCCGCGACCTCTTGGAGGCTGGGCATTGGGACGAAGCGCCGAAGTACCTGACCGAAGGCTACATCCAGCACAACCCGAACGTGGCCAACGGCCGCGATACAGTCGTCAAATTCTTTTCGGCAATGCCCAGTAAGCCGATTCCGAAGCCGAGCGAGTGGCGAACGAAGGTCGTTGCCGTCCTCGCCGAAGGCGACCTAGTCGCCGTTGCGACCGTTCAGGAACTTCCCAACCCCAACGAGCCGGGCAAAACCTACACCACGACTTGGTTTGACATGTGGCGAATCAAGGACGGTAAGGCTGACGAGCACTGGGATGGGGCAACGATGATGGCCAAACCGAAAGCAAATCAGCGATAGGTTTTGCGCCTTGGCGCGAACTCCTTCGTGAATGCAGTTGCCAAGGAGATTTCGTTGACCCAATCTAAACTCGAAGCCGTCGAACTTCCGCCCAAGACGTCCGCCACATCGTTTGTCGATGCCCGGCGACAGTATCAAGACCTTGTCTTTGCATTCGTTTCGAGGCGCATCCGCCCCGTCGAGGAAGCCGAGGATGTCGTCGCGTCGATCTTCGTCGATGCCTACCGGCATTGGAATCATCGTAAGGGTGATCCGCGACTTTGGTTGCTCGGAATTGCCCGACGCAAAGTCGCCGACTCGCTTCGCAAGAAGCGTCCCAAGTGGTCGCTCCGCGAGAGTGATTCGACGTCCGATGCGATGGATGAGTTCGTGACCAGAGCCGAGGCCGATCAAGCCGCGGCGATCGTGGCCAAACTGCCGCCCGACGAACGCGACGCCCTCTTGATGCAGGTCGTCGATGATCTGTCGATCGAGGAAATCGCCGTGATCCTAGGACGCAGCGTCAAGGCCGCCAACTCCCTTCTCGGTAGAGCTCGGAAGCGGGTTCGCCGCCTCACCAATTTACAAGGAAACCAAAAATGAACGACCAAATGTTCGACCGCCATCTTCGTGCCGCCTTTCCCGTCGAGCCGCTCTCCGAAACTGCCGACGCTAAGATCGACCGCGCGCTTGCCAGATTCGATGGTAAACGGCGTGTCAAGCGCCGAGTCTTTTTCACCGCGACCTGTGGCACCGCCATTGCGACGGGCATATGGGTTTTTCCCGCCGTGCAAGCCCAAGCCAGCATTGGGGGCATGGTGTCGGCGATGGATCGGAAAGTGAGTTGCCGAATGCTCACCTACAGCATGGAGGATGGGGCAAAACAGGTCCTGGTGCGATCGACGACTATCTCCAAGGGCGACGTCTTCACTACGAACGCGGCAGGGGATGAGCGCGAGTACGAGATCGGTGCGACCACGTATAGCTACGATTCCACGATCGGGGCTTATGTTCAGAGTCCGCGCCGGAACGGCTTGCGAATGCGCCTTTCAGATATGTTGGGGAGCGCAAGCATTTTCTCCGTGAAGAAGCAGGCGACAGTGACGAAGGCGGTTGTGAATGGGAAGGAAGTTATTCGCGCCGTCATTAAGAACGGCGACCTTCCGGAGCGGTACATCATCGAAGCCGATCCCGACTCCCAACTTCCGATCCACATGGTGGTCGAGTCTCTGGAACAAGGAAATTGGCGGCCAAACACCAATATGGTGTTCGATTACCGCGACGATGTGTCGATCGATACCTCGGACCTCAAATCGCATCGAGTCGTGTCCGCCGAGCAGGCGAGCAATGAGTTTTTGGATTCGATGACAGCGAAAACCGTTTGCCGGTTGGCGCTCAAAAAGCACGATCTGATCGTCAGAGCCGTCGATGTAGCCCAGGACGGAACGGTGTTGGTGGCATACCAGTCAGGCAGCCGGACCTGGAATTCATGGAGCGGATATTCGATTCATCTCAAAGACGACTTGAACACCGACTATGTCCGCCTTGGCGATCTGTTTGGGAACTTTGGAATGGAAACGATTCCTAAAGACGGCACGATTCAGATGGAGGTCTTCGTTCCATACCGCCCGGTCTCCGCTGAGCGAAAGCGGACGCTGGACTTCTGGATTGTCAAGAACAAGGACGGTAGCTTGGGACAAATGATTCAGGCGATCTCACGATATGCGGATGGCAGAGAAGTGAAGCGGTGGCAACTGAATTCAAACGATCCGGGTACCGAGCAGTCGTTGCTTCAGAAAACTGTTACAGGGCCGACGTGTCAAGACTATCCGAGGTGGGCTCAAAAGCTGAGCTACATGGATTTTGGCAATGAAGTCTATACGGCGATCTCGCGCGCCGCGACGAGAGCGAAGCGAGCGGAAGAACTGCAAGATTGGAAAGCCGCTGAAGGGTTCCTGCAGGATGAACTAGGGCTGATGCGACTCTCGCCATCAAAGGGCTACAGTTCCTGGTCTTTGGGCGGCACGATGGATGAAATCGACAAGGTCCGCGCCAAAATTCAACCCTAAGTCGTTGCTACTCGCCGTCGCGATCATCCAGCGGCGAGTAGTGCCACTCCCAGAGCGAGCGAAGTCGAGGAGACAAGTCGGTATCGCCGAAGGCGTAGCGGTGGCTGTGCGGGAAAGAAATCGGTTCGACGATTCCATTTGGGATTCCGAACTCCTCGATACAAGGCATCGACCAATCAAGGGGACCGTACAGCCAGATCCGGTCGTGGATATCGCAGACGATGCGGCGCCGATCCTTCGTCATGAACCAGAATTCGTGCCGAGCGTCTTCCACCAAGAAGTCTCCAAACTCATCGAGGAACCGGATCGCATCGCTTGGCAACAAGGCTGGAGAAAGGTACCGGCCCGGTACCTCACCTTCTTGGATCGATTGGACAAGAATATACAAAATCTTGACCTCTTGATCTAGGCTGCCCAACAGGAGTCGGAGGAATCCCAAACGGTCCGAAACGACTCGGACCACAAGGCACTCGGTGCCACCCGGGTACCGGAAGACTTCGTAACTATCGCGGTCGAACGCCGGAATCTGCTCTGGTCCCTCGTCGCCCATCCGATAGAGTCTCATGAGCCTTATAGGGTACCGTTCTCTGCATGCCAGGTTCCGAGCCGCGATGGGATGAGAACGCTCGAGCCATCGCCGGAGCGAGGATGCGCCGGACGCGGATGCAACAGCAGTTGTCCATTCGCCAACTGGCCGAGAAGGCGGGAATCAGCAAGACATCGGTGGTTCAAGTCGAATCCGGGCGCACCTCTCGCCGAAGCACATACTTAAAGGTGGCCCAAGTATTGGGCCTTCACTTGGATCGCTTATTGCTGGAAAACCCGATGGGCGATCGGCCCTACGCCGTCCATCACGGCGAAAACGACTCCTGGTTCGACCTCGTGCATTTCGGCGATGGCCCGTTACCTTCGGCGGCCCAGCACAGCGTCGAGGCCCGCGCCGCGCTTAGTTCTCGGGAAGGTGTTGCGCCGCTCAACATTCTGGCGAGCCGGCTCGAACAAGGACGTATCAAGCCGACGATTATCGAAGTTTTCTCGCGGAGCGAAACGCGATCTCACGCGGGCGAGGAGTACGTTTACGTTTTGGAAGGGAAGGCCGTGGTCTACGTCGGTTCTGACTCGGTGACCCTGGATCAGGGTGAAAGCATTACGTTTTGGAGCGCTGAACCCCACTCTTATGCCCCTGCAGAGAATGCGGACCTGCCGGTGCGTCTCCTCTCCGTCCGTGTCGATTCGTAGCTATACTGACGCTCATGGGAATCATGGTTATCTGCGCGTTTCGGCCCAAACCGGGCAAGGACGACGAGTTGCTGGGTGTGGTGAGGGATCATTTACCGATTCTGCGTGGTCTTGGATTGGCGACCGAACGTCCGACCCTTGCGATGAAAGCTAAAGACGGCACCGTTGTCGAGGTTTTTGAATGGGTGTCATCGGAGGCGATCGAACGGGCCCACCATGACCCCGAAGTCAGAAAGCTATGGGATCGCTACGAGGCTTGCTCGGACTACATCAAGGTCAATCAGGTGCCCGAAAGCGACCAAATGTTTGCGGGATACGAGCCGATCGACCTTTAGAATTTTACGTGGACCGGGCTCGCGTTTTCGAGGCGGATGTACTTGCTGGTGAAGGCGTGAAGGAACTGACCACCATGTCCCGAGTGACCGACGATCAGCACTCGCTTACCGGCGTAGGTCTTCTTGAAGAAGGCGACCGAAGCCGATACCTGAGCCAGTCCGGCATTGTAGTCGGGTGAGTTCGGCAGGTAAATGTCGTACCGACCGATGCGAAACTGGGGCGCGATCATGCTGGGTACGTCCACTTGTTGCTTGCTGTAGGTGAACTTTGTCGCGTGGGCATTGGCCGGTCGCTTACTCGTGCAGCACTCATAAAGAAGCGGCCACACTAACGCTTGTCGATGGATTTCTTTTAGGTACGGGGCGATGGTCTTCAGGGCTCGCGGCGATGGCGATACCAGAATAATGTCGTAGGGCTTCTCTTTCAGCAGTTTTTGGGTGAGAGCTTTCACCTGAGCCTCCCCCTTCTTGCTGAACGTGTCGATCGTCTTCGAGTTGTACTTACCCGTCGCGTTTGCGATGGTCTCACCGTGCCGGACAAAGGTGAGGTCGGTGGTCGTCACCATCGAAAGCGCAAGCAGGAGCGGGATCGCCATACCCCTTATGGTACTTCAGCCTTCGACCCCCGTGGTCTTTACTCGGGGGTGCCCAAGTCGAAGTAGTCGAACAAGAGCCGCACTGTTCGATTTGTTTCAGCTTCCGGCACCAACAGACTCAGCGAGTAATTGCTATCGCTGGTTTGCAGAACCGAGATTCCTGCCGCATTGAGAACGGATAATATCGCTACCAAAACGCCAGGCCGCTCGATGTATTCGTGTCCTACGATTGAAACCATCGAACAACCAGGCGTAACGCAAGTCGTAATTCCGTGGACTTCGGCAAGGCTAGCCAGGAGCCGAGTTTGGTTGACCACCTGCGGCGAAGGCTCCTCACCAACTTGGAGTAAATATGCGGAGCGTTCCTTCGACACCGACGGTAGCACGAGGCCATCGCAAAGGTGGGCAAAGAGCGGGAACGAGGAGCGGGGAATGGCGAAGCCGGTGCTTTTCGTGCTGATGTTGATCATGAAGAGACTGATGCCGTTTTCGGCCATCGTTTCGTAGATACGCCCCTCCAGCATGGCTCGATCTTCAGGCGAGGCGTCACTGAGGTCGAACTTGAGATAAACCAGCCGTCCCGTCCGAATGACACCAGTGATTCGGCGCTCAGGAGCTTCATCGTCGACCACGACTCGCGTTCCAGGATCGTCGGAGAAGGTGTTTTTGATCCAGAGAGGAATGCCGTGGGTAAGGGCAATATCAACGGCCCGAGGATGAACGACCTTGGCACCAAGGTGCGAGACGGCCGCGACTTCGCCGTAGGTGACTTCATGAAGCGTTTGGGCTTCGGGGATGACATTCGGGTTGGCGGTCTTGATGCCGTCGACATCGGAATAGATTTCGACTGAGTCCGCGCCAAGAGCGACGGCCATCGCCGAGGCCGTTGTATCCGATCCGCCGCGCCCTAGCGTGGTGACCTCTCCAGCCGCTTCTGTGCCTGCGCCGCCAGTGCCCTGAAAGCCACAGATGACAGGAATGTTGCCATCGAGAAGGCATTTTTCGATGCGCTCGGGCCGAATGGCGACAATTCGGGAATTTCCGTACTCGCCGTCCGTCTCGATTCCAGCTTGACCACCTCGAAATGCCTCGGCGTTATGCCCAAGGGTCTTGAGCGTGTGGGCAAAGACGACGCCCGACAGAGCCTCTCCAGACGAGACGATGAGATCGAGCTCGCGAGGATTCGGGCTTATGTTGGTGTCGATGTCCTGGAGGAGGCCAACCAGTGTGTCGGTCGAATAGGGAAGTCCTTTGCGTCCGATAGAGCCAATGACCACGACGGGCTGAAAGCCCATCTCGCGAGCGGTTACGACCTTCATCGCCGCGGCCAAACGGGCCTCGGCCGACTCGATGCTGGAGCCACCGAACTTCATGACCTTGACCTTCTTGCCGCTGAACGGTCCCTGGTAATCGATCTGAGCAGGAGCGTCATCGCTCTCTTCGAAGCTTTGAAGCAGTTTTTCCGCCGATCCGGCTTCGATGACCATCGTGGTTTGGTCGTGCATATCGCCGATGTGGTCAATGTGGACGCCCGCCGTGATGGCGTGGCCGATGATGCGGCTCATGAGCCCTTCTTCCTCGCGGATGTTCGGAGCGTAAATAGTCAGCACGCTCCGGCCACGCTTGACCGAAAAATACTGGCCACAAGTCTCAAGGATCTTCTCGACATCGTCGGCACGATTCTCAAAAATCGTCAGCGAAATGCCGGTTCCCGTGAGTTTGGGAAACTTGGCGCTGACCCCGGAGTCGGCAAGCATTCGCAGGATTCGCAGCCGCTCGGTGTGAAGCTGCTCTGGTGGAATTCGCGAGATATGGACCAGGGCAAACCCTGGCTCCAGCGTCATTTTTGAAATGCCTTTCCGAACTTCAAATTCGGTACCCGTTGACGGTTGGCCGCCTGCTCCGCGAAGATCCACACGGAAATCATACCGATCATCGCCAGGAAGCGCAACCGAGGGGCCCTGTCTGGTTCGCATCTAGCGTCTTTCCTACATGTTAATAATTCGTTTTATGACAAAATGCCTATTTCTCTTTACGCTGGGTGAGAAAGGTGTGATAAAGTGGCGGAAAGACGCGACGTTGCGTTAGTGGGTTATATGAACAACAATGCTTTTAAGTCGCCGCATGGAAGCGGTGTTCGTGGTTCGAGCTCTGTGGCGGGCTCACCCCTCTTCGAGGGCAAATTTGGCCGGATGTTTAGGAATCTTCCGGCTTTGGAACACTCTGAGGACGACCTCTTGGCCTTGGCCCAAGCCATTACGATGGGGGATCATGATGCAAAAGACGGGGCCGATGGGGAAGAAAGCCACATCCCGGCGGGCTACACCTATTTCGGTCAGTTTGTAGATCACGACCTAACCTTCGATCCGGCGAGTTCACTGCAGAAGATGAACGACCCGGATGCCCTGGTCGATTTCCGAACACCCCGCTTTGACCTCGACAACATTTATGGCCGCGGGCCGGACGATCAGCCTTACCTGTACACCGGCAAGAAATTCATTTTGGGTACGCCCCTCACCGGCGCGATGAGAAATCCGTTCGCTCACGACCTGCCGCGAAGCAATCCGCCAACCGGCAGGAAGCGAGCCATCATCGGCGATCCGCGAAACGATGAGAATGTGATCGTCTCACAGTTGGAAAGCACCTTCCACCGGTTCCACAACCGACTCGTGGACGACTGCCCGACGCTCTCCTTTGCCGAGGCTCAAACGCTGGTGCGATGGCACTACCAGTACATCGTCCTCAACGACTTTCTGCCGCGATTGGTAAACCCGGAGGTGATCGACCGAATCCTGCCCAATCGGCAGAACTCGGATGACCGTGTGGAGTCGCTGGCTCCTAGATTGGCCTTCTATCACTATCGAAACGATCCCTACATCCCAATCGAATTCTCGGCGGCGGCTTACCGGCTTGGCCACTCGATGGTTCGCCCTGGCTACCGCCTTAATGAAGACGACGCCACCCTTCTGCCGATCTTCAATCGGATGGACCCGAACGGAGGCCTGAACTCGTTCGACGCCTTCAAGTCGTCGTGGGCGATCGACTGGCACCGATTCCTGGAGATGGACCATCGGCACCAGACGGAAACCGACCGTGTGCAGTACGCCTATAAGATCGATACGTCGATGGTCGATCCCCTCAAGGACCTGCCTGGCTCGGTGGTTGGTGATGACGTGATGGACGGCGCTCCCGTGCTCAACCTAGCCTTCCGAAACCTGTTACGCGGTCAGCAGATGGGCTTGCCTTCGGGTGAAAGCGTGGCGCTAGCGATGGGGCTCGTCCCGATGCAGTCCCAGGATGTTCTGATCGGCAAGGCGCTGGAACATCCCGACGAAGTCGATCAGCCAGCGATGATCACCGACATCAGCGCGAACTTCGAAGGCAAGACTCCGTTGTGGGTCTACATCCTGGCCGAAGCGGCCAAGAACCTTCGAGTTCATGGCCAGGCGCGGCTGGGTCCAGTTGGCGCACAGATCGTCGCCGAAGTCTTCATCGGTCTTCTTCACGGAGACCCGACATCGTTCCTTTCCGTCGATCCTCGGTGGCAACCGGAAATTGGCAAAGGAGCGAGGTTTGACTTGGCTGACTTCGTTCAGTATGCGATCGAGAAGGCGGAGCCTTCCCCATCGCTTACTGCGGCTATCGTGGTAGAAAGCACGACCGCAGAAGTGATCTAGAGACCATCAAGCCAAACCCCTAACCACCCCGCGTTCCAGCGGGGTGGACCATTTTGGGGGTTAGCTTCCCAACTTGTAATCGAAGAAAGTCACGCTCATCGTGATCTTGCGCCCCTCGACATCGCCCGTAACGGTTCGACTTTTCGGCATCCATTCGTCTTGGAACGGAAGGAAGTCGTCCTTGTAGTTCAGGCGACTGGTGACGACGCCATCCGAAACTCGCTTTTGCGTGGCCGAGTACTCCTTCGAAAGGAGTCCACCCCACGGCGTTTCAATCGACGATTTGATATCCAGAACCAGAATGTTCGGGCCGAATGTGCGCTGAACCATCTTGATGCCTTGCTGGTCGAATCGATAGAACGACTGCATTTTGTCGTTTACCGACAAGAGGCCAGAGTCTTTGGGGGACCAGGTTAGCGAGTACTGTCCTTCGCCCTTCCAAAACTCGCGCCCCAGCCGGTGCGAGAAGAGACTTGTGATTTGTTGAGTGACGTGCTTGGAACCTTCTTCCTGAACTCCATCGACCTTAACGGTGATCTTGTCTTGGTCATCGACGCTCACAGTGCCCGTAGCGGTTTGATCGCCGTTGGTGGCCCGGAAGGAACACGAAAACGGAGCCGCATGGCCAATGGTTTCGCGACCCATCGTCGCGTTCTGGAGTGCAAGATATGCGCTCTCATCGGCTCCTTTTGGTGCTTGGCCAACGGCGGGCAGAACAAGGGTCGACCAGATTTTCTTCGAAGGGTAAGCCTTGCCCTCGAATGTGCCCGGAGTCTTTTGCTCTAGCACGGCTCGCACGGGAAGCTCTTTGGGAGCGCCAGGAACGGGAATGTTCACCGGCTTACTTGCGGGCTCCTTTTGCTCGGCTTCGCCCGAGCCCCACACGACCTGAGCGTTCGGGCACGGTTTGCCATCCATGAGGACCTTAACCTCCCAATGGTCCGCGTGCTGGTCAGCGACGATCTCAAGACCTTTACCCACGGCCTTTGCCGCCTGGATCGGACGCGAGACCGCCTTGAACCAGTAGGTCAGCATGTAAGGACCCTGGCCGTGGTCGACGACGCCGTAATCGAGGCTTCCCAGGAACACGCCTTTGGTGCCTTTCCAATGATAAGTCGTCTCGGTTGGGACCGTGGTCCTGCCCTTTGATGCTCCTTTGCTCTGAACGGCGATGCGGCCGCCGACCTTGTTCATGATGGAAAGAACCGAGTCGCCTGGGACCTCTGCGAAGGTCACCACGACCTCGCGGCTTTTGACGTCTCGGAAGTTGGCCCATACGAAATGGGCTTGCGCGGCCGCGACCAGAAGGGCGCTCGCAGCCACGAAAAGAGTACGGAGCAATTTCATACTTTACTATTTTGTCTAGATTAACTGACCGATTTCCTGATTCTTGACAAAAAAGTGTAGATTAACGAAGTTCGTTCGTTAGACCCACCGGTCTGAGCTAGGAAAGTAGAATCGGGTCATGAAAGTGCTCTTCATCGGCGGAACCGGCATCATCAGCTCGGGATGTGCGCCCCTAGCTCTTGATCGCGGCATCGACCTGTATTTCCTGAACCGAGGCAAATCGACCCGCGATACGCCGGAAGATGCGAAGCAGATTTTTGGCGACGTCCGTGACCCCAAGTCGATGGAGGAAGCCTTGGCGAACATGACCTTCGATGTGGTGGTGAACTGGATTGCATTCACTCCCGACCACATCCGGCAGGACATCGAGATGTTTGCGGGCAAGGTCAGCCAATACGTGTTCATTAGTTCGGCCAGCGCGTACCAGACGCCACCCTCGACGCTTCCTGTGACTGAGTCGACGATCCTCGACAACCCCTTTTGGGAGTACTCGCGCAACAAGATCGCGTGCGAAGAGATGCTGGTGGAGGCTTATCGGAACATGAAGTTTCCGATCACGATCGTTCGTCCGTCGCACACCTACGACCAGCGGCTGCTCCCGTTCGATCACGGTTGGACGGTGGTCGGTCGGATGCGGAAAGGGAAGCCGGTAGTGGTGCATGGCGATGGCACGTCGCTTTGGGTGCTCACGCATCACAAGGACTTCGCCAAGGGCTTTGTGCCTTTGCTCGGAAACTCGCACGCGATCGGCGAGGCCTACCACATCACGAGCGATGAACTGCTGAACTGGAATCAGATCTACGACATCGTGGCTGCCGCCGCCGGAACGACGGCGCGAAAGGTCCACATCGCCTCCGAGACGTTGGCGGCTCATGACCCGAATTGGGGACCGGGCCTCTTGGGTGACAAAGCTAACAGCATGATCTTCGATAACACCAAAATCAAGCGTACCGCTCCGGACTTCGTTTGCACTTATCCGTTCGCTCGTGGGGCTGAAGAGATCATCGGATGGTACGATGCCGACCCGGCCAGGCAGGTTATAAACGCAGAGAAGGACGCGTTGCAGGACAAGCTAGTCGAGCTGTTTGGATAGCCTTTGGGCCCTTCGTTCCGACGCAAATAGGGGCTAGTAAGATTTTTGTCCTTAGATTTGAACAATAAAAAATTATCTATCATTAAAATTCTTAAATTCTCTTATACATTTCCAATAGTCCTGCGATAAGATGTAACGCGAAAGTACTTTTGCCCGCGCAAATGCCGGGAGAGGTACGGGGTTTTTGGTTATGGCCTTTCGGGACAGAAGTCGTCGTTCGTTCAAGATTGTGAGCGTTTTTGCTGCCGTGCTGATGGCGTATACGTCGTCGGCACAGGGCTTCAACAGCGTCTTTACGTCGGTTGCCGCCAACCTGAGCATGTTCCTCAGCACGGACTATACCGAGTCACCGGTGTCGCCGGGAACCATCTCGAACCCGATTGTGCAGCCGGACAACCGAGGTGACTTTTACTCGGCCGACGACCTAGGACAAATCGAGACAGCGTCGCAGATTCAAGTTGGTCAGCAGTCCGAAGCGGCGCTTCTGCCCCTTTCCAATCCTGCCTACGTCGACCCAGGCGATGATGGCGCTCTCTATGGCCGCCCCGAACCTGCCCCGAAGAATCAGTCCGATCCCGATTCAACGCCGGGCGGAGGCATCAACCCGAACACCAACTCGACTTCGACGACGAGTACGACCTCGACAACTTCGACCACTTCTACGACGAGTAGCACAACCGGCACGATCGGAGACTCAACCTTCACGACCGGTTCCACATCGACTTCGACCACTAGTACGACATCCACCACCAGCACCACATCGACAACCGGCAGCACCACCAGCACGACGGGTTCGACCGATGGCGGGACCACCGGAAGCACGATTATTGGGTCTGGCGGAAACGGCGCTCATGCCGGCAGTTCTTTCCCTTGGGAAGGCACCCGCGCAGGTGGCGGATCGGAGTTCGCCAGCGGTCAAGTCAACACGCAAACCGGCAATCGCCTCACCACGGTTCCCATCGTAGGCTGGAAGGTCAAGGGCGGAGTTCCGTTTGGTCTGACCCTCTACCATAACAACCAAGACGCGAACGATATTGGCTGGGGCAAGGGTTGGCGCTCAAACATCGACTTCAGCGTTACGTACACGGGCCGCAACCTGACCAACAATCTTTCGACCGCTGTCGTGACCTATCCCGACGGTCGCCGCCTAGTCTTCAAGTACGTCGTACCGAATAGCAGCTTCGCCGGCGTTTTCTTCCCGCCCACTGGGTTCTACGATGTCCTGATCCCCAATGGCGATGCGGGGACGACTCCGACTCAATGGCTTCTCCGTACGAAGTCGCAGATGACGTACGTGTTCAACCAGCATGGGAAACTGACTTCTTACCATGATCGATACGGAAACACGGTGACGATCAGCCGGATTCTGGGGGCGACCACTTCAGCTCCGGGCATCCTGCGCATCCAGTCTCCCACCGGCGATTACATCGAGCTCAATGACTCTTGGTATTCCAACTACAGTCAGTCGGGCATGTATGCTGGCATGTCGACGGCTTACTTTAGCAAAGTCACCGCGCCCGGCAATCGGGTGTGGGACCTGGGCTATGGCTTCCGCTCCACCGACCACAGCATCACGATGGGCGGCATTACTTATCCGACCCTCAGCGGAACGCGGCCGACCGAAACGTTTACGTATGGATACACAGCAGCCGACTACTCCTCTTGCGCCCCGATTCTAACGGAAACCGACGTCCTCGGGCGGCAGTGGGTGCAGACCTACGACACCAATCGCCTCAAGACCTTCAAGCTCCCGGTTTACGGCAACGGCAACTCGAACAATCCGGTTTACACCTACAACTACAACAGTGGGTCGACCGAGTTCGTTGAGCCAAGCGGAGTCAAAACGACCGAGTACTACGATGGCGGCCTCCTGACTCAGATCAAGGACCAAGAGAACTTCATCACCGGCTACAAGTACGACCAGTACTACAACGTCAGCCAGTACACCGACGCCCGCGGCCATGTGTACCGTTACATCTACGATGCGTTTGCCAACGTACTGAGCACCCAGGATCCGCGTCAATATGCGGCGGGTAAGGACAACGAGGCGACCTACAACTCCTGGAATGACATTGTTACGGCCAAGGATGCTCGGGGCGTCACGACGTACTACAATCGCGGGACGATTCCGGGCACGCTGACGAGCGTGGTGGATGGCAATAGCCACACGTTGGGGACCTACACCTACAACAGCGATGGTTCGATGGCGACCGCGAGTGCGGAAGGTGTCACGACTCAGATCAACTATAACTCTGCGTATCTTCCGAACAACGTGGTGACACCCGATGGCTCCGCGACGATCACTTACGGAACCGGAAAGTTGCTGGGCAAGCCGATTTCCGTCACGGACAACCGCAACCGCACCTCCAACTTCTATTACGACGATTGGGGGCGGCTAACAAGCACGACGCGGTTCGACTCGGCGACCGCCTCGGTCGTGATGAATGCCATCGGCGACATTTCGACTGCCACCGATCCTCTTAGTCGCACGACGACATTGCACCGAGATGGCATTGGGCGAGTGACATCGGTCGACAATGCCCGAGGCGACACTGAACACTACAATTTCGACGCCGACGGCAACCTGACGTCCGTTCAGAATGGCAACGGGTACTACCGGTACTACTACTACACGTATCGTGGAGAACTGAAGCAGATTCTGTTTGCCGATGGTACGAACGAGCAGTATAAATTCGACGGAAATGGCAACCAGACCCGTCGCATCAACGGTCTGAGCCAAACGATCCAGTATGCCTACGATGACACCGACAATCTGACGACGGTCACGTACCCCACCGGCACGCCGACGACCCTTGCGTACGATTACGATGGTCGCCAGACGAACATGGTCGACAGCACCGGTACGTCGAGTTGGACTTACGACAACGGCGACAACGTGACTCAGCTCGTGACTCCGCAGGGCACGATGGACTACGTTTACGACCAGTGGAACCGTCGCACCAAGCTCACCGAAGGCGGGAACGACACCCTCTACACGTACACCAACGAGAAGCTGACCGGCATCTCGAAGAGCGCGGATGGCGTGTCGACGACGTTTGGCTATGACTCGTACGGGCGACTTAGAACCAAGAGCGACGGTGCCACAAGCACCAGCTATGACTACGATGGCAACGACCGACTGAACTACATCGCCCACTCGAACGCTTCGGGCGTATTCCATCAGGAAACGTACAACTACGACTACGTCAACAACCTAATGTCAAAGGTGGTGAACTCGGTCTCGACAAGTTACACCTATGATGATATCGACCAGCTCAAGACGGAGAGTCAAAGCGGTGGCTATAGCTATGGGTACACCTACGACCACAACGGCAACCGCCTGACGAAAACGTCGGGGATCAACGTTGACACGTACACGTACGATGCGGCCGACAAGCTCCAAACTTTGGCGAAGTCCAACGGTACGGCTTACTACAACTGGGACAATGCCGGCCGCATGACCTCCGTAACTGGCCTCTACACGCGCAACTTCACATGGGACTACGACGACCGGATGACGAGCGCGACCGTGTATGGGACTACCGCGACAAACTACACGTATAATGGCCTGGGAACACGAACCGCCAAAAGTGGACCGTTCGGAAGTCGGACGTACAAGCGTGACGGCATAGGCGTGACCGCTCCGGTGCTCTCCGACGGTCTTGCCTCGATGGTCCCCGGCATCTCTGAGAAGACGGGAAGCACGACGAGCTTCGTTCACACGGACCGCCTCGGCTCGATGAAAGCGATGACGGCTAGCGGTACGGTAACGGACACCGCAACCTATGATGCCTTCGGCAACGCGACGCATGTCGGAAGTTCTCTCACCCAAAAGGGATTCGCCGCGAACTTCGGCTACCAAGAAGACGCCGAATCCGGCCTCAAGCTTCTCGGACACCGCTATTACGACCCCGAGACGGGGCGATTTATTTCGAGGGATCCAGTTCGAGACGGCCGGAACTGGTATCGATATGCTAAGAATAACCCGCTCAAGGCGGTTGATTCTACAGGACTAAAAGAGAAAATTCTTCCTGACTCAACTGAGGGCAAGAGAGTTCAGGAAGTAGCCGGTAAACTTCGCGAAGAAGGGTATGCAGATGATGCGGATGCCTTACTAAAGCTGCTCAATGATCCGGACCCAGATTCAGGGCTATTTATTGAGGATGACGATAAAATGAGTATGGTGAAAAATGAATCCGGGGAGCCCTTTTTAGATAATAATGGGAAGCCGTCACGGGCTGCCGCGGAAGTTCCGAGTGAAGGCAAGAAGAGGATCACGATAGCTCGAACCTACTTTAAGAATCTGGAAGATAGCGGAAACGACATTGTTTTAGGTAAGCGTGAATTGGAACTCGCACTCATCCTCACTCATGAGCTACAGCATGTGGATGACATGGGAAGCAAGTTTTCAAAGAATGAGAAGGAAGTTAGGGCATGTGATAAAACCATAAAAAGGTGTAATGAACTAATGCCTAAATATAGAGGTAGCCCACTTTATCAAGTAATAAATGAACAAAGAGAACTCCAAAGGAGGTATAAAAAATATAATGGTGGCTAACGGACTTGTATTAATTTTGATTAAATGTAATCAAGACCCTGGTCGAGGTTCGATAGCTTCTATGGTGTGCGATTCAGCATACGCAGTAGTAGTAGAGTACGCTAAACAAACCGGGAAGCTGAGTTGTTGGAAGGATATTCTTAACTTTCACTGGAAGCCTGATACTCCTGCCTACCGGTCTGTTCAGACGATCAAGAAAAACGCCGAAGTCGTTGTAATCCACATGAACCCCAAGCTTCAAGGTAAGCGCTGGAGTAGTATTTCGGACAAGGATAGGCTTTTCAAGCTCTTTTTACCCAATGGTGAATATCTTATGTACATGCAGAAGAACGGTATTGCTGGTGGTCCTTACTTTGATAAGCTAGGAAGCGGTTCCGGCGGCCAATAGGGTGATTGACGAGTCACTTGCGTGAGCTGGGTAGCCATGATTTGGTGTGGCCCGCGTTCCAGCCTTCGCCTTAATGCTTCGGCGGACCAGACCTGACAATCTGCCCCGCGTTTCGGGGCTGAGAGGATACGCAGATCCATAATGGCATGATGAGGCCCTCGTTAAGATTGAAGTTCCATGTCGCTCCTGTTGATGGGAGACCGCTAATTCCGCCTCCGACAACAGACCCGTCAAAATGATAGCTCGTTTCTCTTTATGGCCAGATGGTCTTCCTCAGTACCTATGGGAATGCGAGGTGATGCGCGCCTGGACCAATTTAGGTGATGAGGTACCAAATTACGCAGTTCGCAGTACCGACGAATCGTGGCAAAATACTGAACGAGTCTACTTGCTGTGCAAACGACGCTTTCACGTGAAAGATAGCAGTTATCCAGATAAGTGGGTGGTTATTGAAATTCGCCTTACCGACTTAATGTCGTTATCCAGTGGCGATTTGCGGCCCTGGATGGTTAATTGTTATGATATTGGAAATCCTATGCCCCTTGAAGTGCTCGACTTTGGCGAGCTGCGTCTCGAAGGTTGCCCGAAGCTTATTGTCGCGAATCATCCTCCTGACGAGGATGAGGAGAAAATGCTACATAACTCACCATGGTGAGTTATGCAACTGTGACTATGGTATGGCCCCGCATTTCGGGACTGAGAGGATACGTGGGAACAAGAAGGTACGATGCGGCGTTCGCTAATATCGAATTGGATTCATGAAACTGGAAGGCGACGATAGCACCAGGATTGGCGGTGTGTGGGGATTTGAGCCCAAAGACATCTTGGATATGGACGGTGTCAAGTTCCCGCGAGGAAGTGGAAAGCAAGAGACGAAACACCTTACCTTGGCCCTAGGTCCCCGGAGTCTAGAGTGGGACAGAGCGCTTGACATGGAAAGCTGTCTGGCCAATGTCTTTGATGTTTCGAACACGGAGACAATTTCGCTCAAGAACTTTATTACCGTCATGTCAGCGTATTGGGATGTTCCAGCCGAACTGGAAAGGGATCTCACCCTCGAGGCTTAGCACCGCGTAAGCTCGGGGGTTGTACAGGCGACTTTGCCAACGTCTAAAATGACCTGTGAAAGTTACAAAGTTGTTGGCGGTCGTTGGTCTTGCCGGTGCATTCGTCTTCTGCTTCAGCCACCAGACAAAGTCCGACAAACTCATCGACAAGCCAACCGAATACTGGTTGCAAAACTCGCACCGTGTAGTCACCAACGTTGATGGTTTGGTACGAACCAAGCTTCAAGCCCTCGATATAGCTCGACTACACTTGCGATACCTCTTCAGTGTCGACGAAAAGACGGTGTATGTTGAGAAGGTCGGCGTATATTGGATTGGCTATACCAAGAATCCAAAGTTGGGTACAGCAACCCCTCTTGAGGAGGCAATAATATACATGACACACCTAATTCAGGGTATACTAGGTTCAAATGAATTCAACGAACCTGCCAAAGACGCTGATGGAGGCGATGCGGTATTTCTCGGACGATCAGATAGCGTTCGAGTTTGTAAAGTCGCTTCGATGGGGCGATGATGTTATTTGTCCTCACTGCGGCGGCAAAGAACATTCGTTCCTTTCAACGCGCAGAATTTGGAAATGCAAGGCTTGCAAGAAGCAGTTCTCGGTCAAGATCGGAACCATCTTTGAGGACTCGCCAATCTCGCTCGATAAATGGCTTGCGGCGATTTGGCTTATTGCCAACGCAAAGAATGGAATCAGTTCTTATGAAATCCACCGATCATTAGGCGTCACACAGAAAACGGCGTGGTTCATGCTTCATCGCATCCGCGAAGCTCTTCACAACGGAACGATTGATAAGCTGTCCGGTGAAATTGAGGCCGACGAAACATATATCGGCGGCAAGGCAAAGAACATGCACCAATGGCGACGAGAACAACGCGGCGGTCTTGGTGGTTCGTTTGGAAAGACAACAGTTCTAGGAATGCTGGAACGTGGTGGAAGCGTGAAAGCAGAAGTCATTCAGAAACCGGATCGGCCAACCGTAACGAAACTGCTGACGAAAAGCATTATGCGAGGATCAAAACTCTACACAGATCAGCACAATGGATACGACTTCATGAAGTATCACTACGAACACGAAGTCATTCACCACGCACAAGAGTATGTGCGCGGAAACGTCCACACTAACGGTATTGAGAACTTCTGGTCACTTCTCAAAAGAACGATCAGCGGAACGTATGTAAGCGTGGAGCCAACGCACCTTTTCCGATATGTCGGTGAACAGGTTTTCCGATTCAATGAACGCAAAGGAACGGATTCTGATCGTTTCTTGAAAGCTGTTTCATGTATCGTTGGAAAGAAGCTGCCCTACAAAGAGCTAACCGGAAAGGTGTTAGCCACCGGAGCAATCGCATGAAAAAATCAAAAACAAATGGATCAGGAAATCAACCCGAGGACCAAAACCAAAGCGCAGAGTTTCAGGCGTTCAAAAAGCTAACGGAAAGAATCGTAAAGGCCGGAAAACCAAAAAGCGGAAAGGCTAAACCCGCCGCTGATTAGTCTTCCAAGAGCGTTGAGAAGAACTTGAGCGGATCAGCACCGACTTCTCTCAGGAACGCGATTGTCTCAACGGTATCAATGCGCCTGACTCCGCTTTCGATCTTCGTAACGTAGGTCGGCGGTTTGCTCAATCGCTTGCAAAGCTCACGTTGGCTTATGCCAGATTTCACCCTTGCTTCAATAAGCAGAGTGCGGAAATCATCGTATTCCGAGTTCTGGACAGGCGAGGACAATACAGGGTATGGTTGCCTATGTAGTTGCACCGATCTTGGTAGCATCTGGAGAAGCGTATGGACGTACCAGCCGATACTCGTGTCAATACTCTCAGCAAGCAGAGAATGGTACTGATTGCCCTTCTCGTTGTGTCTGTGCTGGGCAATGCGGTTTGGATCGTAAAGAGCCGAAATGCCGTGCCAGCGGCACCCATTGCGACGGTCAAGAAAGAAGACATCGAAGTGCGGGGAACTGTTGGCTACTTGCGGGGAAGATATGAAGTTGAAGGGACGATTACGAATACTTCAAAAGTAGACGCCACAAAGGTTGAACTTACTGGTGTCTTCACCGTATTCCAGCCGCTCAACGGTAATGAGCCGATTAAAGGTGAGCATCCTGATTTGATCGACACATTTCGTAATCTAAAGGCAGGCGAGACAAGAACCTTTCATGCTTTCCTCTCAGCCACGATAGACAAGAGACTAATTATCGGAAAGGTTGAGGAAATGCGCGGTGACGGCGTGGCTTACGTCTATGAGGGTGCTAACCCAAAACTGGATTGGAAGGTAAGTACAGAAGCCGTCAGATAACGTCAATCACTTGTTGAAGGAATATAGGCAGTGATTTTAAGTAGTCCTTTGCCTCTTTCGCCGTGAACTGGTCTTTGTCCGCGTGACTGGCTCTATTGCGAATCAATCTAACGGTATCAAACCGATTCAATGCTTCGAGCATCGCATCCTTTTTCTTCAAGTCTTTAGCCGTTGTTGTGGGCATGGATCGAACATGCCGCCCTATTTGGCCCGACAGCGTATTCCAGTTTGCGGGACGAAAGTTTGTACCAACCAGTGCGCTTGCTCCAAGGGTTTTTGTGGCAAATCTCCTCAAAGCAAATTCCGTGACTTTGGTGAGATGCACCATAGACGCGGAGTAGCGATCAAAAGCAAAGCACAAAATTGCCTCTTGCATATCAAACCTCGCCTGTTGAAGTTTGTCGTGAACCCTTTCACCAAAATACGCTACAGGATCGGTATTGAACCAATCTGCGCTCTCAGCGTCCATATACCAAAACGTACTTAATCCGGCGTCATCCTCCATCCTGGCAATACATTCCTCAAGGACGCGGGATGCCAACGCAAATGTGCATCTAGGCTGTTCAATTTCCTCTTTTGCACGTAATAACCCCTTAGCGGAAAATGGCATTCCTGCATTGCGAAATTGCTCGGCTAAGGTGTCCAAGTTACCAACCAACTTTGTGCGAACAGTGTCATCGAAGTGAACTTGTCCTATCGCTTCCTGTTCAGCGTGTCTTTGAGCATGAGTCGCGTTGCTTTGCAGAGTTTTGATCGCGTTTATAAGCGCATCCGCGTGGAATTCAATAAGCATCTCGTACAGGCTCCATAACTTGTACGAATTATAAACCCAGGGCATGAATTTTGGTTTTTCAGCGATCACGCTTTACACCTTCCCTGGGTGTGTGAAGTATATTGTTGCCTCTTGAGGAGAGGTACTTTGTGAAGATCAACCCCCTCAACGGTGGTGTAGAAGAGTTCGGCTTACTTCCGTAGCCGTTCACTCTAGCGGTCGAAGGATAATAGAGTGCCCGCGCCTGCGAGAGTCCGAAATGAAGCATAAACTACTCATCGTCCTCGTCAATCTCGCCGTCCTTAGCGCCGTTGGGTGGCGCTATTGCGTCGGTCAGCAGGACCACGATCAAGTGCCCGCCCAGCTTCATCACTATTTGGAGGGAGATCGGCTCGGCCAAATCCCTCAAGACGGCTTTGTGACGAAGGAGGAAACCGCGCTGGCCATCTCCAAAGCCGTTCTAACCGAGCAGACGTGGATGAAGAAATATGCCACCGGCACATGAAAAGCTGTGAAGAGGCCGATCTCTGGGTCGTTTACAACGATCCGCAGGGTTCGAAGCCTTCAGACTATCGATTCACCGTGGTCGAAATATCGGTCAGGACTGGCACGATCGTCAGGCTTGCGCAAAGTGTCGAATAGGCTGGTAGATGGGACAGTCAGTGCTTCGGTTAACAGATGGGCATCTCTAGGCATGCCACTTCTTTGCAATCACATTTAGGAGACCCTAGATTAAATACTGTCTAAATCAAGGCTTGAAATGAAAATGATTACCGCAAAGTACCGTCCCAGGCTTGCCGTCAAGCGAGTACCAGATCGACTCGATCCCGTCGAAGTCGAAGTCGCTTTCGACTCCGATAGCGGAACATTTTACGTTTGCCCTCCTGACCTGAGCTCCACAGACTTCGATGAACTCGTGCGAAGATGGACGATATTCCTGGACTTCACCAATCTGATACAAGACTTTAAGATGGATGAGAGCCTGATGCAACCATTGAACGACCAAATCAAAAGGGCCTATCAAGTTGCAAAGGTATCGCGAGATAAAGGAACAAGCCGCAAACCATGAAGTACGACAGGAAGTTTTCTCATAGATTTGGCATAGAAGCGATGCCCGCTGGATCGGTTGCAAAGGGTCCGACTACTTATTTAGGGCTCAGCCCAGGCTACTATGTCGGCCTTTACGTTCAGCGACTTCGCATGGAGGTGGGGTCCACAGCTTTAACCATGTTCACGAATGTCTCCCTTTTCCCGGATGACATTGGCATGTTGAACACTTACGCAATTCGGCAAGGAATCAGTTCGTCATGGCCCAATAAGGACTTGCATGAGAGTATCGAATACATCAGAACCGAAGTGGCATCGTACATCGAGAGGATGCGACCGTTGAGAGCTTTTTCCGACGCTTCCCTGCAAAGGTTCCAAAAGTTCGATGGTGTTCGAGATTTGTATAACCTTCAATGTGCTCGCTACCTGGGTTCGGGTCCCCAACGCCTGCCCATTGAGCCGGATCGTCAGCGTCTAATCGATCAGTTAGTGCCGGACTTGCCGTACAAGTTTGATCTGATCGATCGAATCGTCCTTCTGGAAAACGAGATGCAAAGCTCGGAACATCAGGCGATGAAGAGGGCCAGAATTCAAACCTGGCTGGTGGCTAAGAAGCTCCCAAGCGACTTTTTCGATCACTGCTCGGACGCCTGACCGCCTCAACTCTTTGGCAACACGATCGTTGTCACACTCTGGGGCGGAGCGTCGAACTTCACCACCTGACCCACGGCCTTCACCGCCGACGCCACCTCTCAATGGCTCCTTTACGATGCCTACGGTCGGCCCGTTTGGACGAACTCAAATTCAAATGATGGTTCGGCTGGAAGTACAAAGTTGCTCAATCAGCCATTCCAGTACAAAGGGCAGTTTGGATACTACGGCGACGGCCTCTCAAATATGTATTATTGCCTCCACCGGTTTTACGATCCAGGGTCGGGTCGGTGGCTCAGTCGCGATCCCATTGGGTATGAGGGCGGGGCAAACACTTATACATATTGCGAAGGCAATCCGGTGATGATGGTGGACCCTTACGGCACTGATGTCGAGATTTGCGGATTCCTATTTACAGCCGACGGCTTTAGGGATGGGGCGAAGACCGGTTTGTGCGCCATAGCCTATGTCTTTACCGGAAAAGAGAATGAGTGGGCGAAGCATCAGCCTGGCTACGACGGCGCGGTGATCTGCGCCCATGTTTCCAAAGAGTGCCTTATCCAGGCCGCGCAGATAGGGGCAATAGACAAGATTTCAAAGGTTGTTGCGGCAACAAAATTCGTTGTCAAAGTGAAACAAGCTGCGGCAGCGTCGAAGGCATTTAAGGTTCTTGGGGCTACAACACGTTTAGCGTCGATCACTAAGAAGGCCGAAGATATTGTGGTTCTTGGGAGAGTCGGTCGATACACTCAGGTTGCCGAAAAAATAGGTGGCAAGGTATTTACTGTTCCGGATGCAGTTTGGAAAAAAATGGTGGATGAAGGTACCGCATGGGCTGCCAACCAAAAATTCCTTGATCGGGCTATCGCAAGAGGAGCCAAGTTTGTTCTTGCTGATCCGGTGAAGACTGAAGAGATTGGTGATATGTACGGATACCTTGGTAAAGAACTCCGATATCTTCTCTCCAAAGGCTATAAAGTTGGACGTGGAGGTAGATACTTATACAAACCATGACCGAAATAGTTGAGTCTTCTTCACCGCTCAATCGAATTGAGGCATTCTTGCCTAGGATATTTAAGTTCTGGGCAGTATTAGAGCGCCATCCTGAAAATAATTGGCCAAGTATGATCATCGAGGGAGACTTTTGTCGGCTAAAATTCATTCGCGACAGAGATTTTTCGCCGACTGGCTATGTAGACGTCCTTGAATTTGCTCCCTTGGAAGTAAAACGACATACCTCTTTCAAGGACATTCGTACCCTGCAAATTGAACTTGGTGGAAGAAATGTGTCTTCTAGTTTGGAAGAATATTTAGAATGGTTGGTTGAAAATCGACTGGTTCTAAAGAAGTGCTCGGATCCAAGCGTCTTCAAGGGACTTGGTCGACCATGGGCCAATACTAGTTCCATTTATCTTCGATTGATGACGGAACTCTTCGACAACGAAGAGTTCGTGGATGGGCCGTCGATGAATATCTTGTTTCGACGCCTTGAGGAGGTTGGGCCGGAGCTGGTTGAGATAGTCCGCGAACGCATGGGGCCCCAAGGCGAACTTGCCGAGCTTATTGCCGCAGCATTTGGAGAAGCACCGACAATAAGCCTTGAAAGCGACCTAGGTATACGCTCTATCTCAGGCAATGGCCTTGAAATCTTGATAAAGGATGGGGGAAGCGACGCGATCTGGTTAAAACTGGGTGATCGAGAGTCCGGCGAATTTGTGTTGCTTGCTGATGTGGAAAACCTTCTATTTTCAAGTCGAGTTCGCCGAACGTTTAAGGAACATCTCGAGTTTATCGTAAACAAGCGCGAGTCCTTGCGTAGGATTGCTCAGCCATCGCACACAAGAGAGATTCTAGCAATGCTAGAAAAGCTTTCGGAAGCTCGAGAGAGATTTCGAAAGCTCGTTTATGGTTAGTCATTGAAGGTTTTGGACAAGTTTGATGTAGACATCATGGTGCATGTGACTGGTCCCCAACGCCTGCCCATTGAGCCGGATCGTCAGCGCCTAATCGACCAGTTAGCGCCAGACTTGCCGTACAAGTTTGATCTGATCGATCGAATCGTCCTTCTGGAAAACGAGATGCAAGGCCCGGAACATCAGGCGATGAAAAGGGCCAGAATTGAAGCCTGGCTGGCGGCCAAGAAGCTCCCAAGCGACTTTTTCGATCACTGTTCGGACGCCTGACCGCCTCAGCTTTTTGGCAACACGATCGTCGTCACGCTCTGGGGCGGAGCATCGAACTTCACCACCTGACCCACGGCCTTCACCGCCGACGTCGTCGGCGACGCGAAGTGCCCGTCCGTCACCGTATAGGCCGTCCCGGCCTTCGGTCGGAAACCGGCGATGCTCAGCGTGAACGGCGTCACTCCCTCCGTCTTATTGATCACCACGATCACCATATCCGGGTTTCGTTCCGCAGTCACCGATGCGTAGACCGAGTTCTCCGCCGCGGTTTCGCCGCTGACAAACGCGCCTAAGTCGCCAAAGTGCGCGCCCGCGCCGTCGTAATTGATGAACGAGCGAAAGCCCGCCAGCGTCGCCAAGGAACTCGAATTCAGATACCAGTTCGCGGCGGCGAAGACGCCGTTTCGGCCCATCAGCCCCAACACGTCGGCCTGCGCGATCGCGCCGCTGATGGCGTTGGCGCCGCCATAGCTATACTCGGTGAACCCGAGCTTGGTGCCGGGATAGTGGGCGTGAATCCGATCCTGGATCATCGGAATCAGGCGGATCGGTGCGTTGCCCATCGACTGCGTGATCCAACTGGCTTCGACGTACGACGAATCCCAAAGGGACCTCGGCGACTGGATGCGCGCTTCGCTCATGCCCGGCGTGTCGCCGTCGCTGACGATCCGATGTCCGTCGCCCTGCGCTTCGGGATACCAATGCACGTCCAGCACGTCGAGCAATCGCTTTCCGTCCTGAACCTCGGCACTCCGCATCCCGTCGAGATACACATCGAGGAAGTTTCGTCCCCCGCCATCGGAGGCGCCCTGCAAGGTCATAAAGCCATACCAGCCGTAGTTGACGGGCCCAAAGATGGTCGCCGAAGGGTACACGTTCTTGATCGCCGAGGCATATTCGGTGCTCAATGCGATCATCTCGGCGTAGGTCGCCGGAGTCGGGTGGACCTCGTTATGGGTCGACGACCACAAGTCGGGCTCGTTGTCGAGGTCGAACATGATGGGGAAGCTCGGCTGGGCAAACTGCATCAGGTAGTGGACGCACTCGTCCTGGTACACGTATCCGTCGGTGGTGTCGGGCGGATACACGAAATTGCCACCCGGCTTAGCCGCCTTCGAGACCTTAAACCGCGTGTTCAGGTAGTCAGGATAGTTGCGAACGTCGCCGTCGCCCCATTTGTCGGACGAAACGTGTCCGACGGTCGGAATCGTCACCAACGGGATCGCGCCACCGGCGATCGCCGCCTGGATGAAGGTTCGATCTGTCCATCCGGCCTCGTCGGTCGACCCCAGATAGCCGTCGTTTTGGAAGTACCAATCCGAGCCGGCATTGCTGGCATTGTTCTCCCAGTTGTACGCCGTCAGGCGGTTCCCGCCCGAGCGCGCGAACCGGAATCCGGTGCCGAGCCCCGCGTAGTCGGTCGTGTTGGCCCCATAAATATAAGGCGAAATCCTATACTTGATGCCCGCATCGATGGAGATCATCGCCGGGGCGTTGACGACCGGCTCAACGTTCAAGCTCAGGTCGTCGACGTAGTAGGTTGCGTTCACCGAATTCGTGCGCCCTTGAATCCAAAAACCGTCGAAATCCCCGCGGGCTGGGATGCCCAGCTTGCTCAGAGGGATCACATACTGCACCCACTTATTGGCAGGCAGAGCGGGAAGGCTGAATCCAACGCCAGGAGAGCCATTTGCCGTCGCCATTACCTGAAGCTGTTGTCCGCCCGACGCCCCGCCGTTGATCCAGAACGAGATGGTCCGGTAAAGTGAGCTATCGAGGGCGGCGTGGTGCAGATAGAAACCGTCGTAAGCCGCGTTTTCGTGAACGGAAATCGACTTCGTCCCACCGTGCGTTGGGCTCGTATTGCCCAAGTTGACCGTCGCCCAACTCCAATTCTGCCAGCTATTCAGGAGCACGTCGTCGAACGCCGGAAGGGAAGCCGTCGATCCGGGGGTATCGACGAGCGAAACGTCATCGACGTAGTAGGTGCCTTGGGTCGTCCCGCTTCGATCTTGAATCCAAAAGCCATCGAAGGAATTGACGCCATGCACTCCGATGCCGACCAACGGCTCGACAACTTTGGTCCAAGTATTCGCTGTGAGCGCGGGCAATGGGTAAGCGGGGAGAATATCGCCATTGACCGATGCCTGAACTTGCAGAAGTTGACCCCCCGAGGTGCCACCGTGCATCCAGAAGGTCAGCGACTGGTAGCCGGTGGTCCACTGCGCGTTGTGGTGGAGGTACAGAGCTTGGTTTGGGCCAGTGGCCGTCACCGAGATCGACTTTGTGCCGCCGTGCACCGGCGTCGAATTGCTGAAGTTGACATTCGCCCAACTCCAATTCTGCCAACTATTGTTCAGTTGCTCCGAATAAATGCTTTGGTCGGCCGTTGCCAGCGAAACTAAAGCAAGAAAAACGAACGTGACAAGCCCCTTCACTTGCATCACCTCTCCGAGGCGAATTATACGGCGGGTGCGGAAAATAGGGAAGGCGGTAATAGGACCAGTGGCCCTGGCATTTCGGGTGGGATCCAATATTGAGTTGGGAACTTTCGTAACCCCAAAATGATATAGTCTTAGGTGTGATTTTCCCGATCATCTTCGCCATCGCCGCCAACCAGGCCCCGACCTCCGCATTCCTGCGATACCCGGATATCCATGGCGACCAGATCGTGTTCACCAATGAGGGCGATCTTTGGCTTGGGAACCTCAAGACCGGCGAAACTCACCGGTTGACGACCGATGCGGGAACGGAGAGGTTCGCTCGTTTCTCGCCCGATGGAACGCAGATCGTGTTCATGGGCGAATATGACGGAACCCCGCAAGCCTACGTCATGCCCACCGCTGGCGGCACACCGAAGAAGCTCACGAGCCTAGAGGGCATCCGTGGTGTGAACGGCTGGACGCCGGACGGCAAAAACGTCGTCATCCGCTACTTTGGCGTCCCGACCAACTACTCGTACGAAACCGTCCCGGCGGCCGGTGGGGTGCCAACCCAAATGCCGCTCGAGTTCGCCTCCCACATCAGCTTTGGCGCGACCAGCGATTCGTACGTTTTCACTCGATTCGACCGCTGGTACATGGCGTGGTTCCGCTACATCGGTGGCATGCAGAACCAAATTTGGCTTCGACAAGCCGGGGCCAGCCCTGAGTTCAAGCAGATCACGGACATCGAGGGTACCAACGAATATCCGACCTGGTGTGGTGGCCGCGTGTACTTCGTCAACGAGAACCAAGCTCATTTCACGTTGATGTCGATTCCTGCGGGAGGCGGAAAGGCCAAGAAGGAGTTCGACTCCGACGTGGAAATCCGCGAAGTGCAGACCGATGGCAAGCGACTGGTATTCGAAAGCGGCCACGAGTTAGATGTTTTTGATCCGGCTACTGGTAAGGCTCAGAAGGTCGAAGTTACTCTCAACAGCGACCTCATTCACGAGCGACCGACGACGGTCCGAGCCGAAGATTTTGCCCAAGATGTGAGCCTGACTCCGACCGGCAAGCGCGTCCTCGTCGAAGCCCGTGGCCAAATCGTGACGGTGCCGATGGGTGAAGGCGAGGCCCGAGTCCTGCTCGCCAAGCCCGGCGTTCGGTATCGCCATCCTGCCATGTCGCCTGATGCAAAGAAGATCGCTTACGTGGACGACAGCACTGGCGAGGAGCAGGTTTATGTTGCCGACGCAGACGGCTCAAACCCCAAGCAACTGACCAAGGACACGAAGGGCCAGATTTGGGGCGTGCGGTTCTCGCCCGATAGCAAGTGGGTCTCGTTCACGGACTCCGAAATGCACATTCGAATCGTGAACGTTGAGACCGCGACCGACAAGATCGTTGCGACGATCCCGTTCACCTGGTTTGCCGCCGCCTACGAGTTCTCGCCCAATTCGAATTGGATCACCTTCTCGCTGGCTCTGGATAACGTTAATCAGCTTAGTGCCATCGAGCTTTACAACATTCCGACGGGCAAAACCTACCAGGTCAGCGATGGCCGTGCCAACGACATCGCCCCCGCCTTCTCGCAGGACGGCAAATACCTGGTGTTCGTCACCAACCGGCGCATCGATACCCAGGCCGACCCCATCCTCAATCAACTGAACGTCCAGCCGATGAGCATTGTGTGCATCGCGCCGCTATCGGCGGATGGCGAAAATCCGCTTGCTCCTAAGGATCCCGAGGAGGGGCAAAAAGCGGAAGCGGAGAAGAAGGACGACAAGAAGGTCGATGTCAAGATCGATGTCGATGGCCTCTTCGATCGACGAATCGAATTGCCTATCGAACCGGCGCAGGTCACGAAAGTCGCCATGTCCGGCACTCGCGTTCTTTATGCCACGGACGCCGAAGTTAAATTCTTCGATGTCAATTCCAAAGCCGGTGGCGATGTCGCAAAGTCGGCGACATTTACGCTTTCCGATGACGGAAAGACCCTGCTGATCCCCGGCAAACCCAACCGAACGATTGGGATCGATGGTGAAGGAAAGAAGACGGAGAATTACGGAAACCTTCGCCTTTCGATTGATCCGCCTGCCGAGTGGAAGCAGATTTATTGGGACGCTTGGCGGCACATGCGGGACTACTTCTATGTGTCCAACATGCACGGCGTGGACTGGAAAGCCATTGGGGACGAATATGCCACTTTTCTGCCGTCGGTCCGCTCCCGCAGCGACCTCGACGAACTCATCCGATGGCTTCAGGCCGGGGTGGGCAGTTCGCACGAATACCTGACGCCCGGCGACCAACAGGATATCAAGCCGAGGGTTCCCAACGCCTACCTCGGAGCCGATCTCGCCGCCGACCCATCGGGTTGCTACAAGGTCACGAAGATTCTCCGGGGCGATGGATACACGACCTCGGAAATGTCGCCTCTGCTCGGCGCAGGCAAGAATATCAAGGAAGGCATGTTCCTCCTCGCCATTGGCGGTGAGAAGCTTTCGCTCGATGCCGATCCGCTCGATAAGCTCGCGGGGCGCGCGGGACAGACCGTATCGGTCACCGTCAATGACAAGCCCACGATGGAAGGGGCCAAAACCTACTTCATCAAGCCCGTCCCCAGCGAGCACCGCATGCGGTACCTGGAGTGGGTCGAAGCCAATCGGCAATACGTCGATAAGAAAAGCGGTGGCAAACTCGGGTACCTCCACCTCGCGGCGATGTCGAACAGCGACATGAACGACTTCATTCGCCAGTACTTCTACCAGCGAAACAAGGAAGGGTTCATCATCGATGGACGGTTCAACAATGGTGGCTTTGTGCAGGACTACATCAACCGAATCCTGAACGAGTCCCTGACCGGCTTCTTCAACATGCGCAACAGCCCCTACTCGTGGACCCGTCAGGGCGACTATTTCACGGGCCCGATGGCAGCGCTCATCAACGAGTTCGACATCTCATGCGGTGAGGAATTCCCTCACCGGTTCCGAAGTATCAAGCGTGGACCGCTATTCGGACGGCGAACGATGGGTGGCGAAGTTGGCTCCGATCCGGGTTGGCCATTGGCCGACGGCGGCAAAATCAGCGTGCCCAACTACGGCATGTGGACTCCCGACGGTAAGTGGGCCATCGAGGGTAAGGGCGTGTCGCCGGACATCGATGTTCCCAGCGATCCGAACGCGTTCATCAAGGGCTCTGACCCGCAGATCGACAAGGCGATTGAGTACCTGCTGAACGAGATCAAGAAGAACCCACCGGTTAAGCCGCACGAGCCACCAGCTAAGGATCGGGTCAAGAACGGCGGATCGTAGCCGCTAGGCCTAAAGGGTGGTACGCTTTGGCCGATCGGAGCAATCTAAGCGCTCCGGTCGTCCAAAGAGTTTGTTATGGTTACTTCGATCGCAATGGCCATCGCGCTTGCTCCTGTGGGGCAGACCTTGAAGCTTCCCGTGTATAACGCGGACCAGAAAAATCCTGCGGTTACGGACTACGCCGTAACCGCGCTGCCCTTGGGCTTTACCGATGTGAAGATTGGCTCAGGGCTAATCAAGTCCGAAGACGGCTCGATTTCGATGAGCGTTCTGCGTTCGCGAACCGACATGCCCTCCCTCCTGCGAAATTCGAAGGCACATAAGGGGGATGGTTTCACCACCATCCGCATGACGAACTGGATCGGCTACCGGAACAGCCGCAAAAATGGCGAGGACTATAAGCTCGACTTCCACCATTACCGCATCAGCCTGGCCCTCGACTACACCGATAAGTCCAAGCTGACCAATCTGAGAAATGCGCTCCACACCCTCATCGATAACCTGAATCTCACCCCGCACTAAACCGGTCGGATGTCGTAGACTCAGGACGTGAGCGAATACGACCAGAAGGAGCCCGAAGAACAAGAAAAACGCGACTGGATGCCGTGGTACATCCTCGGTGGCGGTGGCTTGGCGTTCTGCCTTAGCGTCATTGGCTACCTGAAGTGCTCACGACCTCCAGAACGGCCTTCTCAGTCGGCGCTGAACGTCGTCGCGGCGGCTGAGAAGCTCGATAAGGCTTGGTCCACGGTTCAGATGACGTGGGCTCGGCGGTTCGTAGACCTTACCGGGCATCAATACGAGCAGCCCGGGAACATGTCGTTTTACAAAAAGGGCTACCCCAATCCTGGGAAAGGAACGCTCCTGAACGGATGCGGCTTCTACCTTCGAGATTCATCCACCATCGCGTACAACCAATCTCTGCTGGAATCACCTCCGCCCGGGGCCGACGCCGACCTCGCCGCGACCATACTGTTCGCTCACGAATTTGGCCATCACATCCAGCACGTTCTTGGTAAGGACACAGAGCTTGACGGGCTCCTAGCCACTGCTTCTGAAGCCGACAAGGCGAAGCTCCGCCTGAAGTACGAACATCAAGCCGACTATTACGCCGGTGTCTGGGCGTCGGTCGACCTTAAGTTCGAATTCAAACGGACCAATATCGAAAAGGCGATTAAGATGCTGGCCGACTTCGATGTTTCGATTCGACCGACCTTGCCCAAGGATGGCTCGATTCCAGACCCGATGGACTATGCATCGGCCAAAGAGCGCGTCGATTGGATGGAAAAGGGGTTCGACAGCGGCTCGATTCGGGCTGGCGACTCGATCCTGACGTCGAAATAGTCCCGCCGCGGCGACCGGGCCATGCCGTACAATAATGGCCATGCGATTGGACGACATTGAGGAGAGTTCAAACGTCGAGGATCGACGTGGAGCACCGGCCGGAAAACTCGCCATCGGGGGTGGGCTGGGAACGATCGTCATTGTCATTCTCTACACGCTGCTAGGTGGAAATCCAAACGACCTGAAGGGGGCTCTTTCGAGCACCGGTTCCCAATCGCAACTTGGCGGCACCGCTTCCAGTGGGCCGGGCGACGATGCGGGCAAGAAGTTTGTTAGCAAGGTTCTCAAGGAGACCGAAGAAGTTTGGAGCAAGATCCTGCCGGAGCAGACCGGCAAGCAGTATGTCGATCCGAAGCTCGTACTTTTCTCGGATCGTGTGCAGTCGGCTTGCGGTTTGGCTGATGCTGCCGTCGGACCGTTCTACTGTCCTGGCGACTCGCAGGTGTACATCGACCTTAGCTTTTACGACACGCTGAAGAACCAGCTTGGCGCTGGTGGTGACTTTGCGCAAGCGTATGTCATCGCCCACGAAGTCGGACACCATGTCCAGAATCTGCTGGGCACCAGCCATCAGGTCGATGCCGCCCGGGCCCGACTCAGCGGCAAGGATTTCAACAAGGTCTCGGTCCGCATGGAACTCCAGGCCGACTTTCTGGCTGGCGTATGGGCTCACTACGCCACCGACCTTCACATAGATAAGCAGGACATTCAAGAAGCCGTGAACGCGGCATCACAGATCGGCGATGACAAGCTCCAGAAAGAGTCGCAAGGCTACGTCGTACCCGACTCGTTTACGCACGGAACGTCGGCCCAGCGTGTCCGCTGGTTCCTTAAAGGGTATCAGACCGGGCGTATCGCCGATGGCGATACGTTCAATGCTCGCCAACTCTGAACGATATAGGTTCAACCAAACGAACTGAAATCACGTAATATGAAATAAAAATGGAGAGCGATCAGATAGTGTCTCGGCAGACCGAAATTGCCGACGTCGAGACCTTACGTGAGTTGATCGCTCGGCTGAACGAGGTTGAGAACTGGCACCCAATCACTCGACCCGAAGCCGTCACCGTTGAGGACGTCGCCGAGGCCCTTCACCTCGATCCCCATTACGTGGCCGCCGAGTTGGAGCGCATCCACGAGGAACATCGAGAAGCGAGGCTGGCCGGAACTCTCCGCGAACTGGAGGAGCCGCTGTACCGAGTCGAGCGCACGGGCCACACGCCGCCCGATCCGCTCGGAAATCCGCTGATGAAGATGCGCTCGGTCCAACTCTTGGCCGAGCGGAGCAAGTCGAAACCGGTGTTGGCGCGACGCGAAGAGACCCCGACCTTCAGCGAAAAGTTCGGACACCTAATCGGATACGCAATGCTGATCCTCATCGCGATTCTTATCGTCGCGGTTGCGGGCAAAGTCGCCGTCGAGGCGATCGTCAGCCACTAGGGAAGGGAACCGGCCCACATCCACATGTCGCCGTTCGGTCCACCGGTGATCTGAATCAACACCATACACTTCTGACCACATTTGGTCGTCTGGCTCGCATCGATCTTGTAGTCCACTTTCCATATCTCCCCGTCGCCGAGCTTGGGAACAAACGTATCAAGTTCGTTGTTCGACCCGAATTCGTCCACGATCTGAATGCCGCTGTCCTCGCAGATTCGATACTTCTTGGTCTTCTCGTCGTAACAGTAGATGACCGGCTTGATCTTGACCCGGAGCCCTGACCATTCCGGTCCTTTGAACCAAATATACGGCTTGATCCGCTCGTTCCACTCGGTCGTGATGCGGAAGCAGGGATCGGCGACCGACTTGTCGTAAATGCTCTGTAAGAGCTCGTTGATCTTGTTCTGCAGGGCGTCGTGTTCGGCTTGGTTCTGCAGGAAATCGGAGAGGTTGACGAGGTCGCTAAGGATGCTGAAGATCGCGCCCGCCGCTTTCTCACCCACGGCCTTTACGACTAGCTTCTTCAGCTCATCTTCCAAGCCCTGCTTGATCTTGCCTTCCAGGAATCCCAGCGGGTCTTCCACCAACGCTTTGAACTCGTTGATCGCCTCTTCCAGTTTGGATTTCAGGTCCTCGAACGATTCGTTGTGGCTGAGAATGTAGTTGATGCGCGTGCTGAGGCCCTTGAGTTTGGCTTTTTGCGCGTCGGTGAGGCTCTTGTCGTACTTGACGATGAAATCGATCATTTTCGACATGTAGTCGAGGGTCTTTGCCACACCTTCTTTGGTTTGGAGTGAGTCGTAGAACTCTTTGAATTTGCCTTCTAGAAGATTCTTGATCGCGTCATTCATCTCCGGCGGGTTCTGCAGCAGTCGTGCGAGCATCTGGTAGAGCCGGACCTCCTGCACCAACGGATTGTCCTCGGTCGCCTGTTTGTTGGCGTCGAGCTGTTTCTGGAGGGCGTGGAGGAGTTGGAAAAGTTCGGCGTAGTTCTGCTCGCACGGACCCTTGCCTGTGCTGTCCGCGATGTCGTAGAAGCGGCCATCGTAGGTGCCACCCCGAAGCGGAATGTTGGCGTAGAGGAACGGCGGCGGAATGTCCGACAAGTCTTTGATCGTGGACGCCGCGCCGGGGTTTGAGGTTGTCGGAAGAACTTCGCCGCGAACGATCGCGCTCGTAGGAGATGCGGTGGTGCCCGTTCCCGGCTGGACCACGGCGGAAACCCCGAAACTTCCGGGCAGGATGCTGGTGATGAGGAAGTTCCGATCGAACTCGCCCTTGGCGTTGGCTTTGAGGATCACAAAGTGCTTGGGTCGACCTTCTAGGTCGATGACCGACGGTGTGAGGTTTTCGATGACGACCATCGGCGCTTCTTTGGTCTGGAGCCCGTCGAGGCCCTCCACATGAAGCTTGAGCTCGGATTTCTCGCCCCGCAAAAGGTTGGACTTGGGGGTCGAAAGATCGACGCGCAATAACTGAATCGGTCCCTTGGCGTATTGCCCGCCTTCTTCCACCACCAGCTTGGAGGGGCCAGTCTCGGTGAGGGTCGGAACGATGACCACCGACTGTCGCGGCGATTCCGCTACGATTGGGATGGGCTGGCCACCGACCAAAACGGTCGTATTGGCGGCTTCGCCATCGTAGGGACCTTTCACCACGAACGGAGCGCCGATGCGGGCGGCGCTTGGGATCGTGTAGGCGTCGGGCTTCTTGGTCGATGGCCCGACAGGAACGTAGGTTGTGCCGAGGGTCTCGCCACCGTTGATCCAACCCGAAAGGCTGAGGCGAGGAGTGATGCCCTCGGGAATCTTCCACGTGCGACGAGGACTGCCGGGATCGGTAACCGTTCCGTGCACGTCGCCGATATCGATCTGCACGTCGCCAATATTGATGTCTTTCGAACCCGGAAAAACCGTGCCCGAAATCGTATCGCCAGGCTGAATGTCGTCGGGCAGAATGACGGTGATGGGACCCTTGGGCGAAGTAAAGGTGGCGCGAACAAACCCGTTTTCGGCTTTGATCACCGGCTCCTTTTTTTCTTGCGTTCCTTGGGTGGGCGAAGGGCCCCAATTTCCCAGGACGAAAGCGGCGAGGTAAATCCCGACCATATAGTTCCCCAACGACAGTGTAAAGGAAGACGCGCCTAAGTGCCAAGCGTTTCGGCGCCAGGCTAAACCTCTTAAAACAATGGATTCACTGGAAAAACGCCTTAACAAGCCCTGAAGGGGCATAGTATCTTGGCCCACGCCAGAAAAAGTCCGAGGAGTCCCGATCCTCGGGACGACCCGGGCGAAGCCCAGCCCTAGGTTCTTAGTCTGTGGCTAGCCTCGAAGTTGCGGCCACGCCAACGCAGAGAACCGCTAAGACCGACAGCGAAACCAGCAAACTCGAGCCCCGCGCGATGAACCCCAGCATCGGCGGACCGGCGAGAAGCCCAACGTAGCCCATCGTCGAAACGGACGAGAGGGCCACGCTTCCAGGCATCACATCTTGCTTCCCGGTCTCCGAAAAGAGGATCGGCACCACATTCGAAAGCCCAATGCCCACCATCGCAAAGCCAACTAGCGAGCCAAGCCAAAACGGAGTGAAAGCGGCAACCACAAAGCCGAGCCCGCCAACCAGCGAGCCCGTAAGCATCACCGACCGGCGCCCCAGTCGGTGGATGACAAAATCGCCCGTCAGGCGGTTCAGGGTCATCATAGCCGAAAAGGCCACGTACCCAAGACCTGCTTGAGCAGGTTGCACGCCCCGAAACTTGGTGAGCAGAACACCGCTCCAGTCGGCGACCGATCCCTCGGCCATAAACAGAATGAGGGCCAGAACCCCGAGCAACAGAACCTTGCCGCGGGGAAAGACGAAGCTCCGTTCCGCTGGATGAATCGTTGGATGGTGGCCGACCATCGATGGGCTCGCCGCGACAATCATCAAAAGGAGCGCAGTCGCAATTCCCACCTGACAAATCTTGGGATCAACCCCAAGGCTCATCATGCCGGTCAGGCTCCCGGCTCCGACGATTCCGCCCACGCTGAAAAGGCCATGAAAGCCTGACATCATGGGCCGACCGCTCTCCTCCTCGACGATCACGGCCTGAATGTTCATCACCACGTCGAGGGTGCCACCACCCGCGCCCATGAGTAGGAGAGAGATGGCCAACAAGGGGATGCTCGTAGCCAGGATGATGCCAGGCAGGCTAAGAGCCAGTGCAATGGCGGAAGCCACGATGACCTTTCGGCACCCAAAGCGCGCGGCTAGCGCCCCGCCAAACGGCATGACGCCAAGAGAACCCAGCCCGACGCACAGCAGCAATAAACCAAGCGAGCTTTCATCCAGGGAAAACCGCGCCTTCACGGTTGGTACCAGAGGGGCCAGCGTCGAAAACCCGATGCCAGCGACGAGGAACGCGATGCGGGTCGAGAGTTGCTGCTTCCGGTTCTCGTCTCGTGACCTCACCAAGTTAGTATGACCCGATGGCAAACCCGTGTAGACTGACTAGAATTGGTGATGAATCTTGCCATGATGAGCTATCCAATTCACAATGAAATGGACCTAAGCAGACTTAGAGTAGCCATTGCAGTGCAGGTCGGAGGGCTTGGCTGGATTCTCTTTCAGATATTTACGTCGTTTCCGGACTCCACCATTGCAACGAAAGGTTGGTTCCTTGCTGCGGCCACCAGTTTCTTTGCATTTTTTGCCGGACTGCTAAGTATCGACTTCTTGAATCGAAAGAACTCGCGAGTAGAGGTTAAGGACGGAACGATTCTCTTAATCAATCAGAGCGGTAAGGTCATTCGGCGCGGAACATTGACAGATCTCGCTAAGAGTCAAATTAGAACTTCGACCGATCCTAAATACAAGGCTTTCGTTCTCGATTTCCATTCCTGGGTTTGCGTCGCCAGCAAGCGAATTGTTTTCACGGTCGACCAGGCAGCTTCGGAAGAAATTAGTCGAGAGATCGAGGCGACTCGCGGTTCATATGCGGTGAAGATGCGAAAAGATGTCTGGCCTTATCCAGGCTAATTCCGTTCCACCATCTGACTCACTCAGCTTTCATAACTTCGCTCCGCGCCGAGATTCCGTTCTGGTTGAACGCTTCGATTTGGAAGTAATAGGTCTTATCCGCGTCCATGTAGCGCCAATAGTATTCATTCGCGCCGTACACCATCACGCTGTTGGTGAGCTTGTCGGGAGCCACACCCACGCGCACCACATATCCATCGGCGTCATCGCTTGGCGCCCACTTCAGCCACGCGTTCTCACGGATGCCCATATTGTCCTTTCCGGTTCCGCGCAAGGCGACGAACCCCTGGACCGGCTTGGGCGGCTGACCATGCCCGAGCCCAAAGGCCCGAATGCCGCTAATGGCGAACTTGCCGGTGGGCATGTGGATATTCACGAGTTTAAGGTACTTGGCTTCGACCGGCTTTTCGAGTTCCACGTAGTCGTGCGGAACGTCGGTCTTGTTCATCGCCTTATCGACGATTAGGCTCCACCGCCTGCCATCGAGGGAGGCGAAGAGCTGATATTGATGGTAGAGCCCTGGGGCTTTGCCCATGACGTCGGCGTCTTGGTCGGCGTAATTGATCTGCACCGCCCGGACGGTCGATGGCTCGTTAAGTTCGGTCTCGATCCATTCGCCCTTGTTGCCGGTCTTGGCCGACCAATAAGTCTTGATGCTTTCGTCCACCGCGTAATTCGGCGCGAATCCGCCAAGAGTCGATGAAACCTGTACCGAGCGATTATAGTTCAGGAGCATCCATCCCGCAAAACCCTTTTGCCTGGGGTCAGGCAGATACGTTGGATAGTCGCCGTAGGCTTGGTCGCAGGACAGCACGCCGTCGGAATCAAAGTTAGCCGGCCAAATCCCGATTCGGCGCTCGAAATTGTTTTTCACGCAGATGCCGATGGTAGAAACATGCCACCAGTCGCCGTTGAAGTCCTGGTAAGTTGCGCCGTGACCCGCGCCACGGGCGAATCCGCCTGGTTTGAGCGAGAACGGGTTGCTGGCTTGGTAGGTGAACGGTCCGAGGGGGTGATCGGCCACGTAAACGCCGTCGCCATAGCCGCTAAACTCGGTGCCCGGCGCCGCATACTGCAGGTAGTACTTGCCGCCGTGCTTCGTCATCCAGGCTCCCTCGATGAACGGTTTGAGAAACGTGTTGTCGTTAGCCTCGCCGAACCGTTCCCAGCCGTGGGTTCCCACGCCAAAAAGGTCCTTTCGCTCTGAGATCGGTAGAAGGGTTTTCGGGTCGATCTCCCATGCGTAGATCGGAAACGCGTTGCTGGATCCATGGTAGAGATACAACCGGCCATCGTCGTCGAGGAAAAAGGCGGGGTCCCACGCGCCGACCGGAAACTCGTGGATGGCCTCGTGCCACTCATTGTTCTTTGGGTCGCCGCTGGCCATGATCTGCCAATTTTTCTGGTAGGTCGAGCCAATAACCATGAGTTGGTCGCCCATGACCCAGACTGCGGGTGCGCATAGCTCGTCATAGATCGGATTCCCGTCAAGCGTCGCGATGTCGGGCCGAAGAAATTTGTGGGCGACGAAGGTCCAATGGGACATGTCGTGGCTCCACCAGTAGCCCCATTGGTTGGTCGAAAAGAGGTAGTAATCGCCCTTGAAAGTGACGATGACGGGATCGGCGGTAGCTCGATGCTTGCCCTGTTGAACAAAGTTCGGGATCGGGCAGTAGCCGTAGTCGACGTTGATCGGATTGCAGTAAGTGCGCTGGGACCACGCGAGACCAGCCAAGCAAACGGTCAAGGCTACCAATGACGACTTCGCTGTCGACCACATATTCGCCATTATACTGAACCGGTTCAGCATATGGGAAATGCCGAAGTCCCGCTGATGTTTGTCGACGGGACTTCGTGATTGTCGGGCTATCTAGTCTTTCGGCGACGAAGCATAGCGACTATGCCCAGCGCCATAACACTGAGCGAAGCGGGCTCTGGCACGGCCGCCGCTTGGATGCCGTCGACGACCATGTAACGGCCCTGGACCTCGACTTTGCGGAAGGCAATGTCGCTGGACCATCCGTTCCAGTCGAGACCGCCGTCATGATTCGTCGAATGGTCGTAGGAGAACGATGTTTGCCCGACCAAGTTATTAGAGGCATCGAAGAACGAAACCGTCGCCTCGCTATGTGTGAAAGGTGTATCGAGCCCCCAGAATCCTCCGAATTCGGTTTGATCGTTCACAAACGTCAGGTCCCAAACGCTGTCGGAGTTCATTCCCATTCCTTTCGTGCCATCGGCAACTTGAGCCCACCCGGATGAATCGAGATACCAAAGGGCCGCCGCCGAAGGTTCGTAGATGGCGAGGTCGTGATTCTGACTAGTAAAGCTGGCGCCGCCGCCCATCACTGCCCATGGTTCAGTCTGGAACACAGGACCTTGATTGAAGTTGGGAAAGCTCTCGAAAGATTCCGAAATCGAACCGGTGAATTGACCGATGTCGGTCAGCGTTGCATTTGCGGCGATGGCACCGGCCGCCATCGCGACCGTCGAGATAAGTCGAATGTTGAGATTCATATTTTCCTCTGTACTTTGCGAGGGCTTAAATACCCTTCTTGAATGCCATCAATCCGTTATCGCTTCAGACTGGGCGGTTTGATAAATTGTTCCGAGATGGTAGCGCGTCCTTGGTACATCTATGTTCGACCGAACGCCGCTTTCAGAATCTGTTGGTACTGTTTGAACTTTCCGGCCCCAAAAGAGCACTCACACTTACATGAGATCGGGGCTCAAAGGCTTAACCATTGGGATTGCGTTCGTGCCGATCGTTTGCCTTGCGCAATTCCAAGTCAACCATCATCAGTATTCGGAACCTGCCGGCCCGCCTAGTCCAGTTAGGGCCAACAAGTGTGGTGACTATGACGGAAGGGACAGCGTTTTGGACGATCCACTGTTCAAGGTGACGTCCGGCGGCGTAGTTGCCTCGCTTGGCATGATGACGGGAGTCGTTGTTGTCAGGCGAAGAAACCGACGCTCGTACAATCGCCCGGCCTAAATCGGTCGCGCAGACTCACCTGCATTCGGCGTGTAGAGCTTGCATCGGAGATGCGGAAAGTGCTCGTCGAACATCTCCATCAGCGATCCCATTCCGGGATTCTCCGTCGCGAAATGTCCGCAACTGAGGATGGCGAGCCCGGCGTCGCTGGCTTCCTTCGCGATGTGGTGCTTCACTTCGCCGGTCACAAACGCGTCGGCGCCATCGCGTAGGGCATCGTGCCAACTGTGATCGCCTGCCCCACCCACGACGGCTACCCGCTCAATAGGCTTACCAGGGTCGCCCCACGCGAGCGCCGGACCGCCGAATGCCTTCTCGCATTTGAGGCGGAAGTCGGAGAGTTTGGTGGGAGCATCCAGTGTGCCGATTCGCCCGAGCGGTTGCTCAACCAGGGGGCGAAGCGGGATGACGTCGAAGGCGGGCTGCTCGTAAGGATGCTTTTCGACCAGGGCCTCGACGACGTCATCGACTAGTCTCGAAGGACAGATCATTTCGAGACGATCCTCCTCGACCTCTTCCGATTTGCCGACGCGGCCGATGAAGGGATCCGACCCTTCCATCGGTTCAAACGTGCCGATGCCGGATGACTTGAAGGCGCATCGGCGATAGTTGCCGATGAAACCCGCGCCATGGTCGGCCATGACGTCGAGAATCGCGTCGGTATATTCGACCGGAACGAAGGTAACAATCTTGGAATAGGGAACTTCGGCACCATCGCCAAACGAGGCACGAGGCGTCAGTTCCAGGAGTTCGGCCATTGTGTCGCTGATGCCACCCGGAGCGCAGTCCCAGTTGGTGTGGGCGGCGATCAGATTACATCCGGCCTGCGCAAGGGAAAGGACCAGGCGTCCGTCGGCAGAACCGCAGTCCACGCTCTTCGTGCCGCTGAAGAAAATCGGGTGATGGGTGATCAGCAGATTCGCGCCAAACGACTGGGCGAAGTTGATCAGACCGTGGGAGGCGTCCAGGGCGAACGCAATACCGGTGACGTCCTGGTCGCGACCGCCAAAAAGCAGGCCCACATTATCGAAGTCGAACGCCCAGCGAGACGGGGCAATGGATTCCAAAAACGAAAGAGCGTCGGCGACCTTCGGCATCTGGTTTCATTTTGGCAGAGAACCCCTAAAATGAGGAAGGGAAAGCTAATGCTTTCCCCTTTGACGCTCAAGTTACCAATTTAGACAACTGCGGCTTTGATATGAATTTCTTTATAATTGCTTGGTTCGCTCCGTTGCGAGCAATATTCCGCTAGTTTTAGAATTGCTTGTTTCGAAACCTCGTCCACCGACACAGGGCTGGTGATGCAAAGGCTCAATAGAGCAAACGCCTCTTCCTCGGTAAGCTCAAGTCCTCTAGTTATCGTAGAGTTCATTTCGCTTCCTTCCATGTAAGACAGGATTATTATTAAGCAAGTTCGATGCCGTTAGCACAATGGCGTCTTTTATTAACAAAACTCTTACAAACCCTAGGTATTTGGTCCCCATTGACCCTGCTCGGTATAATTTGACCGGATGTCCAAGGACGAATTCCTAAGTGTTGGTGGCCAGGCCATCGTCGAGGGCGTAATGATGCGCTCCCCGAAGTATTTTGCCGTCGCGTGCCGCGCCCCAAACCAAGAATTGATCGTGCGAGCCGAACCGCTGGAGAAGACGTGGATCGGTCGCCAAAAGTGGCTGAAGACGCCGTTTTTGCGCGGAACGTGGGCGCTTCTCGATGCGATGTCGCTGGGAACTCGGGCGATGAAGTTCGCCTCGCAGGTTCAACTTGCTCCCGAATATCAGCCACTGGACGAAAAGTCGGTCGAGAAAGTCGAGCACGAACTGGAAAGCCAGCATCCAAACGAACCGGTGACCAAGGACGAAGTCGTGGCCAAGGAAGTTGCGACCGCCAAAAAGATTCAGGACGGGGTGGTGATGGTCACGATGATCATTTCGATCGTGTTCGCCCTCGTCGCATTCAAACTTTTGCCCCAGGCGCTGGGCACGTTCCTGCGTGAGAAGCAGCATTGGGGAGACATTCCCACCAACGGCACGATCGAAGCGATCCATGCCATTTTCTTCCTCGGCTACCTGATCGCCATCGGCCAGTTGGAGATGGTGAAGGAAGTGTTCAAGTACCACGGGGCCGAGCACAAGGCGATCAATACGTGGGAAGCCGAACTGCCGCTGACGTTGGAGAACTGCAAGAAGCAAACGCGATTGCACCCACGGTGTGGAACCAGCTTCGCCATCATCGTCATCATTCTCGAGTTCTTCGTTTTCACCTTCATTCCCCGCATCAATAAGGGCGTGTTTCTGACCGAGGCTCTGTCGAACTTCTTGCTGCACGTGGCGATCCTGCCCATTATCGCAGGGGTAGCCTACGAACTTCTGCGGTTCGCGGGCAAGTTCCGCGACAACAGCCTTATCATGAAGCTGTTCCTGCCCGGTTTGTGGACCCAGTACATCACAACCAGCGAGCCTCGCGACGACCAGATAGAGGTCGCGCTGGAGTCGCTGAAGGCCTGTTTGGCGGGCGAAGAGTCGCTGAAGGAGAGCAAAGCATGAGAAAGAAGATCGTAATCGGCAACTGGAAAATGAACAAGACCCGCGCCGAGGCGCTGGAGACGGCGAAGCTGTTCCACGCTTTACTGGGCGACTTGGACTCGGTCGAATATGGCTTCTGTCCTCCGTTTCTATACATCTCGGACCTGGTTCGAGAAGGGACCGTGGGCATCGGCGCGCAAGATGTTTTTTGGAAGGAGTCGGGGGCGTTTACCGGCTTTACGTCGCCGAAAATGCTGAAGGACGTGGGGGCGACTTACGCGATTATCGGCCACTCGGAGCGGCGAGGTCGGTTCGGCAAGCTGGAAGTGCCGGAATCGACGATCGGCTCTTTTGCCGAGACGGATGAGACGGTTAACTTGAAGCTGAAGGCGTGTTTGGCCGAAGGACTTATTCCGATTGTATGCGTCGGCGAGACCTTGGCGGAAAGGGAAGCCGGGCGAACCGACGAAGTGATTTCAACGCAGATTGCCGGTGCGCTGACCGGAATTTCGGACTCAGAGCTAGAGCCTCTGGTCGTGGCTTACGAACCGGTTTGGGCGATTGGAACAGGCAAGGTCTGCGACGCGGCGGAAGCCAATCGCGTTTGCGCAATGATTCGGTCTTGTCTGCCTGCGTCTGTACGCGAGGTTGTGCGAATTCAGTACGGCGGAAGCGTGAACCCGGGCAATGCGGCCGAACTCTTTGCACAGAGCGACATCGATGGCGGTCTAGTTGGCGGGGCTTCCCTGAAGGCTGAAGACTTTGCGCAGGTCGTCCACGCGGCCGCGCTATAGTCATATAGTTTTCAGTGCCACCGTCGTCGCTGTATAGTTAACCTATGCTCACATTGGGGCTCGTTGCCATCGCTCTTCAGCAGATTCCGTCGCCGATCCCGGGCTATCGGCTTCTTTGGAACGAGGAGTTTAATTACCGTGGTTTGCCGGACCCCAAGAAGTGGACGTACGAAGTCGGATTCGTTCGCAACGGCGAGAAGCAGTACTACACAAAGGATCGCCTCGAAAACGCGATGGTTACAAACGGTGACCTCACCATCACGGCTCGACACGACGGATTCGAGAAGCATGAAGTCACCTCGGCGAGCATCACCTCGCAAGGCAAGTTCGACTTCACCTACGGATACATCGAGGTTCGAGCCAAGATCCCCACCGGCAAGGGGACATGGCCCGCGATATGGACCCTCGGTTCCAACATCGGCAAGGTTGGCTGGCCGCTGTGTGGCGAGATCGACATTATGGAAAACGTCGGCTTCGATCCAGCCAAGGTGCATTTCAATGTCCACTGCAAGGACGCGAACAAGGGAACGCATATCGATGTTCCGAAGGTTTGGGACGACTTTCATACCTACGGGCTCGAATGGACGAAAAACAAGCTGACGTGGTACTTCGACGGTAAATCGGTCTTGGAGTACGACAAGGATAGCGACGATCCTGGAAAGTGGCCATTCAATGCGCCTCAGTATTTGATTCTGAATCTCGCTATCGGCGGCAACTGGGGCGGCCAGCAAGGCGTCGACGAAAGCATCTATCCGAGCCGCTATGTGGTGGATTACGTTCGGGTGTATCAGAAAGTAGCTGAGCATGGACAAGGCTAAACGGCGAAGATTGAATCCCTTGATTGGGAGTTTCTTGGTCGTTGTCGGTTTAGGCGGAATCTCTTTCTATTCTTGGACTCGCCCTGTTCGCTACTCTGAGACCGACGGTATGGCCATGTTGAGAGAGTATTTGTCTCGGTCTGACCGGGTGGACAAGCTTCGGGACGCTCTATGGAACCCGAAAACACACAAAGTGATGTCTCCTAGCGACTACATGAGAGAAGCCCAGGGATTGGCTGGACCGAAGGGAAAGCGAGCTGACTATTCATTCATAGTGATCGCTACGAAACCCTGTAAATTGGCGCCTTGGATGGTGACTGTGATGAGGCGACTTGGCCAATCTGTTTCGCCGTCTCGATTCAACATCTTGGGCGTCGCTTACGGTAAGGATGGAATCTGGGAAAGCGGAGAGACTGATTGCGGCTACCCCTCGCCGACGCCCTCCGGGTACCCGAGCGAAGAACGGGACTTCGACTATGGGAAGATTTCGGAGTCTAGGCGGATCAACGAGGTCCGAATGGCAATGGAGCTTATGAATCAATTGCCTCGAAACAGCCAGCTCTCGGTGTTCGATGATTGCGTCGTCGTTCAAGCTAAGGACCAAGTAAGAATTTATCGACTCAACGAAGTGCCCGTTCAAATACGACATGAAATTGAGGAAGTAAAAGTGCAATTCAGGGCCGAAAGTGGAATCGACGAAAGTGCCGACAAGTTTCCGCTTCCGCTCCCTGGTGTCGTTCATCCTTAGCGAAGTAAGCTCAAGTACACTTGTACTCAATGCAAGGTGTGCGCGCCTCGGACACTCTCGTCACCATCGCCGAAGTCATTCGGCCCAACGAAGCCAATTTCCTTGGCAAACTGTTCGGTGGCGAACTGCTCGCCAAGATCGACCTTTGCGCGTATGCTGCCTCGGCGAAGCACTCAGGAGGCGTCTGCGTCACCGCTAGCTTCGACCAGGTGGACTTTCATGAGCCAATCGAAGTCGGCGAGCTTGTCACGTTGACGGGGCAGATCGTGTTCGTGGGCCGAACTTCGATGGAGGTAATCGTCGAAGTCGTTGCCGAAAACCTTCGCAAAGGCATCAAGCGACACACCAACACAGCGCGGGTAACGATGGTCTCTTTGAAGGACGGAGTGCCCGCCGAAGTCCCACGCCTGGTCTGCGAAACACGGGAAGAAAAAATTCGATTCTTGCAAGGACAACAGCGCCGCGACGCGCGCAAGAAGCTCCGAGAGGAACGGCTAGCCGCCTACGACCGCATCGAGCATATGTCGGATGCGGAACTGGATGCCGCGTTGGCTGGTTAGCGGCCAGTGATGAACCAGGTCGTCCAAACGGTTACGTAGCTGAGCGCGCCGATGGTGCAGGCTCGGCCCACGAACTCTTTGTTCTGTTGGGCGTACCACGCCATCGTGCCCCACGCGACGCCGATAGTGAGTCCCTTGACGAAGGCGAACAGCCACTCACTTTGGGTGATGAAGCCTCGCATCAGCGGATTGAGCTCGACGATCATGCCCTTCGAGTGCAGGACGGCGGTCATGATCAAGTCAATGATGGCGATCGCCAGCAACGCGGCCATACTGCGGGTGGGGAAGGCAATGCTCATTGCCTGTTTCATTCGCAGATTCCGTGCCGATGTTACTTCACTGACTGACATTTTCTATAAACCGGTCGATGATCGCCCTTGCGTCTGATTCCGTGCATCCGAAATGATTTAGGATGACGGAGACGATTTTGGTGTCACCGTTCTTACACTTTACGAAACCACTGAGGGCTGCGACCATGTCAAGACTGCCGGTTTTCCCAACAAAATCGACGTTTTGAAGGCGCTTTGCGAGCGTGCCCACCCCAGCGCGGGCCAGCGAGCCTTGCCACAAGTCCGACGTTTTCTGCTGAGTCGTCCACTGCAAGAGCTTTGCGATGTTGTGCACCGTGGTCTGGTTCTTTCGACTTAGACCGCTTCCGTCCTCGCATCGGAACGAGTCGCCGTCGAGACCCACCGTGGTCGTCAGCCATTCGGTAATTGCCTTTCGAGCGTTGGAGTAGGAATCAGCCTTCGAGCCAATAAAGAGAAGGTGCTCGGCCAGGCAGTTGTCGCTCGGCTTGAGGCAGCTCCCCAGCAGTTCCGAAATGGGCGGGCTCATGATCTTCTCCGTCGGTTCGTCCTTCGGCTCGTCGTCCAAGTCTTGGAGGATCGGATTCTTGACGCCCATCAGGCATGAAAGGGCGGTTTGGGTCGGATCGGGATCGGAAAGCGTGTCGATCTTTTCATCCTTGTCTGGCATCTTGCCCGTCACAAGCAGTTTTGAGGCGAGCGGCTGATAGTCGATGCGGATGGACTGAGAATTGGGAACGACTTTGACGGTCTCGATGACTGGCGTATGGGGGTAGTACGAGAGCCCTTTGGGCCCGGCGTGGAGCTCAAACCCGGCCCGGTCGACGCTAAACGCGTGGATCGCTGGGGCGTAGCGGTTGGGGGCGTCGCCGATCTGCCAAGTATCGGGACGATCGCATTTGTAGGCTTCCTTGATGAAAACGCGGTGCCCAGGGCCAATGTGATAGTTGTTGTGGATGTCGAGCAGTTTGGACGAGGCAAGGGTGGGATCGCCGTCGGCTACGACCTTGATTTGAGACTTGTTGACCCAGAACTTGGTGGCCGACTGGTAGTCGGGTCCGCGCTGGGCAAGGGCAAATGCGCAGGTGAAGAGTTTTTCATTGCTTGCCGGCATCACCCGCTGTTCGGCATTGCGCTCAAATAGGACTTTGCCGTCCAAATCGGTCACAATCGCACACACCATGGCGCCCTTCAGCTTGGGGTCGTCGAGGGGATCGCCGAGGGATTGGATGGCTCCGTAGGCAAGCAGGCTGAGCATGCTCATCATTCTATCCTTTCTGACGGTTGTGAGAGCCTGACGAAACTCTGACAATTTCCTTGGCTACATTAGTGGATAAATAGACCATAATAGCTGTGGCGGACATTCAACGTCCGTCTAGTTTCAGAAAGTCAGACGATTTGCGAGTTGTTTCCAGGTCAGAAGAACAGAGGGGAACTAAGAACTACGCAAATGGCACTTAAGAATCTATTTGTAGGAAACCTGTCCTACAGCACTGACGAGGAAGGTCTCCTCGTCGCGTTCGGCGAATTTCAGCCGCAGAACGCCAAAATCATTCCGAATCGGGGATTCGGGTTCGTCGAGGTTCCGGAGGAACAGCTGGAAGCCGCGATTGCTAAGATGGATGGAGCTCAGCTCGATGGTCGAACGATCCGAGTGAACGAAGCTCGTCCGAAGGAAGATCGACCGCGATTCGGCGGTGGAGGCGGCGGTGGCGGCTTCCGAAGTGGCGGCGGTGGCGGCGGTGGCGGTGGCTTCCGTAGCGGCGGCGGAGGCGGCGGTGGCGGCTTCCGAAGCGGTGGCGGCGGTGGCGGTGGTCGAGGCGGCGGTCGCGACAGCCGACGCGGCGGCGGCGGCCGAGACTGGTAAGAAACCTTGAGAAGGGCGCTTAGGCGCCCTTCGTTGCTCTAAACCGAAGGCGGATGTAGTCCGCCGTCCAATTTCCGTACTCATCCCTTAGAGCCGGGGCGAGCAGTTCTTCGATATCATCGATCATCTTGGCTTGGGTCTCGCTGTCGGCGTCCTCCATGAATGGCTTGCCAAACGTCTCCAACCAACCCCGCACGCCCGTTGGCAGCGGCGTGGGACGGGGAATGAGTTGAATATAAGGGACGTCGAAACCGGCACCCCGAAGAACCTCTTCGAATTTCTTCACGGAAGAATATGTGACCGGCTTTTTTCCGACCCAGGAATAGCCGTGCTTTGTCAACGTAGCCCGTACCGCCGTGCTGATGGCGGCGACGTTGCCGTGGCCGCCGAACTCACCGACAAACTCTCCGCCTGGCTTCAGGGCCCGAAAGACCTTGGCGGTCAGACTTGGGTGGTCGGGAATCCAGTGAAGAGTCGCGTTGGTGAAGACGGAGTCGAACTCTGCTTCATAGTCCATCTGCAGGGCGTCCAGCACGTAGGCTTCGAGCCCTTTTTCGCGAGCCGATTCGATCATGCTGTCGGAGGCATCGATGCCGATGACGCTTGCGCCCTTATTGACTAGTTCGGACGTTAGGCGTCCATCGCCGCAGCCTAGGTCGAGAACTCGCTTTCCGTAGATATTCCCCAGTAGCTCGGCGACCGCCGATCCGTATTCCGAGACAAACGCCGCATTCTTGACGTAACGATCCGCATTCCAGTCATTTGATGCCATCTTCTTAAGTATGAACCATGAAGATTTTGGCTAAAGGACCTAGTATTTGAACTTGAGTGTAGCTCACACGTCAAAAGAAAAAATGAACCTATTTCGGCTCCATTTGAACCCGTTCAAGTACTAGCTGAGAAAAATTGTCAGGTTTTCGATCTCAATCCTGGGTCGCAAGATGGAATCAAATTCGTACAGGCGGTGGAAACGATAGTGAGGGGTGGGTTATGCCATTAACAACAGCAACAAGAGCAGACGCGTCACAGCGGTCTGTACGATTAACAAAACGAGAAATTGAAGTTCTTAGTCTTATCGCCCAAGGGCACAGCAGCAAGGAAGCGGCGGATGTTCTTTATGTCTCGAAGCGAACCGTCGACTTTCATCTTGCCAACATTTATGACAAGCTGCAGGTTAGCAATCGAGTCCAAGCATTCCGCGCGGCTACTCGCCTGGGTCTGATTCCGTTCGAGCCGTCTTTCGGCCACGTTCGCGGCGAAGGCTAAGACCGACCAACAACATACTGATGAAGGGGCGCTCAAAGGTGAGCGGCCCTTTTGTCGTTTTTGAGGCTTGGATAGGTGGACATCCGTCATACTAGAGTGATGTCCAACTTGAATTACCTCCGGGGTGGAGATATCCAGATTCGCCGTCGCCCGGACTCTCTGTTTTTGGATTGCACAGTCGAGGGCAAGGATGTGGCTAACGTTCATCTCGTGCGGGCTTTCCCGCTGAGCGAGCCGAAGAAGATGATCTCCGTTCGCGATATGGAGCAGAAGGAAATCGGCGTGATCGAGGACCTGGATGAGTTGGACGAAGCCTCGCGAAAGCTGGCCGACGACGAGCTCGACCGACGTTACTTTACGCCGGCGATCACCAAAATCAATTCGCTGAAGAACGATGCGAGCATGTGGAAGTTCGACGTAGAGACGACGCGCGGGCACTCCGATTTTTATGTGCGCAACTGGCGCGACAATGCCCACGAACTCACGTCGGGACGATGGCAGATCACGAGCGTGGACGGCGGTCGATACGAGATTCTGAACTTGGACGAGTTGGACGATCGAAGCCAGATGCTGATTGAACAGCTTCTTTGAGCGGATCCTAGGCTGGGTTTATCCGACGAAGTGTCCGGTGTGCCGGATGCTTTCGGAAGAGATTCCGTGCCGACGGTGCGCGCAATCTTTGATACCCGAACGACTCCGGTATGTCGATCCGGTCGCCATGGTGGACGAGCTAAGGGCTCATTACCCGTACGAAGGGTCGGCGTCCGAACTGGTGAAGGCTCTGAAGTATCGACGGGAGACTGCGTTGGTCGACTTGATGGCAGGCGCCGTCTCCGAGGTCTTCGACCAATGGGACCCCGAACCTGACTTCATCGTTCCCGTTCCGATCCACCGACGTCGGCTAGCGTTTCGAGGTTTCAACCAGGCACGTCTGCTCTGCGAAAAGTTACCAAGCGATTTGGTAACCGAACATTTAGTGCGAATCCGGGCGACTAAGCCGCAGGTAGAGCTAAAGCCCGAACAGCGAGCAAAGAATCTCATCGGTGCCTTCCGATGCTCGACCTCGCTGGTTGGGAAGCGGGTACTGCTGGTCGATGACGTTTTTACCACCGGTGCGACGGCGCACGAATGCGCCAAGGCGATGAAGGAAGCTGGTGCCGCGTGGGTGGGAGTTCTCGTCTTCGCAATGCGTCGCCGATGACTTCAGCGGGTACAACCTAAGGTATGACCAAAGTCATCAACGCCGCCGTAGTTCTGTTCGGCATGATCAGCATTGCCCTAGGAGGCATGGCTTACTTTGCCCCAACCGCCGGGCATAAGCCCCACATCATGTCGCTCGTTGGCGGAACGATGCTTGGTGCCCTCATGATCGGCTCCTTCTTCCTTTGGAAGTCAAATCCGCGGGTGGGTCGAATTATGTCCCTCGTCCTCGGGGTCTTGTCGCTTGGCATGTTTGCTCCGCGTGCCTTCTCGGGCGTCTTCTATCCGAATGGACTGATGGCCGGTCTTTCATTGGTGCTCATCCTGCTTTTGGGTTCGGGCCACATGACGGGAATGAAAGCCAAGCTCGAGCGAGAAGACACTCAGTAGCCAGGACTGGTCTAATTCCGACATTGGTGGTAACCTGGGTGGGAATCGGGAAGTTCGCCAAACCCACTTTTGCCGATCACCAGCTTTATCCGGCGACGATCATCCTCGTTGCCTCGGTGGTCGTTGTCTTCAGTCTATGAACGAGCGATTGGCCGCCAGAAAGTAAGGAAAGTCAAAGTTCATGATTGGAACGATTCTCAACGCCAGTATTCTGCTTGCTCTTCAACAAGGCGACGGTAAGTCGCCCATGCCGAATCCGTGGAAGGACCCGGGCTACATGAAGCTCGTATGGATTCAGTCTCCCAACTACGGAAAGCGACCGGCTGGGTACGACGTCGACACCATTGTCATTCACTCGACCGTCATCCCCACCCTCGAAAAAACAACCGAGGCCTTTCAGCGCGAATCGAGCCAAGTGAGTTCGCACTTCACGATCGGCAAAGATGGCTCGATCGTGCAGAACGTCAGTACCTTCGACCGAGCTTGGCATGCGGGCGTGAGCAAGGATTTCTATGGCCGGGACAACGTCAACCACTTTTCAATCGGCATCGAGTTGGTGAACTTGAACGATGGGAAGGACCCGTATCCGCAGGCTCAGATCGACGCGCTTCACGCGATCATCAAGGTCATGATGCGGCGATTCCCGATCAAGCAACTGACCAGCCATGAATTCATCGCCAAGCCGTACGGGCGTAAGAACGACCCGAAGAATTTCCCTTGGGACAAGCTCAAGGATATCGGTCTTCCCATGTACTACGGAAAGCCCAAAGACGAGAAATAGGAACGAATCCGGCTTCTCGCGCATAGAATAGGTTATGATCTTCGCGCTTCTCCTCGCCACGCAGGTCGTCAAGTACGACGGAATCGCCACTACGAGCCCCAAGCGACCCGATAAGGTCGTGCTCTCTGATGCTGAGTGGAAAAAGCGGTTGACGAAGGAGCAATACGAGATTCTGCGAGCCAAAGGCACCGAACCCGCCTTCTGTGGAGTTAACCTCGACCAAAAGGGCGGCGGGACTTACTATTGCGTCGGTTGCGGCCTACCGTTGTTCGAAGCCGTGACCAAGTACGACTCGGGCACTGGCTGGCCGTCGTTCTACAAGCCGATCGACACGAAGAACATCTGGTTCAAGGTTGATACCTCGTTTGGCATGACGCGAACCGAGGTGCTGTGCGCGCGATGCGACGGCCACCTGGGCCACGTCTTTGACGATGGTCCCAAGCCGACCGGCCTGCGCTACTGCATGAACGGAAAGGTCCTCAAGTTCGTTCCCAATAAGAAAAAAGGGAATTGAACCTGAGGACCCTCAGATTTAGCCGCGTCCGCGGCTTCCGCCACCTCTTCCGAGGTTAACACCGGTCGATTGACCACCGGTGTAGGTGCCGAACAGCGTCGTAATCTCGGCCGGGCTCAATCGAAAATCGGCCCAAGGATTGTAGGATGTGATCGGATCGACCGACTCGAACCCTGTCTCTCGTCGTGGGTCCGACGTGTAGCCGTTGACCCAGAAGATTCGGCCCAGGTTCGGCAAGCCGCCCTGGACGGATCGAGTGTATAGTTCGTCGCGGATCGCCGCGAATAGCTCACGGCGGCTCGGCGGAACTGGAGCCACGATCGACTGACCGGAAACCACGCTGGTCGAACCCATTTGCAGAGCATCGGCTCGAATTTGGTCGGTCGACTTAGGCACACCATTGACGGTGAACTGATAGTTGTCGGGGCTCAGGATCTTCGAGTTCAACTCGCCGTAGGTGAGGTAGCACTCGGTCATATCCACGGTCGGGGCCGGGCTCGGCATCGGCAAGCGGCCATAGCCTTTGAGCACGAGGGCGAACTCATCAACCCAACGCTTGGCGAATTCCTGAGCATTTTCCCATCGACCGTTCAGCGTGAGGTCGGGATTGATATCGGGCCAATACACGCGAACACCGTCGTTGGCGCGAATCCACTGGATGACGGGCGACCGGAAGTGCACCGATCGCCGGCTAGCCTGAGCCGCCCAGCCGAAGTTGTTGCTTGGGCCGAAGACCTCATCGTAGTACGAATAGATTTCGCGGAGGCCAGGAACTGTAGCGCCAGGCCATTGAATCGACTTCACCTGTCCGTAGAGGGTTTGGTTGACGAACGCCTGTCCTCGAGACTCGGTCAGGAACGAGAACGCGGGCAGATTGATGGGATTCGTCCAACTGGCTCCTCCGGCCAGACTGCTCGTGTAGTTATCGTCGGGCCTCCAGCTAATGCCGTTGGTCGTATCTTCCATGACCTGCCCCATGCCGGTCCAGTCGCCAGGAGGGCCATAGACCGAGCCGCCAGGGTGGGCGGCGCCGATCTCGTTGCCAAGCTGGAAGCCCATACGGCCGACGATGTTTTCCGTAATCTTGCCTGGAAACATCGGCTTGGCGAGGTCAACGGCGAAATTGTTAACGCCCGTCACAAACGCTTGGACTTGAGCATGGAGATAGGGTCGGTTTTCGGGGATCGGCTTATACCAGTCGCGGGTCTCCGGGTAATCGAACCATCCATCATTGGTGGAGTACCGGGGCGGGATGCCGGGAACCATGACCCAAAGGATGTTATGTCCATCCGTGTTGTTGGGCATATTCGGGAAAAGCACTCGCCCAGTGATCGCAATTTGATAACGATCATAGTCGTCGGGAGGGCCGGGATTGTGGTTCCGGAAATGCTCCCACAGGTTCACTGATGCGCGAATCCACGTGCCGGTCGGCATGAGATCGACAACCGAATAGGCACCCTGCCATGGTTGGCAGGCAGGATCGTTGTAGAGATAAGTGGGACCGTTCGGCTTGTACACATAAGTGCCATCGGTCTGTGCGACCCGCTGATAGTTTTGGGTCGACGATGTCGTCGGGAACTCGATTTGGAGGCCAAAATGCTCCTTTGCCCAGGCCTGAACCTCGGGTGAGGCTTGCGCAACGCTTAGGGCAGGGACGAGCCCCACAAGAACAGCAAAATAACGCATACCTATGACTATACAACCATAGGTCGCGGCGATGCACCTGCTATCAACCTTTCACGATACTTCAGGTTTTCCGGTCTAGAACCTAAAGCGATGCATTTTGGGCCTTATGGACGCTAAAAAACCTAGCGATTTTTCTGGTGTCCTGCCAGCAATTCTTCCGATAACTGAACTATAGGATTCGACAATCCCGGTATCGGAGCGTCGATGGAGTCTTACTAATGCCTTTGTACGCATATAAAGCAATCGACACCGCCTCGGGAAGGGTCGTTCAGTCGACCATGGAAGGTGAATCCGAGCAGAGCGTAGCCGCCAAGCTGCGTGAGCAAGAGTTTCACGTCGCCGAGGTCAAGCCGATCAAGGCGGCTAAGGCCGGAGCCCGTGGCAAAAAGAAGATCAAGCCGAAGGCACTCGTCGTGTTCTCGCGACAGTTCGCTACGATGATCGACGCCGGTATTCCGATTCTCCGATGTCTGGACATTCTGCAGGGCCAGTGCAAGGACCCGGCTCTGAAGTCAACCCTCGAAATCATCACCGTCGACGTGAAGGGCGGTATGACGCTGAACGAGGCGATGGCCAAGCACCCAGACGTCTTTTCTCGACTTTATGTGAACATGATCAAGGCGGCCGAACTCGGCGGTATCTTGGACCTCATTCTGGACCGACTGGCCCAGTTCCTTGAGTACGAGGCCGAAGTTCGCGGCAAGATCAAGAGCGCGATGACCTATCCGGTCCTCGTCTTGGTCTTCTCCCAGATCATGCTTTTCGCCCTCTTTACGTTCGTGCTTCCGAAGTTTAAGGACATCTTCGCAGGCATGAACGCACCAATGCCGACCGTCACGAAGTTTCTCTTTGCGATCGGCGACTTTATGCAGGCCTACTGGTGGGCCGTCATCCTCATGTTTGTAGGCGCCTTTATCGGCCTCAAGCAATGGGTGAAGACGCCTCAAGGCCGCTATCGATGGGATTTTCTCAAGCTACGCATTCCGGTCATTGGCGACCTGGCGCTCAAGATGAGTGTTGCTCGGTTCTCGCGAACCTTTGGCACGCTGATCAACTCGGGCGTTCCGATGATGCGAAGCTTGGAAATTGTCGGTGAGACACTCGGGAACTTGGTGTTGGCGCAAGCCATCGACACGACCCGCGCCAGCCTGAAGGAAGGTAACAAGCTTTCCGTGCCGCTGACCGCGTCGGGCCTGTTTCCGACCATGGTGACGACGATGATCGACGTCGGTGAGGAGTCTGGACGACTCCCCGAGATGTTGGTCAAAGTTGGCGAGTTTTACGATCAGGAAGTGGAGCAGACCGTCAAGGGCCTGACCTCGCTGATCGAGCCTCTGCTGATCATCTTCCTCGGGTGTGTTGTCGGATTTATTGCCATCTCGATTATGGTCCCGATCTTTAGCATCGTGAACAACATCAAGTAATCGAACTCGGATGGATTGGAGGGGTGCAAGAGGCGCCCCATGAACTTGGAATCAAGGGAATGAGCTTACAAACGCAACAAAATATGAATTTGGAGTCCGAGAACCTGGTTCTTCGATATCTCGAAGATCCCAGGCCAGAACTCAAGGACATGATCATGGTGACCTACTCGGGTCTCGTCGAAAGGACGGCCCGAAAGTTCTCCGGAATCGAAGCCTTCGAGGATCTGGTCCAGGTAGGGTACATCGGTCTTCTCAACGCGCTGGCCAAATACGACGCGACGGCAGGAGTTCGGTTTAATACGTACGCAACCTATTTGGTTGCGGGAGAAATTAAGCACTTTTTACGCGACAAATCGCAAACGATCCGACAACCTGCTTGGCTTCAGGAGCTTCGCCACCGCGTCAATAAGGCGGCGGCAGCCCTGCAGACCGAACTTGGACGTGTACCGACCGAACGAGAGATCGCCGATAACCTCGGCGTGAGCGAAAGCTCGGTGCACGAAGTCATCGTGACGCAAGACCTTCTGCGCATTGGCTCGCTGGATAGCATGAACGACGCCGACGACGAGAGCGAGAGCGAAGTCGATAAGATCGACGCCGCCCAGTTTTCGCCTGAGCAGCTCTCGGTCGAGGATCGAGTGGTGTTGGAAGACGCCATGTCTCAGCTCCGAGATTTGGAAAAGGAAGTTCTCTCCCTGTTCCACTTCGAGGCGCTCAGCCAGACGGAAATCGCCTCGCGGCTCGGCATTTCGTGCAACTACGTGTCGCACATTCTGCGGCAGAGCCTGTCGAAGCTTCGCAAGATTCTGACCTCGGAAGAGCGAAAGGATCGAATGCTTCGCGGCGCCGACCTTCAGGCCGACAACGACATCATCGACGGTAACAGCGGCGCGTACACGGAGGCCTACTTCCGAAGCCGAGTCGAAGAGGAGCTTCACCGAGCTTCGCACGACAAGACCGAGGTGGCGGTGGTGCTGGTTCAGTTCACCGGGCTCGAAGGTCTGCGACGATTCTACGGCGAGCAGTCGATTCTCGACTTTATGGCCGACGCGGCCGACTTCTTCCGCGAGAACCTACGACGTCTCGACGTCGTAGCTCGATACGGAGAGCACGGCTACGCAATCATCCTGCCCAGCGGCGGCAAGAATGTTCAGGTGGTCAAGGACCGCTTGTTCGATAGCCTGCAGAACTGGGTTTCTGGTCGATACGGCTCGACCGGGGCCGTCCAAATTCTCGTCGGCAACGCGGTCTGCCCGCATCATGGAAAGACCAGCCGCCAAGTCTTGGCTCACGCCGAGAAATCGCTGGCCACACCGACGCCGAAGGCGGCTTAGTTCGCTCCGGTTGCAATCGCGGTCCATCGCGTTGGCTCATACAGCCACGCGGTGGTCCGAGTGTTTTTGGTCCACACCAACACGTAGTTATCGAGCGGTTCCACGTACGCGTTTGCAGCGTGCATCACTTGGCCACCGGTTTTCAGGTTCTTGATGACCGTATTGTCCTTGCTTCGCAGGATGGCGAGATAACTTCCGTCCGAAAGCTCAACGTTCTTTGCCCGAGTCTCAAACAGGTTCTTGCGTAAACCGCTCGCGAGGTCGATCTGCCCTACGATGCTGGTTCCGTAGCTGGTAGTTTCCAGGAAGTATCCGCCTCGATAGTAGGAGACTAAGTTCGAGCCAAGTGGGTTGAAGTCGAAGGTCGTCTGGTCGGCATTGAAGGAACTAAGGCCCCATGTGTCGCCCTGCTTGGTCACGATCGAGAGCTGGTCCTTGACGGTGAACATCTTGTCGTCGATCTTTTGGTTGGCAGTGCTGAAACCCATGAACCGCCCCAGGAATTTGGGCTTGAGGGTTTCGTCGGCGAAATCGACGACAATGAGAGCTTCCAGCCAGGTCGTGCCGTCTTTTTGAGTCCAGCGGGGAAGAAAGTAGCACTTGGTGCCGATGCGGACGGACCCGCTCAGCGAATCGCAGTCCTTGGTTCGCTGCTTGGCTTTGAAAAGATCGAGCGTCTTGAGGATATCTTCGCGAGCAAACGCGCGAGGCGAAACGGCGATGTCGCCAAGTTTGGTGGAGAAGACTTTTTCGCCATTGCGAACGGTCAGTCCTCGGCTGTCCCACACCGCCCACATCTTGTCACGCCGGTAGGCGACGTGGTCGGCGGGAGCTTCTTTCGACGGATCGACGGTGGCATCGACAGACTCCATCTTTTTGCCGATCGTGACGTTTATTTTGTTTCCCACAACTTGGAGCGACGGACTTTGACCCGTCTGCGTCTGTAAAATAGAAGTCACGAAAATGGTCGAAAGCATACTTACGGGAGCCTGTTTTGGATTGTAAGGATTGCCACCGATACGACGCCGAAGCAAAGCGCTGTCTCGACGGAAAGGTGAACCCCCATAATTGGGAGACGGCTGTGAGTGTGTCTCAGATTCTCGGAATTCGCACTATTTGCTCGTTTAATGACTTCCGGGAGCGGTTGATCGAGTCGCGGCGACCCGTCCAACCGCCCAAACGTTAGCTATTGCGTTTCACGCAGGAACGAGTCGATGTGCTCCAAGATCGTGTAGTGGTCAATCTCGGTTCTGAGGTTCATGGAATGTCCGCCGTTGGTCTTGAGGAACCGGTACTTGACACCCGCCATCTTGGCCTGATTAGCGAGGTTTTGAGCTTGCACAAAAGGGACGATCCTGTCGGCCGTACCGTGGACGATCAAAACGGGCGGATCGCCTTTGCGCAGTTCCTTCTCGTTGCCGTACATGCCACCCCAGAGGTCCACCACTGACTTGACGGGCAGACGCTTGATGTAAGTGACGGCGAGAGCCGTAATCGCCCCTGCCGATGAGCCGCCAATCGAAATTTTGTCCGGGTTGCCGCCGTACTCCTTAGCGTGCTTGACGACCCAGTTGTAAGCCACCACCGTGTCGGCTTGGGCGGCCTTCATGGCGTCCTGGATGGTGCCGCCAACGTCGGACTGCAAGCGGTAGTCAATGTCGAAACAAGTGAACCCTCGCGAAGAAAGGTACTGACAGATCGCGGCTGTGTCGCCGCCTTTCGCCCCGCCGACAAAGCCGCCGCCGTGGATGGCGATGAACACCTTACCGATGGGGTCTTTGGGTCGATACGCGTCGAGCTTCAAGTCCTTGCCAGAGATCGTCGAGTAGACAATGTCGTGATCGACGGTTTGCAAAAGCAAGCTTACAACGAGGGAGACCATACCCTCATTATAAGGTAGTTTTGCGGGCTAACCGAGGCGGAGTCCGAGTTCGGCCCACTGCTGTGGATCGACCGGGCTCGGTGCGTTCATCATCGGGTCGTGGCCAGGACCGGTCTTCGGGAAGGCGATTACTTCGCGGATGTTTTCCGTATCGGTGAGAAGCATGATCAGGCGATCCATGCCCCAAGCGATGCCGCCATGAGGCGGTGCGCCGTAAGAGAATGCTTCCAAAAGGTGTCCAAACCTCTCTTGCTGGGTGGTGTCGTCGATGCCGAGCAAGGTGAAGATTCGGGCCTGAACGTCGGGTCGATTGATTCGAATGCTGCCGCCGCCCGCCTCGCTACCGTTGCAGACGAGGTCGTACGCCTGGGCGCGAACATCGCCCGGCTTGGACTCCAGTTTCTCGAGGTCTTCGGACTTCGGCATCGTGAATGGGTGGTGCATCGAGGACCATCGCTGACCGTCGGCATCCCACTCGACGAGCGGGAAGTCGAGCACCCACATGTACGCCAGTTTGCGCGGGTCTCGCAGGTTGCATCGGTCGCCGATCTCCAATCGGAGTCGGTACAGAACATTGTTGCCGGTTTCGTAGCTATCGGCGATGAAGCACAGCAGGTCTCCAGCTTCGGCTTTTGCCTTGTCAGCGATGGCTCTTAGCTGGTCGACCGAGAAGAACTTAGCAATGGAGCTTCGGACCTTCAGCCCGTTGCCGAGATCGACGCCTTCGCCTTCGGATTCGACAGCCATGGACGCCATGCCCTTGGCTCCGAACTCACGAGCGAAGTCTTCCAGCACGCCGACTTCCTTGCGACTAAGCTTTGCGCCGCCCGGATAGCGAACGCCGCGAATCTTGCCGCCGAATTCGATCGCGTTGTTGAAGACGCCGAACTCACAGCCCTCGACTTCGGCGCTGATATCGAATAGTTCCAGGCCGAAGCGGATGTCCGGCTTGTCGCAGCCGTACTGGTCCATCGCTTCGTCAAAAGTCATGCGTGGGAAGTCCTGCACCGGGTCCTTCTGGAGACCGAATTCCTCGATCAGGCCGTTGACGACGTAGCGAACCGTGTTCTCATTGAGCTGGAGAATGTCTTCCTGCGTGATGAACGACATCTCAAGGTCGAGCTGGCTGAACTCCGGCTGTCGGTCGGCTCGGCTGGATTCGTCGCGAAAGCATCGGGCGATCTGGAAGTATCGCTCCACACCCGCCACCATCAGAAGCTGTTTGTACTGCTGCGGCGATTGCGGAAGGGCGTACCAGAGGCCGGGAGTTTGGCGGTAGGGGATAAGGTAGTCGCGAGCGCCTTCGGGAGTGGACTTCGTGATGATCGGCGTCTCGACTTCAAGGAAGCCTTGGGTGCCGAGGTATTCGCGAATCTTTCGATTGGCGGCGGCTCGAATGGCCAAGCCGCGATACATCTTGGCGCGACGCAGGTCGAGGTAGCGGTGCTTGATGCGCAGGTCTTCACTGACCGACTCCATCTGGCTTTCGTCGCTGACGGGAAAGGGAAGAGGTTTGGAAGCGGAAAGGACCTGGTACGACTCGACGACGATCTCGACTTCGCCGGTTGGCGACTCGGGGTTTTTGTTGCGCTCGTCGCGCTCGGTGACGACGCCAGTTACCTCAATCACGCATTCGTTTCGCAGGTCGAATCGGTTGGGAAACTTCTCCGGTTCGATGAAGATTTGGACGAGACCGGTCCGGTCGCGAACGTCGGCAAACCAGAGGCCGCCCAAATCCCGCACGCGGTGGATCCAGCCATTCAGCGTAACCGTCTCTCCCTTCTGGGAAAGGCGGATATCTCCACAATGATGAGTGCGTGCGTTAAAGGTCATTTTGAACCTAAAAGGATACCTGATCGCAAAAAAAGAACAGGAGCTTCGCGATACGGCGAAACCCCTGTTCTTTTGCGAGAATTCCTTAGTTAAAGCGGCTTAAGCGCGCTTCTTCTTTCGGCGAATGAGACCGAATCCACCCACGGCGAGAGCGGCGATCGACGAAGGCTCGGGGACGCAGTTGGTCGGCGGTTGCGGATTGCAGTTGGTCGGCGGCTTTGGCGTGTTGCAGTCCGTGTTGTTCTTGGTGGTGCCGCACCAGTTGTTCGTGTTGGTCTGGATGCCGGTGTTGCACCAGTTGTTGCTGCTGCCGAAATTCGAGTAGTTGTTGTTTCCGCCACCAGCGTAGGCCGAAGCGACGACAAAAAGGGTTGCGAGAGTAACGATCCGTCGTACCATGATTTCCTTTTCCTGGGCATCGTGCCCTGGCGAGAAAAGGTGGTTGCAAGTTGGATGCCACTGGTCAAAGCGGCCAGCAAAAACCGGTAGGGATACGGTTACAGGCCCTGGGCCTTCAGGTCCTGGCAGAAGTCTTTTAGGCACTCGGCGGTTGATTGCCACGGCGAAATGCCAAGGGCGGCGAGCTTGCCGGTATCCAGGACGCTATAGTTCGGCCGCTGGGCGGGAGTGGGGTATGCCGAAGTCGGAATGGGTTCGATACTCACGGGTTCGCCACGCCACGTTGAAAGGGTCAGCTCGGCGAAGTCGTGCCAGGATTGGGCGTCGGGGCCAGCGGCGTGATAGATACCGCCAGGAATATTCATTTCGATGGCCTCGGTAATCGCCATCGCCAGGTCCTTCGTGTAGGTCGGACAACCGACCTTATCGCTGACGACGCGAAGGGTCTTGCCCGCTTCGTAGGCGTTGATCATCGTCTTGGGAAAGCTCTTGCCGTTGGGACCGTACAGCCAAGAAGTCCGCAAAATGACGGCATCGTCGATCATCGCCTCGACGTAACGCTCCCCGCCGAGCTTGGTTTGGCCGTAGATACTGATCGGGTTTGGCTCGTCCTCTTCGGTGTAGGGCGTCGTCTTGGAGCCGTCGAAGACAAAGTCGGTGGAGATGTGGATGAGGCGAGGGCCGTTCTCCAATTTTTCGGCAAGGTTGAGCACGCCCTCTTCGTTGACGTCCCACGCGAGTTCGGGTTCAAGTTCGGCCTGGTCGACGGCCGTGTAGGCGGCGCAGTTGACGACCCAATCGTGCCGCTTCTTGGAGAGCGCCCCGCAGTCGCGGACGGCCTTATGGTTGGTGAGGTCGAGGTCTTTCGAGGTGAATGGGGTTACGTCATGGTCCCGGTCGCGCAGGATGCGCACCAGGTCGGTGCCGAGCATTCCGCTCGCACCCAGGACCAGTACCCTCACTGCCGTTGGACCTCGATGGACCAATCGGAAATGTCGAGGTCGGGATCGGGACAATCGGATGTCGCCGGTTCGATTTCGTTGAAGCGAGCGTTGTCGTAGGTGCCCGAAGTCGCCAGCGGGATGGTGACCGGCTCGTTGAGGTCGGATTGTAGGTTGGTGTTGCCGAGGCAGTCGATGATGCGGCCCGAAGCGCTCGCACCCGCAGTCAGCCGGTAGTTCATCGTGAGGAAGTTGGCCTGGATCGACTGAAGTTGGTCCCACGACGTTGCGGAGCCAAGAATCTGCTGAAGCGACAGCTCGAAGCCGATGGTGGTGGACGAGCCCGGAGTGACGTCCACCGTGTTGATCGGAACGCCGATCGCGGTGTAGAGCGTCAGAGAAGAGTCGTCGAACTTGTACAGCGTGTACTGTTGGGTATCGGGGGTCCAGACCACGAAGTAGTCCACGTGGCCATCCACAAAGCCGTTGGCATTGGGGAACGCCACGACGGGAATGGGACCCTGGTCGGTGGGGCTGAGGAGGGTGGACACCCGGATCGGGATGATGTACACGTAGTCCTGGCGAATAGTGCCTCGCACCGTCATGCGAAAGATGACTCGGGTGGCATCGGTCGTGATGTTGGCGGGAAACTTGGCGCATCCGCCCATCAGCGATGCCGCGGCAGCGAGCATAACGAGGGAGAGCTTTCTCACACCAGACCGCCCGTCCAGTAGAGGATTCGGTGACATTCTTCGCAGGTAACCATCTTATCGTCCTTGATGGATTCAATACTCTTGTCGGCCACCTTGGTTCCGCATTCTTCACAGGTCTGCTGCTTGGTGACCTTTGAGAGGCCAATGCCGCCGTGCTGTTTGCGAATGGCGTCATAGGTCGCGATGAGGTTTGGAGGAAGGCCCTTGGCCGCGTCGGGACGTTGGGCCGTCAGTTCCTTGAACCGGGTTTCGAGTTGGTTTTTGACGGCGACCGCCTTTTTCCTCCAATCGTCGAAGGCCGACTGTTTCTCGCCGAGTTCGGCCTGACCTTTCTTCAGCTTGGTTTCAGCCGCGGCGACTTCATCCCAAACCGTCAAGAGCCGGTCTTCGTTGGCTTCCTTCTGCTTCTTGAGCGAGGTGACTTGGTGCTCGTAAGCGTCGACTTCCTTGGGGTTGGTGACCGTGCCACCGAAGAGGAGTTTGTCGATCGACTTCACTTTGTCGTCGATCTGCTGATTGTTAAGTTCGAGGTCCTTCTGCTCGCCGTGCGCCTTGTGGTACGCCGCTTCCAGCGCCTTCACCTGGGCGGTAAAGGCTTCGACTTCGCTTTGGAATTTCTTGCCCGCTTCGAGAGCGGCGGCTTTCTTTCGGACTTCGAGGATGCCAACGTCGATCAGGTGAAGCTGGTACAGCTTCATGAGGTCGGCTGATGCCATGGTATTAGCTTACTAGCAAACCCGACGAACGGCGGCTTAATTTCCGCTGTTCAGTCGCTTTTCCAGGTCTTCCAGGGCCTTTTCGGCTTCGCCCACCGTGGCTCCGCCAGCGGCGGCTCCACCGTCGGTCACGCTGACCGTCTGAGTCTCAGCGGGAGCAGCGGTCGTCTTCATTCCAAGTCGCTCTTCGAGCTTGGAAAGCTCTTCTTCGGCTTCCATGTCTCGCGAGGTGTCTTCCAACTGCATCATCTTGCCGGCCAAGGATTCGTTGTGAAGTTCCTGTCGGGCGGCAGCTTCGCTCTGCTTCTCGCGGATGCGGTCTTGCGCCGCACCGAAGCCTTCAAATTGGTTCTCGAAGGTCAAGCCTTCGAGGGCTTTGCTGATGGAATTTTGAACCTGAGCTTGCTTCCATTGGGTCTTCAGGAGCATCGCTTCGGCGGTCTTCTTGCGGACCTCTTCCTGCTGTCGCTTGATGCCGACCTTGATCTGTTCGACGGTCTGAACGGCCTGATCGTAGCTAGTCTGAAGGTTGGTCAGGCTCGCATCGACGTTCATCTTCTCGCGCATCAACTGCGTGGCAAGATCGCGCTTGTCCTGCTTCAGGGCCATCGCGGCTTGGTTCTCGAGGGACTGCGATTTTCGCTTCTGCTCGTTCAGCATGTTCTCGAGCATGTTCTTCTGTGTAATCGCCTGAACCGCCTTCTCCTGGTTCTGTTGGAGGGCCACTTGCATGTCCCGTTTAGCCTGCTCGAGCATCATCTCAGGATCCTCAAGCTTGTCCATGGTTCGGTTAAAGAGACCTTTGAGCCAGTTAATAAAGCGCTTCATCGAGATTCAATTTCCGGAAAATGATTCGTCTTCCGATTATACACATTCGGTTTAAGTCTACGATAGGTTGCAGGTGTGCCGCAGGGCCTATCCCTTCGAGATGATCGGCTTGCCGTTCATCTTTGCTGACTCCTTGGTGACATGGCTTTTTAGCATCTTCCATCCAGCGATCGTGTTGGTCCAGATGTCCTCGCTGATCGACACGCCTTGAAGGTGCCGCTTGTGATCGGGGTCTAGAAAAGCGTCTAACACGGTCTTGACCGTGCAGACGTAGTTGAGACCATCGCGACGGATATCGGTTATGGTATTTGAGTTCTGGACGTAGTCCTCGACCCGGTCCAACTGCTTCACATATTGAGCGACGGACACGTCGATGTCGTAAGTGTTTTGGAAGAGATCTACGTACATGAAGTTGCTAGCCGCGTTGAGGCGATAAGCCTTCTCTAGAGCCTGGGCGTCCTTCTTTTTTTCAAGCTGAGAAAGCTCGTCGTACCGCTTCTGAATCGCCTCCTTTGGGGTTTCGGCCAACGACGTGGCAACGAGGCCCAGAGTCAAGAAGAGCGGTAGTAAGAGGCGTCCTGTCATGATGTGAGTAACTTTCCGGTTCAAACTAAGCCTGCAAGGTTCGCGCCATAGTATTCTAAGAACTTCATTTTATATGCGCCTCAAGCGTGTTCGAATCTTTGGATTCAAGACTTTCGCGGAAAAAACTGAGTTCAGCCTCGACGGCGGTATCGTCGCCGTCGTAGGTCCGAACGGTTGCGGAAAGTCGAATCTGGTGGACGCGATCCTTTGGGGGCTCGGCGAGGGAAGCATCAAGCACCTCCGAGCTTCATCGTCGCAAGACGTGATCTTCAGCGGTTCACAAAATCGGAAGCCGGTCGGCTACGCCGAGGTTTCGCTGTGCTTCGATAACGAGGACGGCACGCTTCCCATCGAGGCGTCGGAAGTGTGGATCACCCGTCGGCTGACGAGGGGCGGAGATTCGGACTATTCGATCAACCGGCAGTCGTGCCGACTCAAAGACATTTTGGAACTGCTAGCCGACTCGGGCTTGGGCCGAGCCGGTTATGCGATCGTCGGTCAGAAGGAAATCGACCAGGCCCTGGCGGCGTCGGCGGAGGATCGCCGAGCGTGGATCGATGAAGCGGCCGGCGTTCAGCGCTACCGAGCGCGAAAGGTCGAGAGCCTGCGGCGGTTGGCGGCGGCGCGGGACAGCCTTAGCCGGGTGGACGACATCATCAATGAGCTGGAATCCCAGCGCGAGCCGCTTCGCGAAGAGGCGGAGGTCGCCGTCCGGTTCAAGCAGTTGGATGCGGCCCTGCGGGAGGTCGAGGTCGGCTTGTTGATCCGCGACCTGTGCGGCGCGGTTCACGAACTGCAGACGCTGGAAGAGAAGATCGCCCAATCCGGGCAGTTGGTCGAGCGAGAGCGGGTGAACTCGGCGAGGCTGGAGCAGGAGACCGAGGAGAGCAACGAGCGCATCCGAGCGCTGGACTCGCAGGTCGAGCGCACGCGTACCCTCCATCAGGACCAGATGACGCTCCAGGAGCGGGCCGAAGCCAACGTCAAGATCACGGAAGAGAAGATTTCGTCGCTGATCGCCCAAGAAAAGAACCTGAAGGAAGACGAGAAGACGGTCTCGAACCGCCTGGGCGAGGCGGCCAAAGACGCGGAATCAGCTATTGCCGAAGTGTCGGCCGAGATTGAAGCGCTGGAGAAGATTCAGCTCGAATCGGCGGGAGCGTCCAGCGAATCGAAGGAGCTCTCCGACCGGCTGAAGCAAGCGGAAAAGGACCTGCAGGAAGCGCGGGAAAAGAAGGGCTTGCGCATGAAGTGGGAAGCGGAGCGCGAGGCTCAGGAAGGTAGGGCTCGGCTCCTCAACCGCGAGATATCGGGAATTGAAAAGGCGCTGCCGCAACTGGGCAAGGATATCGAGGCGGCAAGGAAGGATTTTGAGGTCGCGAATGCGGCCATGCAGGAGCACGACGCCGCGCTGGGGCGGCTCCAGACGACGGTCGATCAGATCAAGAAGGACGAAGATCGGGAGTCGGCCAAGATGCGAGATTCGCTGGCCGAACGGGCCAGCCTGGACGGACGCCGACGAGGCATCGAAGCGACGCTGGACGCCCACGAAGGCCTTTCGCAGGGCTCCAGAGCGGTGCTGGAAGCGCGAGACCGGGGGCTGATCCGAGGTGAATTTGAATCGGTAGCGGATGCCATCGACGTGGACAAGGAGTACTCACTGGCGATCGAAACCGCGCTGGGCGCGTCGGCCAACGACCTGATCGTGGACACCGACCAAGACGCCAAGCACGCGGTGAACTGGCTGAAAGAGAACCGGGCCGGACGATGTACTTTCCAGCCGATTTCGCTAATGCGGCGCAACGACCCAAGCCCGGAGCTTCGGCGAGTCCTCAACGAACGCGGAGTGATCAACCGAGCCTCGGACCTGGTGCGATGCGAGCGACGAGTGGAGCCGGTTATCGAAAGTCTGCTAGGCCGAATCGTGATCGTCGAGACCATCGACGACGCCCTCAAGCTGGCCAAGACGTCGGGTTGGAGCCGAATGGTGACCTTGGAAGGGGAAGTGGTCCACTCTAGCGGCGCCGTCACCGGCGGCCAGACTCAGCGGCAGAGCTACGGCATCGTCCAGCGCCGAGCCGACCTCGCCGAGATCGAACGGGAGATCGCCGAGATCGATAAGCTCCTGGCGGGAGCCGACCAGCGCAAGCAGAAGCGGGCGAAGGAGATCGCCGAATGCGAAGCCCTGATGGCCGACCACCGCGAACAGCGGCAAGTGGCCAAGGAACCGGCGGACGAAGCCGAACACCTGCTGAAGGCCCTGGAAGACGAACTGCGTGACGCCGAGCGGCAACTGCACAAGGCTAAGCACGAGATCGAGCAGATCGAGAAAGGCGCACAGGCGGGCATCGACGATGTGGACATCACCGCTTTCGAGCGGGTGCGGGACGAATGCCTAAAGGCGGTCGCCTCGAAGTCGGCGGACGTGGAGCAGGCCGAGGTTCGATTGCGGGAAGCTCAAGAGCGGGTGCGCCAAGCGCAGATTCGCCAGTATGCGTCCGAGAAGCGGCTGGAGTCGGCCAAGGAAGCCGAGCACCATCGCGAGCGACGGCTGGAGAACCTGGGACCGGAGCGCGACCGACTGCGCAAGCACGTGGAGGAACTGCGGGCCGAGGCCGAAACCCACGCCAAGGAGAAGCAGACCCTGATGGTGTCGCTCACGGCGCTGACCAAAGAGCGGCGCGAGCTGGGCGAGCACGTGATGAAGATTCAGGAGGAGCTGAAGGAGGCCCGGGCGAACGTGATGGCCCTCAGCGAATCCAACCACCAGAACGAACTATCCCGAGCCCGAGCCGAGACCAAACGGGCCACCTTGGCTGAGCGGCTGATGGACGCGTACGGCCTCAGCGAGACCGACGCCCTGGCGCAGGAGAACATGCACGAGGTTCCGGCGGATGCCCAAACCGTGGTGGGTCGGTTGCGACGCGAGATCAAGGCGATGGGCGACGTCAACACCGGCGCGATCGAGGCGTTCGAGCGGCTGACCGAGCGGCTGGAGTCGCTGAGTCTCCAGCGCGACGACATCATGAAGGGCATAGAGCAGGTCGAGGCTTCCATCGCGGAACTGGACAAGCTGACGCGCGACAAGTTCGTTTCCACGTTCGAGGCGGTCGGGGCCGAGTTCTCGGTCATGTTCACGCTTCTGTTCGGGGGCGGAACGGCGTCGATCGAGCTCACAGATCCGGCCAAGGTGTTGGAAAGCGGCGTCGAGATCGTGGTTCAGCTTCCGGGCAAAAAGCGTCAACCGCTGCAGCTCCTCTCGGGTGGCGAGCGGTCGCTGTGCGCCTCGGCGTTCTTGTTCGCTCTGCTGAAGGTGAAGCCGGCACCGCTGGTGGTGCTGGACGAGGTGGACGCCCCGCTGGATGGCCGCAACGTGGAGCGGTTCGCCCAAACGCTGGAGCAGTTCTCGGAGCTGATCCAGTTCGTGGTGATCACCCACAACCCGACGACGATCGAGATTGCGCCGAACCTGTTCGGGGTGACGATGCAGGAAGCGGGGGTCTCGACGCTGATTCCGATGAAGCTTCCGGAGTCGAAAGCGGTGATCGTGCACGAAGCGGATGCGCCGGTGGCGTAAAAGGTCTGAACTTTCTCGGCCCCAGGGTCTGAATTCGGCATTGCAGGCTTCTCAATCGCGACGAATCGCTCAACAATGAGGGCATGGTTGACGAGACCTGTTATCACGGCGGCGCATTTTGGGAGCGGCTCGACCCTCGGTTCCATTCGCCGAATCGCTTTGGCGACATCATCAATGCCGACGTCCTCGACGCCTGGTTTCCGCCGTCGCCCCGGGTGGCCGACGCATTGGCCGACATCGCCCAATGGTCGATGCAGACCTCGCCGCCGACGTATTCCGAAGGCCTGATCGCGGAGATCGCGTCGCACTACGCCGTGCCCGAAGACCAGCTTTTGGTCGGAGCCGGGTCGTCGTCGCTGTGGTTCCTGTTCGCCTCGCGGACGCTTCGCCCCTCGTCGCATGTGCTCCTCATCGAGCCCAGCTACGGCGAGTACGCCCATGCGTGCGAGCAGGTGGTGGGCTGTCGGGTCACGCGGCTGACGCTGTTGCCGGACGACGGCTTTCGGCTGGACCTCGAGCAGTGGACGGCCAGGCTGGCGGACGGCGCATTCGACCTGGCGGTCCTGGTCAACCCCAATAACCCGACCGGGCAACCCGTGGACCGGGACGATCTGCTGGCGGCGCTACGGGCGGTGCCGCGGCGAACCCTGGTGCTGATCGACGAGGCGTACATGGAGTTCTGGAATCCGGGCGAGAGCCTGCTGTCGGTGGCCGACCTGCCACCCAATGTGTCGGTCGTGTGCTCGTTCTCCAAGCGGTTCGCCCTTAGCGGTCTGCGCGCGGCGATGCTCCGCACCAACCCGCATCTGCGCTCGGACCTGTCGCGGTGGACTCCCCCGTGGGCGGTCTCGCTCCCGGCCCAGGCGGCGACTTGCGCGGCGTTTCGGGACCTGGCGTACTACCACGATCGGTACCAGGAGACGCACCGCTTGCGGGGCGAGCTGGCGTCGGGGCTGGCCGGTCTCGGGCTGGAGGTGCACGACAGTTGCGCCAACTGGCTGAACCTGCGGGTGCCTCGGGCCGAGGCGTTTCGTGCGGCTTCTCTTCGGGAGGGGCTGTTCGTGCGCAACCTTGGCAAATCGGCGCCGAGCCTGGGGGACGAGTGGGTCCGCGTCGCGGTCAAGGACGCCTCGACGAACCAGCGGATGGTGGACGCGATCGGTTCGATTGTGGCGTGTCGAACGTGAGCAATCACGGATGGCACGGTTAGACGAACATGCTGCGGCAGAACAGGTGAGGAAGGCTCCGTCTATGCATGTTCGAAGTTGGCCTGGAAATGAAGCGAGCTCTAGGATCGCCTCAATCCCCGTTTGCCAATCTTGGAGATGATCTAAATTGATGCGAACTTTCAGCTCGCTGGTTTTGCCTGGGTCTTACCCAGCATTTCATGCTGGGCTAACTTGAATTGCCCCGTTGGGGCAAAGTAGGAGACTTGAAGACCTCCAGCCTGAAGGGCTGGGTCACATTAGCCCAGGGTGAAACCCTGGGTAGGGGTTGGCCGGGAAATGAAGCCAGCCGAAGGTTCGCCTCAATCCCAAACGTATTTCTCATCGAAGGCGATTCCATTCTCATCCATGAGACGGCGAAACTCTTCGGGAAACGAAAGCTTCTGATGATGCTGGTCCTGATTTGCAATATAGGCGATTGCGGCGTCGATCGACGGGTAGGAAACGCTGAACGCTCCGTAGCCACCCTGCCATGCGAAGTTCGACCGGTGCGGGAATTCTGATTTGATCCAAACCGATGAGGTGACCTTTGTCTTTTTGATCATGTCGGCAATGGGCACCGTTCGGGCCAAACCGAAGAGAATGTGAACGTGATCGTCATGTCCGCCGACCATGATTGGTACGTGGCCGTCCGATTTGATAACGGTGGCGATATAGGCAAAGAGCGCTGGCCTCAATGCTTCGTCGAGCCAAGGCGTCCGATCTTTGGTGCTGAAAACGGCGTGGACGACGATCTGGGACAGAGACTGCGGCATGGCTCATCTATTTTATTTGGATTGATGCGAACTTTCAGCTCGCCGGTTTGGTGCGGGACTTACCCAGCATTTCATGCTGGGCTAATTTGAATTGCCCCGTTGGGGCAAAGTAGGAGACTCCTTCAGTCTTTAGGGCCTCCAGCCTGAAGTGCTGGATCACATTAGCGCAGTGCGCTGGAAAGCGGACATTGGTCTCCTCCGTAGCTCATCAGATTTGTACTCCAATTTGATGAGCTGAAGTGGATCGTTTGGGCATTCGCTGTTGAGGGTGGTCAGAAGCCTCATCAGCGAGGACCCCCAGCCTGAAGGGCTGGCTCAAATTAGCCCACGGGTGTAACCCTGGGTAGTTAGCCGGGAAATGAAGCGAGCTGTAGGCTCGCCTCAATCCCCATTTGCCAATCTCGGAGATGGTCAACATTGATGCGAACTTTCAGCTCGCTTGTTTCTGCCGGAACTTACCCAGCATTTCATGCTGGGTCAATTTTAATTGCCCAACGGGGCAAGGTAGAAGACTTGAAGACCTCCAGCCTAAAGGGTCGAACAGAGAAACCATAGGAAGACGATCCTTTTGCTACTGAGGTAGCAAAGGTCTAGACTCCCCCTATTCCTCATGCGAGCCGGATTCCTGTATAGTTCCTATATGCTTGGCACGGTCGTCTTTGCCGTCTTGTTGGGGTGCCAGAAGCCGACCTCGGCGTCGGCGGCGAGCCCCAACCGCGACCTCTTGGGGGCGAATCTGGAGGGCATCGCCGACTGGAGCCGATCGATGGCGTTTGCCGACATCATGAAGCAGTCGCGCGAGTTCGGTCAGCCGGATAAGCCGTGGGTGGCGATCAAAACCCTCGACGCGCAAGGCTGGCCCACGACCGACTTCGGCGTGATCCTCATGGCCTCGCAAAAGGGCGTCGCCAACACCGGCGGCACCTACAAGCTCAGCTTTGAATGCAAAGGTAATCCAAGCATCCGGGCGGTGGCCTCGGGCGGTACGATCCAGAATCTGCATCGCGAAGGCGGGCTCTGGAAAGCCGATCTCGATGCTCCGCAAGGGCAGGATTCGCTGATGTTGGGCTTCACCAACACCGATGGCGGCGTGCGAAATCTGCACGTCCTCCGTCCGCTTCCGGCCGAGGGCCAATTCACCAAAGTCTTCGTCGACCACATTCGTCGGTTCGGGACCTTGCGGTTCATGGATTGGGGCTCGACCAACGGCAACAAGCAGGAGAAATGGTCGCAGAGGAACCTGCCGGAGAGCCCGAGCTACGCCAACGACCGCGGTGTGCCGTACGAGGCGATGATCGATTTGGCGAACCTGGTGCATGCCGATCCATGGTTCTGCGTGCCGGAGCACGCCGACGACGACTATGTGCGCAACCTGGCCGAGCTATGCAAGAAGCGGCTGGACCCCAAACTGCATGTGTACGTGGAGAACAGCAACGAGGTTTGGAATTGGGGCTTCGAGCAGTCGCACTACAACCTGGACCACGCCAAGGCCGAGGGGCCGGACGCCAAGGACCTCAGTTGGGACGGTAAGGGGCAGGATTGGACTTGGCCCGCTCGGCGCATCGCCAAACGTCTGATGCAGATTCGCGCAATCTTCAAAGACGTGTACGGCGCACGATTCTCGGACTCGGTGCGGCCGATCCTGGCGGGGCAAGTAGTGTGGCCGGAGAACTGGCTAGAGCAGGGGCTGAACTACATCGACCACAACTATGGCCCGCCGAAGGACTACATCTATGCCATCGCCGGTGCGCCGTACTTCAACCTGGGCAAGGCTAACGACGAAAAGGACCTGACCAAGGACCAGGTACTGGACGCCATGAGCAAGGTCGTGGACGCGATTCCGACCTACTGCAAGGCCGACTGGTACGCAACAAACCTGAAGAAGTACGGTTTGCGATTGGTGGCGTACGAGGCGGGGCCGGATACGTTCGGTCCGAACTCGATCCAGGGGAAGAAAGAAGCCCAGTTCGACCCTCGGATGCGGCAGATTCTGCTGAAGTATTACCGAACGTGGCGGTCGATGGGCGGAGGGCTGATGAACTATTTTGTGGCGGGTGCGACGGGGTACGACGGCCAGTATGGAACGTGGGGCCTGACCGACGATCTGACCAAGACGAGTCCAAAGATTCAGGCGATCGACGATATTCTGGCGGGTCGGTGGCGGGAGTAATGGGAGCCCATTTGGACTGCGCGGATTCATCCGCGCTTTCACCAACGCGATTCATCGCGTTAAGAAGGGTTTCACACTCATTTCCCTAAGGCATGGAATCGTGATGATCTCGGCCATTCCCCATCGCCCGGAAAAGAAACATGTCCACATTTTTATAAAGAAGCGCACCGATTCGTACCCATCGTGCAACGCCTCTGGTAACCTAAACGTAAAACTCCTTGAGCGTATAAGACTCAAGTGGTTTAATGCCATAATAGTAAGTAGCAATGGGAAAAACAGTAGGAATTGACTTAGGTACGACCAACTCGGTCGTCGCAGTAATGGAAGGCGGTGAGCCCGTCGTCATCAGTACGGCGGAAGGGGCGCGAACGTGTCCCAGTGTCGTCGCCTATAAGAAGAATGGTGAGCGCTTGGTGGGCGCGCCGGCAAAACGCCAGGCCGTCACAAACTCCGAAAATACAATTCATTCGATCAAGCGTTTTATGGGGCACCAGTTCGGCGAAGTCTCGGGAGAGCAGAGCCGAATTTCTTATAAGATTAAGGCGGGCAAGAACGGCCAAGCCGTCGCTTTTGTTCCGGCCCTCGACAAAGATTTGACTCCAGAAGAAGTCTCGGCGATGATCCTTCAGAAGCTGAAGACCGACGCCGAATCTTATCTGGGTGAGACGGTCGACCAGGCGGTCATCACCGTTCCGGCGTACTTCAACGACGCCCAGCGAACAGCGACCAAGAACGCGGGTGAGATCGCGGGCCTGAAGGTCCTTCGCATCATCAACGAGCCGACGGCGGCCTCGCTGGCCTATGGCTTGGATAAGAAGGCGAACGAAACCATCCTCGTCTTCGACCTCGGTGGCGGTACGTTCGACGTTTCCATCCTCGACGTGGGCGAAGGCGTGTTCGAAGTGCGATCGACCAGTGGCGACAGCCACCTCGGTGGCGACGACTTCGACAACAAGATCGTGGACTACCTCGCCAGCGAGTTCAAGAAGGAGCAGGGCGTGGACCTATTGAAGGACACCGCCGCAGTCCAGCGACTGCGCGATGCGGCGGAAAAGGCCAAGATCGAGCTCTCCAGCCAGGCCTCGACCCAGATCAACCTGCCGTACATCACGGCCGTCGATAACGAGCCGAAGCACCTCGACATGACCATGACCCGAGCCAAGTTTGAAGAACTGACCTCGGACCTGATGGACCGCGTCAAGAAGCCGTTCTTCCAGGCGCTGGAAGACGCGAAGCTGAAGGCGAGCGAGATCGACGAGATCATCATGGTGGGTGGTTCGACCCGAATGCCGCAGGTGCAGGACCTGGTCAAACAGCTTACGGGCAAAGAACCGAACCGATCGGTGAACCCGGACGAAGTCGTCGCAATCGGCGCGGCCATCCAGGCAGGCGTTCTCGGCGGCGAAGTCAAGAACATCGTCCTCCTCGACGTCACTCCGCTCTCGCTGGGCGTGGAGACTCAGGGCGGCATCTTCGACAAGCTGATCGACCGCAACACCACGATCCCGACCAAGAAGAGCCGAATCTACACCACGGCGACGGACAACCAGCCGGAAGTCGAGATTCACATCTTGCAGGGCGAGCGGCCGATGGCACGCGACAACAAGTCGCTGGGCCGATTCCACCTGGCGGGCATTCCGCCGGCCCCGGCTCGCGTTCCGCAGATCGAAGTGACCTTCGACATCGACGCCAACGGCATTCTGCACGTCAGCGCGCAGGAGAAGGGAACCGGAGCCAAGCAGAGCATCACGATCACCGGTTCGGGCAACCTCAATCGCGACGACATCGAGCGAATGGTGGCCGACGCCGAAGTGAACGCCGAGGCCGACCGCAAGTTCCAGGAGCTCGCCGAGCTGAAGAACAAGGCCGACCAGTTGTCCTACCAGACGGAAAAGACGCTGAAGGACGCGGGCGACAAGATCGACGAGGCGACCCGACAGGACGCCACCGAGAAGATCGAGGCGGTCCGCAAGGCCGTCACCGCGGGCTTCGAAGAGGAGATTCAAACCTCCTACGCAGCGCTGGAAACCGTGTCGCACGCCATCGCAGAGAAGCTCTATGCCGATAGCGCAGCGGGTCAACCGACCGCAGGCGAGACGGCAGGGCAAGCCGACGGCGAAGAGGTCATCGACGCCGAGTTCCAGGAAGAGAAGTAAGACTGGAGAGAGGTCCCCTCGGCGAATGCCGGGGGGATTTTTTTGTTACTGGCCGCCTCGGCGGAATCCGTCCTTCAGCTTCTGCTGAATCATCTGCTGAATAGTGATCGGCCTTTCTGCGGTGTAGCCCACAACCAGGAGCGCCATCTCATCGGTCGTCTGCTCGCCCCACGTCACCGGGCGGTCCGTCTTGTACGGGTTATCATCCGAGTTGTCATAGTGGGCTTCGACCGCCAGCTTCCAGCCTTTCTTCACCTTGAGCGGCTCCTTTAGCGCGTAAATCAACTGCCAGTTGAAGTCCCAGTGGTCAACGAACACGAGCGGAACCTCGGTGCCGTCATCCTTGATCACTTTTGCCTTCATCGACTTGCCAAGCAAGTGCATATGCGGCATCACGTAGTAGATGGTGGCGTCGGCCGGCATCGTATCCTGCCAAGTAACTTCTTGGTCGGCGGCACCGACGGGAATCTTGAAAAAGTGCTGGGCGCACCAGTAGATGTCCATCTGCCGCTCCGGCTTCACTTTGGTCGTATAAAGGCCGAGCTTAGTTTGGTCGGTCTCTTCCTTGCCGTCCTTGTGATAGTGGACCTGCATCACGATCTTGGTGCCAGGTTGGACCACAAACGCGGTGCCCGCCGGGGTCTTTCGAACCGTCACGCCGGGTGCCCATCCGCCGAGGGCGCCGCTCGGAGGAACGCCGATTCCACCGCCGGAAGTCGTGTAGCCCTCCTGTCCGTCCTTGTTGTTCTTTTCCAGCGTGACCGAACGGCCCCTGGCATCGAGGAAGCCGATCACGTGGTGAACCACCTGCTTGTTGCCCGGCTTCACATCCATCGCCGTCACGTACACCGGCTCGGTGTTGTGGAGGTCGAAGACGAAGTTGCGGTAGACGTCGTCGCCTTCTGCTTCTAGCTTGAACGGCTTCGATGCCTGCAGAACGATATCCGGTGTGCCGAGCTCCCAGGTCGGGTTGAAGACCTGCGGCTTAGGTTCCTTGGCGGCATCGCCGCGGTTCGATCCCGTCTCGGCCCACTTCTTCAAGATCGCGATGTCGGTGTCAGTCAGCCGGTTCTCGTCGAGGAAATCGCCGTAGCCGTGGACCGCCTTCCAGGGTGGCATTCGTTTGTCGCTGGCCGAGTTGGCAACCATTGCACTTTGCCGCTTGGCATTGTCGTAACCAACCAGCGAGAACGGCGCAACGGCGTCGTCGTGGTGGCACTTGGTGCAGTGCTTGTCCAGGATCGGAGCGACGTTCTCGGCGTAGGTAACCTTGTCGGGAACTGTGACCACCGGCACAACCGGTGCGACCTTCGTCTTTTGATCGCCGTTCTTGGCGAACCCAAAGAGTCCGAAGCCGACAATCGCACAGCACGGAACCCCAACTAAAACGGACGGCAACTTCATGTTGCTAGTTTATACGTTGCTCGGTATCCAAGGTTTCCGTCTGGATTGTAAACTTTTGTCTAGATGAATGGAAAGACCGCTCTGGTGACGGGAAGCTCCCGGGGAATCGGAGCCGAGATCGCTCGACAATTAGTTCACGATGACTGGCAGGTGATTTTGCACTGTACGAACGGGGTGACCGAAGCACATGTATTGGCCGAGTCGTTGGGAGACGCCTGCCTGGGTGTGGTGAAGGCCGATCTGCGCAGTCCCGAAGAGACGGAGAAACTATGGCTCTCTGCTCGCGAGATGGCTCCCATCGACGCATTGGTGAACAATGCCGGCGTATACATCCAGAGCCCGTTTGGCTCGGATGCGGCCACCTGGCAGAAGGTCCGAAACGAGATGACGCGCGTGAACTTCGAAGCGCCAACCGAACTGATCTACGCCGCTCTGCAGGACTTCGAAGGGCGAGGCAAAGGGAAGGTGCTGAACGTCGCTAGTCGAGTTGGCTTCCGGGGTGAGGCGAATGCCGCCTTCTATGCGGCTTCCAAGGCCGCGCTGATCAACCTTACAAGGAGCCTGGCGGTCGAATATGCCAATTCAGGAATCGAGTTCTTCGGCCTCGCGCCAGGCTGGGTCGATACCTCGATGGCGCGAGACGGAATGGACAATCGGCTGAAGGAAATTCTCGCCACGATCCCGATGGGACGGATGGCCTCGCCGGCGGATTGCGCGGCGACGGCCAGCTTCCTACTCAGCGACGCCGCTAGCTACCTCAGCGGCGTCGTGATCGATATCAATGGGGCGAGTTACTTCCACTAGGCGATCTACTTGCCTTAGGACCCGGCTTGGACCTTGAGGACCTTGACGACGAAGACGAGGTCCGTCTTGGGCGGAATCACGCCGCCAGCGCCCCGATCGCCGTAGCCCAGGCTGTAAGGAATGTGCAGTTCGCGGACCATGCCTGCCTTTGCGCCAACAAGACCCTGGTCCCAGCCCTTGATGACTTGACCTGCTCCTAGCGTGAGGGTGAACGGCTCGCTCCCCTGCTTTTGCTTGTACTTGTCGTCCATGTTGGAGTCGAAGACCTTTCCGTCTTTGAACTTGCCGATGTAGAGAACGGTGACGGAGTCGCCTTTCTTGGCGGCGCGGCCAGAGCCCTTCTTGAGGTCTTTGGTCGTGAGCTTCTTAAAGTTGCCTTTTTGAGCGAAGGCGGCGGTCATGGCGAGGACGAGCAGGAGAGAGACGGTCTGTTTCAAAGTGAATTCACCTAATGCACTTTCGATTTAACCCCGCCTGGGAGTTCCAAGAGGCACAAAAAAGCCCCGAAGTTTGGCTTCGAGGCTTTTGAGAGGCTTACTTGACGGCAATGATGTCGATGGTGTACTCGACCGGTTGATTGCCGGGGATCATGCCGGTTGGGTTTGGTGATCCCGGGGGCCACTTGATCAGTCGTCGTCCGCCTGGCTTCATACCGATGATGGCTTCCTTGAATCCGGGGATGAGGTTGGAAACCGGCTGAACCAGCGGCTTTCGCGTCTGGTCGTCGAAAATCTGACCGTTCAGGCGCTTGCCTACGTAGGTGAAGGTGACCGTGCTATTCGGAGTGACGGCTGGTCCGCTTCCGACCTTGATGTCGTTCGCAAAGATTTGCGGCGCCTCACCGGCGTGGTAGACGGTCTGAATCTTAATCGTAAAGTTGAGGTCAGCCTTCGGCGGGATCGTCGCCCCTTGACCTTCGGCGCCATAAGCTTTCTGCCACGGGATATGGAGTTGGCGAACGCCGCCTTCCTTTGCACCGATCAGGCCTTCTTCCCAGCCCTTGATGACCTGACCCATGCCGACCTGAACCGCAAAAGGTTCCTTGTCGGACTTGGGCGTGTAGTCCTCATTCATGTTGGCGTCGAATTGCTTTCCGTTCGTCAGCTTGCCGATGTAGAACACGATGGCCGTGTCGCCGTTAGCGATCGGCTTGCCCTTGCCTTCGACGATATCCTTGATGCCGACTTTTAGCGATTCCGCAGAGGTTGGAACCGGAGCGTTGTTCGCTTCGGGAGCCGCATTGTTGCTCGCTCCTTTGTCGGTCGTGCAGCCACCAAGCAGGGCGGCGGCGAGAAGCAGGTACGCATATCGCGTCATATCATTAGAAATTACCCAAAATCGTGCCAATTTGCTCCCACAAAGTACACTTACGGGGATGGCGAAGTCCAAAACCAAGCAAGAACCCTCGGGGCCGAAGACGATCCAGAATCGCAAGGCTAGGTTCGATTACCACATCCTCGACGAGCAAGAGGCGGGAATCGTGCTGTCCGGGAGCGAGGTCAAAAGCCTGTATAACGGACGCGCCAACCTTACTGACGCCTATTGTCGCATCGTCAACGAAGAGCTTTGGCTCTTTCAGTTGGACATCGAGCCATACAAGTACAGTTCGAACTTTCAGCCCGAGCGACGCCGCGAGCGAAAGCTGTTGATGCACAAGAAAGAAATTCTGGTTTTGGAGCGCAAGGCGCTAGAGAAAGGTTTCTCGATTCTGCCCTTGGAGATCTACTTCAAAAACGGCAAAGCCAAGGTGAAAATCGCCCTGGCAAGGGGCAAGGCTCAGTACGATAAACGGGAGTCCATCGCCAAGAAGGACACTCGCCGAGAATTAGAGCGCGCGCAGTCGGAAAAATTCTGATATTTCCCTACAGGGTTTTTCTTGCGCTTCCGATACTTACAGCGTGTCTAAGCAAGAAGTCTCGAAATATTTGCCGATCGATAGCACGGTCGTCGTGGCATTTATGATTGAGGGTCGACCGATGGCGGTCAGCTGTCTTGTGACGAGCGAGGCACCGCTCTATCTCTTTACGAAGGATTTACGCATTCTCGATCTGAAGTATCCGCTTCCGGTTGTGCTGGTTTGGCACCGAGGCGTGGATGTTTTGAAGGGTGAGGCTGAGGCGGTCGGAACGATGCCGTGGAAGTCGGGCAACGTTCTCGAGATTCGCCGAACGAATTTGAAAGAAGTCGACCGACGAGTTTATCCTCGGTATGCAGTGCATGTGCCGGTGAGCCTTCGATCCGTTTCCGATGTCCAGACATCGACCGTCATCTCGGTCTGTCAGGGCGAAACCAAGGATCTGAGTCTGGGTGGGGCTTGGATTTCCATGGACCCGCCGCTGGCCAAGGATTCGCTGGTCGAATTCAAATGTGAGATCGACGGAGAGCAGATTCGAGCGCTTGGCCTCGTCGTCCACGAAAACGTGGAAGGGAAGAGCAACGGCATCGAGTTTATGGACTTCTTCGACGATTCGCGCGACAAGCTTTATTCGGCGCTAAAGCGGGTCGCTTAACGATCCCTCGAAGCTATACTCCGCTGGTCCTCGCATGAGGACGGTTCCGTCGTCCTGATAATCGACGTTCAAGCTGCCTCCAGGCAGATTCACTTTCACCTTTCGTCCGGTCTTGCCGTTCAGGTAAGCCGCGACTGCCGAGGCGCAGGCTCCGGTTCCGCAGGCCAGGGTTGGCCCCGCTCCGCGTTCCCACGTTCGCATCGAAATCTCATCGCTTGAGTCGATCTGTACGAAGTGAACGTTGGTGCGCTTGGGGAAGAAGGCATGCCGCTCTAGCCGGGGACCTTCGACTTCCAGTTCAATCTTGGAGATAACCTCGACGAGGATCACTAGGTGTGGGTTGCCCATCGAAACTGCGGTTCCAAACTGCCCCTTGCCGATGTCCTGGCCGACGAACGTTGATCCGGTGACGCCAGTCATGCCGATCCCTTCGGGGGAAAGGATGGCGGGACCCATGTTCACGGAAACCGTCTGATCGTCGTGGAAAGTGACTTGCAGAGTTCCTGCGCCAGTGGCGACAGGAAAAGAGTCTCCGCCGTAACCGCGGTCGTGACAGAGCCGGGCGAAGGTGCGTAGGCCGTTGCCACACATCTCGCTTTCCGATCCATCCGGATTGAACATCCGCATGGTGAGACTGCTGTCTGGGTTCTCGACGAGAATCAGCCCGTCGCTTCCAATTCCGAAGCGCCGGTCGCAAAGTTTCTGAGCCAAAGTCATCAAATCACCCTCGGGCTCCCCGTCCCGAATGGTGTCGATCAGCACGAAATCGTTTCCGATTCCGTGCATTTTGGTGAATTTCAGGTTCAATCTTCTGATTCGTTATGATCCATTTCGCTAGGCGACTTATAGGATCCAACGGTCTTCGTGGGAACGATGCTTGCTACCGCATGCTTGTAAACGAGCTGGGTGGGTTTGCCGGAGCTATCCAACAGGATCGTAAATGCATCGAAGCCTCGAACATGTCCACGCAACTGGACACTATTCGTGAGGTAAATGGTAACGCCAACTCCTTCTTTTCGGACCTGGTTCAAAAACATATCTTGCAGGTTTATTGCCTTGCCCATCTTGTCTTTCTTATCCTTCGTAATAACCTCCTCGAACTTGTCGCTCGACGGCGTCCAATGCCTCGGAGGCTTCATTAAAAACAGTCAAGTTAGGTTCAGCCCGCAACCACGTCCTTTGACGTTTTGCATACTTTACCGTATCTAACTCGATCTTCTGGACCAATTCCAGTTCATCCCCACCCTCTTGTACGTACTGCGCGATGGCTTCGTACCCAAGGGCCCGGAATCCTGGGTCTCCTGGTCCATAGCCTTGACTAATCAATTCATTAACTTCGGCTACCCAGCCATTTTGAATCATTTCTTTTGTCCGTTGCATGATTTTTGTACGTGAAATTTCCACGGGCGGGATGATTGCGATTTTTGTAGTGAGAAAGGGGGGCAAGCTAAATTGAATCGGGGTTTGACCTCCGGTCAGTTTTTCGAGGGCTCGCTTGACCCGAATTTCATTCTTGGCATCGATTCGAACGGCTTCATCGGGGTCAGCCTTTTGTAGGCGCTCGAGAGCTTCGTCCAGACTGAGAGAGCCAATCTCGCGGCGAAGGGCCTCAGATGGCGCCGGCATGAGATCCTTGTATTCTTCCAAGAGGGCCCGAACGTAAAGTCCGGTTCCACCGCAAATCACTACGTCACGACCTTGATCAAAAAAATGCCGGAGGAGGTCGGCAGCGAGGATTACAAATTCGCCAACGCCGAAGTCCTCATTGGGATTCTTGAGGTCGAGCAGGTGATACCGCTCACGATCATTAGGCTTGGCGGTACCGATATCCATACCCCGATAGATTTGGAACGCGTCGGCGTTGAGGATGGGGGCGTCGAGGAGGCTCGCAATCTCCTCGGCGAGATGAGACTTACCAGAGGCTGTCGGCCCCATTACTGCGAACAGACGCGGGGCCGACATAAGGAATTACTTTAGGACTTTGAGGTTCGGCTTTTCGCCGCGCTTGCCGGAGCAGTCCAGTTCGTTCTTGAAGGTCGATTGACCGACGGTCTTCTCTTTGGTGAAGATGCCCTTGACTTCGACCTTGTCGCCGTCCTTCAGGTCCTTTTCTAGCTTGCCGTGGCCGTAGATGGCGATCTTGTCTCCGCCTTTGGTCAGGTCGAAAATGAAGTAGTCGTTGCCAGCCTTCGAAGTGCGGGCCTTGAATTTCTTGACGAAGCCAACCACGGTGGCTTCCTTCTTGTCGAACTTGTCCGGGGACTTTACGATGTCGGAAGGCGTGACGGATTCGACGGCCAGGGCGAATGCGGCGGCGGCAATGAGCGAAAGGGAGAGAACTCGTTTCATGGTTAGTACTCCATCAGCGCGGTGATGGGGAGATCAGGCAGGGCCTTGCGACCGTCGAGGAAGCCGAGCTCGATCAGACAACCGAAGCCAATCACCTCGCCCTTCAGTCTTTCGACCAAGCGGCTTGCGGCTCCGGCGGTTCCACCGGTTGCCAAGAGGTCATCGACGATGTAGGCTTTCTGACCCGGCTTGATCGCATCGACGTGCATTTCCACGGTATTCGTGCCGTACTCAAGTGCGTACTCCTCGGTGATGCGGTCGTAGGGAAGTTTGCCAAGCTTGCGGGCCATGGCGAACGGGAGTTTGCACTGGAGAGCGATCGGAGTTCCGAAAACGAAACCTCGGCTCTCGATTCCGACGATCACTTCCGCCCCTTTGGCGATAGCGTCTTTGCTCAAGAGGTCGATGACTTCTTGGAAGGCCGCAGGGTCTTCGAGGATGGGCGTGATGTCTTTGAATAGGATGCCTGGTTTCGGGAAGTCGGGAACGTCTCGAACGAGGGCACGGGCTAGAAGCTCTGCCATATCGTCCGAGAGGATACCACGAAAAAGAGCCCAGGGCCGGTTGGCTCTGGGCTCTGGAAGGGTTGGTAAGGGAACCCTTAGTCGTTCATGTGCTGCATTTTGTCGGCCAGTGAACCCTGCTTGCTTCGCCAGAATGCGAACACGAGCAGTGCGATCGCAACCGCGGTTACCGCTCCTCGGATCGCTACGCTGATCGAGCTTTCGATCACGACGCCGACGATGAGTAGAGCAACGAGGTTCATGACCTTGATGAGCGGGTTCAGGGCCGGACCAGCCGTGTCCTTGAACGGGTCGCCTACGGTGTCGCAAACGACGGCCGCGCGGTGGGCTTCCGTTCCTTTTCCGCCGAACATTCCGTCTTCGATCAGCTTCTTGGCGTTGTCCCACATACCGCCCGAGTTGGAGAGGAGGACAGCCATCAACTGGCCGCTAGCAATGGCACCGGCGAGGAATCCGCCCAGAGCTTGCGCGCCCTTGAGGTTGTAGACGTGGTCGCCGATGGTAACCGGCGTGCCGGGCAGAAGGCTGAAGCCAAAGCCGACCGCGATCGGGAGACAGATGGCGAGGATGCCCGGGCCGAGCAGTTCGCGCTGAGCGGCAGCGGTGACGATCTCGACGCATCGGCCGTAATCCGGCTTGTCGGTTCCGGTCAGAATCTTCGGATTCTCCCTGAACTGGCGGCGAACCTCATGGATGAGTTCGAACGCCGAACGTCCAACCGCGTTGATTGCGAAGGAGCTGAAGAGGTACGGAGCGGCGGCACCGATCAGGAGACCCATGAAGATCTCGGGAACGTCGATGCGAAGTCCCATGCTCTCAAGCTGACCTGCGCCAACGTACGACTGGAACAGGGCGACCGCGGCTACGACCGCAGTAGCGATGGCAAAGCCCTTGGTGAGAGCCTTAGTCGTGTTGCCAGCGGCGTCGAGACGCTGAAGCGACTTCGAACCGTACTCGTTATGGCTTTCGCCGCTCATCTCGAAGACGCCTTGGGCGTTGTCCGAGATCGGGCCAAAGGTGTCCATCGCCAGGATGTAGCCAGTGGTTGTGAGAAGGCCGAGGCCGACCAGAGCGATTCCGTAGAAGCCAAGCACCATCGAACCGAAGGTGGCGGCAGGGAAGAGGAAGAGCGGCACCATGAGCGCAATCACGATGGCGATGACCATGAAGACGCTGGATTCGGCACCGTAGGCAAAGCCTTGAATGATCATCGGAGCCGGGCCGGTGGTGGCTACGCCCGCCACTTCCTTGGTCGGTCGCTTGGAGGTGCCGACGTAGTAGTTGGTGAGCGCTTCGATGCCCATCGCCATGATGATTCCAAAGATGAGGGCGAGCGCAAATCTCCACCACTCAGCCTTGGCCACCACCATTGCGGCGGCGGAATCGAAGGAAACGCTTTCCGGCATCGTAGCCGACTTCGGATCGACCTTGATCTTTCCGCTGATCGACTCCATGTCCGATACCGACTTTCGGAAGAAAGCGTATGGGAACATCGTCTGGAACATTTCCGGCTTGTCAACGCCGATGCCTGCGACCATCGCAAACTTGTCGTCGCGCTGGTTGTAGAACAGCTTGATGGGGAGGATGTGATCCTTGTCCACGTCAATCTTGAGCGAACCGCCCTGAGCCATGGCGGCCTTTTGGGCCTTGTCGAGCTGCTCGTTCAGGTCCTTGACCGTCGCGCCACTCACCCAGACGACCTGGTCGGCCGATCGGGCGGGTTGTCCGTTTTGGGCTGGGGCCGATTGGTGAACCGTCAGCTTGGCGGCAACAAGAGGATCCTTGGTCGGATTGAACATGTCGGCGACGGTGATGAACTCCGTCTTGGACGATGGCGCGGTGGCGTCGGTTTGCGGTTTTTCGACCGCATAGTTCAGCGCCGGGAAGGCAACGTTCTTGATATCGTCGGCCGAAACCTCTCGGTAGCCTTCGAGGGCGGCGTCGTTCTTCAGCATGTCCGGGGTCGTGAACAGAGCCGAAGAGAGACGATTCTCGTCCTTGTCAGTAAAGCCAAGCGCCTTGATCTTTTCGTCGCTCAACAGGTCCTTGGCCTGAACCGCGGTCTTGTCGATGCCTTTCTGCTTGGCGTAGTCGTCGCGGATGGCGACGATCTTCTTGGTGAGACGAACGTTTGCAGCCTGCTGGGTGACCAATTCCTGAACGTTGACGTCCTTCAGCAGAACGGCAGCGAGGATCGCGGTGCCAATACCGGCGAGCAGAGCGGTGATGCGGAAACCAGTAAGAATTGGCTTCAGCGGGTCGGTCTCGACGTCGTCGCTACCCTTCACGAACTGGATGCCCATGATCGAGGCGACAATGCCAATGCCGCATGCGGCGAGGGCGAAAACGATGAGCTTGGGCCAGACGGAAGCGTCGAGGACGGAAGCGGTCGCCGCACCAAGAACGATGGTGGCGACGAGCATGACTTCGTACGACTCGAATACGTCGGCGGCCATACCGGCGCAGTCACCGACGTTGTCTCCAACGTTATCGGCGATGGTGGCTGGATTGCGCGGAGAATCTTCCGGCATCGACTGCTCGACCTTTCCGACCAGGTCCGCGCCGACGTCGGCGGCCTTGGTGTAGATACCACCGCCAACGCGCATGAACAGGGCGGCGAGCGAGCCGCCGAATCCGTAGCCGATGAGCAGGATGATGGCGTTAGCCGGAGCGAAGCGCAGGATCAGCGAGGAGAAGAAGAGGCCGATACCGACCGTCATCAAGCCGGCCACCGAGCCGGACTTGAAGGCGATTTCGAGAGCCTTCTTGTTGCTGGTCAATGCGGCGGCGGCCACTCGGGCGTTGCCCTTGACGGCCATGATCATGCCTGCAAAACCGGACATGTAGCTCGAAACGACACCAAGGATGAAGGTGATCGAGACACCCAATGCCCAGTTGCCGTGGGAACCCTTGTAGAGGAGGAACAGCAGAATCGCAAGGATGACGATGAATGGTGCCATCATGTTGATCTGCTTCTTCAAATAGGCGCGCGCACCAGACTCGATAGCGTCTTGGACCTCGCGCATCCCTTCGCTTCCTCGATCCTCGCTCGCGATTCCTTTTCCAAGGAATGCGGCCATGAAGATGCCAAGGAGGCCGAGCACGGCCGCGATAATGAGCGTCGTGTTGTCGGACGATGCGAATTGTAGATGGACATTTTCGCCTTCGCCCGCAAACGCGAACGAAGAGAGGAGACCCAGAACAAATATGCCTAATAGGCGTAAACGAGTTGGTGTGCTAAGAGCACGCCCTTTTGCGAGCTGAAGTGACTTCATGGTTTCTTACCACCTGAAATCAAACGCTTCCGTGCGTGAAGCACTTGGCCGCTGACCCGGACTTTGCGACTATTGTACCTAGCAAAGCCCGTGCCAAAGTGCAACAGGACTTATTGGTCGATCTGTCGGGCCTCGGCTTTGGCCCCATGAACGGTCAATTGAGCGGTCAGCATGTCCGCCTTCATGCGGGTGATTCCCTGCAGAAGTGTGACGGGCACCTCCTCCAAAAGGTCCTTCACCTGGTTGCGGTTGAGGGCTAGCATCGACTGCAAAGTCTTAACCACATCTTCACCGCCTTTGCCTGCATCGAGAAGGACCAACTCATAAAGCATGTTGTCATCGACGACCGCAAATCCTTTCGGCAGATGCTTGACCGGCTTGCCCTCTTCCTGGTGAATTGGAATTTCGTGGTTACAGGTTTCGCAGATCAGCAGGTCGGTTTTGTCGCTGTAATAGTTCAGTGAGTTGCAGAAACCGCACCGGACCTGCATGACGGGCAGAACCTGGCCGTCGCGAATCGGAATGCGGTGGTTACAGGCAACGCAGGTGATATCGTCATCTTCTGGCTTCTCGGTGAGCTCGTTCACTTCTGTGCAGATTGGACACTCGATAGAAAAACTCGTCACTTTGGTCGTGGTGAAGGCGACAAATAGGCCGTACGCCAGCATCCCAATGGCGGCGAGAATCAGAACCCAGGCAAGGCCAAGAAACATGCCGTCTCCCCGGTACCGCAAGAGTAATGCGCCGAAAGCGCCGCTGAAAACGGCGCCCACGAAAAAGTAGAACGCCTTCTCGCTGATCTTCTCGATGACGTCCGAATACCGTTGGATTCGCATGAATTTTTCAACTATAGCCGACGACGGGTTTTTCGTCAACGGGTTTCGTTGGTCATTAGTTCGTCGTCCTCGTCCTTCTTGGGGATGACGAGAATGGCGTGGTCGCCGTCCATCAGCGTGTTGAAGGCGTAGTCTTGACCGAGCTTTTTCAGCATGTCCAAAGGGGTCATGTCCTCGAAATCGATCTTAACCGTCGGATTTGGCGTTCCGGGAGCGATGGTGACTTTCATCCCACCGGCTTCGGCGATCAGTGTGATCGCTGCGTGCAAAGTGGCTGATTCCAGCTTGACGCTCGTAGCTTGCTGAGCGGGAACATCGGGCTCGACATTGGGAACAACGGGTGAGTTGATCGGCGCGTTGTTCTTGGGTCGAGGTTGAGGTTCGGCGCTGCCCGGTTGAATCGCGATGTTTGCTTGGGGAAGCTGGGGCTCGTTGACGTTCACCGGCGGAACGACTGGTGCCGACTGAGGATGCGAGGTCGCTCGCCAAAGGCCGTAACTGGCCATGACGAGAATGGTGAGTCCGAGAGTGGCAAAGACGATTCGCCAATTGAAAGGCTGGACGCGAGTGTTGTTGAAGGTTGGAACCTTCCCACTTGGCACGCTGCGACCACCAGACTTTAAGGCATTTACAGTTCGAATCCGCTTCAGAAGCTCTTCGCGAAGGTTGGGATAGCGATCTCCAAATTCGGAAATGGCCTCGGAATTACCACCTTCCGCGATGGTCCACATCAATTCGTCGATTTCTCTAGGAATCATGGCCAGTCTCCTTTTCGAAGAAGATTCGGAAACGCTCACGGGCGCGATACAGCCTTGTCTTGGCGGCGTTCAGGTTGATGTCCATCGACTCGGCAATCTCCTGGAGAGTTTGCTCCTGCCAATAGAATAGGATGATGATGGCGCGATCTTGAGGGGTGAGCTTCTCCATCGCGGCCTGAATTCGTGGGTCGTCGTGCTCCGGCGCTTCCGGGGCGACGCTTTCGGCCGCTTCGATGAGTTCAACGTGCTTGTGCTTGAATCGTCGCTTTCGGGACTCCTGAATGCTTCGATTAATAGTAATTCGGAACAGCCACGTTGAAAATTTAGCTTGGCGATTGAAGCGGTGGAGGTTTCGGTAGACGAGGGCAAAGACCTCTTGCGTGACGTCGATCGCTTCTTCTTCGAGGATCATCACGCCCTTGGCGAGCGAGAAAACTTTGTTGTAGTACTTGTGGTAAAGGTCTTCGAAGGCGGTCTTTTCACCCGCGACAAAACGCTCGACCAGGATCGCGTCCTCATCGTAATTGCCGGCACCTTCTAAATAAATCGACACCACTTCCTCTTAGTGTGACGCGCAAGGCGCTATCGAGGTGACAGCGACCCGGACTGGCGTGCGGCAAATTCGGACGAAAGTTGACTCAATGCGTACACCGATGTACCGCCAAAAACTAGAACAACGACCAGGAGTGCCGGGATTAGTTTAGACCGAAAGATCATGCCCCATCCGATGCCGAGCACAATGGCGGCCGGAGCCAAGGCGGGCAAGAGGTATCGCCCTTGGGCCTGGAAGTAGGTCATGTTGAAGCCGATGAACAGCAAAATGGTGAGAACGGCGATCAGCAACCCGACCCATATGGCCCTGGGGACTTCCTTCCATTTATTTCGCAGATAGACGAGGAAAGCGAGCTTGCCGACGGCGATGAAGGCGAGAATGCCCTTGTACAGCCAGTTGGGGTCCGTGTCCCGAATGGCCTTGCCGGAGGCGTTCATCCAGATGTCCATATAGCCAAAGACGCCAATATAACTCCGAGCCGCCCAGTATCCCACCCAATTCAGCCAGTACTGAACCTCGGGCGAGCCAGGCGCGTTGCTGGCTTCGATCGTGGCGATGATCATCGGTTTTTGAGCGGAACCGGTAAACGCTTCCTTAAACACCTTTTGCGCTAAGGGATCGCCG